>JAKFFE010000002.1:0-167218 GCA_036675345.1 Myxococcaceae bacterium
TCTCTCCCTTGGCAACACGCCGACGGATGTCAGCGAGATCCCTGGACGACACCCTCGAAAAGCGGGGTCGGTCTTGGAATCGTTTCCTCACCGTGCGGAGCACAGTCGATACCGATGCACCAAGAGCAGAACCCACGAGCCGGGTGGGCACACCTGCGAGAACCAGGAGGCAGACGTCCTCCTGCAGCTCCTCATCGATTATCCGCCACCTTCGCTTCGCCACCGCGGCTCCAGGTCAGGAGCCGTCGAAGCGATGACCGGTTGAGCCCGCCCAGGCCGCAACACAACGAAGTGCCCGGGAGGGCACTCCGCTGCGAAAAAGCGCGCGGAAAATCGCAGCGCAGCGCCCTGTGGGGCACTCCGTTGTGTTGGCCGGGGTGAACGCGCCCGGGTCAGGCCTCTGCCTTCGGGTAGGTCAGCTTCAAACCTTCATGGGTGACGGTGAGGGTGGGCTTGCCGAACCAGCCGCAGTGTCGGCACACCGCGTTCGGGCCGGCGGTGGTGACCTTCACCGGCAGGTCCGCCGCGCACACCGGGCAGCCCTCGGGCACCGTGTACTCATTGCGCTCCATCTGGGCCTGGCTGGTCATGGATCTGAGGTAACGCGGCATTCCGGGTGCGCAATGCGGAGGAGCCGGCGAATTCTTGCCGAGCAACCAGGCAGGCTCGGCGCCAGCGTTCCAAACGTGCCGGGCTCGCCCTCCACCACCGCGCTCCACCTGGTCTTGGCGCGCACCGCTGCTCCTCAGCGCTCGAACACGAACGGCAAGGTGATCCGGCTCGGGGCCTTGCGCTTGGCGAACTTCAGCTTCCTTGCCGCACCGGTCAGCGCCTTGAGCAGCAGCTTCCGTTCCGGCTCTGCCTCGGTCGGGACCCGGGTGGTGTCGGAGAGCACGCCCACGCTCTTCACCGCACCGTCGGCGGCGACGCGCAGGTTGAGGCTGAGCATTCCGGCTACCGGAAGCCCGCGCTGGAGCAGCGGCTGGATCGCCTCCAGCAGCTCCTGATCGATCCTCCGCTGCAGCTCATCCCTCCGCACCGGTCCTTCGATGAACGGGCGCGGTTGGACGAACCAGCCGTGGACCACCAGCCGGCCATGCCGGGGCTCCAGCACTCCCTCCACCCTCCGGACCCCGTGGGGGATGCGGGGATCGAACGCCACCAGCCGGTTGAAGCGGGGCTCCACCGCCTCCAGCAGCTCGTTCTCCTCCACTCCGCGGGTGGACTCGAAGCCGCGCCAGTAGTCCAGCACCTCGTCGCGGACCAGCAGCGTCTCTCCGCCCCGGAAGCGCCGGGCGTTGGGGGTGAGCGAGAACACGAACGCCCACTGACCGTGGGGGAGATCCCCGTGCAGTTCCTGCCGGCAGCCCTCC
Organism: Myxococcaceae bacterium; assembly: GCA_036675345.1. Taxonomy (GTDB): domain Bacteria; phylum Myxococcota; class Myxococcia; order Myxococcales; family Myxococcaceae; genus JALYOC01. The sequence continues at coordinate 1,374 of JAKFFE010000002.1, forward strand.
ACGTACAGACTCAGCCAGGGCGGCGAGACGTCGTGGCAGCCCAGCACCCGCCGCCCCCACCACACCAGCCGCTGGTGGAACGCGTCGTAGGTGCGCTTGGGGAAGTACAGCCAGGCCGGGGTGCGCAGCGCGGTGTACTGCCCGGGGATGTGCCAGAAGTCCCAGACGAAGCGGCCCGCATCGGCGGTGCGGGGATCCGCGAAGCGCTGGTCGAAATGTTCGCGCAGCGCGGTGGCCTGGGGAGCAAAGCGATCGGTGATCATCAAGGAGCGACGCATCAGCTCAACCTAGACGAAGTGCCGCCGGCCTGAGATAGGTTGCGCGCCCCTATGCCACCCGGCATCACCACCGCGCTCGCCTCCGCCGCCATCGTCCTCGGCGCCATCCTCGGCGCCGCCATCCCCGTCTACTCCGGGCCCAAGCGGCTGGTGACCTTCCTGGCCTTCGCCGCCGGGGTGATGTTCGGGGCCGCCTTCTTCCACATGCTTCCGGAGGCGGCGCACAGCGGCGGCTACTCCACCCTCAGCTGGGTGCCGGCCGGCTTCCTGCTGATGTTCCTGCTCGAGCGCTACGTGCTGGTGCACGTCTGCGAGGAGCCGCCGGACTGCCAGGAGCACAGCCACGGACGCACCATCGGGGTGGCGGCGTTCATCGGCCTGGCGGTGCACACCCTCTTCGACGGGGTGGCGCTGGGCTCGGCCAGCGAGGAGGGGGTGGGGCTGACCGCGTTCGTGGCCATCGCCTCCCACAAGGTCCCTTCCTCACTTTCGCTGGCCTCGATCCTCCTCCACGAGGGCCGCAGCAAGAAGACCGTGTTCGGGATGGCCGCCGCCTATGGGCTGATGGTCCCGCTGGGCGCGGTGCTGTACTTCGGGTTTGCCCGGGTGGTCCCTTTGGAGGGCTTTGCCCCCGCGGCGCTGGCCTTCTCCGCCGGCACCTTCCTGTACGTCGCCGTCTCCGACCTGCTCCCCAACGTGAACCGCCACGGGGGCAATGGCGGCCGGTTCGGCAACATCCTCAGCCTGGCGCTGGGCCTGCTGGTGATGCTGGGGCTGACCCTGGTCACCGGCGATCACAGCCACGGCGGGCCTGGCACCCCGTAGAGACGGCATGAAGCGCTATCAAGACTGGTACGCCCACCCCGAGTACTACGAGGCCATCTTCGGCCCCGACTCGGCCAAGGAGATGGACTTCCTGCAGGAGGTGAACCGGCGCTACGGGAACGGCGGCAAGTCCTGGCTGGAGCCGGCGTGCGGGGCAGGGCGGCTTTTGGAGGAGGGCGCGAGGCGGGGGTTGAACCTGGTCGGCTACGACCTCTCCGAGCCGATGCTGGAGCACGCGCGGGCCCGGCTGGACCCGGCACTGCGGCGGCGGGTGAAGGTCCATCCGGGGCGGATGGAGGATTTCGCGCCCCCGGCGCTGGTGGGGAAGATCGACCTGGCGTTCTCGCTGGTCTCCACCTTCCGCTACCTGGACACCCACCCGGCGGCGGTGGCCCACCTGCACTCGGTGCGCAAGCTGCTCAAGGACGACGGCCGGTTCGTGCTCGGCTTCCACCTCACCGACTACACCCGCGACTTCATCGAGCACGAGCGCTGGGTGGGGGAGGTCAACGGCCGCAAGGTGGTGTGCAACACCCGGGAGTGGCCGCCGGACTCCAAGCGGCGCCGTTCGCGGATGCGCAACCGGCTGCGGGTCACCGGCAAGGGCGACGACTTCCAGATCGAGACCGACTGGCACTTCCGGACCTACGACACCGGCCAGGTGCTGACCCTGATCATGGACGGCGGCTTTCAGCTGGAGGCCCTGTTCGACTTCGACTACCTGATCGACCAGCCCTCGCACCTCGGCACCGACCGGCTGGACTGGGTGATGGTGCTGGCCCCGCTGTAGCCGGCAACCAGCCGCCGAACAGCGCGACCGGTCTCCACCTGGAAGTTCAGCCGCGGGGAGCGGGCGCAGGCGACAATGGCACCATGTCCGGAAAGACTTCCTTGCTGGCCCAGGCGGCGGGTCTCCTCTTCGCGCTGGTCACCGCGGCCCATCTGGTCAGCCACCTGCTGGACTCCCCGGGCTGGAGTTCAAACACCCAGCCGCTGCTGATCCCGCCCGTCGCGCTCTGGCTCTTCGCCTCCACCCGCGCGCCTCGCCCCCTGGGGATTCGGCTGGCCCTCTTCGCGCTGGGGTTCTCGTGGCTGGGAGACACCGCCCCGCGCTTCCTGACCGGCAGCGCCGCCTTCCTGGGGATGGTCGGGTTCTTCCTGGTGGCCCAGGGGTTCTATGCGGTCGCCTTCTTCCCGTACCGCGCGCGGGCCATCCTCCGCCGTCCGCTGTGGCTGGCTCCGTACCTCGCGCTGGGAGTGGGGCTGGTGCTGCTCTGCGCGCCGCGGGCCGGACCGCTGCTGCCGCTGATCGCGATCTACGCCACCGCCATCGTCTGCATGGCGGTGCTGGCCACCGGGTTGGGCTGGGCCGGCGCGGTGGGCGGGGCGCTGTTCGTCCTCTCCGACAGCCTGATCGCCCTGCGCGCCTTCACCGACCACCTGCTCCCGCTGCACGGCTTCTGGGTGATGCTGACCTACGTGGTTGCCCAGCTGCTGCTCATCTTTGGCGTCTACCAGGCGGCGCCGATCTCGCGCCCGGAGCCGGCGCCAAGGCTGAGCGTCGCCGGAGAGGGCGCGCCCTAGAAGCTGCTGCCCATCTCCAAGTAGAAGCCGGTGCTGGGCTCGGTGAGGCCCACCCCGTAGTCCACCCGGATCACCATCACCTGATTCCACACCACCCGAAGGCCGCCTCCGGCCGAGGCCTTCAGCCCGCCGCCCTCGGAGAAGGAGAGATCGCTCCACACCCGGCCAGCGTCGGCAAAGCACACCCCCCCGAAGTCGAAGCGCTGACCCAGAGGGTGGACCTCCAGCGGCAGCCAGCGCAGCTCGGCGGTGGCCAGGACCTTCACCGGACCCTGGTAGCGGTTGCGCAGGATCCCGCGGCCGGAGCTGGTCCCGCCCAGGCCCTCCCGGGAGTCCAGGCCTCCGAAGCGCGACAGCATCGTCACCGGCACCTCGCCCCCGCTGACATCCGCCAGGCCGCGCAGGGCGGCGACCAGTCGGGTCTGGGGACCTCCCACCGGAAGCCAGGCGCGTGCGTGGAGGGTGGCGCCCCAGTAGTCGAACTCGCTGCCCAGGACCCGGGAGGCGCCGCGCACCGCCAGCTCGTGGAACATCCCTGCGCTGGGCACCGCCTCCGGCTCGCGGGTGTCGTACTGGATGCCGGCGGTGAGCTCGGAGGTGCGCTGGGACTGCAGCCCGGGCTGGGTTCCGTCCAGCCCGGCCACCCGCCCGGCCAGCGCGTCCTGGACCAGCTGCGAGTCCTGGGTCTGGCCCAGCTCCCCGGCGTCGTAGTGCAGGCGGACGCTCTCCAGTCTCAGCCGGTAGCCGAGGAACAGTTGCCAGGCATCCCCCAGCGGGCGGCGCAGGTTGAGGTGGAGGCGCGGCAGCCCGAAGAGGTCGTACTGGTAGTAGCGCAGCCCGCGAAAGCCGGGGTTGGTGCCGCACACGTCCGGGTTCGTCGCCAGCCCGGCGCGGTCCTCGCACTGGTCGGAGGTGCGATCGTAGGCGCTGGCGTTGCCCAGGCCATACCAGGGGTTGAAGCGGTGCCGGCTGACCTGGACCTCCGCGCCCACCCGCCACTTCGTGCCTAGCGCGCGGGGGAAATCCACCGCCAGGCTGTGGTTGAAGATGTCCGCGGTGGTCGCCCAGTACATCAAGGTGATCGACGCCCGCCATGGACGCCACGTCCCGTCCGCGCGGTCCACCGCCACCACCTGCGCGCCGTAGCCCACGCCGGTGTCGGTGTTGAAGTTGATCAGCGGCAGACCCTGCACCACCCAACCGGTGGGACGCGCTGCCTCGGTCGGAACCGCTGCTCCCGTCCCGGCCGATCCCGGGGGTGCTCCGCCCTCCTCACTGGCGGAGGCGCCCATCGAGCAACACAGGGCGGCAGCTGCGATCCAGGTCCAGCGGTAGGGGCGTGGCATCGTCCCTGTCTTGTAGCAGACGCCTGTTCTGCAGCCCTCCATGCATCCGGCGGTGCCCCGAGCTCGGGACCACGGACAATGGATCGGCGTTCGCGGTCAGTCCTGAAAGCCCATCGGGAGGGAGGCGCTGCCTGCACGGGGTTCCCCTGATCCAAGCGAGAAACCCGTGGGATCGAAGCGAAAATTGCTCCTTTTAACTAGGTCTGCGGAGGCGCATTCACGGTGGGCAAGGCAAACGAACCAGTCTTCGCTCCGCACCGGTAGGTCTTCCGGTGCGCGGTGGAGCAAAGGAACACGATGAATCAGGATCAAGCCAAGGGTGTGTGGGATCTGTTCAAGGGCAAGGCCAAGCGCGTCTGGGGCGAGCTGACCGACGATGACTTCATGAAGGCAGAGGGGTCCGTGGACATGCTGTACGCCGTGATCGAGAAGCGGTTCGGCGACAGCAAGGAAGCGATCAAGGCGAAGCTGGACAAGATGAACCTTCCGTAGGTTCCAGACGCCTGCTCGGCCGCCTTCCATGCATCCGGCGGTGGGCGCGCGCCCGATGGCTAGTTTCTCGGCATGGCGAACAATGATCTTCACGGCAGCGTCCCGGATACCCACCCGGTGGCGCTGCTGTTGATCGACGTGATCAACCCGATGGCGTTCCCGGAGGCGGACCTGTTGCTGCGCGCCGCGGTGCCGGCGGCCAGTCGGATCGCCGCCCTCAAGCGACGGGCGCGCCAGGCGGGAGTGCCGGTGGTCTACGTCAACGACAACTTCGGCAAGTGGCGCAGCGACTTCCTGCAGGTGGTGGAGGAGGCCACCTGCGCGGACAGCAAGGGCCGGCCAGTTGCCCAGTTGCTACGGCCGGAGCCGGAGGACTACTTCGTGCTCAAGCCCAAGCACTCCGGCTTCTTCTCCACCACCCTGGAGCTGCTGCTGCACAAGCTGGGCGCCCAGCAGCTGGTGCTGGCCGGCTTTGCCACCAACATCTGCGTGCTGTTCACCGCCAACGACGCGTACATGCGCGACCTGTCCCTGGTGGTGCCTGCCGACACCTGTGCCGCGAACACCGAGCACGATCACACCCACGCGCTGCACACCCTTCGCACCCTCCTCAAGGCGCAGACCCCCGCCTCGGATCAGCTGCGGTTCACGCCCACCGGCGTGGAGGTCCGCTCCCGGGCGGAGCCCGCCGCCACTCCACCTGCTCGGTGAAGGCTCCCTCTCACGCGCAGCCTCTGGACCCACCCCGGGTCGGCCCGCGGGAGCAAGCTGTCCCCGGAGGCGAGGCTGGGTGAGTTCCGCCGCCCAGCGCTACTTCCGTCGCCGCCGGAGTCTTCCCAGCGCCAGCAACGCCAGACCGGCCCAGCCTGCCGAACCCGCGCTGCTGCAACCTCCACAGCCTCCGTCGGGCACCACCACCCCGGGCAGCGAGTTCTTCGCCGGCAGGGTCAGACAGGTCCCCTCCACGCAGTAGCTTCCCTCGGCGCAGTGATCGCTCTGGGAACAGCTGGTGCGGCAGGCCAGGGCGGCGTCGTCGCAGGTGAAGGCCTGGCAGGAGACTGAGTTCGCCACGCAGCCTCCCGCGCCATCGCAGGTGCCGGCCGAGGTCTGGACGCCGTGGGTGCAGGAGGCCTCTCCACAGACCACGCCCGCCGCCTTGGGAGTGGTCTCGCAGGTGGACCCCGAGCAGCTGGCCACCTCATCGCAGACCCCGGCGGTGCAGGCCTGGATGTTCCACTGCGCCTGCTGGGTCAGCACCCCGTCGGGATCGTTGCGGGCCATCGCGGTGGCGTCGCGGGCCACCACCGAGATCGTGTGTTGCCCGCTGCTCACCGTCTCGTCCACGGTGAAGGTGGCCGAGGTCTGCGCGGTGGGCACCCCGTCCACCGACCACAAGAAGGAGTAGCCGCCGCCGGTGGTGGGCGGGGTCTGCACCGCCAGGGTGGCGCCGCCGCAGACCTGGACGGTGGAGGTATTGGCGGGGACCAGCCCGTTGATCACCGGCACCTTGCGCCAGAAGCTCCGGATCAGCCCCTCCCGGCACACCGAGCAGAACTCGCCTCCCAGCACCTTCATCATGCAGCCCAGATCCTTGGGCCGATAGACCCCGGTCTTGAGATACCGGCAGCCCTCATAGGCGCCGATCGCCGAGTTGCCCTCGCTCTCACCGGTGGGGACCTGGGTAGATGGCTCCAGCCAGGCGGCCCACTTCAGCGTCGCCCGGGTGCCGCGGATGCTGGCGTTGGGCTCCGGGCAGTCGTTGGTGGTGCTGCAGGCCGGATAGCCGGGGTACGGATCCTCATACTCGTCCGCCAGTCCCGCCAGGGTGTGGCTCAGCTCGTGGGAGAGCAGATCGACTGCCGAGGCGTGGGTGGAGATCACCCCGATCGATCCCCCCGACCCGCCGTACTTGGGGTCGTTGGCGATCACCACCAGCACGTCGAACTCCGGCGCATCCGCCATCGCCGCGGCGGTGGCCTTGGCGGTGTCCACGCACAGCAACCGGTCGATCCCGCCGCAGTTGAAGTTCGTGTCCAGGGCGGTGTCCCGGCTGGCGCCATAGGTCCCGTTGTCCGCGCCGTTCTGGTTGGAGACCAGGTGGATCACCTTCACGTTGAACAGGGACCGGTACTCGCCATACGGCGTCTCCCGGAACAGCCCCTCCACCGCGCTCAGTGCATCCTCGGAGAGCTTGGCCTGATCGCTGCTGGTGTACCCGTCGCCCAGGATCACCAGATCAATCCGCTGATCCGCGGGGCCGTTGTCGTAGAGGACCTCCACCGGGGCCGCGGTGGCCACCGACGCCACCAGCAGGGAAAGCCAGAGCCGCCTTCTCACGGCGCCACCTCCGACCAGGGCAGCTCCACCACGGTGGGAGGATCCCTCGGAAGGGTCTTTCCCTGCGCGTCCCACACCTCGGAGACATCCCGGACCCTGAGGCTGGCGACCTTCGAGAGCAGCGGGACCCGCACCGTCAGCACCGGGTGGGGATCGGGCACCTGGTGGTGCACCAGCTTCCCGTCCGGGCCCTCGAACTCGCCGCGGATCACCCCCACTGGCTGCACCGAAGACGCATGGAGGACGTTCCCCTCCACGTCGGTCAGCTCCACCTGCCAGGCACCCCGGGACGGCGCGCGGTCGATCTGCATCGGCCGCTCCACCAGCCGGCGGGCGATCACCTTGGCGCCCGAGGCCTCCATCGAGATCGCCACCACCAGGTGACGCTGGGGGACGGGCTGCGCGGTCGGAGCCGGGGGCGGGGAGGCCGGCTGGGCACAGGCCATTGCTCCCAGGAGGACGACTGTCAGCACGGCTCGGAACAGCGGCATGCGGGAGGCTCTCCTGAAGGCGACGTCGCCCGCCAAACACTCTACCGCGCCGGGATCCTTCGACCATCCGGCAATGCCTGCCCGGCTGCCCACCGGCACCGCCCGGCGGCGCGTTTCGCAAAGACCCGCAAGTTCTCGGGAATCTCCCCCCGGATTCCGGGTTCTAGCGCGGCTGGAAAACCCACTAGGCTTCCCCCCGCTTTTCCGCCAAGAGGAGGGTCATGAACACCGACATCCGAGCAGTCACGGAGCGCGTTCAACAAGAGGGGGCGTTTCTCGACGGCATCGCCCAGGAGGCCTCCAAGGTCATCGTCGGCCAGAAGTACATGGTCGAACGGATCCTGATCGGACTGCTCTGCAACGGTCACGTGCTGCTGGAGGGCGTCCCCGGGCTGGCCAAGACCCTGACCGTGCGGACCGTGGCGGACACCATCAGCGCCCAGTTCTCGCGGATCCAGTTCACCCCGGATCTGCTCCCCGCCGATCTGGTGGGGACGATGATCTACAACCAGCACAGCGCCGAGTTCACGGTGCGGCGCGGGCCGATCTTCACCAACGTGCTGCTGGCGGACGAGATCAACCGCGCCCCGGCCAAGGTGCAGTCGGCGCTGCTGGAGGCGATGCAGGAGCGTCAGGTCACCATCGGCGATCAGACCTTCCCCTTGCCCTCGCCGTTCCTGGTGCTGGCCACCCAGAACCCGATCGAGCAGGAGGGCACCTATCCGTTGCCCGAGGCCCAGGTCGACCGGTTCATGCTCAAGATCAAGGTCGGCTACCCGACCCGCGACGACGAGCGGGTGATCATGGACCGGATGTCGGTGGGCAAGCCGCCGGTGGCGCAGAAGGTGATCACCACCGAGCAGATCGCCCGGGCCCGCGAGGTCACCCAGTCCATCTACATGGACGAGAAGGTGAAGGACTACATCCTCAACGTGGTGTTCGCCACCCGCGAACCGGAGAAGCACGGGATGAAGGATCTGGCGGACTACATCGAGTTCGGGGCCTCGCCCCGGGCCACCCTGGCCCTGGCCCAGGCGGCCCGCGCCCACGCGTTTCTGCGTCGCCGCGGCTTCGTCACCCCGGAGGACGTGAAGGCGATTGGCTTCGACGTGCTCCGCCACCGGGTGGCGCTGACCTACGAGGCGGAAGCGGAGGAGCTGACCCCGGAGAAGATCATCCAGCGGGTCTTTGATCGGGTGGAGGTCCCTTAAGCCCGTGATCCCCAAGGAGCTCATCCGGAGGATCCGGAAGCTGGAGATCACCACCCGCAAGGTCGTGGCCGCGACCTTGGCGGGGCAATACCACTCTGTGTTCAAGGGCCGGGGGATGGCCTTCTCCGAGGTCCGCCAGTACCAGCCGGGAGACGAGATCCGGGTGATCGACTGGAACGTCACCGCCCGGATGCGCGAGCCCTACGTGAAGGTGTTCACCGAGGAGCGCGAGCTGACGGTGATGCTGATCGTGGACGTCTCCGGCTCGGAGGACTTCGGCTCCCGCAAGCAGCCCAAGAGCGAGATCGCCGCCGAGGTGGCCGCGCAGATCGCTTTCTCCGCCATCGCCAACAACGACCGGGTGGGGCTGATCCTGTTTTCGGACCGGATCGAGAAGGTGATCCCGCCCAAGAAGGGCCGCAAGCACGTGCTGCGGCTGATCACCGACATCCTGACCTTCAAGCCGCAGGGGCGGGGGACGGACATCTCCGCGGCGCTCAACTACCTCTCCACGGTGGCCAAGCGCAAAGCGGTCACCTTCCTGATCTCCGACTTCCTGGCCCCGGATTGCGAGCCGGCGCTGCGGATCGTCAGCCGCCGCCACGACCTGGTCCCGGTGGTGATCACCGATCCGCTGGAGGTGGAGCTGCCCAAGCTGGGCCTGGTGGAGCTGGAGGATCTGGAGACCGGCGGCCGGCTGCTGGTGGACACCAGCGATCCTTTGGTGCGCGGCCTCTTTGCCCGGAAGATGCGCGAGCGCAGCGAGCTGCTGCTGCGCACCTTCAAGAAGATCCAGCTGGACAGCGTGCAGCTGCGCGCCGGCGAGGAGCACGGGATGGCGCTGGCCCGCTTCTTCAAGGCCCGCTCGCGGAGGATCGCCGCGTGAGCCTGCCGTGCCTCCCCCTGATCCTGGCCCTGCTGGGCGCGGCCGACGCCGGCCCGGGAATCGAACCGCTGGGCTTCCAGAGCCGGGTGCACCCCAGCGCGGTGAAGCTGGGCGAGCCGTTCGTCTACGAGCTGACCGTCACCCACCGCCCCACCGAGCGCTACGAGCTGGTCCGCCCCAAGGAGCTGGGGGACTTCGAGATGGCCCAGGTGCAGCGCTCGCGGGTGGACGCACCGGACGGCAAGGCGGTCACCACCTTCCAGGTGGGGATGTCGCTGTTCGCGCTGGGGATCAAGACCCTGCCGGAGATGCCGTTCGAGATCTTCGATGGCCAGACCACCCACCGCTGGACCGCCCCCGGGATCGACGTGGAGGGCCTCTCCTCCTTGCCTCCAGACGCGGAAGAGCAGGGGGCGGAGCTCAAGGACATCCGGCCTCCGGAGGCGGTGGCGGTGCGCTCCTACCGGCTGCTGTGGTGGCTGGCCGGGCTGCTGGCTGCGGCCGGGCTGGGGTACCTGGGCCATCGCTACTGGAAGAACCGGAAGGCGGCGCCGATCCCGGTGGCGCCGCCACTGCCGCTGGGCCAGCGGATGCGCACCGCGCTGGAGTCGCTGGCCGCCGAGGATCTCCCCGGTCAGGGGCGGGGCCAGGAGTTCTACTTCCGGCTCTCCGAGCTGCTCCGCGGCTACCTGGGCGAGCGCTACAGCTTCGAGGCCAGGGAGTGCACCACCTACGAGCTGGTGGACCGGCTGCAGCGGTTGCCCACCCCCGGCCTTCCGGTAGAGGAGGTGATCCGCTTCACCGATGAGTCGGACCTGGTGAAGTTCGCCAAGGCCGAGGCCTCCCGCGACCAGTGCCAGAACGCGCTGGCCTTCGCGTACTCGGTGCTGGAGCGGACCTGGCCGCCTCCGCCGCCTCCCACCCTGCCTGCCCCCCCCGCTCATGGTCCCGGAACTGGCGTTCAATAACCCCCAGGCCTTCTGGCTGCTGTTGCTGGTGCCGCTGGTGATCTGGCGCGCGCTCTGGGAGCGCCGTCGGAGGGCCGCGCTCCGGTTCTCGGTGGTGGGGGTGTTCGCCGGGCAGCGCCGCGGGCTGCGCGCCTATCTGCTGTGGATCCTCCCCCTGCTGCAGCTGACGGCGATCGTGGTCACCACCGTGGCCCTGGCCCGCCCCCAGGAGCGGGACACCCGGGTGCGCGATCTCTCGGTGGAGGGGATCGACATCGTGATCGCCCTGGACCTCTCCACCTCGATGGAGGCGGCGGACTTCCGGCCGCTCAACCGCCTCAACGTCGCCAAGGACGTGCTCTCCGCCTTCGTCTCCTCCCGGCTCAACGACCGGATCGGGCTGGTGGTGTTCGCCGGTCAGGCCTTCACCCAGGCGCCGCTGACCCTGGACTACGGGGTGCTGCGCGAGGTGGTCCGCCAGCTGCGGACCCGGGTGCTCCCGGACGGCACCGCGATCGGCGACGCGGTGGCCACCGCCCTGAACCGGTTGCGGGACTCGGACGCCAAGAGCCGGGTGGTGATCCTGATCACCGACGGCGACAACAACTCCGGCAAGCTCTCGCCGATGGACGCCGCGGCGATGGGCAAGTCGCTGGGGATCCCGGTGTTCACCATCCTGGTGGGCAAGGGGGGCAAGGTCCCGTTCCCGGCCGGCGTGGACCTGTTCGGCAACCCGGCCTACACCACCACCGAGCTGCCGGTGAACCCGGAGCTGCTCAAGCAGATCGCCCGGGTCACCGGCGGAGACTACTTCCGCGCCACCGACAAGGAGGAGCTGGAGCAGGGGCTGCAGAAGGTCCTGGACAGCATGGAACGCTCCAAGATCCTGGAGGGCGGCGCCTCCGCCACCTACCGCGAGCAGTTCCACCCCTTCCTGCTGCTGGGCTTTCTGCTGCTCCTGCTGGAGCTGGTGATGGCCAACACCCTGATGCGGGTGTTCCCATGAACCTGGACACCGCCTGGCGGTTCACGGTGCTCGGTTATCACGCCGGCTTCGCCCAGCCCTGGTACCTGCTCACCCTGCTGGCGGTGGGGGCGCTGGCGGTGTTGCTGGTCCGAAATGCCCTGCAGCGGCGCGCCCGGGTCCGGGCGCTGATCGGCGAGCGGCTGGAGAAGGCGCTGACCCCCGGGGTCTCGGTGTCCCGGCCCGTGGTCAAGGCCTCGCTCTCCTCCGCCGGGCTGGTGTTGTTCGCGCTGGCCCTGGCCCAGCCCCAGTGCGGCAGCAAGAGCGAGCTGACCAAGCGCCGGGGGATCGATCTGGTGGTGGCCCTGGACGCGTCGAAGTCGATGTTCGCCCGCGACGTGGCCCCCAACCGGATCACCCGCGCCACCCTGGAGCTGCAGACCCTGCTGGACGAGCTGAAGGGGGACCGGGTGGCGCTGGTGGCGTTTGCCGGCGAGGCCTTCATCCAGTGTCCGCTGACCTCCGACTACGAGGCCCTGCGGCTGTTCCTGCGCGCGGTGGACCCGATGCAGATGCCCCAGGGTGGCACCGACATCGGCGCGGCGCTGGAGCTGTCCCGGACCGTGCTGATGAGCACCGACCGCGGCGCGGCGGAGAAGGTGATCGTCCTCATCTCCGACGGGGAGGACATCTCCGGAGATTTGGCCAAGGCGGTGGAGCAGGTGAAGGAGGCGGGGATCCGGGTGCTGGCGGTGGGGATCGGCTCGGAGACCGGAGAGCCGATTCCGCTGCTCAAGGACGGCCAGGTGGTCGGCTACCAGAAGGACCCGAGCGGGGAGACCGTGCTCACCCGGCTGGATCGCGCCGGGATGACCGCCCTGGCCGAACAGACCGGCGGAGAGTTCTTCTACGAGCCGCGCGGGGTGGCGATGGGCCAGGTGGTGGAGCGGATCGACCAGTTCCAGAAGAGCGAGCTGGAGAGCCGGATCTCGGTCCGCTACGCCGAACGCTTCCAGTACTACCTGCTGCCGGGCCTGGTGCTGGTGCTGCTGGGGATGTTCCTGCCCACCACCCGCTCCCAGCCCAGGCCGCAGCGCGCCCGGGAGGCAGCATGAGCCCCCCTCCGGCGATGCGGGTGCTGCTGGCGGTGGTGCTCTCGGTGGCGATCGCCTTTCCCCCCCAGTTGTTCGCGATGGGACCGCTGGAGCGGAACCACCCGGCGGTGGAGGAGGGGATGGACGCCTACGCGGACGGCCGCTTCGAGGACGCGCTGGCGGCGTTCGAGCGGGCGCAGCAGGAGCTGCCGGACCGCCCGGTGGTGCAGCTGGACCGCGGCAACGCGCTGTTCAAGCTGGGCCGGATGGACGAGGCCCGGCAGGCGTACCAGAAGGCGGTGGAGCTGGACCGCAAGGGCGAGCTGCAGGGCAAGGACTACTACAACCTCGGCAACGCCTGGGCGGCGATGGACAACAACCGCGAGGCGATCTCCGCCTACCGCCGGGCGCTGACCCTCAATCCCCAGGACGAGCTGGCCCGCCACAACCTGGAGGTGCTGCTGCGCAAGCTGCCGCCGCCCTCCCCGCCCACCCCGGACGGTGGCACCGACGGTGGTCAGGACGCGGGGCAGGACGGCGGGGCGCCGGACGCGGGCCAGGACGGCGGCACCCCGGATGGCGGCACCGACGGCGGCGCGGACGCCGGCGCGGCCCCTCCGGATGGTGGCCAGGACGGCGGAGCCGGTGACGGTGGCCAGGGCGACGGCGGGCAGGGGGATGGAGGCCAGGGCGACGGCGGCAGCACCGACGGCGGCCAGGGGAAGGGTGAACCGGAGCAGCAGGACGGCGGCGATGGCCAGTCGGACAGCGACCCCCAGGGCGACGGCGGTCAGGGCGACGAGCAGGATCAGCCCGAGGCGAAGATGGAGGAGGGCGGCGACGAACCGGACGCCGGCGTCGGGCTCTCCAAGCAGGACACCGAACGGCTCCTGGACGCGATCCGGGAGAACGAGAAGAACCTCCAGCTGTGGCGCTTTCAGCAGCAGCAGAAGAAGAAGAGGAAACCCGATGGGAAGGATTGGTAGCGCGCTGGCGCTCCTCCTCGTCTCGTCCGCAGCGCTGGGCGCGGAGGTGGAGTTCTTCCAGACCGCCGAACCCAGGGAGCTGGGCACGGACGACACGCTGAGGCTGTCGATCATGGCCTCCAACGCCCCGGCGGATGCGCGGGTGCAGTTCCCGGAGACCGACGACTTCGAGGTGCTCTCCCGTTCGCAGAGCACGGAGATGTCCTATGCCCTGGGCGCGGGCGGCGGCAGCGAGATCAAGCGGATCACCAAGTGGGTGCTGGTGATGCGCCCCAAGCGAGCCGGCAACCTCACCATCCCCTCCTCGCTGCTGGTGACCGGCGGCGGCCGCAACTACCGGGCGGACGCGATCAAGGTCACGGTGAAGAAGGGCCACGTCTCCTCCACACCACCTCCGCGCGATCCGTTCGCCGGCTTCCCCCCACCGTTCGGACGGGGCACGCCGCCGGCGGGAGCGGAGGACGACCGGGACCAGCCCCCGGTTCAGATCCCCCGCGGGGATTCGGACCTGTTCCTGCGCTCCTACGTGGACCAGGACGAGGCCTACGTCGGCGAGCAGGTGACCTTCAGCGTCTACGTCTTCTCCCGGGTGGATCTCTCCTCGGTGGACACCCCGAACATGCCCAAGCTGGAGGGCTTCTGGACCGAGGAGTTCGACACCCCCAGCCAGCTGGCCGGTGAGCAGCGGGTGATCAACGGGGTTCCGTACCGCTCCTACCTGCTGCGGCGTCGGGCCCTGTTCGCGGTCAAGCCAGGCACGGTGGAGATCGGCCCGGTGGAGGCGGACCTGACCACCGGCTTTCTGTTCTCCAACCGGCGGGTGCGCCGCAAGAGCAACCCGCTGACCCTGACCATCAAGCCGCTGCCCGCTGCCGGGAAGCCGGCCGGCTTCTCCGCCAACAACGTCGGGCAGTGGCGGGTGAACACCGAGGTCACCGAGACCCACATCGCCCTGGGGCAGCCCACCACGGTGCGGGTGATCCTGGAGGGCCAGGGCAACTTGAAGAACGTCAGCCTGCCCCCGCTGGCGGTCCCCGCCGGACTGCGGGCCTTTGACCCCACCACCACCGACCGCCTCTCCTCGCGGGGGGCCCTGGGGGGCCGTCGGGTGCAGGAGTACCTGGTGATGCCGCAGCAGACCGGGACCTTCACCCTCCCCGGGCTGGCCTTCCCCTACTTCGATCCGGAGGAGGGGCGGTACCAGACCAGCCGCACCGACCCGATCGAGATCACCGTGGAGGCCGGGACCAGCGGCGCCACTGGCACCCAGCCCACCGCCTCCGCCGAGGCCCCCAAGAACGTACTGCTGGCCGGTGGGCTCAAGCCGCTGCGCCATCAGGCGGTGTTCGAACCCCAGGGGCCGTCCTTGTGGGATCGTTCCTTCTTCTTCCCCGCGCTGATCGCTCCCCCGATCCTGTTCTTCTCGGTGCTGCTGGGTGGAGCGCTGCGCCAGCGGCTGGGGCGGGAGGACGCGGAGAGCAGCCGCAAGCGACGGGCGCGGGCGGCCCGGGCGCGGCTGGCCGCGGCGGAGAAGCTCAAGGCGGACGGTCCGCCGGACGCGTTCTACGGCGAGGTGGAGAAGGCGCTGCTGCACTTCCTGGAGGCCAAGCTGGAGGGACCGATCGCCGGGCTCACCCGGGAGGGACTGGACGCCAGGATGGCGCAGGCGCGGATCGCCGCGGAGAAGCGCGCGCAGGTGCTGGCGGTCCTGGAGGCCTGTGATGCGGCCCGCTACTCACCCGCCGGGGGAGAGTCGGTCCGCTCGAGGATCCTGGATCAGGCCGAGGCGGCGATGGAGGGGTGGCGATGATCGGCCTCTTGCTGTCGGTGGTGCTGGCGCAGGGCTACTACACGCCCGCCGAGGCCCAGGCGGTGTTCGGGCAGGCCAACGACGCCTACTACCGGGAGGACTATCCGGCGGCGATCGAGGCCTACCAGAAGCTGCTGGAGCGGGGCTTTGGCGGGGAGGATCTCCTCTACAACCTGGGCACCGCATACCTGGCCCAGAACGATCTGGGCCGGGCGGTGCTGTATCTGGAGCGTGCCCGCCGGCTGGGGGGAGCAGTCGAAGACATCGACGCCCAGTTGGCGATGGCCCGCTCGCGGCAACTGGATCAGGTGGTGGGCGCCCTGGCCGAGGAGACCTTCGTGGCCCGGGTCACCGCCGCCACCCACGCCGGCGCCGCCGGCTGGACCTTCCTGGGCGCGTGGACGGTGGTGTTCCTCTCCCTGCTCGCCTTCCGGTGGTCGCCCGCCGGCAAGCGCGGCTGGACGGTGGTGATGCTGCTGGCCGCGTTGGCGCTGGTGCTTCCTTCGGGAGCGATCCTGGCCGCGCACGTCTACGAGGCCCGGGCGGTGCGGGAGGCAGTGATCGTGGCGGCCACCGTCCAGGCCCGGGAGCTGCCCAAGCCCGGAGGGAAGGTGGCCTTCGAGATCCACGCCGGGCTCAAGGTCCGGACCCTCGAGAGCTCGGGCGCGTTCTCACGCATCCGGCTCCCCAACGGACTGGAGGGCTGGGTCCAACAGGACACCCTGGAGGCGCTGTGAAGCGAGTGTCGGCCAACGAACGACTAGGCTGGCCTCGTGGGAATCCGCTAGAGTGATGGGCGTCTGCCGGGGGGGCGAACGTCATCTTGGAGGAAGCGCCCTTGTTCGAAGTTCGCACCCGTCCCGGCCGGAACCGGCTGTACTTCACCATGCGTGGGGCGATCTCCCTGGCCGAGGCCCAGCAGGCCGTGGAGCAGGTGATCACCGAGAGCGCGCGGCTGCGCCCGGGCTTTGACACCATCACCGACATCAACGGGCTGGATCCGCTCTCCCCCGAGGTGCTGGAGCAGATCGATCGCATCAACCGCCACCTGGCGAAGATGGCCCCGGGAAAGGTGGTCCGGGTGGTGGGTCGGTCGGTCCACGCCGCGGTCCAGTTCGAGAAGCTCAGCAAGAAGATTGGCCACTCCGCGCAGTTGGCCTTCAGCCTGGAGGAGGCCGAGCGCCTCCTGGATGGAATGCCCGAGGAGTTCCTGGGCTAATGGCCCCACCGGCCAAACCCGCGCCGTTCCGGATCCTGCTGGTGGAGGACGAGCCGGTGATCCGTGAACTGGTGAGGAGCATGCTCACCGACGGAGAGGTCACGGTGGAGGTGGCCGCCAGCGGCACCGATGGGCTGCGGCTGGCCAGGAGCCAGTCGTTCCAGCTGATCCTGCTGGATGTGGTGCTGCCCCAGATGGACGGAATCACCCTCTGCCGGCTGCTCAAGGCCGACGCGGCCCTGGCCAGGACTCCGGTGTACATGCTGACCGCCAAGGCCCGCCGCGCGGACATGGAGGCGGCCACCCAGGCGGGTGCGGACGGATACATCCACAAGCCCTTCCGGGGAGCGGAGCTGATGGCGCTGGTGGCCCGGCTCCGGGACGGCCGCTGAGGCTAGGGCAGGCGCGGGTGGAGGAACCGGGCCAGGGCGAACAGGTCCTCCCAGTCCAGGTCCTCGAACTCCAGCCCCACCCCGTTCTCCTCCCAGCGGCGGACCAGGCAGCGGGTGAGCACCTCCCGGTCCGGCAGCGGCAGGGCGACCGTGAAGCGGGTCTGGTGGGAGGGTGCCTCGCACTCCAGGAACAGCCCGGCCATGGAGAGGTCGCGGGCGCGTGCGGCGTAGGCCCGGCCATTGACCAGCACCTTGACGGTGAGGTCGGTCTCGACGCGCGGGTGGAACCGGTCCGGCATCTGCTGGGGGCCAACGTTCATGCGCTGCTCCTTGAAGCTACAGGTCGGTGGCAGTGTGGAGCAGGCTGAAGCGCGATCAACTTTTCGGCCGGCGCGACCGGACGGCAGGGGAGGATGAGGTCCCGATGAATGCGTTGGTGATGGCAGGGGGAGGCGCCCGGGGCGCGTACGAGGCAGGGGTGGTCCGCTACCTGCGCGAGGAGCTGCCTCCCGAGGCCCGGGCCAAGGTCCACTTCGACATCCTGTGCGGCACCTCGGTGGGGGCGATCACCGCCTGCTTCATGGCCGCCACGGCCGATCAGCCCGCCGAACAGGGGAAGGTGCTGAGCCGGATCTGGGAGCAGCTGCGCTTCGAGGAGGTCTTCAACCTGGAGGGCGCCGACCTGTGGTCGCTGGGGCGGCGGATGTGGCGCGCGGTCACCCATGAGCCGGCCCGTCCGGAAGGGTGGCGACTGCACGATCTGCTCCACCCCGAGCCGCTGGAGCGGATGGTCCGCACCGCCGCCTCCTGGGCCAACGTCTCCGCCAACCTGGCCCGCCGGCACCTGCGCGCCCTGGCGGTTTCCACCACCGAGATCGACAGCGGCAAGACGGTGGTGTTCGTCCAGCAGCGGGAGGGTGGACTGCCCCCCTGGAGCCGCGACCCGTATCAGGAGGTCCGGGAGGCGGTGCTGGGGCCGGAGCACGCGCTGGCCTCCGCCTCCATCCCGTTGTTCTTCCGCTCGGTGCGGATCGGCGAGCGCTTCTATTGCGACGGCAGCCTGCGCCAGGCCACCCCGCTGTCCCCGGCGCTGCGGCTGGGCGCCGAGCGGGTGCTGATCATCTCCATGCGCTACCGGCCGCCAGGCCCGCCGCCGGTCAAGCCGCTGATGGCCTACCCCACCACCCCGGTGCTGATGGGCAAGGTGCTCAACGCCCTGATGCTGGATCACACCGACTACGATCTGGATCGGCTGCGGCGCACCAACACCATGCTCTGGGCGGGGCGGGAGGCCTTCGGGCCGGAGTTCCTCACCCAGATCAACGCCACCATCGAGAAGATGCGCGGGCAGGGCTACCGGCTGGTGCAGGACCTGGTGATCCGCCCCTCCCGGGATCTGGCCACCATCGCCGCCGGGCACGTGCGCCGGCTGCGGCCCTCGGCCACCCGCTCCAGCGGGCTGCCCTCCCGGCTGCTGCAGCGGGTGGCCCAGAGCCAGCTGGTCAGCGAGGGGGACCTGGCCAGCTACCTGCTGTTCGACGGTCGCTACGCGCAGGAGTTGATCGAGCTGGCGATGGAGGACGCCCACGCCCGCCGGGAGGAGCTGATCCGCTTCTTCTGCGAGGACGTGGCCCCGGTCGAGCGCAGCTGAAGGCGGCCCGTCCGGACCTGCGGACGGGGTGGAAGGGGCGGCGGACCGGGGGCGAGGCGTAACCCCTGGGAGTTCCAGCAGGTGAGAGGTGGCACGGGCCCTGAACAAGGGGCGCACCACTCATCTCTCCCCAACGGAGCCCGCCATGCCCGACAACCGAATCAGTTCCCTCACCGTCGCCGAGACCGGCGGCCGCCAGACCCCGCGCAACGAGTTCGGAGAGGTCTTCGCCCGGACCGGGTCAGAAGTCCTGCGGACCGGCGCGGGACTGGCCGGAGTGTTGGGATCGGTGGTCACCGGGACCCCGGTGGTCAGCGCGGCGGTCAACAGCCTGCAGGGCCTGTTCGCCAGTTCTGCGGCTCCCAGCGCACGCAGCACCACCACCCTCTCCGGAGGAGAGGCCACCACCGGGGGCGCCGCCGGCGGCAGCGGGGGTGGGGACGCGATGGAGCTGCTGCAGGCGCAGGCCGCGATGCAGTCCGAGGGCTTCAAGCTCAACGCCGTGTACCTGGGCCTCCAGCGCGAGATGCAGCGGGAGAGCCGCGAGTTCTCGGCCCTCTCCAACATCATGAAGGTCCGGCACGACACCGCGAAGTCCGCCATCAACAACGTCCGGTAACGCCCATGGCCATCGACAAGATTGCCTCCGTCGCCGGGACGGGAACGGCCCCCACCGCTCCCAAGGAATCCTTCGCCCAGGTCGCCTCCTCCTCCCCCTTCAAGAGTGGACAGCCCGGTGCGACGATCGCCGCGCCTCCCAGGGAAGCAGGGGTGCCGGCCCGTCCCCAGGCCGCGGCCGGAGTGGCCCAGGCCCACTGTCCCCCCTCGGTGACCTCGGCCGGGAAGGTGAACCCCTCTTTGTCGGTGGCCGGCAGCCACCGGGTGGAGGCCTCCCGGGTCGCCGATCGGGTGCTGGCCGCGCAGCATCGGCTGGACCTGGTGCTGGAGCAGGCCCAGTCGGGGAAGACCTTCACCCCCACCGAGCTGCTCTCGCTGCAGGCCCACGTCTACAGCGCCAGTCAGGAGCTCGATCTGGCGGGGAAGGTCGTGGAGAAGGCGACCTCCGGCCTCAAGACCCTGCTGCAGACCCAGCTGTGATTCGCCTCGTCTCTCTACCTCCCGCCCGGAGTCGCGCATGAACCGCCTTGTCCTCTCGTCGTTGGCAGTCCTCTGGCTGGCCGGCTGCAGCACCCAGATCCAGCACGGCCTGGACGAACGCGCCGCCA
Organism: Myxococcaceae bacterium; assembly: GCA_036675345.1. Taxonomy (GTDB): domain Bacteria; phylum Myxococcota; class Myxococcia; order Myxococcales; family Myxococcaceae; genus JALYOC01. The sequence continues at coordinate 21,113 of JAKFFE010000002.1, forward strand.
ACGAGCTGCAGACAGTCCTGCTGGAGCGGGGCTTCGAGCCGCGCAAGGTCCTGGAGCCGGGGAAGAAGCCCACCTGGGCAATCGAGGTGGATGAGGACCGGGCCCCGGATGCGGTGCGGGTGCTCTCCGAGCTGGGACTTCCCCGACCCGCGGCCCAGGGCTTCTCCGAGCTGTTCGGCAAGGGGAGCCTGGTCCCCACTCCCACCGAAGAGCGGGCGCTGTACATCCAGGCCCTGTCCGGAGAGCTGGCGCGCACCCTGGAAGGGGTGGAGGGGGTCACCGGCGCCCGGGTGCACCTGGTGGTTCCCGCCGCGCCACGCCCGGGGGCGCCCCCGGTGGCCTCCAAGGCCGCGGCCTATCTGCGGGTGCGCGCCGGCCGCGCCGCCGAGCTGAACGGGATGAGGGAACAGCTGGCCGGGCTGATCGCCGGGAGCGTGGAGGGCCTGAGCCCGGACTCGGTCTCGCTGGTGATCGACGAGGTGACCGCCACCGTGGTGGCCACGCCCGCCGAGGCCCCACCCAACCAGCGGGTTCGGGTGCTGCTGGCGACCTTCGGCGGCGCGGTGGTGCTGCTGGCCGCCACCGCCATCTTGCTGGCGCTGCGGCTGAGGAACGCCAGGCCTCCGGAGCTGCAGCCGGTTCCGGCGCCCCGTCCCTCGGTCTCCACGGCGGCCCGGAAGGTCGCCTGATGTCTCCCCCGGACCGGACCGTGGCCCAGCGGCCCCCCCGCCAGGAGGCCGGGACTTCCCCGCAGCGGGAGAGGCCGGTGCCTTCGCCGTCGCCGCAGGCGCTGGCCACCCCGAAGGGGGAGGACACCACCCGTCGGCAGCTCCGGGCGCCCGATCCCGCCTCGCGCCTGGAGGACACCGCCCGTCGGGAGGTCCGGGCGCCCGAGGCCGCTCCGCGCCTGGAGGACACCACCCGTCGGGAGGTCCGGGCGCCCGAGGCCGCCCCGCGCTTGGCGGACACCACCCGCCGCGCGGTTCCGGCAGCGCCGCTGCGTCCGCCCACCCCATCCACGGAGCAGGGTCACCCGCCGGACCGGTCTGCGCGGGCGTATCAGCGCACCGGCGTGCCGGACGCGTTGCCAGAAGTCAGGGATCGACACCGCAACGAGGCCGACTGGGCCACTCCTCCCTGGCCTCGGGTGGCAGTGGCCTCCCCCGGGCCGGCTCGGGAACAGCGCCGCTCTCCGTCCGGCCCGGAACTGGCGCCAGCGGCGCAGGCGCAGCCCCCGGTTGCCCCGACGCGGTCTCCCCTCGCGTCCACCGAGGCGCTTCCCCCCGTGACACCCCAGGTCCGGAGGACGGAGCTGCTGCCGCGGACGCCCAGGGAGCTGAACCGGCAGCCGCCCGGCGATGATCCGGCCCGGACCCGGGTGGAGGCGCCTGGCCGCCGCCGGGCTTCCGAACCCCCACCGCCAGCGCGTCCAGATCCGGGGGGCCGCCCGACGGGGCCCCTCGCGGCGGCGCCTTCGCCGCATCCGGGAGGGCTCCAGCGAGTGCGGCCAAGTCCCCCGGAGCGTCTGCCGGTACCGGTGGCGGAGCAGGGCACCCGCCTGCTGGCACGCACCCATCCTTGGAGCGCGGAGGCGGTGGCGCTGCTGGGGTGTGCGCTCCGCAAGGAGGCGGTGCTGGAGCTGCTGCAGGGGCTGGCTGAGGAGCCACGGAAGGCCGCGCTGGGCCTGGCCCAGCATCTGCTGGGGCTGGATCCCGGCACCCGGAAGGCGCGGCTGGCCCAGCGGTTTGGTGAACGCCTGGACGGTGGCGCGCGGGTCCGGGAGCTGCTGGTCGGGAACGCCGGGCTGGAGGCGGAGCTGTGGCGGCGCCTTCCCGCCCATCACCAGCGAAGTCATCCCCAGCTGCAGGGCACCTCTCCCCAGGCCCCCCATCCGGTGCGGGACGCACTGGTGGAGCGGCTGGTGAAGGAGGCCCTCCGTTAGGCTGGGACCGACCGTCCCGCGCGCTGGACCGGGGGGAGGGGCTAACCCCCTGGATTCGTGAACGGCGGCGTTGGCAGGGGGCTTGAACAGTGGTCGCCCATGCCCGCCGACTCCGAAGTCTCCCTCACCCCCACCCGACAGATTGTCCGCCTGGCCCGATTGGGAACGCGTCGCCTGACCCGGGCCCATCTGGCGCTGCAGCACCGCCCCGGCCTGGCCGCCGCGGCGCAGGCGCTGCTGGGACCGATCGCCTCCGCCATCGGCGACCAGATTGGCGCCCCGGTGACCCTCAGCGCCCGGCTGTTGGACGGAACCTTCTCTCCCCGCGCCTCGCTGGCCCCGCTCTCCGGGTACGCGGTGTTCGAACTCTCCGCCGCCAACGCCACCGCGGTCCTGGACCTGGAGCTGCCCTTCCTGGTGGCGATGCTGGGCCGGGTGGCCGGCGCTCCTGGACGCCTCGGCCCGGCGACGACCTTCACCCGCATCGAGGAGGCGGCCTTCGGCCTGGTCACCCTGGCCGGGCTGACCGCGGTCCGGCGCGCGGACGCCTTCGAGCGCCAGTTCGCCCCGCGGCTCACCGCCCTGACCCACGACCGGGCGGAGGTGCTCTCCCGGCTCGATGAGACCCAGGCCCATGTGGCGCTGGAGGTGGGGATCTCTCTTGCCGACCAGACCGGGGTGGGGCGGCTGCTGCTGCCGTCCCGCACCCTGCAGATCCTCTCCGAGGCCTTCCCCTCCCTCCCCAACCCGGTGCCCGAACTCCCGGCCACCGTCTCCCGCGCCCGCGTCCCGGCGCAGGTGTGCGCCGGAACCTGTGCCCTCCGCGCGGACGAACTGCGCGCGCTGCAGCCGGGGGACGTGGTGTTGCTGGGAGAGCTCCGGGTGACCGCCGGCCAGGTCCACGGTGCGGCCCGGGTCTCCACCGCCCTCTTTGATCTCTCCGGTGAGCTGTCGCCCGCCGGCTTTGTGACCCAGCGCGGAACCCCCCGCGCCTTCCCCCAGGAGCCCCCCATGTCCGTGAACCCCGCCGAACCCTTTCCGCCCCTTCCCCTGGAAGTGGAGGTGGAGCTGACCCGGCTGCGTCTGTCGGTCAGCGAGCTCGCCAACCTCCGCGCCGGAGCGCTGGTCCCGCTGCACATCAACTCCAGCGAGCCGGTGGTGCTGAAGGTGGGCGACCGGGCGGTGGCCCGGGCGGAGTTGGTGGAGATCGAGGGCGAGGTCGGGGCGCGGATCCTCGCGCTGCTGCCGTGAGCACCTGCCATGACCGCACTCCAGAATCCAAAGACCAAGCTGCTCCTGGCGCTGGCCCTGCTGGGCGGGCTGCTGGCCGCCTCGGCGGCACAGGGAGTCGGTGGCGCCACCGTGGCCCGGCTGCTGTTGGGGCTCTCCGCGCTGGCGGCCCTGGGCTGGTGGGGCTACCGCCGCCGGGGCGCCGAGCCGGGTGCGCCGACCCAGCGGCGGATGCAGGTGCTGGATCGCACCGGCCTCTCCCCTCGCTGTGGGCTGGCGCTGGTGGCCATCGATGGGCGGGAGTTCCTGGTGGCCTACGGAGACGGCTTCGCCGAGATCCAGGTCGCCGCGGAGGCGCCGGTCACCAAGGCCCGGCGGCCCTTTCCCAAGCCGCGGCCGGTCCAACGACGCCGGGCCGGAGGTGGACGGTGAGCGCCCGCTGGCTGTGGGGCGCGGCCTTGATCCCGGCGGTGGCCACCGCCGGGCCGCTGAGCCGGCTGGAGCTGGGAGGAGGGGGCCAGCCGGTGCCGATGATGGTGCTGCTGGCCGGGATGTCGCTGCTGCCGTTCGCGGTGCTGATGCTGACCAGCTTCTCCAAGATCGCGGTGGTGCTGTCCCTGGCCCGATCCGCGCTGGGCACCCAGCAGGCCCCACCCAGCATGGTGCTGACCGGGCTGGCGGCGGTGTTGACCGCCCACATCATGGCCCCGGTGGGGGAGGCGATGTACCTGGCGGGAAGGGACGCCGACTCCGGCTTCGAGACCGGGGCCCAGCTGATCTCCACCGCCGAGCGGGTGGCCGATCCGTTGCGCTCGTTCCTGATCAAGCACGCCAGCCCCGAGGAGCGTGCCCGCTTCGCCGATCTGGCCCGGGAGCTGCGCCCGGTGGAGCAGGCGGACCAGGTGACCGAGCTGGACCTGGCGGTGATCCTGCCGGCGTTCGTGATCACCGAGCTCAAGGAGGCCTTCCAGATCGGCTTTCTGATCTTCCTGCCCTTCCTGGTGGTGGACATGGTGATCGCCAACATCCTGCTGGCGCTGGGGATGCAGTCGCTCTCACCCAGCCAGGTCAGCCTGCCCTTCAAGATCCTCCTCTTCGTGGCGGTCGACGGGTGGGCGCTGCTCTCCCGTGGGCTGGTCCTCGGGTACCGGTGATCCCATGAGCCAAGAGATGATCCTGGCGCTGGGACGCGAGGCGCTGCTGTTGATGGTGCTGGCCTCCCTCCCGCCCATCCTCGCCAGCCTGGTGGTGGGCTTCCTGGCCTCGCTGTTCCAGGCCACCACCCAGCTGCAGGAGAGCACCCTGAGCGTGGTGCCCAAGCTGTGCGCCGCGGTGCTGGCGCTGGTGGTGGCCGGGCCGTGGATTGGCGGCCAGCTGGTCCGCTTCACCGCCCAGCTGTTCCAGGTGCTCTCCGAGGTGCAGGTATGAGCGTGGAGACCCAGGCGATCTTCGAGGCCCTGGTGGCCCACGCCAAGGCGATGGCGGTGTGCGGGGCGCGGCTGTTGCCGATCGTGTTCCTGGCGCCGTTTCTGGGAGGGCAGGCGGCGCCGACCACCGTGCGGCTGGCCACGGTGCTGGCGCTGTCCGCCGGGGTGCACTTCGCCGGAGGGGTGGGGACGGAGCTGGCGCAGCTGGACCTGTGGGCCCTGGCCGCCGCGGTGGTGCGGGAGATGGCGTTCGGGCTGGCGATCGGCCTGATCGCCTCGCTGCCCTTCGACGCGGCGCGGATGGGCGGCCGGTTCATCGACCTCTTCCGCGGCAGCTCCGCCGAGGCAGCGCTCCCGGTCAGCGGGTCGAGGGAGGCGGCCACCGGTGATGCCCTGTTCCACCTGGTGGTGGCCCTGGCGATCGGTTCAGGCGCGGCGGGCGCGGTGGTGGCGGCGGTGTGGAGGACCTTTGCCCTGGTACCGGTGGGGACCGCCGGGGCGGGGGAGGGGCTGAGCAGCCTGGTGGTCCGGTTGGCGGCGGGATCCTTCGCCGCCGGGCTGGCGATTGGGGCTCCGATCGCCGCGCTGTCGCTGGCGATCGACGCCACCCTGGGCCTGTTCGCGCGCGCCTCCCCGCAGCTGCACCTGGGAGAGATCGGCACCCCGATCAAGATCCTGGCCGGCGGCGCGGTGCTCTGGCTGGCGGTGGGGGTGATCTGCCACCGGCTGCTGGAGGAGGTGGGCGCCACCGCCGACTGGCTGCAGGGCGCCGCCGAGGTGTCCCGGTGAGCGAGAAGACCGAGGCCCCCACGCCCCAGCGGCTGCGCAAGGCGAGGGAACAAGGACAGCTCCCCCGCAGCCGGATGCTCAACGGGGCAGTGGTCAGCGCGGCCGCGATCACCGCGGCGATCGCCTTTGGGCCGGAGGCCACCGCCGCCTTGCTGGACTGGACCCGGCAGTTGCTGCAACAGCCGCAGCCAGACCCGACCCTGGCCCTGACCGGGGCGGTGCAGGTCCTGGTGCGCGCCTCGGCGCCTCCGCTGCTGGCCGCGCTGCTGGCGGCGGTGGCGGTCTCGGTGGGGACCACCGGCTTCTCCTTTGCTCCGGCGCAGGCACTGCCCAAGCTGGAACGGATCGATCCGGCAGCCGGTTTCAAGCGGCTCTTTTCGCTCAAACAGCTGGGGGAGCTGGCCCGCTCGTTCCTGGTCTGCGTGCTCCTGGGCTGGCTGATGTGGCGGGCGGTGCGGGACTCCGGGCCGGCGCTGATCGGCGCCATCTACTCGCACGCGGAGGGCGCCTCGGCGGCCTTTCTGACCCCGCTGCTGGACGCGCTGCAGGACGTGGCGCTGGTGTTCGCGGTGGTGGGCCTGGGGGACTACGCGCTGGCCCGCCACCGTCACCTGCGCGAGCTGAGGATGAGCCGCCAGGAGGTGAAGCAGGAGCACAAGGACAGCGAGGGAGATCCCCGCCACAAGGCGCACCGCAAGGCCCTGCACCGCCAGCTCTCCGCCCGGGGGCCGGCACGCGGGGTGCACAAGGCGACCACCATCGTGATCAACCCCACCCACATCGCGGTCGCCTTGCGCTACCAGCCGGAGGAGTGTGACGCGCCCTACCTGGTGGCCAAGGGCCGCGAGGGGGACGCGCTGGCGCTGCGCGCGGAGGCGAAACGCCTGGGGATTCCGGTGGTTCGGGACATCCCGCTGGCCCGCAGCCTGATCCACTTCGACGTGGGGGACGAGATCCCCGAGGAGCTCTACCGCGCCGCGGCCGGAGTGCTCCACGCCGCCGAACAGCTTCGTTCCCAGGACCCCCGTCCGCAGGAGGAGACGCCGTGAAACCCGCCCAGTTGTTCGTGCTGATCCAGAAGTCCCCCGAAGTGGTGCTGGCGGTGGTGGTGGCCGCCATCCTGGGGGCGATGATCATCCCCCTCCCCGCGCCGCTGCTGGACGCGGGGATCGCCCTCAACCTCGCCGCCTCGGTGGCGCTGCTGGTGGCCTCCCTGTTCGCCCGGGATGCGTTGAAGGTGACCTCCTTTCCCACCCTGCTGTTGTTCACCACCCTGTTCCGGGTGGCGCTCAACGTCTCCTCCACCCGGTTGGCGCTCTCGGATGGGCACGCCGGGGACATCATCCAGGCCTTCGGCGAGTTCGTGGTGCGGGGCGACTACCTGGTGGGCGCGGTGGTGTTCTGCATCCTCACCCTGGTGCAGTTCCTGGTGGTGGCCAAGGGCGCCGAGCGGGTGGCGGAGGTGTCCGCCCGCTTCACCCTGGACGCCATGCCAGGAAAGCAGATGTCCATCGACGCCGACCTGCGCGCCGGAGCCATCGATCAGGCGCAGGCCCGCCGTCGCCGGCGCGACCTGGAGCGCGAGTCGCAGATGTTCGGGGCGATGGACGGGGCGATGAAGTTCGTGAAGGGGGACGTGATCGCCGGGCTGGTGATCGTCCTGGTGAACCTGTTCGGAGGGATCGCGATCGGGGTGCTGCAGCACGGCCTGTCCGCGGGGGAGGCCGCCGAGCTGTACGCCTTGATCGCCATCGGCGACGGGCTGGTGTCCCAGATTCCCTCGCTGGCGATCTCGGTGGCGGCGGGCCTGGTGGTGACCCGGGTCAGCGCCGAGAACGAGGAGGACTCCCTGGGCGGGGACATCGGCAGCCAGTTCTTCGGCCAGCCCAAGGCCCTGTGGGTGGTGGCGGCGCTGTGTCTTCTGCTGGCGCTGGTCCCGGGGATGCCCCGGCTGATCTTCATCGGAGTGGCCAGCGCGTTTGGCGGTCTGGGTTGGTACCTGCCCCGCGTCCGCCGGGAGCGCCAGCAGCAGAAGACTGCCCAAGGGGGGGAGAAGGGAACGCCGGAGGCCGCGGCTGCCCCCTCTCCGGGAGCCCGCGCGGGCGGGGTGACACCGCTGCTGCTGGATCTGGCGCCAGATCTCTCCCCGCTGGTGGAGGAGGACGGAGGCCGCTTCGTCAAGGAGACGCTGGAGCGGCTGCGCGAGCGGCTGTACGCCGAGCTGGGCGTGCAGCTGCCTCCGGTGTCGGTGCGCACCGGTGCGGCCTATCTGCCTGAGCGGACCTACGCGATCCTGATCGACGAGGTGCCGGCCGGCCGCGGGCAACTGAGGCTGGAGGGGGTGTACGCGATGTCCCCGCCCGGAGAGCTGGAGTTCCTGCAGGTGAAGGGGACCCCGGCGGTCGATCCCGTCTCCGGAAAGCCGATCGCGATCGTGCCCAGGGCCTCACGGGGAGTGCTGGTCGCCGCCCAGATTCCCACCCGGACCCCGGGCGAGCTGCTGGGAGACCACTTCGCCGCCGTGCTCCGCCGAAGGGCCTCGCAGCTGCTGGGGGTCCAGGAGGTCCAGGCGCTGTTGACCGGGCTGGAGCAGACCGCGCCCACGCTGGTGAAGGAGGCGCTGGGCAAGGTGCCGCTGCCGCTGCTGACCGAGGTGCTGCGCAAGCTGCTGGGGGAAGAGGTCAGCGTCCGGAACCTGCGCGTCATCCTGGAGGCGCTGGTGGCGCCGGCCACCGAAGGGGACTCCAACGCCCTGGTGGAGAAGTGCCGCCAGTCACTTCACCGCTACCTGACCTTCAAGTACGCCCCCACCGGGCCGCTGTACGCGTACCTGGTTGATCCGGCGGTGGAGGTGATGCTCCGGGAGGACCGGGAGGATCCCACCGCCATCGGGCAGCTGCTGGAGGGGGTGAAGCGGATCGCCTCCGGGGGCAAGGCGGTGGTGCTGGCCGCGCCGGATATCCGCCGGCCGCTGCGGAAGCTGTGCGAGACGGTCTATCCGGACCTGGCGGTGCTGACCTACGCGGAGCTGGATGTGGACCTGCAGATCCGCCCGGTGGGGAGGCTTTCCCCGGTGGCGGCGCGGGCCTAGAGGAGGCCGGAGGAGGTGCCGCCCTGCTGGGGCCCGGAGTCGGTGGGGGAGACGTCCATATTGGAGGTCTGCTGCGCCTCCGGGCGGTTGACCCGGTCGCGAAGCTCCTTGCCGGTCCGGAACAGCAGGCCCCGCTTGGGCTTCACCGGGATCACCTGACCGGTCTTGGGGTTACGCCCTTGATATCCCTGGTAGTTCTTCACGTGGAAGGCGCCCAGTCCGCGGATTTCGATGTTCTCGCCCCGGCAGAGGGCGTCCTTCATCGTCTCGAAGATGGTCTCGATGGTCGCCTCAGCCTGCTTCTGAGTGACTCCGCGCTTGTTCACGAGGATGTTGACCAGATCGGACTTCAGCATCGAAGGCTCCATAAAGGGCGTGACCCCGCGAAAACAGGGCACTTTCAATGGAAACGATACGCGGGCTCCCCAAGGGATGCAAGGTGGTGGGCGGCACAAGCGCGCCAAACCCTTACGGATTTCCGGCGACGTCGACGGCGACCTGCTCGGTGGGGGGATCCACCGGGTGCGGGGTGGCGGCAGCCAACTCGGCCCAGGTGACCCGGCTCAGCGCGCGCCGGGCGCTGTCGTCCACCGAGGCGAACAGCTCCTCAACCATCCGCAATTCTTCACTCTTGGAGATTCCGTCGATCGCCGGAGGGAGTCCGCCCACCGCGGCCGAAAGGTCCGCCAGGGTCAGCTGTTCGGGCAACCTGGCGGGGACCAACCCTCCGCGGGCGGCGGTGGCCAACAGCCCAGCCGCCTCCAGCCGCTCGGCGATCTGCCGGGCCCGGTCCTCCGGCACTCCCAAAGAACGTGAGAGGTCCCGGGGACTTGGAGGTTCCTTCGACAGATACTGCGCGGTGGTGATCAGCTGGGCCATCCGGGCGGCCACCAGCTCACGGCCGCGGGGATGTTCGCCCAGCTCCCGGATCAGGCCCGGGACCACCGCATGTTCCACCGCGTAGGCCAGGCGGGCCCCGAAGAGGACCAGCAGCCAGCTCACATAAATCCAGGCCAGGAACAGGGGCAGGGCGCCCAGCGACCCGTACACCGGGTTGTACTGGAAGATCTTGGAGCCAAAGAGGGTGTAGCCGAACCGGGCGAGATCCCAGGCGGTTCCCGCCACCAGTCCGCCGGCCAGCGCCGAACGCAGCCGCACCGGTGCGTTGGGGGCAAAGTAGTAAAGAACGGTGAACACCCCCACCGCGGCGCCCAGCGAGCCCAGGCTGGCCATCTGCCGGAAGTAGGGGATCTCGTACAGCTCCAGCGACTGGCGGATGGCCCCCGAGCCGGCCAAGGAAACCGCCACCAGCACCGGGGCGACCAGGAGGATCAACCCGTAGATCACCACCCGGACGTGCCAGGGGCGGGTGCGGCGGACGTTCCAGATGTCGTTGAGCGAGGACTCCAGGTTCTTCAGCAGCATCCCGGCAGAGAAGGCCAGGACCAGGAAGCCCACCCCGCCGGCCCCCACCGCGCTGGCCCGGGCCAGGAAGCTGCGGAAGAACTCGGAGGACTCCTCGCGCACCCCGGGGGCCAGGATCTCCTGGATGAACCACTCCAGCTTCCCCCGGAAGTCCGCGTAGTTGAGCGTCTGCAGCAGCACCAGCGCCACGGTCAGCATCGGCACCAGGGAGAAGATGCTGATGTAGGTCAGCGCCGCGGCCCGGAGGCTGATCCGCTCGCCCCGGAAGCCGTGGATCACCGCCCGCATCGCGCTGAGGGTGTCCCGGGCAAAGCGGGCGCCGGGGGCCGCCTGGAGCGTGGTCCTGGTGGTGACCAGGGTGGCCTGCAGCGCGCGCCGCGGCCGGCTGGGAGTTCCGGGCGCTGCGGCGCGTGCGGCCTGGGATCGGCGGCGGGCCATCTGGGCGCGGAGCATGGCACAGACGGATCCATTCCGTCCCCCCCGGGTACCGCCTGCCTGCCCGCCCGGACTGCGGCAACCGCCCGGGGAAGGGAGGTGCGGCAATCGCTCAGAGGTGCCCACCGTAGAAGGGTCCGGGAGGCAGCTCATGTTGAACCTGACCGTGGTCGCAGCGCTGGCGTTGGCGGCAAATCCTGAAGTCTTCACCCTGCAGGCCGGTGAGTCCCCGGAGGTCGAGCTGTCGGCGATCCACGGGACGATCGACGTGCGCCGGGAAGGGAACGGCCCGGTGCGGATCACCGCCGAGCTCCCCCCGCGAGACGGTCACCGCAACGACTGGGTGGTGGAGGTCCGGGGCGACGACGACCAGGTTCATGCCAAGGTTTGCTGCGGAAAGTGCGGGACGAACGGCGATGCCTTCAAGGACTGCTCGGACGGTCCGGTGAAGTTGTCCGCGGTCCTCCCCGAGCGCGCGGACCTCAAGGTGTCCTGCGTCTCCGCGGAGATGAAGATCCAGGGCGGCAGCGGGGAGGCGGAGCTAACCACCGTCAGCGGCCCGGTGCAGGTGACTGGCACCCGCGGAGAGGTCTCGGTCAGCGCCGTCTCCTCGCACGTCACCATCGCGCCGGCCAGGACCCGCGACATCCAGGTGAACACGGTCTCCGGAGACGTGGACTTGAGGCTTCCCCCCTCGACCGATGCCCAGCTCCAGTTCTCCACCATGAGCGGTGATGGCCCGCGCCGCACCCGGCTGGGCGCCGGCGAGGGCGCGGAGATCCAGGTCAGCACCCTCAGTGGAGACCTGAAGCTGCGGGAGTCGGGGGAGCGCTGAGCGGTGCGGTGACTGTCAGGGTGGGGGCCCGGTTCCACTGACCTCCCCCTGCGGCCTAAGGTGCGCCCCCGGCCACCTCCGATGCGCACCGCTCCCGCTACCCCTGATCACTGGCCGGGCCTGGACGAAGAACAACTGCACCGGCTCGTCGAGGAGGCGGTGCAGGACCGGACCCTCACCCCGGAGCTGTTGGAGGATCTGCGACTGACCCGGGCCTGCGCGCTGGGAAACTCCGCGGCGATCTCCGGGTTCGACGCGCTGCTGAGGGAGGAGGGGGGCCGGGCGGTGCGGCCCCTCAATGCGGGCTTGGTGGAGGAGGTGATCCAGCAACTCCGGGAGCGGCTGTTGGTGCGCCCGCCCGGGGGCGAACCGCGGATCCTGGAGTTCAAGGCGGAGGGATCGCTGCGGGCCTGGGTGCGGGTGGTGGCGGTGCGCACCGCGCTGAACCTCCAGCGCTCGGACCCGGGGACCTTGGTGCCCCTCGACCTGGCCGAGGATCCGCTGGCGGCCTCCGACCCGGAGCTGGAGCTGTTCCGGGCGCGCTACCGGGACACCTTCCGCGCGGCGTTCGCGGACGCGGTGGCCGGGCTGTCCGTCCGGGACCGCGCCGTCTTGCGGTTGCATACCCTGGAGGGGCTGACCCTGGCCCGCATCGGCACCATGTATGGCAAGGACACCTCCACCGTGTCCCGCTGGCTGGAGCAGATCCGGCGGACGCTTCGGGAGTCGACCCGCGCCCAGCTGGCCTCCCGGTTGGCGTTGCCCCCGGCGGAATTGGACAGCGTGGTGCGGGCCGTGGATCTGGAGGTCTCGGTGAGCCTGGCGCGGCTGCTCGGCGGCTGAACTTTCGGAAAAGTGCGCGGCCCGGCGCAAATCCGCCTCGCGGGTCGTGTCTTCTGTGCAGGAGGAAGTCCATGTCCCTGTCGCGGAAGCTGTGCGTGGTGGTGTTGCTGTTGTTGCCCCAGTGGGTCCTCGCCGAGCCGGTGGCGTTGTTCCCCGACTGGCCGCAGACAATCAGCACCGGTCCGGTGGCGCGGACCACCGTCGCTGACCCCTCGGTGGTGGAGGTGGTCGCCACCGACCAGGGAGAGCTGATCCTCACCGGACTCAAGGAGGGGACCACCACCGTCTCGGTCTGGGTCCACCACGCCCAGGGTCCCCGGGTGCTGGAGGTCCGGGTAGCGACCGGCGGCTGGGAGTTGGTTCCGGTGCTGGTGGCCGCGACCGACATCCAGGAGGGGACGCAGCTGACCCCGAAGATGGTCGTCTCCCGACGGGTTCCCCGGTTCCTGCTGACCAGCTCGGTGGCCCGTCCCGAAGCGCTGATCTACCTGCTCAACGCCCGGAACCAGGTGCCGATCCAGGCGGGTGACTTCCTGCTGTGGAGTGCCTTCGAGTCGATGCGCAGGTGATCCGGCCATCTGGCCCCGGGGTGGCGGACATGCGACCGTAGGAGAAGGATGCCTCCCGCTGGACCCTGCCTCGAGGACAGTCAGCTGGCTCGCGTCGCCGCGGGGGGCGCCTCGGAGGACGAGCTGGCCGCGGTGGAGACGCACCTCGATGGCTGCTCCGATTGCCGTCGGGTGATCGCCGCGGCGGCCAGCGAGGAGTCGCTTCCTGGGGCCGCGAACACCCACGCGCTGGGTCCCGGGGAAACTGTGGGGCGTTACCGGATCGGGGGCCTGCTGGGGACAGGCGGAATGGGCGTGGTGTACGAAGCGCTGGATCCCGTCCTGGATCGTCAGGTGGCGATCAAGGTGCTGCGCTCACCGGATGATCCAGAGGGAAGGGCGCGGCTGCTGCGCGAGGCGCAGATCATGGCGCGGCTCTCCCATCCCCACCTGCTGCCGGTGTTCGAGCTGGGGGAATGGGAGGGGCAGATCTTCCTGGCGATGGAGCGGGTGGACGGAGTCACCTTCGACCGGTGGCGCGCACAGGGAGCGCGGTCCCAGGCGCAGCTGGTGGAGACGCTGGTCGGAGCGGGGAGGGGGCTGGCGGCGGCGCATCAGGCGATGGTGGTTCACCGGGATTTCAAGCCGGCGAACGTCCTGATCGGCCCCGACGGGAGGGCCCGGGTCACCGACTTTGGGCTCTCCAGGAGCGAAGGGCCGCCGAGAGGAGAGCGGGCCGGCGTCCTGATGCTGGAGACCGGCGCAGGGAGCCTGCTGGGGACTCCGGCCTATATGGCTCCGGAGCAGCTGGAGGGCAGGGCAGCCGACGCCCGCAGCGACCAGTTCGCCTTCTGTGTGACCCTGGCCGAGGCACTGGGCGGGCAACGTCCCTTTGAGGCTCCCACCGCCGGTGCACTTCGGGAGGCGATGCGTAGGCCACCGAGGCTGGACCGCGTTCCGCGGAGCCTCCGGGGAGTGCTCGCGCGCGGGCTCTCGGAGGAGGCGACGGGGCGGTTTCCCTCGATGCAGGACCTGCTCCAGGCCCTGGCCCAGCGTCAGCGGGCCCGGCGCCAGGTCCCGTTGGCTCTCGCCGCGGTGGCGGTGGTGTTGCTGTCCCCCTGGTGGAGCAGGCCGCTGCTGGGGGAGGCAGAGGTGGAGGTCCTCAGCGCCGCCGTCGATCTTCAGGAGGGGGTCCCGGTGCCCCGGGCGAAGATGGTCGTGCGCCGGGTCCCGAAGCGCTTCGTCACCTCCTCGGTCATTCGCCCCGACTCGGCCATCTACGTGGTGGACCACCCGCTGGTGGTGCCGGTGCAGGCGGGCGACCTGCTGCTGTGGAGCCAGTTCGAGACGATGCCCGTCCGGAAGCAGGCGGCAGAGCCGCGCTAGTTCGAGGGTCGGGGGTGTGGGAGGCCGGCGTTCGGTGACGCCGGCTCCCGGTCCCTGGGCTCAGTCGAGCCAAGGGGGGCCGGCAATGGCCCCCCCATGGGTCGATCCCGCTACCCCTCGGTAGGAGGCTTCGGCGCGTCCACGACCGCTGCCGGAGCACCCTCGCCCTGCGCAGTAGGACGCGCCTCGCCGCGCTGGCCGTTCTCGTCACGGCGACCTTCGCCGCCGCCCCGCTGGCCGCCCTCACGCCGGCTTTCGCCGCCGCGCTGACCGCCGCCGTCACGCTGACCGCCGCCGTCACGCTGACCGCCGCCGTCACGCTGACCGCCGCCGTCACGCTGACCGCCGCCGTCGCGCTGCCCGCCGCCGTCGCGCTGCCCGCCGCCGTCGCGCCGCCCTTCACCCCCGCGCTGGCCGCCTCCATCGCGTCGGCCCTCGCCGCCGCGATCACGGGCCTGACGGTCTCCGCCGCCACGACCTTCGCCACCGCCACGACCTTCGCCACCGCCGCGACCTTCGCCACCGCCGCGGCCTTCGCCACCGCCGCGGCCTTCGCCACCGCCGCGACGCTGTTCACGCTCCCGGTCGGAGCGGGATCCCTCGCGCTTGGGCGGGTTCTGCTGCGGAAGCTGCTGCTGACGGGGAGGGGCATCCCCCGCGGACGGAGGCCGCGCGTAGATGTCGTACTGCTCGCGGTGGTAGTGCCCGGCCGGCTTGACCTGGATCGTCTTGTTGTAGCGATCCATCAGGTGCCGCAGCTCCTGCTTCTCCTCGTTCTGCAGCAGCTTGGCCACGTCCGGGTGGACGTTCACCGTGATGTTGCTGTCCTTGTAGCTGGCGGCGTCACGGCGGATCTTCCGGAAGATCTCGTAGCAGACGGTGGTGGCCGTCTTCACGAAGCCCTTGCCCTCGCAGTAGGCGCAGTCCTCGTGGAGCACGCGACCAATCGACTCGCGGACCCGCTTGCGGGTCATCTCCACCAGGCCCAGCTCGGAGATCTTGAGGACGTTGGTCTTGGCCTTGTCCCGGCCCAGCGCGTCCTGCAGCGCCCGGAACACCTTGTCCCGGTTCTGCGCCTTCTCCATGTCGATGAAGTCGCAGATGATGATCCCGCCGATGTTCCGCAGGCGCAGCTGGTAGACGATCTCCTTGGCGGCCTCGATGTTGATCTTGGTGATCGTCTCTTCGAGGCTCTTCTTTCCGACGTAGCGGCCGGAGTTCACGTCGATCGCGGTCAGCGCTTCGGCCTGATCGATGATCAGGTAGCCGCCGCTCTTGAGCCACACCTTGCGCTGGACCGCGCGGTTGATCTCCTGCTCGATCCCGAACGCGTCGAAGATCGGCTCGTCCTGGTCGTGGAAGATCACCCGGTCCTTGAGGGCCGGATCCTGGGCGGTGACGAACTGCAGCACCCGCTCGTACTCCTCCCGGTCGTCGATGATCAGCTTCTCGACGTCGTGGGCGAACAGGTCGCGGGTGGCCCGAAGGATCAGGTCCAGGTCCGGGTGCATCAACCCCGGTCCGCCGCGCTTCTCGTTCTTGCGGACCACCTGGTTCCAGATCTCGATCAGGAACCGGATGTCGCTCTCCAGCTTCTCCTGGGGAACGTTCTCCGCCACCGTGCGCACGATGAAGCCGGTGCCGGGCGGCCGCAGCCGCTCCACGATGTCCCGCAGCCGGCGGCGCTCCTTCTCGTTGCCGATCCGGCGGCTGATCCCCACGTGATCCACGGTGGGCATGAACACCAGGTGCCGGCCGGGGATGGAGATGTGCGAGGTGAGCCGGGCGCCCTTGGTGCCGATGGGGTCCTTGGAGATCTGGACCACCACCTCCTGGCCGACCTTGAGCAGATCCTCGATCTTCTGGCTCTTCCCACGGGGAGGCTTGGCCTCCTCCTCGCGGTCCCGATCGCGATCCCGCCCGCGACCGCCGCCTCCTCCACCACCACCGCCACCACCCTTGTCGCCGCGCTCCCGCCTCGAATCACGGGGCTTCTGGTCGCGGTCACGGGGGGCGCGACGCTCGCCGCGCTCCTCCTGCCGGGCCTTCTGTGCGCCGGAGGTCGGCGCCGCCGAAGCAGCCGCTGCCGCCGGCGAGACCTCTCCGGCCTGGGCTGCCGGCTCCGCGTCACCGGGAGGAACCGTGGGACCTGCCGCGCCCGCCGCGCCCTCGGTGGTCGCCTCGGACGGAGGGGCCGCCGTGGCCGAATCCACCACCTCGGCCGCCAGCGGAGCGGTCACTCCGGAGAGGTCCGCGGGGGTGGTGGGCTGCTGGGGCTCGGCGACCGGCTCGGACGACACCGGAGCCGCCTGGGCTTCCGGCGCTACCGCGACCGGAATCTCGGTGGTGATCCGCCGCACCGGCTCGCCGGCCGGTGGGGGAGGCAGATCGCTGGCCGCGACCTCGTGCACTTCCGCCTCATGGAGCTCCGGCGCGCCATGTCCGTTGGCGCCGGCCTCCACCGCAGCGGGGTGTTCCTCGCCCTCGTGGAGTTCCGGAACCTCTCCGGTCTCCTCGTCGTGCTCGCCCTCGGTGAGGTCGAACTGGGCGCGGGCGAAGTCGGGGTCGTAGACAACGTCGCTGACATACAGAAACGCGGCCTTCTCGAGGCC
This sequence comes from Myxococcaceae bacterium, assembly GCA_036675345.1. GTDB lineage: Bacteria > Myxococcota > Myxococcia > Myxococcales > Myxococcaceae > JALYOC01. Next base: position 37,676 of record JAKFFE010000002.1, read on the forward strand.
GATGTCTACGAAGGCCGCCTGCATGCCGGGGAGCACCCGGACCACGCGACCCTTGTAGATGTTTCCGACGACTCCCTTGTCCTTCTTACGCTCGAGGTAGAACTCCGCGATGTGACCGCTCTCGACGAGCGCAACACGGGTCTCGCGACCCGCGGCGTTGATCAGCAGGATGCTGCTCTCGGCCATGTAGATTTCCTGACCGCGCGCTCCGGAAGGCGGTGACTGGACGGGCAACAGCCATGCCGCCGGTCTCCGTGCGTGCGAGGTGGATGCCGCGGGTGGTCAAGCAAACGGCGCTGGCATCGGGGGCGGACACTTGTCCGCCTGATGCATCTGTGGCGCTCGCCTGGTTCACCCTGGGCTCCCCGAAGAAGTCGTTACTGCGCGCGGCCGAGGTCTTAAGGCGGATTCGCAGCCCACTTTCGGCTACTTCCGCCGTGGGTGTGAACCGGCTGGGACCGCGGCGCGCCCCCGTCAAAACTTTGCCCAATATGGGCACTTTGGGTCCGGACGGTTTCACGTCCGGCCATCCAAGTAAAGGTTTGCGTCACGAAACTTCATGCCGCAACCGGTCAGACAGGCGTCTCGCCCGCTCAGGCGCTGGCCATGGGGGCCCGCTTCTTCTTGCTGCCGGGGGTGGGGAGCCGTTCCCTTGGCTTCCAGACCAGCCGCAGTCCACGCCAGGTCCCGTCCAGGTTGGCGTGCTTGTCGTCCACCAGGCCGATGTCCAGCGCGGCCAGCCGGACGAAGTCCTCGCTGACCTTGCACTTCTCCTCGCCCTCCGGCCAGCAGATCCAGATTCCCCCGCGGACCGCCATCGCCCGGGACAGCGCCGGCAGCCGGGCCACGATCTCCGCCGGCTCGCGGGTGAAGAACAAGATCACGTCCAGGCCGGAGACGGCGGTGATCAGGAACTCCACCCCGTCCGGCAGCGGGTTGAGCTTGGTCACGAACCCGGGCGGGGGATTGATCACCGACACCTTGGACCCGGTCTTGATGCCCAACACCAGACTCAGCGCGTTGGGGGCCATGATCAGCGCTCCACCCGGAAGTCGCCCGCGACCTCCGCGGTCGCCTCGTCTGAGACCTGGACCGAATCCACCCGGGCCAGCTGCGGCCCGCGGTGACACCACTGCACCATCGTCTCCACGTCTGCCGCCGGTCCCTGCACCACTGCCTCCACCGAACCATCGTCGAGGTTGCGGACCCAGCCCTGCAGGCCCAACCGAGTTGCCTCCCTCCGGGTGCTCTCCCGGAAGAAGACGCCCTGCACTCTACCGGTGATTCTCAGCCGCACGCGCCTCACCCCACGACTCCGGCCAGCAGTTCCACGAAGGTCTTCTCGTCCACCACCCGTACTCCCAGCTCCGTGGCCTTCTTCAGCTTGGTCCCCGCATCCCCGCCCGCCACCACCAGATCCGTCTTCCGGGAGACACTGCCGGACACCTTACCTCCGCGCCGCTCGATCTCCTCCCGGGCCTGCTCCCGCGTCAGCTGTTCCAAGGTACCGGTCAGCACCACCGTCTTGCCCATGAAGGTCCCGCCCTGATTGGCCTCCGGGGGGGTGGGGACGATGCCTGCCTGGAGCAGCGCTTCGATCACCTCGCGGTTCTTGGGCTCGGCGAAGAAGTTGTGGATCTCCTCCGCCATCGTCTGGCCCACGTCCTTGACCCGGACCAGATCGTCCAGGGTGGCGGTGAACAGGGCGTGCACGTCCCGGAAGTGTTCGGCCAGCGCCTTGGCGGTGGCCTCGCCCACGTGGCGGATCCCCAGCGCATAGAGGAAGCGGCGCAGGGTGGTCTGCTTGGAGTGGACCAGGGCGGCCAGGAAGTTCTCCGCGCTCTTCTCCGCCATCCGCTCCAGGGTGAGCAGCCTTTCCAGATCGAGCCGGTAGAGATCCGCGTAGTTGCGGACCAGGCCGGTGGTCACCAGCTGTTCGGCCAGCTTGTCTCCCAACCCCTCCACGTCCATCGCCAGGCGGGAGGCGAAGTGACGGATGTTCCCCATCAGCTGCGCTGGGCACGAGGCGTTGGTGCAGCGGATGATCGCCCCCTCTGGATCGCGGACCGCCGCGCCCTGGCAGGCGGGACACTGCCGGGGGAACTCGAAGATCTGCTCCTCGCCGGTCCGCCGGGAGTCGATCACCCGCACCACCTCCGGGATCACGTCGCCGGCGCGGCGGACGAACACCCAGTCGCCGACCCGCACGTCCTTGCGGCGCAGCTCGTCCTCGTTGTGCAGGGTGACCCGGGAGACGGTGACCCCGCCCACGTGGACCGGCTCCAGGATCGCCACCGGGGTCAGCGCCCCGGTGCGGCCGATGTTGACCTCGATCTGGTTCACCCGGGTCTGGGCCTCCTCGGGAGGGAACTTGTAGGCCACCGCCCAGCGCGGGCTCTTGGAGACCTGGCCCAGCCGGCGGCGGTGGTCCTCCGAGTCCACCTTCACCACCATCCCGTCCACCTCGTAGGCCAGCTGGTGGCGACGGGCCATCAGGCCCGCATAGGCCGCGCGCACCTCGTCCGCCCCACGGACCAGGCGGTTCTCCGGGTTGGTGGGGAAGCCCACCTCGGAGAGGAAGCGCAGCTTCCCGGTGTGCAGCGGGAAGCTCCGGCCCTCCACCTCGCCCACCTCGTAGATCAGGATGCTCAGCGGGCGGGTGGCGGTGATCTTCGGATCCAGCTGCCGCAGCGAACCGGCGGCGGTGTTGCGCGGATTGACGTAGGTCTCCTCGCCCGCCTCCTCCAGCCCCTTGTTCAGGCGCAGGAAGTCCGCCTTCTTGATGAACACCTCCCCGCGCGCCTCCAGGTAGGGAGGCAGCTTGCCGCCGGGGGGATCGTGCAGCTCCAGGGGGATGGAGCGGATGGTGCGCAGGTTGGAGGTGACGTCCTCGCCGGTGGTCCCGTCGCCGCGGGTGGCGCCCTTCACGAAGCGCCCCTGCTCGTAGATCAGCTCCACCGCCAGCCCGTCCAGCTTGGGCTCGCAGACGTACTCCACCGCCTCCAGGGTGAGGTGCTTGCGGATCCGGTCGTCGAACTCGGTCAGCTCCTCGTCGTTGAAGACGTTGGCCAGCGAGAGCATGGGCCGACGGTGCAGCACCTTGGCGAACTTCTCCGAGGCGGCCCCGCTCACCCGCTGGGTGGGCGAGTGCGGATCGCGCAGGGCGGGGAATTGTTCCTCCAGCGCCAGCAGTTCCCGCATCAGCCCGTCGTAGTCAGCGTCGGTGATCTCCGGGCTGTCCAGGACGTAGTAGCGGTAGTCGTGGTGGGAGATCTGCTGACGAAGCTGCGCGATCCGTGCGGCGGCGTTCGATTCGTTCATGAGACGGGCAGAGCGCCTTGACAGGGTTGGGGGGTGCTCAATAACCTGAAAATGTCTCGGCAGCGCTGCGTTTCTCAGCGCCCGAACCCTCCCTCGAGCACGCAGTCACCCCGAGGAAGTTCCCGCAGAGGCTCCTCGCTTCCAAGGCCGTTCTCAAGACCAACCAAGGACACCAGAGGCTCGACAGAGCGCCCCCACCGGGCGCAAGGCGGCAACTCCCGCCGCCTGACGTCGAGTGCTCCCCCCATCCCAGCAATGCGTAAAGCACGAACCAGCAAAGAGAAGGCCTCCGAGGTCGAGGCAGCCGCAGCGACGGAAGAGAAGCCCCGCCGCGCCAAGAAGCCCGCCGTCGCCGCCAAGGAGGAGGCGCCCCGTCCCAGCCGCCGCAAGGCTCGCGAGGAGGAGGCCGAACCGGTGGAGGCAGCGCAGGAGGAGTCCGATCAGCAGGAGGCCGACGAGCCCCAGGAGCGCGCGGTGACCCCCCGACCCATTCTGACCCCGGTGTCCCGGGCGGCGCGCGTGGAGGCCGAGGAGTCCAGCGACGGTGGAGTGGAGGCCCAGGCGGCCGCCGCGTCCTCGGCTCCGGCCGCCCACCTGCCGCCGCCTCCCCCGTCGCCGGTGGCGCCCAGCCTCAGCGAGCCCGCCCGCGAGGGTGAGCCGATGCAGGTGATCAAGCTCAACGATCTGAAGCGGATGAAGATCACCGAGCTGGCGAAGATGGCCCACGATCTGGAGATCGAGGGGTACCAGGGCCTCAAGAAGCAGGACCTGATCTTCACCATCCTCTCCGGCATCGCCGACAAGCGCTTCGAGGTCCACGCGGAGGGCGTGACCGAGCTGCTCCCGGACGGGTTCGGGTTTCTGCGCAGCGCGGACTCCGACTACCAGCCCAGCCCGGACGACATCTACCTGTCGCCCTCGCAGGTGCGCCGGTTCAACCTCAAGCCGGGTGACACCATCAGCGGCCCGATCCGCCAGCCGAAGGAAGGCGAGCGGTACTTCGCGCTGCAGCGGGTGGACAAGCAGAACTTCATCGACCCCGCGTCGGAGGAGGCCCGCGAGCGGATCCTCTTCGACAACCTGACGCCGCTGTACCCGACCCGCAAGCTCAAGCTGGAGCACGAGGGGTCGGAGATGACCACCCGGATCATCGACATGTTCACGCCGATCGGTCTGGGGCAGCGCTGTCTGATCGTCGCCCCGCCCAAGGCCGGTAAGACCGTGTTGCTGCAGAACATCGCGCACGCGATCTCCCTGAACCATCCGGAGGTGATCCTGATCGTCCTGTTGGTGGACGAGCGCCCGGAGGAGGTCACCGACATGGAGCGGACGGTGCGCGGGGAGGTCGTCTCCTCGACCTTCGACGAGCCCGCCACCCGCCACGTGCAGGTCGCGGAGATGGTGATCGAGAAGGCCAAGCGGCTGGTGGAGCAGAAGCACGACGTGTGCATCCTGCTGGACTCGATCACCCGTCTGGCCCGCGCCTACAACACGGTGGTGCCGGCCTCGGGCAAGATCCTCTCCGGCGGCGTGGACTCCAACGCGCTGCACCGGCCCAAGCGCTTCTTCGGCGCCGCGCGCAACATCGAAGAGGGTGGCTCGCTGACCATCATCGGCACTGCGCTGGTGGACACCGGCAGCCGGATGGACGAGGTGATCTTCGAGGAGTTCAAGGGCACCGGTAACTCGGAGATCGTGCTGGACCGCAAGCTGATGGAGAAGCGGATCTTCCCCACCCTGGACATCAACAAGTCCGGGACCCGGAAGGAGGAGCTGCTGCTCTCGGAGTCGGATCTGATCCGGATCACCGCGCTGCGGCAGGTGCTGCACCCGTTTACCCCGATCGACGCGATGGAGTTCGTGCTCAAGCACATGCGCTCCACCAAGACGAACGCGGAGTTCCTGGGGTCGATGAACCGGTAGTCGCGACGCCGGAGGCACTGCCGGGTCTCCGGCGGTGCCTTCGTTCATTCAAGGCACTGCCGGCGCTCGGCGGTGCCTTCGTTCATTCAGGGCACTGCCGGCGCTTGGCGGTGCCTTCGTTCTTTCAAGGCACTGCCGGCTCGGCGGTGCCTTCGTTCAGGGCACAGCCTGATGCGAACCCGCTTCGGGGGAGGCGTCCTCGTCGGCCATCGCGGCCAGGGCCATCCCGTTGGCCTTCTGGCGGGCGAAGTCGAAACAGGCGACCAGGATGGCGGCGATCGGCACCGCGAACAGGGCGCCCACCAGGCCGAAGCTCCGCTCTCCGGCGATCAGGGCGAAGGCCACCACCAGGGGATGGATCTTGGCGGCGCTGCCCATGATCTTGGGGTTGAGGAAGTAGGCCTCCAGGGCGTGGATGCCCACGATCCACAGCAGCGCGGAGAGGCCGGTCTTCCAGCTCTGGGAGAGGCCAATCAGCACGATCGGCACCGAGCTGATGATGGTCCCGAAGATCGGGATCAGGCTGAGCACGGTGGCGATGGTGGCCAGCAGGAAGGCGAACTTCACCCCGAACAGCATCAGGCCCAGGAAGGTCAGGGTCCCGTTCACCAGGCAGATCATCACCTGGCCGCGGACCACCCCGGAGAGGGAGCGATCGATCCGGTGGATCAGGTGGCGCGCGTCCGCGGTGTACTCGGGCGGGATCAGGGTGGCGCAGTAGGCCTTCACCGAGCGGGCGTCGATCGAGAAGAAGGCCCCCACCATCAGGATCAGGAACAGCATGAACACCCCGGTGAGGGCAGAGGTGATGATGCTGCGCGAGACGTTGAAGATGTTGCCCAGGTTCTCCTTGATCAGCAGCGTCCCCTTCAGGGTCGCGCCCTCGATCGCCTTCTGGAGATCGAAGTTCAGCGAGAAGCCATGCGGGTCCTCTCCGTCCGCGCCCACCAGCGCGCGTTCGGAGAGGGCCACCGGCACGCCCCGGTCGGTCAGCCAGGTCTCGGTGGAGCGGGCCAGCTCCTGCACCCGCTCCGGGGTGAGCGCGTTGACGTAGCCCAGGGCGTCCCGGCTGATCCGCGCCACCTCCCGGAACAGCTGCGGGACCAGGCCGATCACGAACCCGTACACCGCCAGGAAGAAGAAGACGTAGATGCACAGGATCGCCACCCAGCGCGGCGGGGACCAGCGTCCGAGGCGCAGCCGGGTGATCCGCTGCACCAGCGGCGCCACCAGATAGGCGATCAGCGCGGCCCCGGCGAAGGGCATCACCACCCCGCGGAAGGCGATCAGCACCGCGAACACGAACGCCCACAGGCAGGCCAGGATCAGCAGGCGACGTCTGCGTTCACCGGGGAGGCTGGTCGAGGGGGCGGAGTGCTCCATGGCGCGGGGCTTATGGCAGAAGCCGCCCGGCGGGCCAACTTGCCCAGCAGGCAGGCGCGACCAGGCCGGTGGTTGGAATGCCAGGAATCCAGCCGGCGTTTGGGCCCCGGTCGAAGCCAGGCCACCCGTCCCCCTTTCACTGGAGCCGTCGTTGATCCGCACCCTCGCCGCTGCCACCGCCCTGCTTGCCTGCTTCTGGTCGCCGTCCTCCCTGGCGTCGGGTGGGGCGCGGATCGGGCTCAAGCAGGACGAGCGGACCACCGGCTACAGCGGTCGTCTGAAGGTGGCGTTCGCCAACCCGGGGCAGGTGCTGGAGCACCAGCTGCAACTGCCTCCCGGGGGGCACACCGGGCTGCGCTACCGGTGGCTGCCGCAGCTGGACACCGCCGGCGCCGCCTCCTCGGAGCAGACCTACTCCCAGGGGTTCGAGGTTCCCGCCCGCACCGGGGTCTGGCGGCTGGAGATCCAGCAGCAGGGCGTGGGGCGGCAGACGGAGCTGGTGGCGTTGGTCCGCGAGCCGGCGCAGCGCGTGAAGAATGGCCGGCTCAACGGCTACCGGATCGGGACCTACCCGCAGCCGCGCTCTCTGGGCGGCGGCTACACCCCGCCGGAGGGATTCCTGGAGGTGACCGAGGAGAACCAGGACCTGTTCGTCTCCGAGCACTTCCAGCTCAAGCACTTCCTCACCAAGAACCAGCAGGACGTCTGGCCCAAGTACCTGGTGCTGGATCTGAAGCTGGTCGACAAGCTGGAGGCGGTGACCCAGAAGCTGCACACCCTGGGCTTCGCCGGCGCGCGGCTGCACGTGATGAGCGGCTACCGCACCCCGCAGTACAACGGTGGGGGTGGAAACGGGCGGGCCCGGTTCAGCCGGCACACCTACGGAGACGCGGGCGACGTGTGGGTGGACGCCGACGGCGACGGCTACATGGATGACCTCAACGGCGATGGAAAGCAGAACGCCGCGGACGCCCAGTATCTGGCCTCGGTGGTGGACCGGGTGGAGCAGGAGCTGCCGGAGCTGATCGGTGGGGCGGGGATCTACCGCGCCAACCGGGTACACGGCCCGTTCGTGCACATCGACGCCCGCGGCCGCGCCGCCCGCTGGTCCAACCTCAACTAGCCACACAGGGGCGCGGGCTGGGCCTCCTCCTTGCCCAGCTGACGGATTAGCACCCAGTCCCAGCGGTAGAGGTCGGTGCGGAACTGCACCTGGCCATCGTCGGCGACGAAGGCGGTGAAGTAGGTGAGGTACACCCGGGGAGGGGACGCTGGCTGGACGTGCCGGCTCTTGCCTCCGGCCTCGAACTCCGCCTGCACCTCGCCGGAGCCCCAGCCCTCGGTGCCGGCCAGCACGAACTCCGCCAGCTCCTGGGGGCGCTCGACCCGCACACAGCCGTGGCTGTAGGAGCGGAAGGACTCCTGGAACAGCCTCTCGTTGGGGGTGTCGTGCAGGTAGACCGAGTAGCGGTTGGGGAGGGTGAACTTCACCTGGCCCAGCGGGTTGCCGTCTCCGGGCGGCTGCTGGAAGCGATAGGGGACCGCCGCCGCCGGATCGAGCGCCGCCCAGTCCACCGACGCGGGATCCACCTCCGCCCCATCCGAGCCATACACCCGTAGCCCGGCCTTGTTGGCGAAGGCCGCGTCCTCCTGGAGCTTGGGGAGGATGTCCTGGCTGAGGATCCGATCCGGCACGTACCACTGCGGCTGGAAGATCACCGCCTCCACCTGGCTGGCGAAGACCGGGGTGGCCCAGTCCGGCAGGCCCACGATCACCCGCATCTGGTGGACGCGCCGGTCGCCCTCGCGGGCCTCCAGCTGGAAGGCGGGCACGTTCACCAGCAGCGAACGGTCTCCCAGGGACTCCGGCATCCACCGCCAGCGCTCCAGGTTGGCGATCAGCTGGGAGATCCGCCTGGCCACCGGCACCCTCATGCTGGAGAGGGTCTCTCCGCCGATCCGTCCGTCCGGCGCCAGCCCGTGGCGCTGCTGGAAGGCCTTCACCGCGTCCACCAGCGCGGGATCGTAGAGGTGGGGATCCGGTGAGGGCCCCGGCTTGAGCTCGCCGGTGCGCTGCAGCAACTGGCGCACCTGCTCCAGTCGCGGATCGGTGCCGCCGGGTTCCACGGTCTTTCCCCTGGGGATCGACGGCCAGCCGCCCTCGGCCTCCAGCCGGCGGTAGTGGGCCAGCGCCTCGCGCAGCTTCTGGTACTCCGGATGGGGAGGTCGCAACCGCTGCAGCGCGTCCTTCACCTCCGCGTCCCCGTCCAGGGTGGCGAGCAGCGCCGCGGCGTCCAGGGTCCGTCCCGTCAGATTCCAGCCGGCCTTCCCGGGCGGGACGCGTCCTCCGGAGAGGTCGTGGCCGAAGTGGACGAACAAGGTCGCCAGCTCCAGCTCGGCCGTGGCCAGCACCGCGGCGTCCTTGGGGGCCTGGCGGACCTTGTCCAGGGTGAGGGTGATCGCGCCCAGGTCGTAGTCGGAGGGATCGAGGCCGTCCTCTTCCACCGCGCACAGTGCGGCCAGGAAGTCCCGGGCCCGGTCGCGGGGGCCGTGGCCGTCCACGAAGATCGGCTGGTGCTCCCGCGACTGGTAGTGCTTGCGCAGCGCCGCCCAGTCTTCACCGGAGAGCCCCAGGGGCGGGGGCGCCTGCTCCGGAGCCAGCAGGGTGGACAGCGCGGTCCTCAGCGTCGCCGGGTCGACCCGGGCCTCCCGGACCGTCGCCTGTTCCAGCTCCGCGGACGGCTGCTGGTCGCCATCGCCCGCGCAGGCCGAGATGAGCAGTGCCGCCGCGGGCAGTGACCACCACCCGCGCATGTTGCCTCCGTTCGTCCCGGAACCTTTCCCGGTCCACGGAACGATAGGCACCCCCGCGAGGTGGGCTTGGCAGCCCGGCCGCTCAGGAGGGGAGCTGGAGGAGTCCCAGCCGCCGCTCCACCTTCTCCAGGATCTCCAGCATCTGCTTGCGCTTCACCCGCCCGGAGGTGGACTCGGAGAGCCCGTGCATCTGCTCCTCCAGCCAGCGGCTGAGGAACAGCAGCTCCAGCTTGGCGGTGGGAGGAAGGCCGCGCGCCAGCCAGCGCTGGTTGCGCATGTAGTCGTCGTAGGCGTCCAGCTGGTGGGTGAGGTTCCAGCGCGCCAGCTGGAACGCCTCCCGGTACGCCACCGGCAGCGGCTGCGCGTAGTCGGGGGCGAACAGCTCCTGGAAGCCGCTGCCGGCCTCCAGATCCAGCTCCTGGATTGGCGGAGGCCAGGACTCCAGATCCTTGGCCAGCAGCTTGGACACCTCTTCAATCAGGTGTTCGAAGATTGGAATCGGCTTCGACTCGAGGATCTTGTCCCAGCGGGAGGTCATGGGTTCTTGCCCAGCGTCCCCAGCAGGGTCCGGGCGGCCTGCAGTCGTGGCTGGGGGACCGGGTCACCGTAGCCCAGGGCCAGCTCCCGGCGGATCAACTCGTACACCGCGCCGCGATAGAGAAACTCCCGGTGGCCAATGCCCGGGACCTCCAGGTTCTGGACGTGGTCCGCGCGGGTCTCCAGCACGCAGGTGGGGAAGGGGCTGAAGCTGTCCGCCTGGGAGTAGATGGAGGTGAAACGCACGTTCCGGGGGAAGGCGCCGATCTTCAGCCGGCGGATGAACGGGGACATCGGGGTCATCTGCCACACGCTCTTGGCCACCATCCCCACCGTGGCGCAGCCCAGATAGGCCATCGGCGTCCCGTGGTGGGGCGTGCCCAGGGTGACCAGGTTCTTGACCCGCTGGTCGCCGCCCAGGCGCTTGACGTAGTAGCGGCCGATCAGCCCGCCCTTGGAGTGGCCGATGATCGACAGCGGACCCATCAGCGGGTTTCGGGCGTACATCCGCTCCACCTTCTCCCGGACCCGCTCCGCGCAGTCGTCGATCCCCCGGGTGCTGTAGGTGTTGAGCAGGCCGCCCAGCTTGATCGACCAGACGCAGTAGCCATCCCGCCGCAGCCGCCGCTCCAGCACGTCGAAGGTCCGGCGGGTGGAGAGGAACCCGTACAGCAACAGCACCGGACGGGGGCACTGGGAGAAGTCGGTCTTCCGCTGGACCTCGTTGCCGGAGGAGTCGAACGACAGGTAGCCCCGCGCATCCTGCAGCTGCCGGTGAAGCCTGCGGTACTGGAGCAGCAGCGGGTTCATCTGCGATCCTCACCACCGAGGATACCCTCGACTACGGCCCCCCGTCGCCGCCCTGGGGGAGGGCACAGCAGGGCGCAGCATCGAAGTACTGCGCGGCGCGGGCGCAGTTGGCCTCCACCACCTTGCGGTAGGCGCTGCAGCCCCGGACCACCCCTTCGCTGCAGGTCGGTTCGCCGAAGGTCGCCGGATCGCAGTCCCCGGTGCCGGGGACCACGCACACCGCGCGGTCGGCGAAGAACCGGGGGGAGGTGGGATCGCCCGCCAGCACCCGGCAGGTGGAGGTCCCGCACTCGCGCAGGTCCGGGGTCCCCGAACAGCTGCTGCACCCCCGGTCGCAGTTGGTGGCCCGGTTCTCCTCGCAGGTGGGCGCCAACGCGCAGAGGTCCGGCGTCTCGCAACCGACGAGGAGAAAGATGCTCAGCCCTGCGACCAGCCAGCGGTTCGACATGGTGCCTCCGATGCCCTTCTACCCACGCCGGCGGGCGGCGTGGGAAAGGAAGTTGTTCAGGACCCGGGCGCCGAAGGGGGTGGGGCGCAGCGCGGCCAGAAGCTGCGGGACCCGTTCTCCGGGAGGATGGTTCCTGGCCCGCGCCTCGGCCTCCAGCTTCTCCGCCCGGGCCACGATCACGCTGCGCATCGCGTCCGCCGCCAGCTCCGGATGGAACTGCACTCCTCGCAGGAAGGGGCCGATGGCCATCGCCTGGATCGGAGAGAGGGGGTTGGTGGCCAGCAGGGTGGCGCCCTCCGGGAGGGAGGGGACCTCGTCCTCGTGGGTGGCCTGGAACGACAGCCGGGAGGGGAGTCCTTCGAACAGGTAGTCCCGCTCACCCTCCGGGGTGAGGGTCACCTCCACGGTGCCGATCTCCCGTCCGCGCGGGTTGCGGATCACCCGGCCCCCGTGGGCCAGGGAGAGCAGCTGGTGTCCGAAGCACACCCCCAGCACCGGGATCTGCTGGGCCGCCGCGGTGCGCATGAACTCCGCCGCGGCCAGCATCCAGGGCACCGGCTGGGTGGCGGAGAGCGGAGAGCCGGTCACCAGCACCGCGTCGAACTTCTCCGGAGAGGAGGGCAGCGGCTCGCCCAGGTGCGCCTGGACGGTCAGGAACCTCACCCCGGGGACGGTGGCGGTCTGCAGGAACCAGCGGTCGTAGTCCCCGCTGGCCAGCCGGATCGGGGTGGCCGTCTCGCCGGCCTTGATCATCAGAACGTGGGTCATGGGAGCGTGCCTGATCGGGAGGATGGTCCGCCTCCCCGCATTCTGCACCCAGCTCCGTCCGCTCGCCGACACCGGCGGATCCTCACTGCCTTTCCCCCAGGCCCGGTCCGTTGCCGCGTCCGGAGGCGGTGCCTACAGTCGGAGCCACCTGTGAGCTGCCCGACCGTGGCGGCTTGCTCCACTTCCGCCGGAGGCGGTTCCACCATGGCAACCCAGGTCGTCAAGGGTCGAAGAAGGCTGTCCGCGAAGAGCGCCACCGCGCCCGTCAGGAACGAGGTCAAGGTCAGCGACGCTGCGAAGCTGGAGGGGATCAAGGCCTGGATCGCCGAGAAGGGGATCACCAAGATCAAGGTCGGCGCGGTGGACCTGGATGGGATCTGGCGCGGCAAGTACATCTCGCTGGAGAAGTTCTTCTCCTGCGCCTCCGGCTCGATGGGGTTCTGCGACGTGGTCTTCGGCTGGGACATGGCCGACGAGCTGTACGACAACGCGCAGGTCACCGGCTGGCACACCGGCTATCCGGACATGACCGCGCGGGTGGACCTCTCCACCGCGCGAGTGATCCCCTGGGAGCCGGACACCGCGGCCTTCCTGTTGGACTTCGTGAACAAGGACGGGACCCCGTTCGAGGCCTCGCCCCGGCAGCTGCTGCAGAAGGTGGGGCAGCAGGCCCGAGCCCAGGGCTACCTGCCCAAGTTCGGCGCCGAGTATGAGTTCTTCATCTTCCGGGAGACGCCGCAGACCCTGCACGACAAGGGCTTTGCCAACCTCACCCACCTCACCCCGGGGATGTTCGGCTACTCCTGGCTGCGCACCAGCCAGAGCGCGCCGTTGGTGCACGCGATCATCGACGGCTGCAACCAGTTCGGGTTGGACATCGAAGGCTTCCACACCGAGACCGGCCCCGGGGTGTTCGAGGCCGCCATCCGCTACGACGAGCTGGAGAAGTCCGCCGACAAGGCGATCCTGTTCAAGACCGCGCTCAAGGAGATCTGCTCCCGCCACGGGCTGACCGCCTGCTTCATGGCCAAGGTCTCGCCCAAGCTGCCCGGCTGTTCCGGCCACGTGCACCAGTCGCTGTGGGGGACCGAGAGCGGCGAGAACGCCTTCTACGATCCCGAGGATGAACACGGGATGAGCCAGACCCTGCGCCACTACATCGGCGGGCAGCTGGAGCTGATGCCGGAGCTCACCGCGCTCTACTGGCCGACCATCAACAGCTACAAGCGCAGCGTGGAGAACACCTGGGCGCCCACCACCGCCACCTGGGGGCGGGAGAACCGCACCTGCGCGATCCGGGTGATTGGTGACTCGCCCAAGTCGATGCGGCTGGAGTACCGGCAGCTGGGCGCGGACATGAACGCGTACGTGGGGATGGCCACCTCGCTGGCGGCGGGGCTGTGGGGGATCCGGAACAAGGTGGAGCCCACCGAGGCGGTGGGGGGCAACGGCTACCAGGCCGAGGCCCGGCCGCTGCCGCGCAACCTGCGGGATGCGATCGCCCTGCTCAAGAACTCCACCCGCGCCCGCGAGCTGCTGGGCGAGGGCTTCGTGGACCATTACATCCGGACCCGGGAGTGGGAGGTTCGGCAGTACGAGCGCGCGGTGACCAACTGGGAGTTGGAGCGCTACCTGGAGCTGATCTAGGCCCCCTGGGGGCCGGAGGAACGAACATGAAGTCGGATGTCCCCATCGATCGCATCATCGAGATGTCCTTTCCCACCAAGGTGGTGCTGGGGCCGGGCGCCCTGCAGCGCACCCCGGCGCAGGCGCAGCGGCTGGCGATGAAGCGCCCGCTGGTGGTCACCGACGCGGGGGTGGTGAAGGCCGGGCTGGCGGAGAAGCTGTTCGCGGTCCTGCGCAAGGCGGATGTGGCCTACGAGGTCTTCGATCAGGTCCAGCCCAACCCCACCGAGAAGGACGCCCTGGAGGGGGTGCGGCTGTACAAGGAGAAGGGCTGCCACGGGATCATCGCCCTGGGCGGCGGCAGTCCGCTGGACGCGGCCAAGCTGGTCCAGCTGCTGGCCACCCACGAGGGACCGCTCTCGCGTTACGACGACGCCACCGGTGGCGATAAGTACGTGCGCGACGATCTGCCGCCGTTGATCGCCATCCCCACCACTGCCGGGACCGGCTCGGAGGTCAGTCGCTCCGGGGTGGCCACCCTGGAGGACACCGGCCGCAAGACGGTGATCTTCAGTCCGGCGCTGATGCCCAAGGCGGCGATCTGCGATCCGGAGCTGACCCTGGGGCTGCCGCCCGGTCCCACCGCGGCCACCGGGATGGATGCCTTCACCCACTGCCTGGAGGCGTACATCTCCAACGGGGTGCACCCGCTGGCGGACGCGCTGGCCATCGACGGGATCCACCGGGTGGCGCGGTCGCTGGAGGTGGCGGTGCGCGAGGGCAGCAATCTGGCCGCCCGCACCGACATGATGGTGGCGGCGATGCAGGGGGCGATCGCCTTCCAGAAGGGCCTGGGCGCGGCCCACGCCATCGCCCACGCGCTGGGCGCCATCTCCCACACCCACCACGGGCTGGCCAACGCGGTGGTGCTGCCGGCGGTGATGGAGTTCAACCGTGGCGCCAGCGTGGAGCGGCTGGCCAAGGTGGCAGTCGCGATGGGCGAGCCCTCCACCCAGCGGGAGGAGATGCTGGCCGCCCGCGCCATCGATCGGGTGCGGCAGCTGAACCAGGCGATCAGCATCCCCGCCCGGCTGCGGGAGGTGGGGGTGAAGGAGGCGGACCTGGAGCGGATCGCCGCCAAGGCGTTCCAGGATGCCTCCCACCAGTCCAATCCGCGCAAGTGCACCGAGGCCGATCTGCTGGCGATCCTCCGGGACGCCTTCTAGGGCGTGGGAAACAAGAACGCCCCGGAGCCGTTGGGCCCCGGGGCGCGCTGGAAGACGAAGCGGCGGGTCGGCTTAGGGTGCGACGCCGGCGTCGCCGGCCGGGGTGGGGGTGACCACCTGGCCAGCGTCGGCCTGCAGGTCTCCGCCGCTGCCCACCACGCTCCCGGAGGCGACCGGGCGGTCGGGCTGGGGATCAAACTCCAGGGACTCCACGTGGACCTTGCCGGGCAGCCGCAGGTCCAGGGTGTTCCAGCGCGGGTTGTTGGCGGCCAGTTCGTACATCTGCTGGGCGACCGACCCGGCCACCAGCTTGCTGTCGGAGAAGAAGGTCAGCACCCGGACCTTCCCCTCTTCGATCGGGACCCGGTAGGAGATCCCCCCGATGGCGCGGTTGGCCTCGCAGGGGACCGACTTGTTCTCGTGGGTCATGGTTAGCTGCCGGATGATCGGCGGCTTGCCGTGATCGGTGATGGTGAAGAGCAGGCAGAAGGGCAGCTGCCCTTCCCCCGGCGCGACCTCGATGGTGCTTCCGTTGAGCACGCGCAATTCGGCGCGCTTCTGGGGCGTGGCGCCGGTACCGCCCGGCTTGCATCCCGTGAACATCAGCAGTGGCAGTGCCGCAAGAACATACCGGTTCATCGTGTCCGTCCCTCCCCTGTGGCCACCTACCGGCGGCGGTACACAACGACTTGAGGTGTCTCGTCCAGGTACAGGCCGAACACCGGCTTCGCAGTTCCGAAAGCCTGCCAGATGTTCATTTCATGTTCCCGAAATTCTTGATGGTACTGATAGGCGGCCAGCTCCGCGTCGCCCGGGCCCCCCGCGGGTCTCAGGTCAGGGCGCAGCATTCCGTTCCGCTGGTAGTCCCGAAATGAGTACCCATTCACCTCGTGGAGGTAGATGCGGGCGCCGCGCGGGGCGTGCTGGTTGAGCCACGGCAGCACCCCGGTGACGTTGTTGGACCAGAACTGCCGCTGCATCCCGAGGGACGCCGCGCCGGGGAGTCCGCCGGCCAGCTCGCCGTAGAAGCTGGTCCCGTAGGGGTGGATCCGCACCAGGGAGATCAGCGCCGAGGCGCCCAGCAGCAAGGAGAGCCCGCCGAACAGCGCCAGTGGCCGGACCCGCGGTCCCAGCAGCGACGCGCCGTCGGTGGCCGCCCGCCACACCATCGCCCCGGCCAGGATGGAGAGGAAGGGCATCGCCGGGAACCAGTGCTTCACCCCGCCAAAGTGCGGCACGTTGGGGTGGCTGATCACCAGGATCGGGACCAGGGCGTTGAGGAGGATCAGCAGCTCGCCCATCGACGGGGCGGTCCACGGGGTGCGGCGGGGGAACAGCGCGGCCAGGCTGCGACCGCCCAGCCACAGGAAGCCCAGCGCCATCGGGAGGAAGAGTCCGGCCGGCACGGTCAGCGCGGTCTTCACCACCACGTAGGCCAGCGGGAAGGGGGGCTCGCGCAGCAGCTCTCCCAGATAGAACCAGGTGTAGTGGTTGTGTTGGGCGTGGAAGCCCAGCCACCAGGCGGTGCGCTCCACCGGGTGGTGCCACAGGTAGGGCCAGTGCAGGTAGAACACCACCGGCCCCAGCGCGGCGATCGCCCACAACGGCGCCAGGGCGAAGAAGGCCGCCGGGACGGTCCGCCGCAGCGGGAACAGACAGGCCGCGGTCCCGCCCAGGGTGGCCAGGTAGATCACCGTGTGGGGGGAGAGCAGCAAGAAGCGCTCGGTGAACCGGGGCCCCTGCAGCGCCGCCAGCAGGCCGTAGAGCACGCCTGCCCCCAGCACCACCGCCACAAAGCCGTTCACCCGCAGGCGGGCGGGGAGGGTGTCCTCGGCGGACAGGTCGGTGCTGGCCCCGGTGGCCGCGTACGCCTTCCACAGTGCGAACGGAGCCACCACGAAGGGCAGGAACAGTGCGTTGTGCTTGGTGGCCAGGGCCAGCCCGAAGGCGAGACCGCACAGCCACCAGTGCCGTCCTCCGTCCTGGGCGCGCCAGAAGGAGTAGACGACCCACAGCCACATCGCGGCCACCGGGACGTCGAAGGCGGCCAGCTGTGAGTTGAAGAACTGCCGGGGCACCAGCAGGAAGGCCACCGCCGCGAACAGCGCCGCCCAGCGCCCGTACAAGGGGGCGGCCATCCGGAAGGTGAGCAGCGGGATCAGCGCCGCGGTGGCAAAGGCGGGAAGGCGGAAGGCGGTGGCGGAGCGGAACCATCCCAGCCACTCGTGGAACACCAGGTGGGAGAGGCCGTACAGCACCTTCATCAGCACCGGGTGCTCGTGGTTGAAGTCGAAGGAGCGGACGATCGCCGGGTCCGTCAGGGCCAGGGAGGGCGCCTGGAGGAGCAGCTTGAACCAGCCGGCGTAGGACTCGGCGGCGGCGAAGTAGACGCTCTCGTCGCGGACGAAGCCCACCTGCCCGTCGGTGAGGGCCAGGGCCAGGAAGGCGGCGGCGAACAGCAGCAGCCCCAGTCGGCGATCGGTCAGCCAGTGGGGGTGGTTCACCGGGAGGCTCCGTGGCCGATCAGGTCCAGACACAGCTCGCGCAGCTCCGGGTTGGGGGACTGGACGGTCAGGCGCAAGGGACCGGAGGGCAGTGCCTCCACCTGGGTGCGGTGGAAGCCCTCCAGTCCGACGGCGAGGATAAGGTCCGCCACCGTGCGCCGCTCACCGTCCTCCAGGCGGATGGTGCTGGGGGTCAGCTGGGGGCCGTGGTGCCAGCCGCGATCCCAGATGTGACCGGCCTCCAGGGACCAGCCCTGCGCGTCCGGGAGGGGTGGCAGCTCCAGCACCAGCGAGCGGTCTTTGCCGGGGGGAGTGAGGAAGATGCACCGCCGGGGCTCGGAGCGCGCCTCGTGCCACTCGGTGTTCACGCTCAGCCGGTTGCCGCAACGGAAGCCCTGGCCCACCGGGGAGCAGGGAACGCGGGCGCCCTGCGGATCTTCGATGAACACCCGGGTCTGGCTCAGCACTTCCGAAAGGGTGAACACCACCGGGCGGTGCCGGCCGTTCTGATAGCCGGTCAGCCGCAGGTGTCCGAAGCGGGCCTCGGGGACGGCCACGGTCCGCTGGGGGAGGAAGGCGGCCTCGAACTCGGACCGTCGATTCCCGGGCAGCTCCGGCTGGGAGACCACCCAGATCCGCGGATGGGCGGTGAGCGGGTCGGCATCCGAACCCAGGTAGCCGACCACCGGAAGACCGTCGGGGACGAACAGCCGCGCGCGTTCGGTCCACCAGGGGAACAACAACACCACGTCCCCGGGCTGCGCCTGCTGGGCCAGCTGCTGACCCAGTTGGAGGAAGTCCTCCTCCGAAGGGAGGCGGGAGGGCAGCCGCAGCTGGAAGAGCAGCGCCCACAGCCCGGTCAGGGTCAGCAGCCCCAGGCTGGCCCAGGAGAGCCAGCGGGTGGCGGCGGACAGCCGGCTAGGAGGTGGCAAGGCGGATCTTCTGCTCGCTCTTTTCGCGGCAGAAGGTGCAGAAGATCGCGTCGCCCTGGCCGAAGGTCAGCGCCCAGGGCGGGTACATCGAGCAGCGCGGATCGAGGCAGTGGTGCAGCTCCCACAGGTGCCCCAGATGGTGGAGCGCGTGCCGGCTGACCTGCTTGTGGGCGGTCTCCAGATCCTTCATCCCGTGGGTGGAGATGATCGCCCGGTCCTTGCCGTACTTGGACCAGCCCTGGGTGGGGGCCACGCCCGAGACCAGTTGCCGGTCCTTGAGCTTGCGGGAGGTGAGGAAGAGGATCTTGTCGTCCGCGAAGGAGCGGATCTTCCCCAGTTCGTTGACCAGCTTCTCCGCGTCCATCGGCTCGGGGGTGCTGGGGGGAATCTTCATCTCCCCGGTGTGCTCGGCGCCGACGCCGAAAGACGCGTAGAGCGTCTTGGAGAACTTCTCCAGGTGCTTCTGGTCGTACTCGTCCAGCGTCACCACGCGGATCACGACACGCCTCCAGCGATTGGGCTCACTTCTTCGCGCCGTCCTTGTTCTTGGGCGGGCGGCCACGCTTCTTCGGGGCCGGAGGCGGAGTGTTCGGATCCACCGGCGGCTTCGGCTTCGGGGGCCGGCCACGCTTCTTGGGCGCGGGCGGCGGGACGTTGGGATCCACCGCCGGCTTCGGCTTGGGCGGACGGCCCCGCTTGCGCTTGGCCGGTTCGGCCTCCGCGGCCGGCTTGGCCTTCCCCTTGCGGGCCGAGGCGCCGGAGGGCTGGGTCACCTCGTCGTCCACCCCATCCTCGGTGGTCTCCTCGGCGCCCTCCTCCTCGTCGTCCGACTTGCCGGAGACCTCGGTGGCCTCGGCGTCGGGCTCCTCGTCGGAGGGCAGATCCAGATCGCCGCCCATGTTGAGCAGGTCCGGATCCAGATCCTCCAGCCCCTCGTCGTCCGGCTTGAACTCGGACACGGTGCGCTTGGGGCGCTCCTTGCCGGGAGGGAAGAGGATGATGTCGATCGCGTCCTCGGCGTCGACCTCGCTGACGCCCAGTCCGGCGGAGACCTCGGAGACCAGCAGGTGGCGCGCGTTGTCGTACAGCTCGCGCTCCTTGGTGGGCAGGGGCCGAAGCTCGGAGAGGACCTGCAGTCCCTTCACCACCTCGGCCAGGCCCAGCACTCCGCCCTGGGTCATCCGTTCCAGGTTGGTGCGGGCGCGCTGCTTCCAGTCCAGATCCGCCTTGTCGCTGTCGGAGCGGAGGAAGGAGAAGATCTGATCGACCTCCTCGCGGCCCGCCACCCGACGGACACCGATGGTCTTGATCTTGGCTTCGGGGACCATGACCACCGCGCCGTCTTCCTCCCGGCGCATGGTCACAAACGAGAGCTTCTGCCCCGCGACTTCCTTCACTTCAATCGCGGAAACGCGGCAGACGCCCTGGTTCGGGTAGACGACCCGATCACCAACCGACAGCGTGAGTTGCGCGGACGGCTCTGACATTCGTGAAGTGCGTAGCAGGAAGCGGGTGGGGATGCCACGGTCCTTTGTGCGGACCGTTGTGCGGACCTTCAGCGCGAAGCATGCGCGGAGTGGCTGGCCTGACGTCCGGCCAGCAGCGCCCGCATCAGCTCATTCTGCCGGGCATCGATCCGCGCGTTGACCAACGTTTCGTCCACCGCGATCTCCGCCGGCTGCAGGCGGGAGGTGGCGGCGGTGGCGGTCAGTGCGGTCAGGCCGATCAGGGTGGCGGCGAACAGGGTCTTCAAGGCGTCCTCCAGTGCCGCCCCGGGGGGACGGGGCGTACGTGCACCTACAGAGTAGGAGAGGCCGGAGGATGATCAACTTTTCGGCTACAGCCCGCTACGGAGCTGTGTCGGGCAGCGGCGGCGGCGGCGGGATCGGGAGCAGCCGCGCGTGGACCTCGGTGAGCTTCCCCTGACGCAGGGTGAGCCGCTGCTGCCAGGGCTGCATCCCGGGAAACTGGACCTCCAGCAGGTGGGGAACTTCGGGGTCCAGCTCGGAGATCAGCAGCGGGGTGCGGGTGGGCGCGGGAGTCCCGTCCACCCTCACCACCGCACCGGGGGGCTCGGAGGTGAGCTGGATGGAGGCGCTGCGCGACCCCAGGGCCAGCACCGCCCCGGTGGCCACCACCAACGCCAGGATCGGCAGGGCCGCGAACAGCCACCGGGGCGGGCGGCGCGCCGCGGGCGGAGCGATTGGCATCACCCTGGGAACCAGTGGACGGGTGGCGGCGCCGGAGGGGGCCACCTCCGGCTCCTCCGGGCCGAGCAGGCGCTGGGCGACCTCGTCGGCGGCGGAGGCGAAGGGCGAGCGCGCCGCGTCGGCGTCGGCGTCGGCGTCGGGCCGGGGGGAGGCGACCCCGGGGGAGGCGTCCAGGGTCCAGGGTGTCGCCGGTTCTCCGGAGGCGTCGGGGACCGGAGGTCCGGGGCGCGAGGCGGGGGCCAGGTGCTCGGAGGGGTCGAAGGGTTCGGTGATCAGCCCTTCCTCCCGGGCGGCGGCGAGGGCAGCGGCCCTGGCGTCGGCGCCGCCCGGCGGCGCGAGCCGAGGCGCCAGCTCGGTGGATCGCTCCAGGCGGGGAGCCAGTTCGGTCGACCGTTCGTGTCCGGCTGACGCGCCCACGCGAGGTGCCAGCTCGGTCGACCGTTCGTGTCCGGCTGACGCGCCCACGCGAGGTGCCAGCTCGGTGGAGCGGGTCCGACCGGAGCCGGTTCCCCTCGCCGCCCGGCCGGTGGGCGCAGGCCGGAACTCCTCCGGCGGCAGCGTGGCCTCGTCTTCGTCACCCGTTGGAATCGCGGTGCCCCGGGCAGGCGTCAGCCGCATCCGGACCGGCTGGGGGAGCCCCTCGTGGGACTGGGTCTTGTCTCCCGGCAGCGAGTACTTCCCGCTCCGCCACCCCTCCACCTCGCGGCGGAACTCCGGGCGGAGGTGGACCGGAAAACCCTCCGCGCGCAGCTCGTCCTCGTAGAGCAGGCCCATCAACTGAGCCAGGGCGGCGTTGGAGAAGGTGGGCGCCTGGGCGAAGAGGAAGTTGGCCAGATCATCGCCCAGCGCCTGCGCGCTCTGGTACCGCCGGGCCGGCTGGGGGGCCAGGGCCTTGAGGACGATCCCTTCCAGGGAGGCGGGGATGTTGGCGTTGACGCTGCGCGGTCGATCAAAGTCCCCGGCGATGATCCGGCGGAAGACCTCGATCATCCGGCCCTCGAAGGGCAGCCGACCGGTGAGCATCTCGTAGAGCACCACCCCGGTGGCCCAGACGTCGGTGCGCGCGTCCAGCTCCTCGCCCCGGCACTGCTCGGGGGCGAAGTACACGTACTTGCCCTTCACCGCGCCCACCTGGGTCTCGGGGGCGGTGGCGTTGCGCGCCTTGGCGATCCCGAAGTCGACGATCTTCACCTGCCCCTCGTAGGAGAGGAGGATGTTCTGCGGCGAGACGTCGCGGTGGATCAGCTCCAGCAGCCGGTTCTTCTCGTCCCGGCGGGTGTGGGCGTAGTGCAGCCCCTTGCTCAGCTCCAGACCGATGAAGCAGGCGAAGGGGGCGGGGAGGACGGGGATCCCCATCGCCCGGGCCTGCTTCATCACCTTGGAGAGCGGGTAGCCGGGGACCAGCTCCATCGCCAGGTAGTACTCGCCGTCGATCTCCCCGAAGTCGAAGACCTGGGCGATGTTGCCGTGCGCCAGGCCGACCACGATCTTCGCCTCGTTGATGAACATCGAGACGAACTTCGGGTTGCCGGCGTAGGCGGGGAGGATCTTCTTGATCACCACCGGCTTGGTGACGCCGGCCGCCGCCTGGTAGCGCGCCCGGTAGATCTCGGCCATCCCCCCGATGGCGATGCGATCGAGGAGGCGGTATCGGCCGAAGCTGCGCTCCTCGGTGGGGGAACTCAAGCGGCGCGGACGGTAGCACGCGGTGGCGCGACGTCACGCCCGCCGTTCCCAAGGGCCGGTCGCCCGCCCCGGGGCCGATCCGACTCACCCCCGGTTGACTATTGACCCAACCAGGTGGGGAGCTGGGTCCAGGCGCCCAGCGCCATCGCTCCTCCCAGGGTGGCCACCGCGAAGGCGCGCAGCCGCTGTCGGCGGGGCCTGGCCGGCCCCTCTTTCGCCACCGGTTGGCGGCGGGAGGGAACGTCCCGGCCCACCGGAACCTCCGGCACCAGCTTGAGCAGGTGGTGGACCAGGGCGCGGGAGCGCGGAGCCAGATCGGTGAACTCCACCCCGAATCCGGGAAGCCGTCCCCGGGCCACTGCCTGTTCGCGGGGCAGCACGAAGGCCACCGTGGCCTGCGCGAACTTCAGCACCCGGCCGCGGGCCTCCAGGAAGATCTCCACCCGGGTGCCAGGCGGCGGCGGGTTGGGCGCGCGGATGAACATCCCGCCCCGGGAGAGATTGGCCGCGAACATCCGCTTGGGGAGGCCCGACTGGTCCAGGGTCCGCAAATGCACCGGCCGCAGGAACGCGATCCTACGGGCTCGCCTCGGCTTCGCTGCTTCCACCACGTGACCCATCCCGCACCCCCGACCGACCCCGACCTACGCGGCGGCAAGATAGGGATGCCCAGGGAGGAGGCAAGTGTGTGGGAGTGGGACCTACGGCGTTCCCGGGGACAGGGTCAGCCGGCGCGGCGCGCTGGGCCCCCAAGCGTCGACCCGGCGTTCGCTGTCCAGTCCAGCAGATGGGCATAGGCCCGATCCTGCGCCGGGCCTCCCATCCGCAGGAAGAAGGGCAGCATCAGATCCCGGAAGGCCAGCGCGAGACGATTCTGGACCGCCTTCCCGCTGCTGCTTCGGCGGGCGTGCCGGGCGATGGTCTCCACCCGGTCCCGGCGCAGGGTCTCGTAGCGCTTCAAGGCGCCGGCCGGATCCGCCACGTCGCGCAGACACATCGCCAGCACCATCGCGTCCTCCATCGCCAGCGACGCCCCCTGACCGGCGCTGGGAGACATGGCGTGGGCCGCATCTCCGATCAGACAGACCCTTCCGTGGCTCCAGCCAGGGAGGGAGGGAAGTTCGGACAGGGTCCAGGGGCCCAGCAGCTCCGGGGTGGCAGAGATCAGCTGCCGGACCCAGGGCGGATCCTCCCGGTGTAAGTGAAGCAGTCTCTCTCGAAGACGTTCGGGGTGGGAGTCGGCGGAGGTGCCCTCTGGGCCGTTGTGGAACCACCACACCTCGCCCTCCGGGATGGGGAAGGCGCCGAAGAAGGCCTCCCGTCCAAACAGCATCTCGTTGTCGCCGGGGGCCAGCGGCACCTCCACTCCACGCACGAAGCCTCCGCAGTCCCACAGGCCCGAGGAGACCGGGTCCTGCGCCAGCGGGGCGGTGAGCGTCCTGACCGCGGAGCGCTGACCATCACCGCCCACCACCAGGTCGGCCTCCAGGGTGGTCCCGTCCTGGAAGCGGGCCTGAATCCAACCCGTGGGGGCGTCAGCGAGGCCGACCAGGGTCTGGCCCAGCTGCACCCGGACGTCGCGGGCCCTGGCCTCCTCCATCAGCAGTTGGTGGAGATCCCGGCGGCGGATCATGGTCAGCGGCCAGCCGAACCTCTCCGGATCCTCCTTCCGGTCGATCAGGCCGATCTCCTCGCCGGCCGCGTTCCTGAATCGGAATCGACGGCAGGGCACTCCCTGCCGGGTCACCGCCTCGGCCAGGCCCAGTTCGGCCAGCACGTTCATTCCATTGGGGGCCACTCCCAGAAAGGCGCCCTCCACCCGATCCAACCGGGCGCGCCGTTCGGCGATCGTCACCTCCACCCCCAGCCGGCGCAGGAACATGGCCAGCACCGGTCCGACGATTCCTCCTCCCACCACCAGGACCTTGCGAACACCCATCGTGCGTTCCTCCCTGGGGTGGATCTAGGAAGCCCGGGGAGTCACCGCCATTGATGGTTGGTGATGCTATCTGTCACTCCCATGAAACTCTCGGCGATGGACCTGAACCTGTTCCTGGTCCTGCAGATGGTGCTGGAGGAGCGGAGCGTGACCCGGGCGGCGCGCCGGCTGCACGTGACCCCTCCGGCGATCAGCAACGCCCTCGCCCGGCTTCGGGAGCAGTTGCACGATCCGCTGCTGGTGAGGAGCGGCCGGGGCCTGGTCCCCACTCCCCGGGCGGTGCAGTTGCTGCCCCGATTGCGTGAGGCGCTGGCCGGGCTGGAAGAGGTGGCCACCGAGGGGATGGAGTTCGAGCCCTCCCGGGAGCAGCGGACCTTCAGTCTGGTCTGCTCGGACGTGGACCAGCTGAGCCTGGTTCCTGCCCTGACCCGTGAGTTCAACCGCTGCCTTCCGCTGGCGACCTTGCAGGTCCTCAGCATCGATCACCTGGAGGCGATGGGCGGGATGGAGCGCGCGGAGATCGACGCCGCCATCGCGCCCGCCTGGGGCGAGCCGGGCGGGCTCCGGGCGGTGACCCTCTACGAGGACGAGGGCGTGCTGGTGGTGCGGCAGGGACACCCGGGGGTGAAGGGACGGCTGACCCGGGAGGTGTTCAATCGGCTGCGCCACGTGGACATCCGGGTCGCCCTGGGCGCGAGGGGGATCGGGAACAAGATGGCGATGGCCTTCTTCAAGCAGCACGGGCTGACCCGCACCGTGGTGGCGGAGGTGCCGGCGTTCTCCACCGCGGTGATGGTGGCCGCCTCCACCGACCTGGCCACCGGGGTGCCTCGGCGGATCGCCGAGACCTACGCCCGGCTCCTCCCACTGCAGGTGCTGGAGATCCCGGCGCCGCCGATGCGCTTCGCGATGCAGTTGCAGTGGCACGAGCGGACCCAGAGGGATCCGGGCAGCCGCTACTTCCGGGAGCTGGTGATCCGGATGGGCAGCGCCCCTGCCAAGCCCGGGACGAAGAAGGCCCGGGGCCCCGGTCGTTCCTAGTTGGTCCGGGGCAGCTGGAACGCCTCGGCCAGCAGCTCGTACGACCGCCGGCGCTCGGAGGCCACCCCGATGTGGCTGGAGATCATCAGCTCGTCGGCCTGCATCTGCGTGGCCAGCGCCTCCAGCTTCTGGCGGACGACGGGCGGGGTTCCCCAGGTCAGCATCCCGCGGGAGGCCAGCGCCTGCTCCCGCTCCGCGTAGGTGTAGGGATAGTCCCGGGCCTCCTCCACGGTGGGCAGCGGTCCGCGCTCGTTGCGGCGGAAGCGGATCCACATCAGATCCACGCAGCGGGCCAGGGCCTCCGCCCGCTCCTCGGTCTCGGCGCAGATCGCGGCCACGGTCAGGATCGCGTGCGGCTTCTCCAGGAAGCGGGAGGGCTGGAACTCCTGCCGGTAGCCCAGCATCGAGGGCACCGCCGCCTCCGGGCTGAAGTGGTGGGCAAAGGCGAACCCCCGGCCCAGCTTCGCTGCCAGCCGGGCGCCAAAGCCGCTGGAGCTGAGCAGCCACAGCGGCGGCAGCGGGACCCCCTCGGGGGTGGCGATGATCGACTCGAAGGCCGCATCGCCGGGGAAGGGCGCCTCCTTGGCGTAGGCCTGCAGCTCTTGGATCTCGGCGGGGAAGTCATCCGCCCGCAGCCGCTCCACCGAGCGGCGCAGGGCCAGGGCGGTGAGCTGATCGGTCCCCGGGGCGCGGCCCAGCCCCAGATCGATCCGCCCCGGATACAGGGCCTCCAGGGTGCGGAAGTTCTCCGCCACCCGCAGCGGCGAGTGGTTGGGGAGCATGATCCCTCCGGAGCCGACCCGGATCCGCTTCGTCTCCCGCGCCACCAGGGCGATCACGATCTCCGGCGAGGAGCTGGCCAGCCCGGAGGTGTTGTGGTGCTCGGCCAGCCAGTAGCGGGAGAAGCCCAGCGCGTCGGCCACCCGCGCCAGCTGGAAGGTGTGGTGCAGCGCTTCGGAGGCGGTGGTACCGGCGCCAACGGGGATCAGATCGAGGACGGAGAGAGGCAGCGGCATCCGGGGTTGGCTAACCGGCCGGCCCCCGGGTTTCCAGGCCCGCCTCCCTGGCGCCCCCCATTGCCGGTCATTTCCCGGGCCTTTTCCCCCTGCAGCCCTCCCGACCCCCGCAACCCCCGCACTTTCCTGGGGCTACTGGGCCCGAATTCTCTTTCTGAACCAACCACTTCCATTGTGACGCTTTGCGCCATATCTTTTCGGGCGGCCGATACTGATTCCAGAATCGGCGCCCTCAGGAGGGCCACAAAATGGCAGCCGTGCTTGAAAATTCGTTCCCCGAGGTGGTGCCCACCGGCGGGTCTTTCCTGTTCAGTGACGTGGGCGCCGCGCGGGTGGTGACTCCGGAGAACTTCACCGAGGAGCAGCGGCTGTACCACCGCACCGCGCTGGCGTTCTGCCGGGAGCAGGTGCTGCCCAAGGCGGAGCAGATCGAGGGCAAGGACAACGCGCTGCTGCGAGAGCTGATCCAGAAGGCCGGCGAGCTGGGCCTGCTGATGATCGACATCCCGGAGGCCTACGGCGGGCTGGCCCTGGACAAGACCACCTCGATGCTGGTGTCCGAGGCGCAGTCGCTTCTGGGTTCGTGGTCGGTGACCTTCGGCGCCCACGTGGGGATCGGGACCCTGCCGATCGTCTGGTTCGGCAACGAGGCGCAGAAGTCCAAGTACCTGCCCAAGCTGGCCACCGGGGAGCTGGTCGCCGCCTACGCGCTGACCGAGACCGGGTCCGGTTCGGACGCCTTGGGGGCCAAGACCAAGGCGGTGCTCTCCGCGGACAAGAAGCACTACGTGCTCAACGGCTCCAAGCAGTTCATCACCAACGCCGCCTTCGCGGACGTGTTCGTGGTGTTCGCCAAGGTGGACGGGGAGAAGTTCACCGGCTTCATCGTGGACCGCAGCACCCCCGGCCTTTCGATTGGGGCCGAGGAGCACAAGATGGGCATCCGCGGGTCCTCGACCTGCGCCTTGATCTTCGAAGACGCCCAGGTCCCGGTGGAGAACCTGCTGGGGGAGATCGGCAAGGGCCACAAGATCGCCTTCAACATCCTGAACATGGGCCGGCTCAAGCTGGGCGCCGGGGTGGGCGGGGCGATGAAGGCGCAGATCGGCGAGGCGCTGCGCTACGCCACCGATCGCAAGCAGTTCCAGACCCCGATCTCCCAGTTCCCGCTGATCCGGGAGAAGTTCGCGAAGATGGCGGCGCTCTCCTACGCCATCGAGTCGATGACCTACCGCACCTCCGGGCTGATCGACGCGCGGCTGGCCGGCGAGGACAAGACCGCCAAGGACTACGATCAGAAGATCATCGCGGCGATCGAGGAGTACGCGATCGAGTCCTCGATCATGAAGGTCGCCGGTTCGGAGAGCCTGACCACGGTGGTGGACGAGGCGGTCCAGATCCACGGCGGCTATGGGTTCATCGCCGAGTACTCCTGCGAGCGGAACTACCGCGACCAGCGGATCAACCGGATCTTCGAGGGCACCAACGAGATCAACCGGATGCTGATCAGCGGGATGCTGCTCAAGCGCGCGATGAAGGGCCAGATCCCGCTGCTGGAGGCCGCGCAGTCGGTGGCCGAGGAGCTGGAGAAGGGCGCGCTGCCCAAGGCCCGGAACGACGACGCCCTCTCCGAGGAGGCGCTGACCGCCGAGTACCTCAAGCGGATGGCGATCTACGCGCTGAAGGTCGCGGTGGAGACCTTCGGTCCGGAGATCGAGCAGCACCAGGAGGTGCTGGCCGCGGTGGCGGACATCGCCACCGACGCCTACGCGCTGGACTCGATGATCGTCCGCACCCGGCAGGCGGCCTCGGTCTCCAAGCTGGATGAGGTCCGGATGGCGATGCTCAAGCTGTACGCCGCCGAGGCCCAGACCCGCGGCCTGGACCGCGCCCGCAAGGCGGTCTGCGCTTCCGCCAAGGGCGAGGAGCTGACCGCGCACCTGGCCAAGCTGAACCTGCTGTCCCGCTACGTCCCCTACGACCCGGTGGCGCTGCGCGAGGTGGTGGTCCAGGCGGTGGAGGCCAAGGGCGGCTATCCGCTGGAGTACTAGGCCTTCGCTGAAGGACCCTTCAGTGCCCCCGGGCGCTGCCGCCAAGGCTGGCTGCAGCGCCCGCGGTGTTTTCGGGGTGCGTGAACCGGCCCCGGGGTACTCCCCGGTGGAATCCGCACTGCCGCCTCCGCAGCGTGATGCGGGGTCCGCAGTGGGGGGGCGGTCTGTCGGCTCCAAGGGTGCGGAATGACAGGGTGGCCCTGCGCTTGCTTTGGGCTCCCCCGTCACCCGAAGCAACGAAGGAGCCTCACCCATGAAGCGCTCGAACCTGCTGATCGCCGTCGCACTGTTTGGCTCCACCGTGGGCTCGCTGGCCGCGGCCCAGGTCACCCCCGGCGGCAAGGAGAACTACCGCCGCCCGCCGGTGGTCCAGGCGCCGGAGCGGCGCGCTCCGGTGGTCCAGGTTTCGGACCGGCGAGACGACCGTTGGGACCTGAGTCGGCTGGAGGCGGTGCGGGATCGGCTGAACCAGGCCAACCGGGGCCACCGGCGCCAGGCGCTGACCGCGGTCGACTCGGACCTCAAGGCGTATCTGGCCGCGGAGCTGCGCGAGCAGCGCGCGGAGGTGAGGGACTCGCAGGAAGACCTCCGCGGAGGCAAGGGGTTGCGCGCCGATGGCCGCGAGCTCCGCGCCGACCGCCGGGACCTGAAGCGGCTGAAGGAGATCGACGCCGATCTGAAGAAGGTCTACGGCCGGGTCGATCGTCAGAGCTTCAGCCAGCGGCAGAAGCTGGTGGGCGAGCTGGTGGACCTGGCCCGCCAGGAGCTCCGTGCGGATCGCAGCCCGATCCACCGGTCGTACGCCTGGCGGTAGGTAGTCCTCAGTACGGCGGTGAGGGATCAGGCCCCGGTGAGGGTTCCGGGTAGCGGGGCCCTCCACACGCCAGGCTCAGCCCCAGGACCACGGCGCTCAACGTCCAGATGAACCTCTTCATGGCGAACACCTCCATGGAGAACGATGCCCACCCGGCAGCCCGACGGCAGCGTAGGCCCGCGGACCACCTGCCGGGGGGGCGACTGGCGGCGAGTCGGAGGGGCGAGAGGGTGACCCATCGCCTCCTGTACCCGTCGGTCTCAGGACACCGTGGCGGGCTGACTCTCGGAGAACAGCGGTTCGGAGGCCTGCTTCAAGGTCCGCTTGCGCCGGACGGGCGCCGACTCCCCCGGCTCCGCCAGTCCTGCCTCCTGCCGCACCGCGACCGACTTGCGGGTCCGAGGGAGAAGGACCTTGGCCAGACGCTCGGACAGCTCGGCGTCCTCCTCCGCGAACACCCGGGCGTAGGCCAGCGCCCGCTGGGCCTTGCCGTGCAGCCCCTCCTGACGGGAGGAGAGCAGCTCGCGGGCCCGCTCCAGCTCGGCCTCCAGGCGCTGGACCTCGGCGGCGGCCCGCTCCACCTCACCCACCGCGTCCTGGAGCACCTTGGCGTCCAGGTCCGGAAACTTCAGATCCGCGCCCCGCTCCTCGAAGACCTCCACCAGCTCCAGCACTGCAGGGGCGACCAGCTCCGCTTGAGACGACATGAACCCTCCGTTGAAAGAACGGGGCATACTGAACACGAGTTCAGTCCTGGTTCAAGTCCCAGGCTCACCCCGCAGGGCCAAGGAGAGCACCTCCAACAGCCCCTCCAGGTGAGGGGGGCGGAGGATGCCGTGGTGATCGCCGGGGATGTCGTGACGTTCCAGGGTCCCGTGCACCAGTCGCTCCCAGCCGTGATCCACCTCCGCGCCACCTCGTGCATCGCGGGCGCGAACCAGGATCACCCGACCTCCGTAGCTGACCGGCTGGTGGCGGACCACCGCCAGCACGTTGCTGCGGATCACCTCCACGAACCGCTGCACCGCCTGCGGATTGGAGGCCAGGGCGGCCGCCATCGAAGAGAGGGGCGCCTGCTCCGGGCTGCCGTCCGGGGGCAGCAGATCGGGGCCCATCATCCGGGCGATGCTCTCGTCACTCAGGTCGGGAGCCTGCGCCTTTCCGGGAGCGAAGGAGTCGAACAGCAGCACCGCCTCCACCGTCTTGCCTGCCGCCTCCAGCTGCCGGGCCATCTCGAAGGCCACCACCCCTCCCATCGACCAGCCGCCCAGCAGATACGGGCCGGACGGGCGGTGCCGCAGCAGCTCCTCCACGTAGTCGCGCGCCATCTCCTCCAGGTTCGCCGCGGAGCGCTCTTCGGTCCCCAGGCCCCGCGCCTGGATCCCGAACACCGGCCGCCGGAGGCCCCGCGCCGCCATCGCCGAGGCCAGCGCGCGGTAGTGGGCGACGTGACCGGTGACGGCGTGGATCAGGATCAGCGGAGCTCCGTCCCCCTCGGGCTGGAGCGGGACCCACACCCCGGTGCCCTCGGCCTCCGCGCGCAGCCGCGCGGCGAAGCCGGCCACGGTGGGTTCCCGGAACAGCAGCTCCAGCGGCACCGTCCGGCCCAGCACCGAAGAAGCCCGGGACACCAGCCGCACCGCCAGCAGCGAATGGCCGCCGAGGGAGAAGAAGTCGTCGGTGGTGCCCAGGCCGGTCTGCCCCAGCAGCTCCTCCCAGATCGTCAGCAGCTGCGCCTCCAGCGGATCGCTGGGGGCCACCCGGGGCGGGCGGTCCGTCTCCTCCGGAAGGGCCAGACCCTGCAGCGCCTGGCGATCCACCTTGCCGTTGGGGGTCAGCGGCAAGCTGGGGGACAGCACCCACGCCGAGGGCACCAAGGCCGCGGGGAGGAAGCGGTGCGCATGCTCCTCCAGCAGCCGTCGGGAGAGCTCCTCCGAATGGGTAGCCACATGCGCCACCAGCCGCACCCCGGCCAGTCCGTCGCTGCGGGCGATCACCGCGCAGGACTCCACCCCGGGGTGGGTGGAGAGCACCGCCTCCACCTCTCCCAGCTCGATCCGCATCCCGCGGACCTTCACCTGCTGATCGACCCGGCCGGCGAACTCCAGCAGCCCGTCGGTGCGCCAGCGGCCCAGATCGCCGGTCCGGTACATCCGCGCCCCGGAGGCGCCCCAGGGATCAGGCAGGAAGCTCTGGGCGGTCAGCGCCGGCTGGCCCAGATAGCCGCGGCTAACCCCGGCACCGGCCAGGAACAGCTCGCCCACCACTCCGGGAGGAACCGGCTGCAGCGCCTGGTCCAGCACATACACCCGGACGTTGGCGGTGGCCTGGCCGATGGGGATGTGCGCCTCGCTGTGGAGCGGATCGCAGGTGAAGGCGGTGGCGTCGATGGACGCCTCGGTGGGGCCATACAGCTGGTGCAGCCGGGCGGTCAGTCGCTGGAAGAAGCGCGCCTTGAGCTCCGGGGTCAGCGCCTCTCCGCCACACAACACATGGCGCAGGCCGCGGCCCCGGCGGGGGAGCTCGTGGGCCTCCAGGAACAGCTGCAACAGCGAGGGGACGAAGTGCAGCACGGTGATCCCCTGCTGCTCCACCACCTGGGCCAACAGCTCCGGATCGCGCTGGGCACCCGGAGGGGCCACCACCAACCGGGCGCCGGAGGTCAGCGGCCAGAACAGCTCCGAGACCGAGACGTCGAAGGACAGCGGGGCCTTGAGCAGCACCGCGTCGGAGGTGTCCAGCGGGTAGGCGGACTGGATCCACTGCATCCGGTTGGCGATCGCCGCATGCGGGACCATCACCCCCTTCGGCTGCCCGGTGGAGCCGGAGGTGTAGAGCACATAGGCCAGCCGGTCCGGTGAGAGCGGCGGGAAGGTGCACTCCCCGGGGGGCTCCGCTTCGTCCACCCACACCGGGGTGACTTCGGAGGGCAGCTTGGAGGCCAACGGGCGCAGGGAGAGGACCGCCTTGATCCCCGCGTCCTCGAGCAGGAACGCGATCCGCGCCTCGGGCAGTCCGGGGTCCACCGGCACGAAGGCGGCACCCACCTTGAGGGTGGCCAGCATCGAGACCACGAAGGCCTCGCTGCGCTCCAGCAACAGGGCCACCCGGTCCTCCAGCCCCACCCCGCGGGAGAGCAGCCTCCGCGCCAGCGCCTCGGCGGCGGCGTTGAGCTGGGAGAAGCTCAAGGTCCGCTCCCCGTCCACCAGCGCCACCGCGTCGGGCGTTCGTTGGACCTGCAGCGCGAACAGCCCATCCAGGGTGTGCGGCCCACCGAAGTCCAGGGCGGTCAGGTGCTGCTGATCCAGGAACCGGCGCTGTTCCTCGCCGGACCACAGGGGCAGGGAGGCCACCGGGCGGTCGGGAGTGGCCAGCGCCGACTCCAGCAGCCGCACGAAGTGTTCGCTGAGATGGCGGATGGTGGCGGGATCGAACAGCGCCGGATCGAAGGTCCAACCGCCCAAGAACCCACCCTCGCGCGCGGTCAGCGCCAGGGCCAGGTCCAGCTTGGAGCTGGGCACCTGCACCTCCAGCGGGCGCAGGCTCAGGCCGCCGCCGTCCAGGCTCTGGCGGGGCGGGTTCTGCAGGGTGAACAGTACCTGGAACAGCGGGGCGTGGTTCAGATCGCGGGCAGGACGCAGCGCCTCCACCACCTGTTCGAAGGGGAGATCCTGGTGTTCCAGCGCGGCCAGGGTGGTCTCCCGGGTCTGGCCCAGCAACTGACGGAAGGTCAGGCCGGACGACATCCGGGACCGCAGCACCAGGGTGTTCACGAAGAAGCCGATCAGCCCCTCCACCTCCGGACGGGAGCGCCCGGCCACCGGGGTCCCCACCTGGAGATCGTCCTGACCGGACCAGCGGGAGAGCAGGGCCTGGAAGGCGGAGAGCAGCACCATGAACGGAGTGGCGCGCTCGGCGCGGGCCAGCGTCTCGATGGCGTGGGCCAACCGGGAGGGGAGCTCCAGCTCTTCGCGGGCGTTGCCGCCGGGGCGGCCGGTGCGGGGGCGATCGTAGGGGAGCTTGAGCACCGCCGGGGAGTCGGCCAGCTGCGACTTCCAGTACTGCAGTTGCTCCTGGGCGGCGCCGGCCTCCAGCCACTCCCGTTGGGTGGCGGCGTAGTCGGAGTACTGGACCGTCAGCGGGGAAAGCACCGCGGGCTGCCCCTCCAAGGTGGCCTGGTAGAGCTGGAGCAGCTCTCCGAACAGGATCGGGGAGGACCATCCGTCCGACGCGATGTGGTGGACGGTGAGCAGCAGCCAGTGCTCGTCCTCCTCCAGCTGCAGCAGGGTGGGACGCAGCAGCGGGCCGGTCTCCAGGGAGAAGGGACGCTGGGCCTCCTGCTCCAGGATCCGGCGGGCAGCGTCGAGGGGCTGTCCGCGCAAATCCTCGTGGCGCCAGCGGGGCGCGAAGTCCGGCTGCACCCGCTGCTCCGGGATCCCTTCCACGGAGGGGAAGCAGGTCCGGAGCACCTGATGGCGCTGACCCAGCAGGCGCAGGGCGGTCTCCAGGGCCGGTCGATCGACCACGCCGGTCAGCCTCACCGCGTAGGGGAGATGGTAGGCGGAGCTGAGTGGCTCCAGTTGCTGCAGGAACCACAACCGCTGCTGGCTGAAGCTCAGCGCCAGGGGGCCCTGGGAGGAACGGGGCAGCACCGGCGGGAACTGGCGGCCGGCGGCACGCTCTCCCAGCAGCGCCAGCGCACTGGCCTGGGACTCGAGCACCGGGTGATCGAAGAACAGCCGCAGCGGGACCTCCGCCTTGAAGGCGGCGCCCACCCGTGAGGAGAGCTGGGCCGCCAGCAGGGAGTGGCCGCCCAATTCGAAGAAGTCGTCGTGACGGTAGACCTGATCCACCCCCAACAGCTGCTGCCACAGCCGCGCCAGCGTCTGTTCGTGCTCTCCCTCGGGCGCCAGCTGGCGGCGAACCCTGGGCGCGGGCGCGGAGGTCTCGGGGGGAAGCTCGCCGAAGCCGTGCTCCCGCAGCCGGGAATCCAACCCGGCCAGTGCGGGTGGGAGGCCCGCGCCGAGTGGGATCTGGTTCACCGGAAGATCCGGAGCCTGCACCAGCGCGGCCAGCAGGGTCTCCAGGCCCTGCGCGATCAGCTGGGCGGAGGCCGGATCAAAGCGCGAGGCGTCGTAGTCCAGCACCCCCTCCACCCCGTCCTCGCGCTGATCGAAAACGAAGGAGAGATCGAACTTGGTCCGGCTGGGTGCCAGCGGGTGCGGACGCAGGACCAGTCCGGGCAACTCCATCTGTCCTCGCGGGGTGTTCTGCAGCACCAGCAGCACCTGGAACAGCGGGGTGGTGGCGGGGTTGCGGGGCGCGCCCACCGCGTCGATCACCCGCTCGAAGGCGACCTCCTGATGGGCATAGGCGCCGAGGGTGGTGGCGCGCACCTGGGAGAGCAGCTCCCGGAAGGTGGGGTTTCCTTCCAGCCGGACCCGCAGGGCGAGGGTGTTCACGAACAGGCCAATCAGCGGGCTGAGGGCCTCGTCGGTCCGACCGGCGATGGGCGCGCCGATCACCTGATCCGCCTGGCCGCTGTGGCGTCCCAGCAGGGTGCCCAGCGCGGCCAGCAGGCCCATGAACGGACTGGCCCCTTCCCGGGTCACCAGCTGTCGCAGCGCCTCCCAGGTGGAGGCGGAGAAGCGGAGGGGGACGGTGCCGGCGGGATGCTCGTTGGAGCCCGGACGTGCCAGCACCGGCGCCAGCGGCGGAGGAGGGGATCGCAGCGCCTGGCGCCAGTAATCGAGCTGGGCGGTCAGCCGGCGCTCCTCCTCGGGCTGACGCTGGGCCAGCGCGTAGTCGGCGTACTGCAGGGTCAGCGGCGGGAGGGGCGCGCCGCGATAGAGCGTGGCCAGCTCGCGGGAGAAGACCCCGCTGGACCAGCCGTCGGTGAGGATGTGATGCAGGGTCAGCACCAACAGATTTCGGCCGGGTGCCTGCTCCACCAGTCCGGCACGCCACGGGGGTGACTGCGCCAGATCGAACGGCGTCTCCGCGAAGTCGCGCGCGGCGGAGTCGGGGTTCTGGAGTCGGTCCAGGGTGGGAAGCCGCTTTGGGTGCACCTGCTGGAACGGGAGCCCCTGCTCATCGACCGGGAAGGTGGTGCGGAGGATCTCGTGCCTGGTGGCGATTTGCGTGAGCGCGCGCTCCAGCGCAGGCAGATCCAGTGCGCCCTCCAGCTGCAGGGCATGGGTCACGTGGTAGGCGGGGCTGGTCGGTTCCAGCCGGGACAGGAACCACAGCCGCTGCTGCGCGAAGGAGAGCGGAAGGCGTTCCGGGCGAGGGCCGGCCACCAGCGGCGGTCGGCCGGTGCGGGGCGATTGGTCGATCCGCCCGGCCAGCGCCGAGAGGTTCGGGGCCTCGAACAGCGCCCGGAGCGGCAGCTCCACTCCGCAGCGCGCGCGGACCCTGGCCACCACCCGCGCGGCGAGCAGCGAGTGTCCGCCGCGTTCGAAGAAGTGATCGTCGCGGCTGATCGGGGAGACGCCCAGCAGCTCCTCCCAGATCTGGGCCAACACCTGTTCGGTGCCCGGGCGCGGAGGCAGGTGCTCCGCAGAGACCGAGCCCCGGGAGAGGTCCAGCTTCAGTAGAGCCTGCCGGTCCACCTTGCCGCTGGGTCCCAGCGGGAGTGCGGCCAGGGGAATCAGCAGGGAGGGGATCATCGGCTCCGGCAGCCGGGAGAGCAGGGCCTGACGGATCGCTCCCAGGTCCAGGCTGAAGGGGTCCGGGCAGGCCAGATAGGCGACCAGTCGGGTGGTGCCGCCGTGCTCCAGCGCCAGCGCCACCGCGTCCTGCAGTGGGGGCAGCGCCCGCAGCTCGGCCTCCACCTCGCCCAGCTCGATGCGGTGACCGCGAATCTTCACCTGGTGGTCGACCCGGCCCAGGAAGGACAGCTCGCCGGAGGGAGTCCAGCGCGCGCGATCACCGGTGCGGTACAGCCGGGCTCCGGGCGTGGGGCCAAAGGGATCGGGGACGAAACGCTCGGCGGTGGCGTCCGGACGGCCCAGATAGCCGCGGGCCACGCCCTCTCCGCCCAGGTACAGCTCTCCGGCTACGCCGACCGCCACCGGCTGGAGCTGCGGGTCGAGGACGTAGGCGCGGACGTTGGGGATGGGGCCACCCAGGACCGGCAGCGGATCGGCGGGGGTCAGCTCGCGGACGGTGGCGTCCACGGTGCACTCGGTGGGGCCGTAGAGGTTGAAGAAACGCGGACCCGGGGCTGCGCTCAGGCGGCGCCACAGCCCGGGATCGATCGCCTCACCGCCCAGCAGGACCGCGCGCAGGGTGGAGGGCGGGGTCTCCAGCAGTCCGGCCTCGATCAACACCTGGAGCTGGGAGGGGGTGCAGTCCAGCACTGCCACCTGCTGCCGGACCAGATAGGCCAGCAGGGCGGGTCCGTCGAAGCGGACCTCCTCCGGGGTGACGTCCAGGGAGTGTCCGGCCAGGAGCTGGAACAGCTGTTTGACGGAGGTGTCGAAGGACACCGAGCCGTTCACTGCCACCCGGAGCGATTCGGCGCGCTGGGCACCCGGCGCGCGCAGCCGGCCGTAGACGGTGTGCTCCAGCGCCTGGACCAGGTTGGAGACCGAGCGCTGCCGGACCTCCACCGCCTTGGGCCGGCCGGTGGAGCCGGAGGTGTAGATGGCGTAGGCCAGGTCCTCTGGACCGGCACGGGCCGGGAGCCGGGCGGTGGAGCCTTCGCGCACCGAGCGTGGATCCACCACCGTCAGCTTCAAACCCTCCAGCGGGAAGGCCTGGGGCGTGGACGTCACCAGCAGAGGCGAGCCGGAGTCCTCCAGCATCCAGCGCAGCCGTGCGGTGGGGTAGGCGGGATCCAGCGGGAGATAGCCGGCACCCGACTTGAGGACGCCGAACAGCGCCACCACTAGATCCAGCGAACGGGGCAGCCCCACTCCCACCAGGGTTCCCGGTCCGGCTCCCAATGCCACCAGCCGGTGGGCCAGCTGGTTGGCGCGTGCGTCCAGCTCCGCGAAGCTCAGCCGTTCGTCTCCGCAGACCACCGCCACCGAACCGGGCGTGCGCTCCACCTGCCGCTCCAGCTGTTCGGACAGCGAGAGGACCGCCTCGAAGGCAGCGTCGGTGGCGTTGAAGGTCTGCAGGAGCTGCTGGCGTTCCCCCGCAGAGAGGAACTCCAGTTCATGCAGTGGACGCTCCGGGGTCCTCAGCCCCTGCTCCAGCAACCGCAGGAAGCCTTCGGCCAGCCGGGTGATGGTGGAGGGTTCGAAGAGCGCGCGGTTGAAGACCAGCTCGCCCTGGTAGCCCCCGGCGCCCTCCTCCAGGGAGAGGGTGAGATCGAACTTGGCCGCCGCCGCGTCCACCTTCTCCGCGGTCATCGTCAGGCCGGGCAGGGACAGGTGGGTGGCGGGGATGTTCTGCAGGGAGAACATCACCTGGAACAGGGGCGGGTGATCCAGCTCGCGCGAGGGCTGGACGGCCTCCACCACCTTCTCGAACGGCACCTCCTGCAGCGCGAAGGCCTCCAGCGAGGTCTCCTTCACCCGCCGGGTCAGCGCGCCCAGGCCGGCCTCCGGTGAGGGAGAGACCCGCAGCGCCAGGGTGTTGACGAAGAAGCCGACCAGCCCCTCCAGCTCGGGACGGCTGCGGCCCGCCACCGGGGTGCCGATGGCGAAGTCGCCCTGGGTGGTCCAGCGCTGCAAGGCGGCGGCGAATCCCGCCAGCAGGGTCATGAACGGAGTGACTCCCTCGCGGGAGCAATGCTCGGCCACCGCCCGGGTCAGCTCCGGGGAGAGGCGGACTGGATGGGTGGCGCCCTCGAAGCCCGTGCCGCGGGGATGATCGGTGGGCAGCTCCAGCAGCGGAGCCAGTCCCTCCAGCCGGCGCTTCCAGGCGGCGAGGCCCTCCTCCAGGGCGCCTCCCTCCAGGCGGGCCCGCTGGTGGGCCGCGAAGTCCAGGTAGCGCAGCGGCAGCGGAGGCAGGGTGGGCTGGGCGCCGGTGCTGTAGCCCGCGTACAGCTCTCCCAGCTCGCGGGCGAGGATGGCGGTGGACCAGCCGTCGGCCACGATGTGGTGCATGGAGAGCAGCAGCAGGTGCTGGGCTCCGTTCAACTGCAGCAGGGTGGCCCGGAACAGCGGACCGTGGGCAAGATCGAAAGGGCGCGCCGCCTCCTCGGCGATCCGGCGGGGCACCTCGGCCTCTGGATCAGACAGACGGGAGAGATCGATCACCGTCAGCGTGGGCAGCGTCTCGCTCAGCTCCTGGACTGCGGTTCCGTCGCGTTCCGGGAAGACGGTGCGCAGGGCCGCGTGTCGTTGCACCAGCGCCTGGAGCGAGCGCTCCAGGGCCGGACGATCCAACCGGCCGGTGAGCCGGAACGCCCCGGGCAGGTTGTAGGCAGGGCTGTCCGGCGCCAGGCGCCAGAGGAACCACAGCCGCTCCTGGGAGAAGCTCAAG
Source organism: Myxococcaceae bacterium (assembly GCA_036675345.1). GTDB lineage: Bacteria > Myxococcota > Myxococcia > Myxococcales > Myxococcaceae > JALYOC01. Next base: position 76,163 of record JAKFFE010000002.1, read on the forward strand.
GGGGCCGGCACACCGTCGGCCAGGATCGGGATCGCTCCGGGATCGATCGCCCGGGGTCCCTCTCTCAGCGCCTCGATCCGCTGGGCCAACTGGTGCAGCATCGGCGCCTCGAACAGCGTCCGCAGCGGCAGCTCCACCTCCAGCGCGGCGCGGACCCGGGAGACCACCTGGGTGGCCAGCAGCGAGTGCCCGCCCAGCTCGAAGAAGTGGTCGAAGCGGCTCGGCGTCTCACGGTGCAGCACCTCCGCCCAGATCCCGGCCAGGACGGTCTCGGTGCCGGGCAGAGGCGGGACCATCGCCGCCGCCCACTCCGGGCGGCTCTCGTCGGGCACCGGCAACGCGCGCCGATCCACCTTGCCCTGCACGGTCAGGGGCAGCTTCTCCAGCCGGACCCAGTGGGTGGGGATCAGGTGGGAGGGCAGGCGCTCCAACAGTCCCTCCCGCAGCGTGGAGGTTGAGATCCCGGGCGCGGCCACCACGTAGGCGGCCAGGCTGCGCTCCTCGCCGCGTTCGCCCAGGGCGATGACCACCGCGTCCTGGATCGTGGGGTCGGCGCGCAGGGCGGCTTCGATCTCCCCGAGCTCGATCCGCAGGCCGCGCAGCTTCACCTGTCCGTCCACCCGGCCCACGAACTGCAGCTGGCCGTCCTCCCGCCAGAAGACCCGGTCCCCGGTGCGGTACAGCCGCGCCGCCGGATCGGTGGAGAAGGGATCCGGCACGAAGCGCTGGGCGGTCAGCTCCGGCGCATGGAGATAGCCACGGGCCACCTGGGGGCCGCCCAGGTACAGCTCTCCCTCCACCCGCATCGCGCTGGGACGCTGGTGGCGATCAAGGACGTAGGCGCGCACTCCGGGCAGTGGCCGGCCGATGGGCGGGGCAGCTCCGTCCGCGGTGCACTCCGCCGCGGTGGCGCTGATGGTCACCTCGGTGGGGCCATAGACGTTGAGAAAGCGGCGGCCCCGCGACCAGCGCGCGACCAGATCCGGGGGACAGGCCTCACCAGAGGAGACCACCAGCTCCAGCGCCGGGAGCGAGCCTGCCTCCCGTTCGTCGATCGAGGACAGCACGCTGGGCGGCAGCTGGGCGGACTGGATGCCGCGCTCGCGCAGCAGCCGGGCCAGCTCTGCGCCGCCCTGGACGGCGGCCAGGTGCAGCTCGGCGCCGTGCAGCAGGGCGGAGAAGATCTCCGAGAGCGAGGCATCGAAGCTCAAGGAGGCGAACTGCAGCAGCCGCATCCCGCTCCGGGTTCGCAGCACCGACTGCTCGGCCTCCACCGCGTGCGCCAGGTTGCCGTGGGTGACCAGCACTCCCTTGGGCTGACCGGTGGTGCCGGAGGTGTAGAGCACGTAGGCCAACTGGCCGGCGCCGGGCGTCTTTCCGGGAGACCGTTTCAGACGGTCCTGCGAGGGGTGCAGACAGCGGGCGCCGACGAACAGGGCAGACAGCTCAGGGGTGGTGACCACCGTCCGTGCGCCGCAGTCTTTCAGGAGCAGCCGCAGCCGCTCGGGAGGGTGCTGCGCGTCCAGCACCACGAACGCCGCGCCGGACTTGAGGATGCCCAGCAGCGAGGCGATCGCCGCGGGAGACCGGGGGAGACACAGGGCCACCCGCTCCTCGGGCTCCAGGTCCAACAACTCCGCGGCCACGGCGTTGGCGCGCTCGTCCAGCTCCCGGTAGCTCCACCGCTGATCGTCTCCCACCACCGCCATCGCATCGGGGTGGGCGCGCACCTCGTCTTCGAAGCGCTCCAGCACCAGGCGCGGAGACCGGGCCTCCGGTGCGCTGGAGGCGAAGGCCAGGGCCTCGGGGGCCACCTCGGGAGCGCGGCGCAGCAGCGCGTCCAACGTGGCCGGACCCTCGGAGAGCCGTTCCAGCAACTGCGCCAGCTGGGTCAGCAGCCGCTGGGCGTCGCCATCGGAGAAGCGGGTCCGGTCGTAGGAGAGCAGCAGCGGCAGCTGTTCGCCGGGCGAGGAGGTGAGGGTGAGCGGGAAGTGGTCGATCTCCAGCGCCCGGACGTCGCGCACCTCCAATCCGGGCACCGAGTGGCTCAGCGACTGATCCAGCGGGTAGTTCTCGAACACCACCAGGCTCTCGAAGAGCGGGGTGCCGGCGGGGACCTGGCTCCAGCGCTGGATCCGCAGCAGCGGCGCGTACTCGAAGTCGCGGGCCTCGAGCTGTTCGGCCTGCAACGCCTGCAGCCACGAGATCACCGGCAGCTGTGGCGGCAACCGCACCCGGACCGGCAGGGTGTTGATGAACAGCCCCACCATCTGCTCCACCCCCGGCAACTGCGGAGGGCGGCCGGAGACGGTGGTGCCGAACACCACGTCGTCGGAGTCGGCGTGCTGGCCCAGCAACAGCGCCCAGCCCGCCTGCACAACCGTGCTCAGGGTCAGCCCCTGCAGGCGGCACAGCTCGGTCAGCCGGGAGGTGGCGTCGCGGGAGAGGCGGGTGTTCAGATCCCCGTGACCGCTTCCGCCGGAGACGCCGCCCGCCACCCGCACTGGGGTGGGGGAGTCGAACCCGGCCAGGGTCTTTCGGAAGTGCGCCTCCGCCCGCTCCAGCGACTGCTCGGAGAGCCAGCCGATGTAGTCGCGGAAGGGACGCGGAGAGGGCAGCTGTGGCTGCTGACCCTTGCGGCAGGCGTCGTAGGCCACGAACAGCTGCCGCAACAGCAGCGGCACCGACCAGCCGTCCAGCAGCAGGTGGTGGTGGGTGAAGACGAACCGCCGGACGTTGTCCGCGGTGCGCACCAGGGCCAGCCGGAACAGGGGCGGGGACCCCAGCTCGAAGCCGCGCTGACGATCCTGCGCCACGAACTCCTCGAAGCGCTGCGCCGGAGCAGGATCGCCGCGCAGGTCCAGCTGCTCGAAGGGAAGCTCCACCTCCCGCAGTACCAGCTGCAGCGGCTCCTCCACGTCCTCCCATTCCAGGGCGGTGCGCAGGATGGGGTGGGCACGGGCCAGGGCCTCCCAGGCGCGCAGGAAGGCCTGCTCATCCAGCGGACCGTGGAGATCACAGACCAGCTGGTTGAGGTACAGCCCGCCACCGGGGGACTGCAGGGCGTGGAAGAACATGCCCTGCTGCAGCGGTGAGAGCGGATACAGGTCCTCGATCGGGTTGCTCATCGCGACTTCTTCCCGAACTTCGCCGCCAGCTTGTCCAGCCGGGCCTGATCCATCTTGGCCAGGGGGAAGTCGGAGGGGCTGTGCCCACCGGCGGTCGGCGACTGACAGTGGTCCAGCAGGGTGCGCAGGTTGAGCAGGAAGTCGGCGGCGATGGCGTCCACCGTCCGCTGCTGGTGGACCTCACTGGGCCAGCTCCAACGGACCTCCAGCGATCCGTCCAGCACCGCCGCGCTGAAGTCCAGCAGGTACGGCCGGCGGTTGGCGTGGCCCCGCAGCACCCCCAGCGGGGTGGAGGAGACCGACCAGCCCGCCTGGGCGGACCGCTGCAGCTGACCGAGGTAGTTGAAGCTCACCTCCGCCTGGGGCAGCGAGGCGAGCCCGCCCGCGGTGTGCAGTGGCAGGAAGCCCAGCCCGTGCCGGGGCACCGCGCGCAGCTGCTCCTTGACCGACTGGAGCAGCGGGCCCGGACCGGTCGCCGGCACCTCCAGCACCGCCGGGTGGATCGAGGTGAACCAGCCCACGGTGCGGGAGACGTCCAGGTCGGCGAAGAGCTCCTCCCGGCCGTGGGTCTCCACGTCGATCAACGCCGCCGAGGCGCCACTCCAGCGGGCCAGGGTCTGCGCCAGCGCGGTCAGCAGCGCCTCGTGGGCGCTGGCCGAGTAGGCCTTGTGCACGTCCTGCAACAGGGCCTGGGTCTCGGCGGGGGTGAGCACATCCAGCCGCTGCCGGGCCCCGCCCTCGGTGGCCACCGCCTCCTGCTGATCGCGGGGCAAGCGGGAGGTCTTGCTCCAGGGCAGCCCGGTCCAGAAGCCGCGCTCCGCCTCATTGGCCCGTACGTCTTCCAACAGCCGCGAGGACCAGGCGCGCAGTGAGCTGGTCTTGGCGGGGAGGGACACCTGCTCTCCGCGCCGCAGCTGGGTGTACGCGGTGGCCAGATCCTCCAGCAGGAAGCGCCAGGAGACGCCGTCCACCACCAGGTGGTGGGCGAGCAGGATCAGCTGCTGTGGACGTCCCGGCCCGGTGTCGAACCAGGCGGCCGCGAACAGCGGACCGCCCTCCAGCGGGAGGGAGGCCTGCAGCCGGGTGGCCTCCGCCTCCTGTGCCGCGCCGGGCCCCAGGTCGATCCGGTGGAGGGGCACGGAGCCCTCCCAGGGTGCCAGTTGCTGGGTCCAGCCCTCAGCGGTGCGCTGGAAGCGCAGCCTCAGCGCGTCGTGATGGCGGGCCACCGCGTCCAGCGCGCCTTGCAGTGCCACCGGGTCCAGCGGTTCACCCAGCTCCAGGGTGACGCTCATGTTCCAGTGCGCCGGCTGGGCCAGTTCCAGCTGGAAGAACCAGCGTTGGATCGGGGTCAGGGCCACCGGTCCGGACAGCTCCTCCTGCTCGGCCTGCACCGCCAGGCGGGTGTTGGCGACCAGGGCCAGCTGCGCCACGGTGGGGTTCTGGAACACCTGCTTGGGGGAGAGTTCCAGCCCGGCGGCCGCGGCGCGGGTGACGATCTGGATGCTGAGGATGGAGTCTCCGCCCAGCTCGAAGAAGTTGTCGTGGATGCCCACTTCCGGCAGCCCCAGCACCTGCTTCCAGATCTCCACCAGCGCGCGTTCCCGCTCATTGGTGGGAGCGACGCGGTTCCCGGAGACCGGGGTGACCTCCAGCGCCGCCAGCGCGCGCAGGTCCACCTTGGAGTTGGACGTGCGCGGCAGCACCTCCAGGAACAGGAAGGCGCTGGGCACCATGTACTCGGGAAGCCGGGGCCGCAGGTAGGCGCGCAGCGTCTCGGCGCTCAGCGGCTCCTTGCAGGCCAGATATGCCACCAGCCGGCGGGATCGTCCCGCGCCACCCGCCACGTGGACCGCCACCTCCCGGATGGAGGGATGGCTGGCCAGGGCGGTCTCGATCTCTCCCAACTCGATCCGGAAGCCGCGCAGCTTCACCTGTCCGTCGGCGCGGCCCAGGAACTCCAGGGCTCCGTCGGTGCGCCAGCGGGCCAGATCTCCGGTCCGGTACGCGCGCACCGTCAGGTCCGACTCCGCACCGGCCTCCAGGAAGCGGTCCGTCTCTCCCTGCAGGTAGCCGCGAGCCACGGTGGCTCCCGCCAGGTACAGCTCGCCCGGCGCACCCTGGGGCACCAGCCGCCGCTGCGCGTCCAGGACCAGCACCTGGACCCCGGGGATCGGCCGGCCGATCGGAACGGTGCCGGTGCCCGGCTCCGCCCGCTGGCAGGTGGCCCACACGGTGGCCTCGGTGGGACCGTACTCGTTGAACAGCGGAACGCCGGGAGCGGCCTGGGAGTGGGAGGCCACCAGCTCCGGAGGGCAGGCCTCACCGCCCACCAGCACCGCGCGCAGCGACCTCAGCTGCGCCGAACGGGCCGCGCCCAGGATCTGCGCGTACAGCGCCGGGACCCCCATCACCTGGGTGATGCCTCGCTCTCCGATGAAGGCCGCCAGCCGGGCCGGCTCATCGCGGGTAGCGTCGTCCGGATAGGCCAGCGCGCCCCCGGAGAGCAGCGACCAGAAGATGCCGCCGGTCGCGGCATCGAAGGTGAAGGGGGAGAGCACCAGCGCCAACCCCACCGGCGGATAGAGGGCCAACCGCGCGGCGGTGGAGGCCAGCAGCTGCCGGTGCTCCACCACCACCCCCTTGGGCTCGCCGGTGGAGCCGGAGGTGAACAGCACGTAGGCCGCGTCGGATCCGGTAACCGCGGAGCCCGGCCGGGTCTGCGGCGCGGCGGTGACCTGGGGGCCATCCACCGCCACCGTGGAGTGTCCTTGGAAGCGCGAGGCCAGCCAGCCGCGGGTGATCACCGCTCCCGGAGCGCAGACCTCCAGCAGCCTGCCCAGCCGCGCCTCCGGATGCAGCGGATCCACCGGCACGTAGGCCGCGCCGGCCTTGAGCGCGCCCAACATCCCGGCGATCACCTCCGCCGGATCCTCCAGCGCCACCACCACCCGGGACCCGGACGGCAGCCGCAGCGCCAGCAACGCGTGGGCGATCTGGTTGGCCCGGGCCTCCAGCTGCGCGTAGCTCAGCTGGCCCCGCTCCTGGACCAGTGCCGGCGCGTCGGGAGCGCGATCCACCCGGTGCTCGAACAGCTGATGGACGGTGGAGGCCTCCAGGGCCTTGGGCGGCTGATCGTTCTGACCCAGCCGGGCCAGCTGGGTCCGGTCCGCCGCGTCCAGCAGCGGCAGCCGGGAGAGGCTCAGCTCCGGATCGCCGGCCACCGATTCCAGCAGGCGGACCAGATGCCGGGCCAGCTGCTCGGCGGTGCGGCGGTCGAACAGGTCGGTGTTGAACTCCAGTCCGCCCTGCAGCCCGTCCTTGCCCTCCCGCAGCTCCAGGGTGAGGTCCAGCTTGGTGGCGCCGTTGTGCAGCTCCATCCCGGAGAGGGTCAACCCGGAGAGGCGGACCTCCGGGTTGGGGGTGTTGTGCAGCACCAGCATCGCCTGGACCAGCGGGGTGTGGCTCAGCTCGCGAGGCAGGTGCAGCGCGTCCACCAGCTTCTCGAACGGCGCCTCCTGATGGGCGAAGGCGGCGATGGCCCGGGTGCGGGTGCGGCGCACCAGCTCCAGGAAGGTGGGATCGCCGGAGAGATCCCCGCGCAGCACCAGGGTGTTCACGAAGCAGCCCACCAGCGGCTCGACCTCCGGACGGTTGCGTCCGGCGACCGGGGTGCCGACGGCGAAGTCGGTCTGGCCGCTGTAGCGGGAGAGCAGCGCCTGGTAGGCGGCCATCACCACCATGAACGGGGTGGCGCCCACCTGACGGCCGGCCGCGGCCAGCGCGTCCACCGTCTGGCGGGGGATGGAGACCGGCACCCGATCGCCGCGGTAGGTCTGCACCGCGGGGCGGGGACGATCCACCGGCAGCTGCAGCACCGGCAACTCGGCCAGGGTGGTCTTCCAGTAGCCCAGCTCGCGCTCCAGCTGCGGGCCCTGCATCCACTGCCGCTGCCACACCGCGTAGTCGGCGTACTGGATCTGCAGCGCGGGCAGCGGCGAGGGCTGCCCGGCGGAGAAGGCGCGGTACAGCACCGCCAGCTCCTGGGCCAGCACCCCCGCGGACCAGCCGTCGGAGACGATGTGGTGCATGGTCAGCAGCAGCACGTGCTCGTCGGAGGCGACCTGGAGCAAGGTGGCGCGCACCAGCGGTCCTTGGGCCAGATCGAACGGTTCGGCCGCTTCGGTGCGGGCGTAGGCAGCGACCTGCGATCGCCGGGTCTCCACGTCGGCGCCGTCCAGCTCCACTGCGTGGACCGGCAGCTCCAACGCGGCGGCGATTCGCTGCACCGGGCCCGACGGGGTGAGGTGGAAGGTGGTGCGGAGGATCTCGTGCCGGCGGATCACCTCGGCCAGGCAGCGGCCCAGTGCGTCCGCGTCCAGCTGGCCCACCATCCGCAGCGCGGACGGGTTGTTGTAGGCGATGTTCCCCGGCTCCAGTTGGTCCATGTACCAGAGGCGCTGCTGGGCAAAGGACAGCGGAAGGTCCGCGCCCCGGGGCACCGGCTGCAGCCTGGCGGCGGGGGCAGGGGCGTCGGCCAGCAGGCGCACCTGACCGTCCCGCTCGAGGCGGGCCCGGCGGGCGGTCCGGTAGATCACCGCGCCCGGCACCAGCGGGTGGGGGGCCAGCGCGGAGGCGTCGACGTCGCGGTCGATCCCCGGCCCGGCGACCACCAGCTCGCCGGGGACGCCAGTGGGAACCGGGCGGAGGCGATCATCCACCACCCAGGTCTCCAGTCCGGGAGGCACGGTCTGCAGCTGGCGTTCCCGAAGCTGACGGGCCGGTTCCAGGGAGGGAATCGCCGCCGGGGCGTCCGGGACAGCCGCCGGAAGCAGCCGCTCGCGCAGCGCCGCCAGGTGCTTCAAGGAGTCCAGGGTGGCGGCCACCGGAGCACCGAAGTCGATCAGACAGGCGACCTCGTCCACGTCCAGCCCGCGGACCCGCTCCACCACCGGCAGCGCGGTCTCCACGGTGCCGAACAGGCCGCCGTCCTGGAGATAGCGCTCCAGCCCGTGCGCGGTCAGCGCCTGCAGGTCCTGCTCGGTGAGACGGTCCGGATCCAGTTCCAGCCCCTGCGCCTTGGCGAAGGACTGGAAGATGTCCACCGAGCTGCGGAAGTAGCGCAGCAACGGCGCGCGCACCTCGGCCCGCGCGGTCTCTGCGTCCGCTCCCAGGAACGCGTGCAGCATCAGGGTGACCTGGCCGCGCCCGGGGCCGTGGCCGTCGCGCTGGAACGACTCCCGGTAGAGGGCGATCTTCTCCTGCAGGCCGTCCAGCTTCTGGCCCATCAGGTTGGTGAGGACGTTGGCCCCCATCTCCCCGGCCAGGCGGAAGGTGTCCGGGCTGCCGGCGGCGGTCAGCCAGAAGGGCAGCTGCGGCTGGACCGGGCGGGGCCGGATCCGGACCTGGATCTTCTGCCCATTGCCGTCGGTCCGCTCCACCGCCTCGCCGCGCCACAGCCGGCGGACGGTGTCGATCTCCCGCAGCATCCGCTCCTTGCGGTCCCGGTAGCTGTTCGGCGCGAGGACGAAGTCCTGGGCGTGCCAGCCCGACGCGAAGGAGACGCCCACCCGGCCGCCGGTGAGGTTGTCCACCACCGACCACTGCTCGGCGACCTCCAGCGGATCGTGCAGGGGAAGGACCACGCTGCCGGCGCGCAGCTGCACCTTGCGGGTGATGGTGGCCAGCGCGGCCGAGCTGAGCGCGGGGCTGGGATAGAGGCCACCGAAGGAGTGGAAGTGGCGCTCCGGGGTCCAGACCGCGGCGAACCCGTGGGCGTCGGCGAAGCGGGCGCCCTCCAGGAACAGCCGGTACTTGTCGGCGCCCAGCGAGTCCTCGTCGTTGGCGAAGAAGGAGAGGCTGAAGTCCAGGGCGCGGGTGTTCACCGTCCGCACCCGCTTCGCCGCCTCCCGGTGCTCGGAGGCGGTCAGCAGCGGCAGCGAGCCGAGGCGCAGCGAGGGATCCTCACAGGCGGCGGTGAGCAGCTGCTCCCAGTGTCCCAGCAGGCCATCGATGGTCGACGCGTCGAACAGCGCGTGGGCGTACTCCAGGGTGCCCTCGTAGCCGTGGGGGCCTTCGCCCATGGAGATGGAGAGCTCGGAGAGGGTGGCGCCGAACTGCGCGGGCGCGTCGGGGACGTTGACCAGTTCCAGCTCCAGGCCGGGCACCGAGAGCCGGGACTCGAAGCCGGCGTGGAGGATGAACAGCGCGTCGAACGGGCGGGCGCGGCGCAGGTCCTTGTCCGGCTCCACCTCGCGGGCGAAGTGTTCGTAGGGGAGATCCGCGTGGGCATAGGCGCCCAGGGTGGTCTCCTTCACCCGCTCCAAAAGCCCCTGGAAGGTGGGGTCCCCGGAGAGGTCGGTGCGCAGTGGCAGCGCGTGGGCCACGTAGCCGATCAGCGGCTCCAGCTCCCCGCGGCTGCGGTTGCCGATCGGCGTCCCCACCACCACGTCGGTGGTCCCCGAGTAGCGGGCCAGCACCGCCTTGAAGCCGGCCAGCAGCACCATGAACGGGGTGACCCCGCGCGCCTGGGCCAGCGCGTTGACCCGGGTGGCCAGGGTGGACGGGAGCTGGAACAGCCGGCGGGTGGAGCGGAGTTCAGCCGTCGGCAACCGGGGGCGGTCGGTGGGCAGGGGCAGGGGAGGCGGCAACGCCACCAGCCGGCTGCGCCAGTACGTCTCTTGATCGGAGAACGCGCCCTCGCTCAGGCAGCGGTGCTGCCAGTGGGCGTAGTCCGCGTACTGGTGGCTCAGCGGCGGCAGCGGCGAGGGCTGCCCCTTCAACAGCGCCTGGTAATTGGTGAGCAGCTCGCGGGCCAGGGCCACCATCGACCAGGTGTCGGAGACCAGGTGGTGGACGGTCACCAGCAGCAGGTGGTGGGTGGCGGCCTGCCGGACCAGCCGGGCGCGGATCACCGGGTCCTGGTGCAGCCGGAACGGGGTGGCGGCCTCCTCGCGGGCCAGCCGCAGCGCCTCGGTCTCGTCCATCGCGGCCAGGATCGGCAGCTCCACCCGCAGCGAGGGCAGCACCTGGAACAGCGGGGTGGGGCTCTCCGGGTACACCGTGCGCAGCGCCTCGTGCCGGGCGACGATCCGGTCCAGCGCCTGCCGGAGCAGCTCCACCTCCAGCGTGCCGCGCAGCCGCAGCGCCAGGGTCATGTTCAGCGCCGGGTTGCCGGGGGAGAGCTTCTCCAGCCACCACACCCGCTCCTGCACCACCGAGAAGGGCAGCGCCTGGTCGCGGGGAAGGGCGAGCAGCGGAGGCACCACCGGGCGATCCTTGCCCGGGAGGGAGTTGGCCAGCAGGGCGCGGATCCGCTCCGAGAGCCCGGCCACGGTGGGGGCCTCGAACAGATCGCTGAGCGGAAGCTGGACCGCGAACCGCTCGCGCAGCCGGGTCAGCATCTGCGCCGCCATCAGCGAGTTGCCGCCCAGCTCCAGGAAGTTGTCTTCCAATCCGATCTCGATCGCGCCCAGCCGCTCGCGCCAGATCCCGATCACTGCCGCTTCGATGCTCTCGTCGTCGGGGACCACCACCGGCGTCGCGGCGGGCGCGACCACCGCGGGGGCCACCACTGTCGGCGCGGCCACGCTCTCCAGGGAGAGGGCCTTGGACTCCAGCCGGCACAGGTTCCGCTCGAAGGGATAGGTGGGCAGCGACACCCGCCGGCGCTCCTCCGCTCCGTACCAGGCGCTCCAATCGAACGGGACGCCGCGCTCCCACAGCGCGCCGATCGCCGCCGCGAAGCTCTGTGCCTCGGAGGTGGAGCTGCCGTTCCGGGGCAGCGAGGGAATCGCCACACCCTGGAGCTCCGGGTGCTCGGTCAGGTGCGCGCGCACCAGCGAGGTCAGTCCCTGGTCCGGACCCACCTCCAGGAAGCGGGTGTGGCCCTGGGCCAGCAGCGTCTTCAGCCCGTCCAGGAAGCGGACCGGCTCGCGCATCTGCCGGGCCCAGTACTCCGGCCGGGTGAGCTCCTCCGCGGTGGCCCAGGTCCCGGTGAGGCTGGAGATCAGCGGGCGGGTCGGCGGGGAGAGGGTGATCGCGTGGACCACCTCCAGCAGCCCCTCGCGCAGCGGTTCCACCGCCGCGGAGTGGAAGGCGAAGCGCGTCGGCAGCTCCATCGCGGCGACCTTCTGCTCACCCAGTCGCTGCGCCAGCCGGGCGATCGACTCCACCGGTCCGGCCACCACCGTGCGTTCCTCGCCGTTGATCGCGGCGACCGAGCAATCCGACTCCAACATCCCGGACAGCTGCGAAACGCCCAGGGCCACCGCCAGCATCCGCCCCGGCGGCATCCGGCTCATCAGCTCTCCCCGGGCCACCGCCAACCGCGCCGCGTCCTCCAGGGACAGCACCCCGGCCAGGTGGGCGGCGACGTACTCGCCGTAGCTGTGACCGAAGAAGGCGCCGGGAGTCACTCCCAGCCCGATCCAGGTCCGGGCCAGCGCGTACTCCACCGCGAACAGCGCCGGCAGCCCCAGCCGGGGCTCGTGCAGCGCGGCGCTTTGGGCCAGCAGCGCCCGGACGTCCAGCGACGGCGCCCAGCGCAGCACCGCCATCGAGGCCTCCTCCAGCGCCTGTCCGAACAGCGGCTCGGTCTCCGCCAGGGTGCGGGCCATTCCCGCCGCCTGCGATCCCTGGCCGGGGATCAGGAACACCACCTCCGGCGAATGGAGCTCGCGGGCAGTGAGCGCGGGCACCGTCCGGCTCCGGCCCCGCAACACCTCCAGCAACTGCGGACGATCCTTGGCCACCAGCGCCCGCCGGTGCTCGAACGCGCGCCGACCCAGGTTCCGGGTAAAGGCCACGTCCTCCAGCCGCAGCGAGGGATCGGCCTCCAGCGCCGAGGCCAGCGCGTCGGCCTGACGGGCCAGCGCGGCCGGGGTGCGCGCGGAGAGGGTCACCACCTCCACCGGACGCGGTCCGGCTCCCCGCTCCGCCCGCAACGGCGCTTCGCCCAGCACCGCGTGGGCGTTGGTCCCGCCGATGCCAAAGGAGCTGACGGCCGCATAGCGGGGTGTCTGGGCGCGGCTCCACTCCCGACGGGAGGTGGCCACCGCGAAGGGAGACTCCTCCAGCCGCAGCGCCGGGTTGGGCTGGGAGAAGTGGAGGCTGGGCGCGATCACCCCGTGGTGGAGGGTGAGCGCGGTCTTGATCAACCCGGCGATCCCCGCGGCGGTGTCCAGGTGCCCGAGGTTGGTCTTCACCGAACCCAAGGCGCAGTAACCCTTCCGCTGCGAGTCCTGGCGGTAGGCGCGGGTCAGCGCCGCCAGCTCGATCGGGTCGCCCAGCGGGGTCCCGGTTCCATGGGCCTCCACGTAGCCGACCTGATCCGCGGAGACCCCGGCGTAGGCCAGCGCCTCGGAGATCACCGCCGACTGACCCTCCACGCTGGGCGCGGTGAAGCCGACCTTCCGGGCACCGTCGTTGTTGATCGCCGAGCCCTTGATCACCGCATACACGTGATCGCCATCCCGGACGGCGTCCTCCAGCAGCTTGAGCACCACCACCCCGGCCCCATGCCCACTGACGGTGCCGCGGGCGGAGGCGTCGAAGGCCCGGCAGTGCCCGTCGGGAGAGAAGATCATCCCCTCCTGGAACAGGTAGCCGGTCTTCTGCGGGGTGTTGATCTTCACCGCCCCGGCCAGGGCCAGGTCGCTTTGCCGCATCAGCAGGCTCTGGCAGGCCAGGTGCACCGCCACCAGGCCGGTGGAGCAGGCGGTGTAGACGGAGAGGCTCTCTCCCCGCAGGCCCAGCTTGAAGGAGGCCTTGGTGGCCAGGTTCTCACCGGTGGTGGTCCCCAGCGCCTCGAACAGGGAGGCGGGATCCTTTCCGGCGTGGGCCAGCAACTTGAGCAGATGCCCGGAGGCACCGGCGCCGGCGTAGAGCGAGATCTTCCCGGCGAAGCGGGCCGGGTCGTAGGCCGCGTCCTCCAGGGCCGACCAGGCGCACTCCAGGAACACCCGCTGCTGCGGATCCATCCACGCCGCCTCGCGGGGCGAGACACCGAAGAAGTCGTGGTCGAAGGACTCGGCGTCCTCCAGCACTCCGGCGCTGCGCACGAAGTCCGGGTGCTGGCGAAGCGCGTCCGGGACCAGGGAGGAGGTCTCCAGCTCCTCGGCCGGGAAGTGCGAGAGCAGCTCCTCGCCCAGCTCCAGCCGGCGCCACAGCTCGCGCAGGTCGGCGGCGCCGGGGAAGCGGCCCGCCATTCCGATCACCGCGACGTCGTTCGGAGAGAGTTCGTTCTGGTCGGACATGGTCAGCTCTTGCCGCGGGTCCTCCGGGCCAGGGCCTCACGGCGCGCATCAGCGCGTCCGCGGACGTCCTCCCGGGGAGCCTGCTCAGGGGTGGTCAGCCGTCTGGCGAAGGCCTGGACGGTGGGGTGTTCAAAGAAGTGGGTGAGCGGGACGTCCTGCGACAGCGCCTCGCGCAGGTTGGCTGCGGCCTGCATCACCGTCAGCGAGGTGCCGCCCAGCTCGTCGAAGAAGTGGTCGTGCACGCCGATCGCCTCCCGCCCCAGGGCCCGGGCCCAGGCGGCGGCCACCGTCCTCTCCAGCGGGGTCTGCGGCGGAGCGGCGGGCGCCTCGGTGCTCTCCGGAGGCGCGGCGGGCAGGGCGCGACGGTCCACCTTGCCGTTGGCGGTCAGGGGCAGCAGCGCCAGGGTGAGGAACGAGGACGGGATCAGCGTCTCCGGCAGCTTCTCCCGCAGCAGCGCCCGCAGCTCGCGGGCGGAGGGCAGCGCGGTCTCGGTGGGGATCAGATAGGCCACCAGCTGCAGCTCTCCGGCGGAGGTGGACCGGGTGGTGACCGCCACATCGCGCACCGGCAGGTGGGAGCGCAGCGCGGCCTCCACCTCGCCCAGCTCCACCCGGTGGCCACGGACCTTGACCTGATCGTCCACTCGCCCCAGGAACTCCAGGGTTCCATCCGGCCGCCAGCGGGCGCGATCGCCGGTGCGGTACAGCGTGCCGCTCGCGGGATTGAACCGGTTGGGAACGAACTTCTCCGCGGTCAGCTCCGGACGGCCCAGGTAGCCCTTGGCCACGCCCGGTCCACCCACCCACAGCTCGCCGGCCACGCCCACCGGCACCAGGTTCCCGCCCGGATCGACCAGGTACAGGGTCACGTTGTCCATCGGCCGGCCGATGCTGGGAGCCCCGTCCTCGGGAGCGCAGCGTCCGAAGCTGGCGCAGACCGAGATCTCGGTGGGGCCGTAGGCGTTGATGAAGGTCCGACCCTGGGCCCAGCGGGCGGCCAGCTCCGCGGAGCAGGCCTCGCCGGCGGAGATCACCGTGCGCAGCTCCGGCAACCCGGTGGGATCCAGCAGCGCCAGCACGCTGGGAGGGAGGGTGACGGTGGTGATCCGGCCGGCCTTCAAGGCGGAGGGAAGCTCCAGCGCCGGGTGGGCCTCGGTGGAGGCCAGCAGGTGCAGGGTGGCGCCGGCGCCCAGCGCCATTCCGACTTCGGAGATCGCCGCGTCGAAACCACAGGAGGCGAACTGCAGCACCCGGCTGTCCTCCACCACCTCGAAGCCGCGGATCTGCGCCTGGACCAGGTTGGTCAACCCACGGTGCGGCACCATCACGCCCTTGGGCTGACCGGTGGAGCCGGAGGTGTAGATCACATACGCGGTCCGCTCCGGATCCTCCTCCCTATGGGGAGCCGCGGTTCCGGAGGCAGCCAGCCCCTCCAGATCCAGCACCCGGGCGCCCAGCGTCGTCAGCCGGGCGGAGTGCTGCCGATGGGTGAGCACGCACGCCAGCTGCGCATCGGAGATCAGGAACCCCAGCCGCTGATCCGGATGGCGCAGCTCCAGCGGGACATACGCTCCACCGGCCTCCAGGATCGCCAGCAGCGCCACCACGCCGTCCACGGTGCGGTCCACTGCCACGCCCACCCGGACCTCGGGGGCGACGCCTTGAGCGGCCAGCACCCCGGCCAGCGCCTGCACCCGCTGCCAGAGCTGGGCGTAGGTCACGCTCTCGGTGCCGCGCACCACCGCCACCTTCTCCGGCGTTCGGCGCGCCTGCTCCTCCACCAGACGATGCAGCGGCAGCGGCGGAACCTCCACCTGCCGCCCCCGACCCAGCTCCAGCAGCCGCTCCCGCTCGGCGTCCTCCACCAGCGGGTGCTGCTCCAGGGCCAGCTCCGGCTGGGCGGTGACCGCCTCCAACAGCCGCTGCCACTGCGCCGCCATCCGCGCCACGGTGCCCGGCTGGAAGCGCTGACGCCGGTACTCGAAGGCGCCCACGAAGCCGCCGTCCAGCTCGCCCATCACCAGCGACAGCTCCAGCGGCGCGGCACAGTCGGACAGCGGCAGCGCCTCCACCGTGAGGCCACCCAAATCCACCCGGGTCCCCGGCTGCTCCACCGCCAGCGCGGTCAGCGCCGAGGCGCCGGCCTGCGCGCGCTGGAAGACGAACATCGTCTCGTAGAGGGCGCCCTTCCTCAGCGCGCGCTGGGAGGCGACCACCTCCGCCACCCGGGAGATGGGGAGGTCGGCGTGGTCCAGCGCGCCGAGCACCGTCTGCTTCACCTCGCGGATCAGCGACCGGAATCCGGCCTGGGGATCCACCCGCGCCGCCAGCGCAACCGGGTTGACCAGATACCCCAGCAGCCGATGGGTGCGAGGATCACTGCGGCCAGCGGTGGGCGCGCCCACGGTGAGCGAGTCCTGGCCGGTCCACCGGGAGAGCAGCGCGAAATAGGCAGACAGCAGCACCACGAAGGGGGTGGTCCGCTCCTCCTTGGCCAGGCGGTTAAGCCTCTCGCTCAGGGCAGGGGAGAGGGAGAACCGCTGGGCGCCGCCCCCGGTCCCGCTGCCCGCCTCTCCCAAGGACAGCCGGGAGTCGGCTCCGGCCAGGGCATTCTTCCAGTAGTCGCGCAGCTGCTGCCCGCGAGCTCCCGTCAGCCGGGTCTGCTCCTCCTCGGCCAGCGCGGAGGCGGAGATCCCCACCGGGGGCAACGAGCCGGGACGACCGGAGACCTGGGCCTGGTAGAGCGCGACCAGCTCCGAGGCCAGCACTCCCAGCGACCAGAAGTCGGTGATCGCGTGGTGCAGCACCAGCAGCAGCACCGTCGTCCCTTCCCCCTGGTGAAGCAGCGCCCGCCACAAGGGACCGCGCGCCAGATCGAACGGCCGCTGGGCCTCCTCGCCGAGGCGGCGCTCCAGCTCCGCCGGCCCCACGGACACCTGCTGCAGCTCGATCGGAGAGGCGCCCTGCTCCAGCAGCGGCCACACCCCATCGGGACGGAACACGGTCCGCAGGCTGGGGTGGCGCAGCTCCAGCGCGGTCAGCGCCGCCTGCAGCGCGTCCGGATCGACCTGGGAGTGCAGCCGCACCGCCCGGGCCACGTTGTAGGCGCCCGAGCCGGGCTCCAGCTGATCCAGGAACCACAGCGCCCGCTGTCCCTCCGAGGCCCGCGCCATCGAAGGGACGCCCTGGGAGACCGCGGTGGCCACCGGGGCCTGCAGTGCCAACCGCTCCGCCAGCTCGCGCAGGGTCCCGGCGCGAAGCAGGTCCGAGATTCCCAACGGCAGCCGCAGGGTGCTGCTGATCAGCGCGGAGAGTTCCATCGCCCGCAGTGAATCCAGCCCCAGCTCGGAGAGCGGCGCCTGGGGATCGAGCCTCGGCTGGCGCAGCAGGAAGCCGGCCGCCTCGCACAGCCAGGAGGCGATCGCCTCCACCGTCCGCTCCGCCGGAGCCAGCGGCGCCTCGGTGATCACCACCGTCGGCTGACCCTGGCGGGCAAGGATCTCCAGGCTCCCGTCCAACAGCGCCGTCTTGCAGGCGCGGCGCTGGATCTTCCCGCTGGAGGTCTTGGGCAGCGCCCCGGGGCGGATCAACGCCACCGTGTTCACGAACACCTCGTGCTGCTCCAGCAACACCCGGCGGACCGCGGCCATCGCCTCGGCCTGGGCGGCGGGGTCCAGGTCCCGCTGGGCCTCCAGCACCACCGCCACCTGCTCCTCTCCGTCCTGATCGATCCCGAAGGCGGCGGTGCAGCCGGGACGCAGCCCGGGGTGGGCGCGCTCGGCGGTCTGCTCCAGATCGTGCGGGTAGAGGTTCCGGCCGCGGACGATGATCAGATCCTTCTGCCGCCCGGTGACGAACAGCTCGCCCTCGGAGACGAAGCCCAGGTCCCCGGTGCGCAGGAAGCGCCGCTCCGGCTCGCCCTCCAGCTCCGCGCGCAGGTGGTTTGCCGTCTCCTCCGGCTGGTTCCAGTAGCCGGTGGCCACGCTGTCCCCCGAGAGCCAGATCTCCCCCACCTGCCCCGAGGGCGAGCGGCGGCGGGTCATCGGGTCCACGATCTCCAACCGCTGATCGCCGATCGCCCGGCCCGACCCCACCAGCTGCACGCC
The DNA here is from genome assembly GCA_036675345.1 of Myxococcaceae bacterium. Taxonomy (GTDB): domain Bacteria; phylum Myxococcota; class Myxococcia; order Myxococcales; family Myxococcaceae; genus JALYOC01. Next base: position 93,650 of record JAKFFE010000002.1, read on the forward strand.
CTCGCCTGCTTTGGGGGTGTGCTCCGCCAGGCTGTCCTCGTCGAAGCCGCGGACGATCGGCGTTTGCCGCCGCGGACCCCCGGTGACGATCAGCGTCCCCTCCGCCAGGCCGTAGCAGGGATAGAACGCCTCGGGCCGAAAGCCGCTGATCGCGAAGGCCTCGGTGAAACGCCGCAGCGTCTCCGGACGGATCGGCTCCGCGCCGCAGAAGGCGACCTCCCAGTGGCGCAGGTCCAGCTGGGCCCGCTGCTCGGGGGTGGTCTTGCGGACGCAGAGATCGAAGGCGAAGTTCGGCCCGCCGCTGATCACGTTCCCCTGGCCCGCCAAAGACGAGATCGCCTCCAGCCAGCCGGCAGGGCGCTGCAGGAAGGTGAGCGGAGACATCAGCACCGTAGGGATGCCCGCGTAGAGCGGCTGGAGGATCCCGCCGATCAGCCCCATGTCGTGGTACGGCGGCAGCCAGATCACGCCCAGGGCCGGCGCGCTGGGAGCAAAGCCCTCCGAGATCAGCCCCAGGTTGTGCAGCAGGTTCCGGTGGCTGAGCATCACCCCCTTGGGGGTCCCGGTGGAGCCGGAGGTGTACTGCAGGAACGCCAGGTCCTGGCCACCCAGCGCCGGCTCCCGCCACCCGGACGGATCGGCGACGTCGGAGGTGGAGAGCCAGCGCAGCCCGCGCAGATCGGGGGCGCCGTCGGTGAGGAACTCCACCATCTCCAGGATCATCGTGGAGGTCAGCGCGACCTTTGCACCGCAGTCGGCCACCAGTGACTGCAGCCGGGGCAGGGTCCGGCCCAGCCGGGACGGATCCGGCGGATAGGCGGGGACGGCGATCACCCCCGCGTAGAGGCAGCCCAGGAAGCCGACCACGTACTCACGGCCGGGCGGATAGAGCAGCAGCACCCGGTCCCCGGGTCGGGCGTGCTCCTGGATCAACGCGGCGGCGGCGCGGGCCAGCGTGTCCAGCTCGCCGAAGGTGATCGCGGCGCCGTCCTCCTCGTAGAAGGTGAAGGCGGTGCGGCCCGGCTCCTGGTGGGCGCGGGTGCGGAGCAGCTCGACCAGGGTGTTCGCGGAAGGGAGGTCGTTCGCCATGGGGGCGCGCACCATAGACGAGCGATTCCCGCCGGGACCAGACACCCCCGGCGCAGTGCGTCATTGAAAAGGTCTTGGTGAGATGGAACCCGAGGGAGGGCTTCCTCCGCCCCGCCGGCGTGGGCTACAGCGCCGCGGATGTTGATCCTCGCCTCACTGCTCGCGCTGGCGACGGGCACCGTTCCCGCCTCACCGCACGAACTCACCCTCGGAGTGGTGGGCTGGGAGTACCGCGGCTTCCTCAGCGGCAGCGAACCCCTGGTGGGCCTGGAGCTCGGCTATCGCCACTCGGTGCAAAGCACCCCGCTCTCGGTGGGGGCGCTGGTCCGGGCGGCGGCACCCAACCCCGGCACCGTGGTGCCGCTGGAAGTGGGGATCTCCCTGGAGCTGCGGGCGCCGATCGGCTTCTGGCAGCCGGGGGCAGGGGTGGAGCTGGGCTGGAGCGGGCTCTCCCAGGTGGATCTCTCCTGGCGAGGCGGGCTGCCCCCGGGTGCGCACACCCAGGAGGAGGCCCTGCTTGGGCCCTGGTACCTCGGCTTCGGGGTGTCGCCGCTGCGCTTCGCCTTCGGCCGCTGGACCGTCAGTGCGCTAGAGCTCCAACTGGGCGCCACCGCCTTTCCCCTGGGAGCGGGCGCGCGGGTCCAGCTGGGGTTGCTCAAGGCGGGGGTGTCGCTGTGAGGGCCGGGCTGTTGGTGCTGGTGGGGTTGCTGACCGGCTGCTCCCAGATGGACTTCGATCAGGCGCCGCGTCCGGAGTTCCTGCGCACCCTGATGGCGGAGGTCCAGCCGCAGCGGCTGATCGACGAGGTGGACGCGCTGGTCCAGGCGCACCAGTCGGACGTTCCGCTGGACTGCGAAGCGGTGGGGCTGCCGGACGATGATCGCGTCTGTCACCACTCCCGGGTCGCGGCCGGGCAGCGGATCCGCAGCGTGCTGGAGTCGATGGGGGCGGTGGTGACGGTGGACGCCCAGGGGGAAGGCGCCTTTGCCACCCAGAACCTGGTGGTGGAGCTGCGGGGCACGGTGCACCCCGACCAGGTGGTGCTGGTGGGCGCGCACTACGACTCCTTCTACGGAGGGGCGGACGACAACTCCAGCGGGGTGGCGGCGATGCTGGAGCTGTACCGGGTGTTGAGCACCCGCAGCCTGGACCGCACCCTGCGGCTGGTGTGGTTCGACTTCGAGGAGTTCGGCTTCATCGGCTCCCAGCGCTATGTGCAGTCGTTGCCGGAGGGGGAGACGGTGGAGGTGGCGGTGGTGTTCGACTGCGTGGGCTACTCCGATGGCCGCCCCGGCTCGCAGGAGGCGCTGCCCGGTTTCCCCACTCCGTCGGAGGGGGACTTCATCGCCTTGATCGGCAACCAGACCTCCGAGCAGAAGACGGTGGAGGCCTACGCGCTGAACACCCAGCTGGAGGTGATGCGCGCCGCGGCGGTGGTCTCCCCGGGGGACGGCGCGTTTCCGATCACCGGCCCGTTGCTGCGCAGCGACCACTCGGTGTTCTGGCTGGACGGGCTCCCGGCGGTGTTCCTCACCGACACTGCGCGGCTGCGCAACCCGCACTACCACCAGCTGACCGACACCGCGGACACCCTGGACCCGGTGTTCTTCGCCAACGTGGTGCGGCTCTCCACCGCCGCGGTCGGCCACTGGGTGGGGGCGCGATGAGGACGCTGCTGCTGCTGGGGGCGCTGCTCTCCGGGATGGCCTCCGCCCAACCGGTGCCGCTGGAGTTCTACCTGCGCGGGAACGGCAAGGTGTTCCTCTCCGAGGCCCGTACCCAGGGCGGGGTGGGGGGCGGCGCCGGGGTGCGCGGCTTCCTCTCCGAGTCGCTGCTGCTGCAGGCCGACCTGGGCTACCTGAGCCAGATCGGCAACGTGGCCGAGCTGCGGCTGGGCGCCGGCTGGCAGCTGCCGGGGACCCTCTGGCGACCCGGGGCGGCAGTGATTCTCTCCACCCTGTTGGGAGACCGCCTCTCGTTCCTCACCCCCCACCACCCCACGCCGGTGGGGACCCCCGCCTTCTCGCTGGGGCTGGCCCTCTCCCCGCTGCGGTTCACGCAGGCCGGGGTGTCGGTCTCGCTGCTGGAGGTGGAGTTGGGACTGGGGTGGGAGTTTCCGGGCCTCGGTCTGGCGCTGGGCCTGACCCTGGTGGAGACCTCCCTGCGCTTCTGAGACTCAGGGCATCCGCGAGACGGCGTCCATCCCGAAGCTGACCCGGGCCTTCCAGGGCGGCGGGGGCAGTCCGCGCAGCACCAGCAGCCGGTCCAGGCGATCCAGGGTGTCCTGGCGGAGCTTGCCGAAGGTGACCCCGAACGAGGGGTTCACCCACTTGGCGCGGTCGGTGGGCGGGGCGAAGGCCCACACCACCTCCCCGTGCAGCATCAGGGTCCCCAGGGAGATCCACAGCTCCAGCAGGAACGGGGCGCCCATCTTCACCTGCTTGGGCAACGACGGCGCCTCCACCTCCAGGCCCACCCCGCCGCGGGAGACGTCCCGGACCAGGTAGGAGGGAGAGTAGGGAGTGTCCTCGGTGGCCCGCAGCTGGAGCGGGATCCGCGGGAACTGGCGGATCTTCTCGTTCTTGTGGGCCTCGAAGATCTTCCGCAGCACCGCGTCCACCCCCCGGCGTTCGCCGGTGGGATCGTAGCGGATGGCCAGCAGGTGCTTGCCCTTGGCGGAGGTGGTGACCTGCACCACCTCGCCCAGGACCTCCACCGGTTCGGGGACCCCGGAGAGGTGCAATTCGAAGATGAACTGGGTGCCCACCGGGAGCTTGCGCGCCGTCTCCAGCGCGACAACGCCCTTACCGATGCTGCGGGTGAACTCCCCGAGCAACGACTCGGGGCTTTTGTAGCTCACCTTCAGGCGAACCGGCCCCTTTGAATTGGTGTCCCCCAAGCGGGCGGCAGAATGGGGAGAAAGCCCCCAAAAAACAAGGCTCAGATCGCGTAGTCGTCGTCTCCATCCGCGAACACCTGGGCTCCCTGGAAGTCCACCACCACCCGGGTTCCCGCCGAGATCTCCATTGCGTCGATCTCCGCGCGGGAGGACTCCACCTGGACAAAGTCCCCGGTGGGAAGCTCCACCGTCAGCTTCACGTAGCCCCCCACCCGGCGCAGATCGGTGATCCACCCCACCCGGTGACCCGCGGTCCGGCGGGTGGGGAGGGTCAGCTTCACGTCGTGGGGACGCACCAGCACCTGGACCTTCTTCCCCTCCCGCAGGTCGGGCGCGGAGACCGCCAACGTCCCCACCTGGGCCTGGTGGTGCCGGACCTGGCCGGCGAAGACGTTGGCCCCTCCCACGAAGGCGGCCACGTTGGGGTTGATCGGCCGGTCGTAGATCTCCTGCGGCGGGCCGGCCTGCACCACCCGACCATCGAAGAGGATCACCACGTGCTCGGCGATCTCGAACGCCTCGTCCTGGTCATGGGTGACCAGCACGGTGGTGATCCGGGTCTCGGCGTGCAGTTGGCGGAGCCACTCCCGCAGCTCCAGTCGGACCCGGGCGTCCAGGGCCCCGAACGGCTCATCCAGCAGCAGCACCTTGGGCCGCACCGCCAGCGCGCGGGCAAACGCCACCCGCTGCCGCTGCCCGCCGGAGAGCTGGGCCGGACGCCGGTCTCCCATCGGCTCCAGTTGGACCAGCCTCAGCAACTCCTGCACCCGGTCGTCGATCTCCGAGCGGGGCGCCTTGCGCACGCTCAGCCCGAAGGCCACGTTCTCCCTCACGCTCAGGTGATCGAAGAGGGCGTAGTTCTGGAACACGAAGCCCACGCCCCGCGCCGCCACCGGGGTGTGCGAGCAGTCCTCGCCGCCGATGGCGATGCTTCCCCGGTCGGCCATCTCCAGCCCCGCCACCAGCCGCAGCACGGTGGACTTCCCCGCGCCCGAGGGGCCCAGCAACCCGGTGATCGCCCCGGTGGGGGCCTGGAAGGTGACATCCTGCACGGCGGGTTGGTCCCCCGGCGCGAACTGCTTGCTCAGACCGCGAACCTCGACGCTCATTCCGCCGACCTCCACTCGATGAACTTCTTGGTAGCCATGGTGAGCAGCGCCAGCAGCGTCAACAACGAGGCGACCGCGAACGCCGCCGAGAACGCGTACTCGTTGTAGAGAATCTCCACGTGCAGCGGCAGGGTGTTGGTCTTTCCCCGGATGTGTCCGGAGACCACCGAGACCGCGCCGAACTCCCCCATCGCCCGGGCGTTGCAGAGGATCACCCCGTAGAGGACGCTCCACTTGAGGCGGGGGAGGGTGACCCGGAAGAACATCTGCCAGCCGTTGGCGCCCAGGGTCAGCGCCGCCTCCTCCGCGTCGCTGCCGTGCGCCTGCAGTTGGGTCAGCACCTCCCGCGCCACGAAGGGGAGGGTGACGAAGGTGGTGGCGAGCACGATCCCGGGGACGTTGAAGATGATCTGGAAGCCGCGCTCCAACAGCCAGGGCCCGAACACCCCGCTGCGCCCGAAGAGGAGGACGAAGACCAACCCGGCGATCACCGGGGAGATGCTGAAGGGGACGTCGATCAGGGTGATCAGCAGTTGCCGTCCGCGGAAGCGGAAGCGGGCAATCAGCCACGCCGCCGCCACCCCGAACACCACGTTGAGGGGCACGGCGATGGCGGCGGTGATCAGGGTGAGGCGGATCGCGGCCAGGGTGTCCGGGGTCCGGATCGCGTCCAGGTAGGGGCCCAGCCCGTCGCGGAAGGCGTGGACGAACACCGCGATCAACGGAAGGAACAACACCAGGATCAGGAACAGCAGCGCCACCGCGAGGAGCGTCCAGCGGACCAGCGCCGGTTCGGTGATCGCGCTGGAGCGACGTCGGGGCGTGGGAAGGGAGTGCATCGGTCAGTGTCCCGGCTGCCGCCCGCGGCGGCCGCTCCACTGCTGCAGCAGGTTGATCCCCACCAGCAGACAAAACGAGAACAACAGCATCACCACCGCCAGGGCAGTGGCGCCGGCGTAGTCGTACTGCTCCAGCTTGGTGACGATCAGGAAGGGGGTGATCTCGGTGCGGAAGGGCAGGTTTCCGGAGATGAACACCACCGAGCCGTACTCCCCCACCGCCCGGGCGAAGGCCAGGGTGAAGCCGGTGATCACCGCCGGGAGCAGGTTGGGGAACAGCACCCGGCGGAAGATCTGCCAGCGGGAGGCGCCCAGGGTGGCGGCCGCCTCCTCCAGCGAGGGATCCAGATCCTCCAGGATCGGCTGCACGGTGCGGACCACGAAGGGCAGCCCCACGAAGGTCAGCGCCACCACCACGCCCAGCGGGGTGAAGGCCACCTTCAGGCCCAGCTGGTTGAGGTAGCTCCCCAGCGGACCGGTCTCCGCGTACAGCGCGGTCAGGGTCAGCCCGGCCACCGCGGTAGGCAGCGCGAAGGGGAGGTCCACCAACGCATCCACCACCTCCCGCCCGGGGAAGCGGTAGCGCACCAGCACCCAGGCCACCAGCAGCCCGAACACCGCGTTGATCAACCCGGCCGCCAGTGCGGCGCCGAAGCTGAGCCGGTAGGAGGCCACCGCCTGCGGGTCGGTCACCGCCGCCCACAGCGCCTCCCAGCTGAGGGTGAAGGTCTGCAGGAACAGCCCCGCCAACGGCAGCAGCACCACCAGGCTCAGGTAGACCCAGGTGATCCCGAAGGTCAGCCCGAACCCCGGGAGCACCCGCTTCATCCGCCCCGGCCTCATCGCTGGGGCCGGTACAGCTGATCGAAGACGCCGCCGTCATCGAAGTGGGTCTTCTGCGCGGAGGACCAGCCTCCGAACAGCTCGTCGATGGTGAAGGTCTGGACCTGGGGGAATCGGTCGGCGTACTTGGCGGCCACCTCCGCCGAGCGGGGGCGGAAGTAGTGCTTGGCGGCGATCTCCTGGCCCTCCGGCGAGTACAGGTAGCGCACGTAGGCCTCGGCCACCGCGCGGGTCCCCTTGCGATCCACGTTGGCGTCCACCACCGCCACCGGGGGCTCGGCCAGGATGGTCAGGGAGGGGATCACCACCTCCACCTCGTCGGGGGAGATCTTCTTGCTCAGCAGCAGCGCCTCGTCCTCCCAGGCGATCAACACGTCCCCCAGCTTCCGCTCGCCGAAGGTGGTGGTGGACCCGCGGGCCCCGGCGTCCAGCACCGGGACGTTCTTGAAGATCCCGGTCACCAGCGCGCGGGCGGTGGCCTCGTTCCCGCCCGGCTGCCGCAGCGCGTACCCCCAGGCGGCCAGGTAGTTCCAGCGCGCGCCACCAGAGGTCTTGGGATTGGGGGTGATCACCGAGACTCCCTCCCGGGCCAGATCCGGCCAGTCCCGGATGCCCTTCGGGTTCCCCTTGCGGACCACGAACACGATGGTGGAGGTGTAGGGCGCGCTGTTGTTGGGCAGGCGCTGCTGCCAGCCCTCGGGGATCAACTTCGCCTTCTGCCGCAGCATGTCCACGTCGTAGGCCAGGGCCAGGGTGACCACGTCGGCCTCCAGCCCGTCGATCACCGCCCGGGCCTGCTTCCCGGAGCCGCCATGCGACTGGTTCACCGTCACCTTGGGCGGAGCCTTTCCCGCGGCGCCGGGCGCCTCCTTGGCCCAGTGGCGCGCGAAGGCGGCGTTGTACTCCGCGTACAGCTCGCGGGTGGGGTCGTAGGAGACGTTGAGCAGGGTCACCTCCGAGGAGGTGGGGCCGGAGGGCTTGCAGCCCGCGGCGGTGAGGAGCAGCAGGGGGAGGGATACCGCCTTGAGGATCGTTCGCAGGCTCATCGGTGGGCTCACCAGGGGTTAGAAGGTCAGGTCCAGCTGGAGATGAAGGAGGTGGTCCGCGGCGCTGAAGTCGGGCAGCAAGCCGACCGGGGTTCGAACGATCCAGTCCGCCTGGACCTTAAAGCGGTGACCATTGAGGTAGTAGTTGGCGCCCAGCGCCGTTTCCTGTCCCAAACGGTCCAGCTCGCTGATCAGTGAAGGATCGGTCCCTCGCAGCGGGAACAGCTGGCTGACCCGGGCCACCAGCTCCACCGGAGGCTGGAAGGTGTACGAGGCCTGGGCGATCCACCCGTGGGCGGAGCGGGTGGGTTCGATGAGCGGGGTGCCGTCGGGGCGGGTGGAGCTGATGGCGTTCACCGAGGCCCGCTTCCACAGGTATTCGCCCTGCAGCGCGACGCCCCGCCACTTGAAGACCGCGTCCGCCGCCAGGTGGAGATGATCGGTCACCCCGCCGGTGAAGCGGGTGCCGGTGGTGCTGCGCAGCCGGTTGCTGTTCCAGTTCCGGGCCGCGGCGATCCCCAGGGCCAACCCGGGAGCGGCGCGCCGCTCCAGATCCCCCTCCGAGTCGTCGTCGATCGGTCCCAGCGGGCGCAGCTCCAGGCGACCTACCAGCAGGGCTCCCGGGGTCCGGGTGTCGGCGAGGTTGATCCCGCCTCCGCCAAACAGCCCCACCCGCCAGGCGAGGGGAGAGGTCGCGCCCAGGAAGCGATCCGAATACAGCTGGATCCCGACGTCGCGATCGAGGGTCAGCTCGCCCACCGGCCGTGGGCGATCCGCCAGCTGGAGGGCGAACTCGCGCACGGTGCGCAGCCGATCGAAGGGCACGAAGAACTGGCCGGCGCGGACCGCCAGATCCCGGTGCGGCTTCCAGTCCAGGTAGGCGTCGAAGATGGGGGAGATCGCCCCGTCCCGGTAGTCGCGGGCGGCCAGCGCCAGCTGGAGCATGTACGTCAGCTCCGGCCGATACAGATGCCCGGAGAACCACAGCCGGGCGGTGCCCACGCTGACCTGCTGTTGCGGTCGCGACGGGGTGCCGGGGGGAAGGCCCAGCTGATAGCGGAGCTGCAGCCGCCCGCGCAGGTTGAGCGAGAAGCCGTCCCCGACGGAGACGGTCAGGCCCTGGCCGGGCGCGCCCTTGAACACCACCTCCGGAGGAGGGGCGGGATCAGCCGCCCAGGCCGGGACTGCCCGGGTGGTCAGCAACAGCACCAGCAGGCCGCCAACCGCGGGCCGGATAGGAAGGAAGTCGATCTGCATCACGCCTGCTCCAAGGAAAAATGGCCCCTGGGGACAGCGCGGCGATCGAGATCACAGACACTCGAAAGCCCACCAACCCGTCAGGGCGGTGGGCTCTCTCGGTACCTCGCGCGGTGTGACTTAACGCCGCGCGAGGTGGGGAGGACCCACCTCGATCGACGGACAACAGCAGCGCGCGAGTTCAAACATCTCGGGGGGCACTCTCAAGTGGTTGAGGCGAGTTGTCAAACGACTCGCCGGGATCCCTGCCGCGGAGGGGGTGACGCCGGAGGGGAGATCGCCCGAGAGTTCGGATTACCGCCACTGGCCGGAGTAGCGGTCTGGATAGGCCCGCTGGAGCGCGGCCTCATAGCCATCCAGCGCCGTCACATCCAGGATCCCGAAAACCCACTCCTTGGCGGCGGTCTTGAGCCGCAGTTCGCTCGCGGTGAGCGCGATCCGTTTGATGCCCAGCCGCTGCACGGTGTCCAGCGAGAGCACCACGGCGCCGGGAGCAGGCGGGCCCGTCCGGTACTCCTGGACCTTCGCCTGGGTCAGAGCGGTCTGCTTCTGCGCCTCCCGCCTCGCCAATTGGGCAGACAGGCCAGCAAAGGCGCCGATCTTGATGGTGGACCACAGCGGCATTGGAACCAGGACCACGCGATCCTCGAAGAACACTGCGTCCCAGTTCTTGAGACCATAGTGGGAGAAGATCGGTCCGGCGACGAACGGCGGATTCATGGCGTGTCTTCCATTTGAGGGGGAGGAGGGTTCTACGGAGGGGTGGGCCCGGCCACCGCCGCGCCTCCCGGCAGCCGCTCCATCCGGGTCTTGGCCAGCAGTTCCACGCTCCCGACGCGGAACTTCTCGGCGGTGGTCCGGTCCGGGAGCGCCCGTCCATAGGCGGCACGGGCCGCGTCCAGCAGCCCGTAGTTCTCGGCGATGCGTCCGATCACGTACCAATCCGCCGGGTCCGGGGCATCGTCCTCCCGGAGCTCGACGCTGTTGAGCAGCACCTGTCGGGCCTCCAGGTTCTTGCCCACCTCGGCGTTCAGCGAGGCCAGGGTGTGCAGGAAGGCGCGCTGGCCAGGGCCCTTGACCAGCGAGGTGGCCCGCTGCGCGTACTCCACCATCCGGGCATCGACCCGGCCGTGGGCCAGCGAACCCCAGGACAGCTCATTGTAGAGGTTGGCGGTGGCCCGGCCCGAGGACACCAGGGCCTCGCCCCGCGCCATCGCAGCCGCGTAGTCACCCCGCCGCAGCTCGAACACCGCCAGGCGCTCCAGCAGCTCCGCGTCGTCCGGCTTTGCCTCCAGCCGCTCCTTCACCAGGGCCTCCGCGTCGGCAGTGCGTTCCAGCCCGGTCAGCGCGATCAGCTTGAGGCGGACCTCCTGTTCTCCTTGCGACCTGGCCAGCATCCGGTCCGCCACCGCCTCCAGCTTCGCGGGATCGAGGGTGGACAGGTACGCCAGCCCCAGGGTCCAGTCGATCTTCGTCGCCAGCTCCAGGGCGGCGGTCCGGCGGGCCTCCTCCAGCAGCGGGGTGGCCTCCTTGGCCTTCTCGCTGAGCGCTGCCGCGGCGGCCGCCGCCAGGGTCAGCTCCGCGCGATCCTGGCTGCTCCCGCGCTCGGGCCACAGCGCACAGAAGGTGTTCCAGGCATTGCCCTCTCCGCCGCAGTGGACCAGCTCCCGGGTCCAGTTGAGCCAGCGCACCGCAGCGGACAGCTTGCCTGCCTTGGCCAACCGAAGCGCCTGCCAACCCACCATTCCAGGAGTTCGGCTGGTGCCCAGGATCCGGTACTGGCCGTCCTCCCGGATCAGGAACCACTGCTCCTGGGCTCCGTTGCTCAGCGGCAGGTGCGCGCGGACCCGGTAGCCGACCTCCGGGGAGCCTTCTTCCGACAGCTCGGTGGCGGCCAGTCCCGAGTCCGCGGCGACCTCGAAGCTCACCTGTTGCTCCGCCAGCTTTCGCAGCGGCGCCCCCAGCGTCTGACGCATGGCCGTTCCCACCTTCGCCGCGGAGGTACCCTCCAGCACCGGCCGGGCGAACAAGGCGCCCAACTGCTCCACCGAGAAGGCGGGATCCAGACTCCGGATCATGATCTGCTGCACCGCGCCCTTGGGATCCTTGGCGCTGGGGGCGAGCTGCTCGTGCCGCTTGAAGCGCCCCAGCAGGGAGATCCGGCGCTGCTCCTGGGCCGCCTGGGGAGAACCCTTCACCGCCTCGCTGAGCAGGGCCGCCGCCTCCGGATAGCGGCGGACCCGCACCAGTTGGTTGGCTGCCTCGCCCAGGGCCTTGCGCCGCGCGGCCACGCCGCCCTCCAGCCGCTGCACCTCGGCGATCGCGGCCGGGGCTCCTTCCAGGGCCGCCACCGCCACCAGCTTCAGGGCGGTGCGGGTCAGGCTGCGCTCCTTGCTGGCCTCCACCTCGGACTTCAGCTCAGCGAAGCGGTCCGCCCACATCAAGGCGTAGAGCAGGTTCTCGTCCAGCTCGTGCCGGTCCAGGTCCTTGGCCAGGGCCCGGTACTCGGCGATCGCCGCGTCCAGCTGCGCGCCCTTTCCGTAACGCACGCCAAGCTCGTTGTGCTCCAGCAGGATCGCCAGGTCGCCGCGCGCCTCGAAGCTTCCGCCCAGCTGCCTCACCGTGCGGTAGGAGGCCAGCGCTCCCTGGAGATCAAAGTCGTGGCGAAAGCGCCGCCCCAGGGTGTCGTGCTGCAGGATCCACCCCAGCGTCTGATGGGCCTCCGCGCTCTTCGGCTCCAAGGCCACCGCCTGACGGGCGCGGACGCGGGCCTCCTCTCCGAACCCGGCCTCCAACAGCGCCGAGGCCAGGTGCAGCTGGTGGAGCGCCTCCTTCGGATGCCGCTGGGCCACCTGGTGGTAGCTCTCCAGGGCCTCCTTCACCTTGCCCGCCGAGAGAAGCTGCTTGCCCTGGTGCACGAAGGTCAGCTGGTCCTGCGGTTCCTCGCCCCACCTGGAGAAGGCGTCGCGAAAGGTCTCCACCTCGGCGGCGGTGTACCGGCGCTTGCCCACCGTGAAGCGGTAGTCGACGGTCACCTCCCCATCCTGGGCGGTGGTCACCTTCCGGGAGAGCTGGGCCGGGCCCAGCTGGCGGACCTCGGAAGACGGCGGCGCGCTGGCAGTGAACCCCAGCGGCGGGAACACCCGGAAGGTGAGCCGGGACTCGAAGGGCTCCCCGAACACGAAGTCCCGGGTGCGGGGGCCGGTCGGCTTCTGATCCGATCCCGGCTCCGGTACGACGCGGGCCAGCCCCTCGGGGAGCATGCTGATCAACCCGCTGATCTGCAGGGTGACCTTCACCTCCTGGTCCTGGGTGGAGGCGAACGCGGCGTCCGCCAGCTCGAAGCCCGAGGTGAAGGGCTGCTCCGGCGAGGGGTCGGAGGGATAGTCGAAGCGGGTCAGCTGCTTGCCGCCGTAGGACTCCTGGATCCAGCCCTCGTACCACTCGCGGATCTGTTGGGGGGAGCCCTCCAGGCCCGTCTGGCGGTAGTCCGCGGCGACGGACCCGAAGGCCTGGCGGTGCTCCACCAGTCGGGCCGGGCCGGACTCGGCCAGGTGCACCTCGCGGGTGATCTCCAGCCGGTGGGCGGACGGCGGCGTCTCGGGGATCCGCACCAGCTTGGTGGAGTGGGCCGAGGCGATCAGCGCCAGGCGGCCCTGGTCGGCAGGAGGCACCTCTCCCACCAGGTACACGGTGGTGGTGGCATCCAGCCAGAGGGCGGGCTTGCCGGGGACGTGGACGATGGCGTGGTCAAACAGGCCAAACCCGGGGAGGGCGTCGGGGACCTCATCCCAGCGGGTCCGCAGCAGCGCCACCTGGGCGTCGATGCCCTGGGTGCGCAGCAGGCCCACCACCAGGGTCGCCAGATCCTTGCAGTCGCCGTACTTGCGGGTGAGCACCTCGGCCGGGCTGCGGGGGACCAGCGCCGCCTCTCCGAACTCCACCCCGGTGTAGCGCAGCTCCTTGCGCTGCCAGGCGATCACCGCGCGCAGCGCTGCTTCGCGGGAGGGGCGGGTGTCTCCGAACAGGGTCTTGGCCAGGGGCTGGAGGTCGGTGTCCTTGAGTTGCTGGTCCACGATGCGGGCGTACTCGGAGGCCACCTCCTTCCAGCTTTGGGCGGTGGAGAAGGCGACGTGGGAGTGGACCGAGGCCTCGTGGGGAGTGAAGGGCTCCGACGCCTCCAAGGCCGGAGTCTGGGGGTACTCGAACACCACCGTTCGCGTCCCCCGCTCGCGCCGGTCGGAGACCTGGGGCCGGGTGCCGTGGACCTGGAACTGCAGCGGCGCCGAGTCCGGGAGGCTCAGCCGCACCACCGTGCGGCGCACCGGGACGTTCTTGCCCAGGAAGACCCGGTACACCGAGCCCTTGGAGAAGAAGGGGGAGGTCTCCCGGCTGAGGATCTGCTCCTCCACCAGCGCCCCCACCTCGATTGCCGGCAGCGGACCGCTGATCATCCGGGCATCGGAGAAGGTGTCCGGGGAGGAGCTCCCGGCGCCCTGTTCGGAGAGGGTGGCGGGATCCAGGTCATGGACTGCGCCGGCTGCGGTGACCACCCGGGCCCGGAACTCGGGGCGGGCCTCGTGCCACGGCTGGAAGCGGTCTCCGGTGGTGGCCCAGGCCCGCGCCCCCTGGGCGGTGAGCACCCGGTACACCAGCCGCCGCCGCTGGGTCAGTCGCCGCTGGGCATCGAAGGTGTAGTCCACCTCCTCCAGCAGGACCTCCACGTCGGCCTTCGCCGGAGGGGGCAGCTTGTCCGCGGCAGCGCGCAGCTTCGCGGGCGCTGCGGTGAACGGCGCCTCCTCCCAGGGCTCGACGGCCAGGGAGGAGAAGGGGAGGGCGACGAAGAGCGCGGCGGCCACCAGACGGCCAAAACGGGAATTCATGTCAGCTCCTGAGGGACCGGTACTGTAGCGATTCCGGGCGTCATCCGCGATCGGGTGACTGGAGCGCTGCCGCCCGCCGGTGCGGAATCGACGGGGCCCGACGAGGGACCTCGGCCGCCTCCGGACCTCGGACGGGTAGAGCAATGCTGGAGCAGGACGAAGCAGTGGGCGCGCTCCACGCACCCCGGTGCGAGGTGCCCCTAGGCGGGGATCTCATCCAGTCCCACTGTTTCCCCCAGCTTCCCGCCCCGGCCGGCAGGGCCGCACCGGCTGGATTGGTAAGCGGAGACAGGAAAGCCCCCGGATCGGGCGACCGATCCGAGGGCTTGGGCTGTACGGCCAACCCCCCGGAGAACTTTCCCGGGGCCCAGGCGTCAAGGAGAGGCGCTACTTACCGTTGCCGCCCTGGCGGCCCGGGGAACCGGGGGTTCCGCCCAGCTCGTCGTTCGAGCGGCTCGGGTCACCCTGGTTCGAGTTGCCCGGGTCGCAGTTCTCGGCGCCATTGCCGACGCCCTGGTTGCACTTGCCCTTCTTCGCCGGGACCGAACCCTCGCAGCCGGTGACCGTGGCGCCGGTCAGGGTGACCGCGGACTTGGCGAAGGCGTCGCCATTGAACGTGCCGCCAGTGATCGTGATCGCCGCGCCGGCGTAGATCGTGCCCTGGAAGGCGGAGGCAGTCAGCGTCGCCGCCTCAGCGACCCACCAGGTCACGTTGCACGGCGTCCCGCCGCCTTCGATGACCACCGAGAAGCCCGTGCCGGTGAGGCCGCCGGTGCCGCGGTTGCCGATCTTGAACAGCCAGGTCGCGTTCGAAGAGCCCACCAGGGTCAGCGTGCCATTGGTTGTCGTCGACGCCGCGTCGACGCAGTACACGCCCGGCCGGGTGAGCGTCACGCCGCCCAGGTCGCCGGTCAGGGTGTAGTCGCAAGCCACGCCAGCCAGTCGCTGGTATTCGGTGAGGAAGGCGCTGGAGGCCTGGCTGGCGGAAGCGTCCGCCGCGTGGGCGGTCCCATCGATCGAGCAGTTGGTCTGGGTGATGGCGGTTCCCGGCGAAACGCCGACGTCGCCCGTCACCGAGGTATCGGTGCAGGTGACCGCGGTGCCAGCCAGAACAGTGTAGCTCCCGGAGGAGTAGGAGCCCTGCGGCGCCGCGATCACCGACGTGGCTCCGACGGTGACGAGCGCGATGAGCAGGGCCCGGATGGGGTAGCGGTTCGAATTCATGAACATGGTGTGATCCTTGGTGACACTGGGCAGCCTGGAGGGTCCAGGCCGGCGCCGGTCCTGGTGCGCGTTCCGTGCCAGGTCAGCGACCCTGGCGCGGCAGCGAAAGAGGCCCGGATGAGGTTGGGCAGCCAACACCTGCGAGGGGGTGCAGGTGCTGCCGCCAGGGTGCGCGCACCACAACTATGGTATCGGCACCATAGCGCAGCCACCATGAAGAACACTCTCCTCATCATCGACGACGACAAGACGGACTGCCGGCTGACCAAGGCGATCTTCAGCGCCCAGGGCATGGAGGTCACCGCGGTACACGACGGGCGGTCGGGGCTCGAGCGAGTCCGGAGTCATCCGCCGGATGTCCTCCTGCTCGACCTCCGCCTGCCTGGGATCGATGGCCTCGAGATCCTCGCGAAGGTGAAGGAGGAGATGCCCGGGTTGCCGGTGGTGATGATCAGTGGGCACCGCGACATCAAGACCGCGGTGCGCGCCACGCAGCTCGGCGCCTTCGACTACCTGACGAAGCCATTCATCAACGACGAGCTGGTCATCGTCGTTCAGCGCGCTCTGCAGACCCGAGCGCTGAAGCTTGAGGTGGAAGATCTCCGGCGGCAGCTCGGCGCGGGCAGCGCGCTCGCGACCCAGATGGGGCCGAGTGCAGAGGTGAGGAACCTCATCGAGCAGGTGCGGGCCGTCGCCGATACCAACTACACGGTGCTGATCACCGGCGAGACCGGCAGCGGTAAGGAGCTCGTGGCTCAGGCCATTCATCACGACAGCCAACGGCGCGCCAAGCCCCTTGTCGCCATCGATTGTGGAGCGATTCCCGAGCAGCTGCTGGAGTCCGAGCTGTTCGGTCACGAGAAGGGCGCGTTCACCGGCGCGGAGCGGCAGAAGCGAGGTCAATTTCAGCTCGCGCAAGGCGGCACCGTCTTCCTGGACGAGGTGGGGAACCTGCCGCTCAATCTGCAGGCGAAGCTGTTGCGCGTGCTTGAGTCGAGGCAAGTCCAGGCGGTGGGGGCCAGTCGCTCAGCGGTGCTCGACGTTCGCTTTGTCGCGGCCACCAACGACGACCTGCAAGGACGCGTGACCTCCGGAATGTTCCGCGCCGACCTCTATTTCCGCCTGGCGCAGTACACGATTGCCTTGCCCGCCCTCCAAGACCGGCCGGCGGACATCCCGTTTCTCGCTCACCGATTCCTCGCCGAGGCGAGTGTCGAGCTGCGGCGCCCTGTTCAACAGATCGTGCCGAGCGCCATGGAGCTGCTGGCGGCCCACGAGTGGCCGGGCAACGTCCGGGAGCTGCGCAACGTCATCCGACAGTCGGTGCTGATGACCAAGGAGCTCATGATCAGCCGAGACGTCGTGCGCCCCCTGCTGGGCAAATCGGGCCCGGTCCAGGAAATCGTGCACTTTGCGTCCGCGGGCATGTCCCTGCGGGACGTCGCCGCGGAGGCGGCCGCGGCCGCGGAGCGTCGCGCCATCCTGGACGCTCTGCGCCTGGCGCGCGGCAACAAGAGCCGGGCGGCCCGCGCGCTCGATACCGACTACAAGACACTGCACCTGAAGATGAAGCGCTTTGCCATCCGCGCGCAGGACTTCGTGCCCTGACCTGCCGGTCGGCGCGGCGTGAGTCCCGGGTCTCGCGACCCGGGGCATTCACCCGCTGGCTTACCCCTCCGCGTGCGGAATCCCGTCCGCGGTGATCACCAGGGTCTCCTGCGAGTAGGTGTACGTATTGGAGGAGGTGGTGACCGTCCCATCCAGGACCACCGAGACCGTCCCGCTGGTGTCGGAGAGCCGGGTGATGTCCACCGTCTGGGTCAGGTCCATGTCCACGAAGTCGGAGGTCTCCCCGGAGAAGGACACCCGGCCGCGCATGGTCAGCGCGATCCCGGTGGTCTCGCCGCTGGTGACGTTCATCGCCAGGGTCATCGTCCCGCTCAGCGAGTTGGCCGAGTCGTAGTTGCAGTTGTTGTAGGCCAGCTCGTAGCCGATCGAGGCACCGTTCTCGCCGGCGATGGTGCTCAGCCCCACCGCCACCGTTCCGCCGTGCGGACAGTTCACGGTGCTGCTCATCCCCACCAGCGGCTGCGCCAGGGCCCGGTACATCCCCTGGGCGGAGTTGGCGCCCCGGCTGGCCGCGAAGGCCGCCGCGGCCGCCGCCTCCTTGTTGTCCGCGATCCGGGCTCCGCCACCACAACCGGCCAGCACTCCGACACCGCACAGGACGAGAAGGGCTGCACGCATGTGAACCTCCAGCGGCGCCCCGGTGGTCCTGTCGGGATCGACAAGAGGCCCGGCCTGCCTTCGGGGGCGCGCGGAGGAGGGTCGTAGCAAGCCCGGATCTCCAGCGTCAACGCGGCTTCCCCGCTTCCGATCCACCGTTTCCCACCGCCGGACCCCCATGTACTCCCCCTGGATCGACGTTCAGCGGATCGTCCAACCCCCTATTTTTCCGGCGTCCCGCTTTCTTGACCCTCCCCCTAACCGATCGTAATTTCGGGCCGTTCGTGGCAAGAAGTGGTAAGAAGTGGCGGCCAGTGCCGACCTTCTCCCAAAGCGTGGATCGAGCCCAACGTGTTTCGAGGTGTCTACGAGCACCAGATCGATGGGAAGGGGCGCACCAGCCTCCCGGCGAAGCTGCGCGAAACGCTGGTGGGGGCGTACGACGAGCGGCTCATCCTCACGACGGCGCTGGATCCCTGCCTGCACGCCTACCCGGTGCGCGAGTGGGAGCAGCTGGAGAACGCGCTGGCCAAGCGCAACCCGATGGAGCCGGGGGTCAAGCAGCTGATGCGGCTTTACGTGGCCTCCGCGCAGGAGGTCTCGATCGACAAGCTGGGCCGGGTGCTGATTCCCCCCCAGCTGCGCTCCCACGCCAGCCTGGAGAAGGACGTGATCTGGGCCGGGATGGTGAAGGTGATCGAGGTCTGGTCGAAGGACGGCTGGAAGCAGGCGCAGGAAGAGGCGAGGGCGGGGGCCGATTCGGCCGAGGTGATGCGCGTGCTGGGCGAGCTTCGTTCGCTGTGATGACGACGATTTCAGAGGGGGAGGGGACCCTGATGGACCCGCGGAAGAGGGCAAGGTCGGTACTGGCTCAGGGACGGATCGCTGTCCTCCGTCTGGAAGGGGAGCTGGGCTGCGCGGAGCTCGCGGACGTGGGGGCGGAGCTGTTCCGCCAGGTGGCCCGCGGACGGATCCGGATCGTGCTGGATCTGTCCGCGGTGCCGCACCTGGACTACCGCGGGGTGCGCCCGCTGATGTCCCGCGCCGAGCTGCTGCAGCGCAACGGCGGGGACGTGAAGCTGGTCGGGCTCACCCCCTATCTGGAGCGGGTGCTGTACGCCGGTGGCGCGTACGAGGCCTTCCTGTCCTACCGCAGCGTGGAGGCGGCCCTGGCCGCCTTCGAGCTGCCCTTGTTGAGAGTGGCCTGAGGCAAGTGGAGTTCCTCCATCAGACGGTCCTCCTCAAGGAGGCGGTGGAGGTCCTCAATCCGGGAGCGGGGAAGCTGATCGTGGACGGAACCCTGGGAGGCGGAGGTCACTCCGAGGCGCTGCTGGAGGCAGGCGCCCAGGTGATCGGCGTGGATCGCGACCCCCGCGCCCGCGCCGCCGCCACCCGCCGGCTGCAGCGCTTCGAGGGCCGGTTCCAGGCGGTGGCCGGGCGCTTCTCCGAGGTGGAATCTCTGCTGGCCGCTCTGGGGATCGGCGCGGTGGATGGGCTGCTGCTGGACCTGGGCGTCTCCTCGCCCCAGTTCGACGCCTCCGATCGCGGCTTCTCCTTCCAGCGCGAAGGCCCGCTGGACATGCGGATGGGCAACGAAGGCCCCACCGCGGCGGAGCTGATCGCCGAGACCGACGCCTCCGAGCTGAAGCGGATCCTCCAGGAGTACGGCGAGGAGCCGTTCGCCGGACCGATCGCCCGGGCCCTGAAGAAGGCGCTGCCCACCACCACCCTGCAGGCCGCGGAGGTGGTGTCCCAGGCGGTGCCCCGCGGGGCATGGCCGAAGCGGATCCACGTCGCCACCCGGACCTTCCAGGCGCTGCGGATCTGGGTCAACGACGAGCTGGGCGAGGTGGACCGCTTCCTGGCCGACTTCCCCCGGCTGCTCCATCCCGGAGGCCGGGCGGCGATCATCTCCTTCCACTCCCTGGAGGATCGCCGGGTCAAGGACGCCTTCCGCGCGCTGGAGGGCAAGTGCAGCTGCCCTCCCGGGCTGCCGGTCTGCGTGTGCGGCGCCAAGGGCGCCTTCAAGGTGATCACCAAGAAGGCGATCGCCCCCTCCGAAGAAGAGATTTCAGCCAACCCGCGATCGCGGAGCGCTCACCTGCGCGCGGTGGAGAAGATCCGATGAAGACCTCCCGGAAGTCCAAGGGCCGAGGCGCCACCAGCGCCAGTGTGGTGGCCGAGCTGTTGCCCTTCGTGGTGCTGGCGGTGGCCTTCGTGGGGGTGGGGGTGTTCCACGTCACCGCCCGGGTGATGGTGGTGGAGGCCGGCTACCGGCTCTCCCGCCTGGAGACCGAGAACCGGGCGATGATCCGCGAGAACGACACCCTCAAGCTGGAGCTGGCCACCCTCAAGAGCCCGGCCCGGCTGGAGAAGCTGGCCCGCGAGCAGCTGGGGATGGCCCCGCCTCCTCCCGGCGCGGTGCTCTCGCCCTCCCGGGTCAAGGCCCGCACCCCGCCGCGCGAGCTGATGGCCAACACCCGCCGGCCGACGAGGCTTGAGACGCCGTGAAGGACTTCAAGGACACCGCGCAGCGCGATCCGTCCTCCTCGCGCTGGATGCGCCTGAGGGTGGCCCTGGTCGGGGTGGCCTTCGTGGCCGCGCTGGGCGGGGCGCTGGCGCGCGCGGTGTACCTGCAGATCTTCGACAGCCAGCGGATGCTGTCCATGGCCCAGGATCAGTACCTGCGCGAGGTGGAGATCCCCGCTCGCCGGGGGGACATCTTCGACCGCCGCGGCACCCCGCTGGCCCAGAGCGTGGAGGTGGACTCGATCTGGATCGATCCCTCCGAGCAGGAGGATCTGCCCCGCACCTCCAAGCTGCTGGCCAAGGCGCTGTCCCTGGACGGCAACGAGCTGCTCCGCCGCCTGGGCAAGGCCCGTCGCTTCGCCTGGATCAAGCGCAAGGTCCGCCCGGACGAGGTGGCCAAGGTCAAGGCGCTGAACCTGCGCGGGATCGGCTTTACCCGCGAGCCCCGCCGCTTCTATCCGCAGAAGGAACTGGCCGCCCACGTGCTGGGGATGGTGGGCACCGACGGGCACGGCCTGGACGGGCTGGAGCTTGCGTTCGAGGACGAGCTCTCCGGAGAGAAGGCCCAGCAGGCAGGCTACCGGGACGCCCGCGGTCGCAAGCTGCTGGTCGACGGCCTGGTGGACCCGCTGGGACAGCAGGGCGCCGCGATCACCCTCACCATCGACCGCCACCTGCAGTACCTGGCGGAGAAGGCGCTGGGGCAGGCGGTCACCGACGCCAAGGCGCTGGCCGGCAAGGTGGTGGTGCTGGATCCGAAGACGGGGGAGATCCTGGCACTGGCCAACCACCCCCGCTTCAATCCCAACGCGCCCACCGCCAACGGGCGCGACTTCCTGCGCAACCGGGCCGCCCTGGACGCCTTTGAACCCGGCTCCACCACCAAGCCGATGGTGGTGGCCGCCGCCCTGGAGGCCGGGGCGATCAAGGCCACCGACATCTTCTTCTGCGAGAACGGCTCCTTCGACATCGGCCGCAACACCATCCACGACACCAAGCCCCACGGGTGGCTGGGGCCGGGGAAGATCCTCCAGGTCTCCTCGAACATCGGGATGACCAAGATCGCCACCCAGCTGGGCCGCGAGCGGCTGGTCGACTTCCATCAGCGCTTCGGCTTCGGAGAGAAGGTCGGCCTGGCCTTGCCTGGCGAAGGCCGGGGGTCGGTGCCCTTTCCGCGGGCGGACGTCTCCTTGGCTACCCAGTCGTTCGGTCAAGGGCTTTCCATGACCGCCGTCCAGCTGGCGGCCGCCTACGGCGCGCTGGCAAACGATGGCGTGCTGATGCGTCCCTTCCTGGTTTCGAAGGTGGTAGACCCCGACGCCGTCGTGCTCCTGGAGAACAAGCCAACCGAGGTGCGTCGGGTCGTTTCGGCCCGGATCGCCCGCCAAGTGGTGTCAATGCTGGAGGGCGTAGCCACGCCCGAAGGCACGGCCCCACGGGCACGCCTCGACGGGTACCCCGTGGCTGGCAAGACCGGAACTGCGCAGAAGGCAGATCCGGTCGCGCGGGGCTACTCGGACAAGCGGATCGCCTCCTTCGCCGGGATCGTCCCGGCGGACGATCCGCGGCTGGTGATCCTGGTGGTGATCGACGAGCCCAAGACTGACGTCTATGGCGGGCTCGTCGCTGCGCCTGCCTTCCGTGAGATCGCGGAAGGGGCGATGACCTACCTGGGTGTTCCGCCTCGTGGACCGGTGAAGCAGCCGGTCGCCGCGGCGGAGGCTTCACGCACCGGGGGGGCGGCATCGGAGAGGGTGGGGCTGGACGCTGAAGTCGGGGCGGACGCCACCATCGCCGATGCGATCACCGAGAAGTTCGAGCCGGGCGCGGTCGCTGTTCCGGACGTGCGCGGCAAGGTCGGACGCGACGCCATCTCGTTGCTCCTGGGTGCGGCATTGGAGCCGCGGCTCATGGGGAGTGGACGAGTGGTTTCGCAAACACCCGCGGCGGGGGCGCGGGTGCAGAAGGGCGCCAAGGTCACCATTCAGCTCGCGGCGAGGCCATGAGGCCGCAGTCCGCGAGGGACCAGCGCTTGCACAGGTCAGTGAGGGGTTCATGAGGCTTTCAGAAGTGTTGGCCGGCACAGGCATCGAGATCTCTGGCGCAAACGGTTCGGTGGACATCACCGGGCTCAGCCAGGATTCACGCACCGTGAAGAAGGGCGATCTGTTCTTCGCCGTTCCCGGAACGAAGCAGGACGGTTCGCAGTACGTGGGCGACGCGATCCGCGCCGGCGCCGCGGCAGTGGTGGGTGAAAAGCTGGGCAAGCTGTCCGTCCCCAGCTACTCCACCGACAGCGTGCGCAAGACGTTGGCCCTCTGCGCGGCCAACTTCTACAAGCACCCGGCCCGTGACCTGGTGCTGCTGGGCGTCACCGGCACCAACGGCAAGACCACCACCACCCACCTGCTGGAGGCGATGTGCTCGGCGGGCGGCGGCAACACCGGTCTGCTGGGGACCATCCACTACAAGTTCGCCGGCAACGTCCACCCCGCCGCGCACACCACCCCGGACGCGATCTCGCTGCACAAGCTCTTCCGGGAGATGGTGGACGCGGGCACCGACACCGTGATCATGGAGGTCTCCTCCCACGCGCTGATGCAGGAGCGGGTGCACGGGCTGACCTTCCGGGCGGTGGGCTTCACCAACCTGACCCGGGATCACCTCGACTACCACAAGGACCTGGAGGACTACTTCCAGGCCAAGCGGAAGCTGTTCTCCGAGCTGCTCTCGCCGGGCGGGGTGGGGGTGGTCAACGGCGACGACACCAACGCGGTGCGCCTGTACAGCGAGCTGCGGGGCCTGAAGCGGATGGCCTGGAAGTTCTCGCGTCTGGGCAACGGCGAGGTCTCCGCCGCCAACGTGGAGTACAGCCTCTCCGGCATCAAGGGCACCTTGAAGACCCCGGCCGGCGACATCCCGATCAAGTCCCAGCTGCTGGGCCCCCACAACCTGGAGAACATCCTGGCGGCGGCGGGGCTGGCGCTGGGCGCGGGCTTCTCCCGGCGCGATGTGCAGGACGGCATCGAGCGGGTCAAGGGCATCCCCGGACGGATGGAGCAGGTGGAGGCCAAGGGCCTGACCGCGGTGGTGGACTACGCGCACACCGACGACGCGCTGAAGCGTTCGCTGGAGGCGGCCCGCACCCTGACCAAGGGCCGGGTGATCGTGGTCTTCGGCTGCGGCGGAGACCGGGACGTGGGCAAGCGCCCGCTGATGGGCCAGGTGGCCGCCGAGGGCGCGGACCTGACCGTCCTCACCTCCGACAACCCGCGCGGTGAGGATCCGGACGCGATCCTGGGCCAGATCTCCCCCGGGGTGGAGAAGGGCGGAGCGCGGCGGATCTCCGCCGGCAAGGCCAAGGCGGGAGAGAACGGCTACCTGGTGGAGGCCGACCGTCGCGCGGCGATCGCCCTGGCCGTGTCCCTGGCCAAGCCGGGCGACCTGATCGTGATCGCCGGCAAGGGTCACGAGAC
Source organism: Myxococcaceae bacterium (assembly GCA_036675345.1). Taxonomy (GTDB): domain Bacteria; phylum Myxococcota; class Myxococcia; order Myxococcales; family Myxococcaceae; genus JALYOC01. Next base: position 117,070 of record JAKFFE010000002.1, read on the forward strand.
CTACCAGGAGGCCGACGGCGAGCGGACTCCTTTCGATGACCGTGAAGAGGCGGCCAAGGCGCTGGGCGCCGCAGGCTGATCCAGGACCCCATGCCGGTGCACTTCTCCGAGGATCAAGTCGTGGAGGCCACGGGCGCTCGCCGGGTTCAAGGCAGCGCCGGTGGGCCCTTCCAGGTGGTTTGCACCGACACCCGGCAGCTGACGCCGGGCTGTCTGTTCGTGGCGCTGATCGGTGAGCGCTACGACGCCCATGACTTCCTCAAGGATGCACCGGGCAAGGGGGCGGCGGGGGCGGTGGTGCAGAAGGGGATTGCGCTGCCGGAGCTCCCCGCGGACTTCGTGGTCTTCGAGGTGGAGGACACCCTGACCGCGCTGGGCGCACTGGCCCGGCACCACCGGCGGCGGTTCAAGCAGCCGGTGGGCGCGGTGGGCGGCAGCAACGGGAAGACCACCACCAAGGAGATGGTGGGGGCGATCCTGGCCACCCGGGGCAGCGCCCTGAAGACCGAGGGCAACTTCAACAACGAGATCGGCGTCCCCCTCACCCTGTTCCGGTTGGGGGAGGAGCACGTGGCGGCGGTGGTGGAGATGGGGATGAACCACCCGGGGGAGATGACCCGGCTGGCCCAGATCTGCGAACCGGACGCGGCGCTGCTGACGGTGATCCAGCCCGAGCACCTGGAGGGGCTGGGCTCACTGCAGGGAGTGGCCGACGCGGAGGGCGAGCTGTTCGCCGCCCTCCCTCCGGAGGCCACCGCGGTGGTGAACCTGGATGATCCGCTGCTGCCGGCGCAGGCGATGCGCAGCGCGGCCAAGCACCTGACCTTCGGCAAGGAGCCCACCGCGGCGGTGCGGCTGCTGCACGTGGTCCCCCGCGGCAAGGCCGGCCAGACGGTGACCATCGGGGTGGACGGACGGGAGCTGGAGTTCCAGCTGAACTTCGTGGGCGAGCACAACGCGCTCAACGCCACCGGGGCCTTCGCCCTGTGTCTGGCGCTGGGCTACAGCCCGGACGAGTGCGCCCGGGGGCTGGAGCAGGCGCGTCCCTACGCACGGCGGCTGAATCTGATCGACGCGCCCCACGGAGTGCTGGTGGTGGACGATTGCTACAACGCCAACCCGGCCAGCATGGGGGCGGCGCTGGACACCCTGCAGTCCCTGGTCACCGGCGGCGGTCGGCGGTTCGCGGTGCTGGGCGACATGCTGGAGCTGGGGCCGGGCGAGTACGAGGAGCACGAGAAGCTGGGCCAGCAGGCCACCTCCAAGGTGGATGTGCTGGCCCTGTTCGGGCCCCGCTCGCAGCTGGGGCACCAGGCGGCGGTCTCGCTGATGGGCGAACGCACCCGCCACTTCATCGAGGTTCCGGCGCTGCTGGAGTGGCTGACTCCGCAGCTGCGGGCAGGAGACGTGGTGCTGGTGAAGGGGAGCAGGGGAATGAGGCTGGAGCGCGTGGTGCAGGCGCTGACCGGAACCCAAGCGCCGGGAGGGGCGCACTAGATGTTGCTCTTCCTCTACGAGTATCTGGCGGGGACCGACGCCGGACGGCTGTTGAACTTCCTGCGCTACCCCAGCTTCCGGATCATGGCCGCCGGGGTCACCGCCCTGGTGCTGGGGATGGTGATCGGGCCCCGGCTGATCCAGCAGCTGCGCTTTGCCCAGCACGGGCAGAGCAACGTGCGCGAGGACACCCCGGAGGCGCACCAGAAGAAGAAGGGCACCCCCACCATGGGCGGGGCGCTGATCCTGCTCTGCATCGCGATCACCACCGTGCTCTGTGCGGACCTGCGCAGCCGCGCGGTGTGGGCGGCGATCGTGCTCACCTTCGGCTTCGGGTTCATCGGCTTCCTGGATGACTGGCTCAAGCTCTCCAAGCGCAACTCCAAGGGGCTGGCCGGGCGCTGGAAGCTGGTGCTGCAGACCGCGTTCTTCCTGATCGCCTTCTTCGGGCTGATGACCGACTGGACCGGCGGGGTGCCCACCCTGCTGATCGACACCCGGCTCACCCTGCCCTTCGTCCCCACCCGGTACTTCAATCCGGACCTGGGAGTGCTGTACCCGGTGCTGGCCTTCTTCGTGATCGTGGGCACCTCCAACGCGGTGAACATCACCGACGGGCTGGACGGGCTGGCGATCATGCCCACCATCATCGCCGCCACCACCTTCGCGCTGTTCTGCTACCTGGCCGGCACCACCCTCTCCATTGCGGACGTGGCGGTGGATCTGGACGGGGCCACCCGGCTGGTGGGTGTGCCGCTGCAGGAGTACCTGGGAATCCCCAAGGTGGAGGGCGGGGCGGAACTGGCGGTGTTCGCCGCCTCCATGGTCGGCGCCGGCTTCGCCTTCCTGTGGTTCAACACCTACCCGGCCTCGGTGTTCATGGGGGACATCGGCTCGCTGGCCCTGGGCGGCGGGCTGGGCGGGATGGCGGTGCTGTCCAAGAACGAGGTGGTCTCCGCGATCATCCACGGGGTGTTCCTGGTGGAGATCCTCTCGGTGATGATCCAGGTGGTCTCCTTCAAGACCCGCGGCAAGCGGGTGTTCAAGATGGCGCCGCTGCATCACCACTTCGAGCTGCTGGGCTGGCCAGAGCCGAAGATCATCGTGCGGTTCTGGATCGCCGCCGTCCTCTGTGGCGCGGTGGCCCTGGCCACCATCAAGCTCCGGTAACCGACCATGGCCCCTGCGCTCTCCGGCAAGAAGGTGCTGGTCCACGGGCTGGGAAAGAGTGGCCTGGCCGCGGTGCGGCTGCTCTCCCACGCCGGAGCCCGCGTTTCGGTGGTGGACTCCAAGACCGAGGCCGAGCTGGGACCCACCGCCGCCGGGCTGCGGGCCCAGGGCGCGGAGCTGTTCCTGGGGGCGATCCCCCCCGGGCTGCACCAGCGCTTCGAGCTGGTGGTGGTCAGCCCCGGGGTGCCGCTCTCCTCTCCGGAGCTGGTGGCCGCGGCCCAGGCCGGGGTGCGGGTGGTCGGTGAGATCGAGCTGGCGGGCTGGTTCCTCCAGGCCCCGGTGATCGGGATCACCGGCACCAACGGCAAGAGCACCACCACCGCGCTGACCGGGGAGCTGCTGGCCCGGGCCGGCAAGCGGACCTTCGTGGGTGGGAACCTGGGGCGGCCGCTCTCCGAGGCCCCGCTGACCGGGGAGGAGTACGACGCCCTGGTGGTGGAGCTGTCCTCCTTCCAGCTGGAGGGGATCCGGGAGCTGCGGGTGAACGCGGCGGCGATCTTGAACCTCACCCCCGATCACCTGGACCGCTATCCGTCCCACGCGGAGTACGGGCAGGCCAAGGCGCGGATCTTCGCCAACCAGAAGCCGGGCGATGTGGCGGTGCTGAACCTGGACGATCTGGCGGTGCGGGCCCTGGCCCCCGCGGCCAACGGCGCCACCCTGTTGGGGTTCAGCCTCCAGCCGGGCGCGTTGCCGGCGGAGTTCGCCGGGATGGCCTACCCCAAGCCGGGCGGCTTCCGGGTGGAGTGGGGCGGGGACCTCTCCTTCCGGGTCAACGCCCGTTCGCTGCGCGGCGCCCACAATCTGCAGAACGCGATGGCCGCCACCCTGCTGGCGCTGGCCTCCGGCGCCGCCCCCACCGGGATCCAGGCCGGGCTGGACGCGTATCCGGGGCTGCCCCACCGGCTGGAGTCGGTGCGGATCCTGGACGGGGTGGAGTACGTGAATGACTCCAAGGCCACCAACGTGGAGTCCTCCCTGGTGGCACTGGCCGCCTTCCCCAAGGGGGTGTGGCTGATCGCCGGTGGGAAGGGGAAGGGCGCTCCCTACCGCCCGCTGGTGGACGCGGCCGCGGGGCGGGTCAACGGGGTGCTGACGGTGGGCGCGGACGCGCCGCTGATCGAGTCCGCCTTCCAGGGCGCGTTCCCGGTGCACGCCTGTGGGGACCTGGCCGCCGCGGTGGCCAAGGCCCGCAGCCTGGCCAAGGAGGGAGAGGTGGTCTTGCTCTCGCCAGCCTGCGCCTCCTACGACCAGTTCAAGAACTTCGAAGACCGGGGAGAGCAGTTCAAGACCCTGGTGAAGGGACTTTCGTGAACGGCTCCTCCACCCGGTCGCGGTTCGATCCGCTGTTGCTGGGATCGGTGCTGGCGCTGACCGCGCTGGGACTGGTGATGGTCTATTCGGCCAGCGCGGTCTCCGCGCAGGAGAAGCTGGGAGACGCCTTCCACTTCTTCCGCCGCCAGTTGCTGGCCGCCGGATTGGGGCTGGGAGGGATGGCCCTGGCGATGAAGCTGGGCTACCGCCGGCTGGCCCGCCTGGCCTACCCGCTGCTGATCGTGGGGGTGCTGCTGCTGGTGCTGGTGCTGATCCCCGGGGTGGGCACGGTGGCCGGCGGGGCGCGCCGCTGGCTGCGCTTCCCCGGGATCTCCATCCAGCCGGCGGAGATCGCCAAGCTGGTGTGGGTGATCTACCTGTCCTACTCGCTGGCCAAGAAGCGGGAGAAGGTGGCCACCTTCTCGGTGGGCTTTCTGCCCCACATCCTGGTGGCCGGACTGCTGGTGGGGCTGTGCATGCTCCAGCCGGATTTCGGCAGCTCGGTGTCGCTGTTGTTCATGCTCTTCGTGCTGCTGTTCGCCGCCGGGACCAAGCTCTCCTATCTGTTCGGATCGATCCTGGTGGCACTGCCGTTCGGCTACCACGTGATCGCCTCTTCGCCCTACCGGTGGAAGCGGGTGCTGGCCTTCCTGGAGCCGTGGAAGTACCGGGACGGGATCGGCTACCAGCTGACCGAGTCGATCATGTCGGTGGGCTCCGGCGGGCTGACCGGGCTGGGGTTGGGGGAGGGGCGGCAGAAGCTGTTCTTCCTCCCCGAGGCCCACACCGACTTCATCTTCTCGATCATCGGCGAGGAGCTGGGGCTGCTGGGGGTGGTGCTGGTGATCTCCCTGTACGCGGTGGTGATCTGGCGCGGGATCCGCGCGGCGATGAACGCCAGCGAGCCCTTCGGCACCTATCTGGCGCTGGGGGTGACCTCGCTGATCGGCTTCCACGCCACGGTGAACATGGGGGTGGCGATGGGGCTGCTGCCCACCAAGGGGCTGACCCTGCCTTTCATCTCCTACGGCGGCACCTCGTTGATCATGATGCTGGGCGCCAGCGGGGTGCTGCTCTCGGTGGCCGCCAGCGCCCGGGAGCGGGCGCCGTCTACCGCCAAGGGACTGGCCAGCCGGATGCAGGAGGTGGCGGCGTGAGGGTCCTGATTGCAGGCGGAGGAACGGGCGGACACCTGTTCCCGGGAATCGCGCTGGCGGAAGAGGTCACCACCCGCCACCACAAGAACGACGTGGTGTTCGTGGGCACCGAGCGCGGGCTGGAGGCGCGGGTGGTGCCTGCCGCCGGCTACAAGCTGGAGACGATCCCGGTGATGGGGCTGAAGGGGAAGAGCCCCGGGCAGTTCATCCAGGCGCTGTTCGCGCTGCCCCGGGCCTTCGTCCTCTCCTGGCAGATCCTGCGCCGCCACAAGCCGGACGTGGTGGTGGGGGTGGGCGGGTACTCCTCGGGCCCGGTGGTACTCACCGCCTGGCTGCAGGGGATCCCCACCGCGGTGCAGGAGCAGAACGCGCTGCCCGGGTTCACCAACAAGCTGCTGGGCAAGTTCGTGCGCGCGGTGTTCATCGCCTTCGACGAGGCCCGCCCCTTCTTCAAGAGCGGCAAGACCCACCTGATTGGCAACCCGATCCGGGCCAAGCTGATGGACAACTACCTGCGCTCCTCCCAGAAGCATGAGGGCTTCACGGTGCTGGTGTTCGGCGGGTCGCTGGGGGCCAAGGGGGTCAACTCCCGGGTGCTGGACGCGCTGGCCCACCTGGAGGATCTCAAGGGGCAGCTGCGCTTCACCCACCAGACCGGCAAGGCGGACCTGGAGAATGTCCGAGCGGGCTACGCGGCCCGGGGCTTCGACGCCAACGTGGTGGAGTTCATTGACGACATGTCCGGGGCCTACGCCAAGGCGGAGCTGGTGATCTGCCGGGCCGGGGCCACCACCATCTCCGAGCTGACGGTGTGCAAGAAGGCGGCGATCCTGATCCCCTTCCCCTACGCCACCGACAACCACCAGGAGGTCAACGCCCGCGCGCTGGTGGCCGGCGGGGCGGCGCTGATGTTCCGGGAGTCGGAGCTGGACGGGAAGACCCTGGCGGACACCCTGCGCGGCCTGGTGGCCGACCCCGCCCGGCTGCGGCGGATGGAGCGGCAGGCAGGGCTGCTGGGCAGGCCGGAGGCGGCCAAGGAACTGGCGGACGTCTGCGTGCAGATGATGGTGGACCAGTACGGCCCCGAGGGGCGCACCCGGCCGCAGCTGGAGAAGGGGTCTCCTCCGTGAACGCCAAGAAGCCGCCCTCGCTGTTCAAGACCCGCCACGCGGCAGCGGTCCACTTCGTGGGCATCGGCGGGATCGGGATGAGCGGGATCGCCGAGGTGCTGTTGAACCTGGGTTACCGGGTCTCCGGGTCGGACCTCAAGGAGTCGGAGACCACCCGCCGGCTGGCCTCGATGGGGGCCACCTTGTTCTACGGCCACCGGGCGGAGAACCTCTCCCACGTGGACGTGGTGGTGATCTCCTCCGCGGTCCGGAAGGACAACCCAGAGGTGATCGCCGCCCGGGACCGGAAGATCCCGGTCATCCCCCGCGCGGAGATGTTGGCCGAGCTGATGCGGCTCAAGTACGCGGTGGCGGTGGCCGGGTCGCACGGCAAGACCACCACCACCTCCATGGTGGCCACGGTGCTCAACGCCGCCGGGCTGGATCCCACCTCGGTGGTGGGCGGCAAGGTCAACGTGCTGGGCTCCAACGCCAAGCTGGGCAAGAGCGAGCTGATGGTGGTGGAGGCCGACGAGTCGGACGGCTCCTTCCTCAAGCTCCACCCCTCGATCGCGGTGGTCACCAACATCGACCCCGAGCACATGGACCACTACGGGACCCTGGACGCGCTCAAGAGCGCGTTCGTGGAGTTCTGCAACCGGGTGCCGTTCTACGGGCTCAACGTGCTGTGCCTGGAGCACCCCAACGTCCAGTCGCTGTTGCCGTTCATCGAGAAGCGCTTCGTCACCTACGGGCACGCCCACACCGCCGACTACCGGCTGGAAGAGGTAAAGCTGGACGGCTTCTCCACCCGCTTCCGGGCCTACCGTCGCAACGAGGACCTGGGGCAGTTCACGGTGCGGATGGTGGGCGCCCACAACGCGCTCAACGCCCTGGCGGTGATCGCGGTGGCGGAGGAGATGGACATCCCGCTGGACACGGTGCGCAGCGCGCTGGCCCAGTTCGAGGGGGTGCAGCGGCGCTTCACCGTCAAGGGCGAGGTGCGCGGGATCACCGTGGTGGACGACTACGGGCACCACCCCACCGAGGTGATGGCCACCCTGGCGGGCGCCCGGCGGGCCTTCCACCGGCGCACTGTGGTGGCCTTCCAGCCCCACCGCTACACCCGCACCCGGGACCTGCTGCGGGAGTTCGCCACCTCCTTCAACGACGCGGACGTGCTGTTCATCACCGAGATCTACGCCGCCAGCGAAGAGCCGCTGCCGGGGATCAGTGGCGAGCGGCTGGTGGAGGAGCTGAGAGCCCACGGGCACCGCGACGTGACCTTCGTCCCCCGGCGCGCCGATCTGGCCGCCGCCCTCCAGCCCCGACTGCGGGAGGGGGACATCGTGCTCACCCTGGGCGCCGGGGACATCACCCACACCGGACCCGAGCTGCTGACCCTGCTCGAGGGAAGGGGATGAGGATGCCGGCTTCACCTCCCCGCACCCTCCAGGAGCGGATCGGCCGCTACGTGGACGGGGACGTCCGCGTGGACGAGCCGCTGGCCCCCTGGACCTCGGTCCGGGTGGGCGGCCCCGCCGAGCTGTGGGTGCGTCCGGCCAGCGCCGAGGCCCTGGTGGGCCTGCTGAGGATGGCGGCGGAGGAGGGGGTGGGGATCTCGATTTTGGGCGGCGGGGCCAACACCCTGGTGGGAGACGGCGGCGTCCCCGGAATCACCCTCAAGCTGCCCGCGGACCTGTTCCCGGAGAAGGTGGAGGTCAGCGCGGAGGAGGGGCGGATCACCCTGGGGGCCGGTTCGGCGATCGTCCGGATCGTCAACCAGATGAAGACCCACAAGCTGACCGGGGTGGAGTTCCTGGCCGGAATCCCGGGCACCATCGGCGGCGCGGTGTCGATGAACGCCGGCACCAAGATGGGGGAGTGCATGTCCGCCATCGAAGCGGTGGAGCTGGTTACTCCCTCCGGGCTGGGCTGGCTGGACCGGGGGGAGCTGCAGTGGCGCTACCGGCACACCCAGCTTCCCCCAGGTGCGGTGATCACCCGGGCCCGGTTCCTGCTCCGCCAAGGGGACCTGGACGCGTCGCGGGCGCAGATGGACGCCGACCTGGGGTACCGCAAGCGGACCCAGCCGCTGTCCCAGCCCAACTTCGGCAGCGTGTTCCAGAACCCGCCCGGGGACTTCGCCGGACGGCTGATCGAGAAGGTGGAGCTCAAGGGCCACCGGGAGGGGGGAGCGCAGATCTCCACCCAGCACGCCAACTGGATCGTGAACCTGGGCGGGGCCACTGCCAGGGACGTGGTGTCCCTGATGGAGCTGGCCCAGCGGCGGGTATTGGAAGACTCGGGAGTGACGCTGGTCCCCGAGGTCAAACGGATCGGGAGTTTCTTGTGAGCTTCACCAGGGAAGAGCTGAAGACGAAGCGGGTGGCGGTGTTGCTGGGCGGCCTGAGCGTGGAGCGGGAGATCTCCTTGCGCACCGGGGCCGCGGTCTCCGGGGCGCTGAAGGGGCTGGGCTACCAGGTGGTGGAGCTGGACGTGGATCGCACCCTGCCCGCCAAGCTGCTGGAGGCCCGGATCGACGTGGCCTTCATCGCCCTGCACGGCCGCTTCGGCGAGGACGGTTCGGTGCAGGGCCTGTTGGAGTCGATGTTCATCCCCTACACCGGGTCCGGGGTGCTGGCCTCGGCGGTGGGGATGGAGAAGGTCTTCTCCAAGCAGACCTTCCTGGCCCACGGGATCCCCACTCCGGCCCACGCGGCGTTCAACACCGTGGCCGAGGCCCTGGCCGGGGTGGACGCGCTGCCGTTCGGTTTCCCGGTGGTGGTCAAGCCGTCCCGGGAGGGGTCCTCGGTGGGGGTCCACATCTGCAAGACCCGCGACCAGTACAAGGCGGCGGTGGAGGACGCGGGCAAGTACGCCGGGCTGCTGATGGTGGAGCAGTACATCAAGGGCCGCGAGGTGCAGGGGGCGGTGCTGGACAACCAGTCGCTGGGCGCGATCGAAGTGGTCCCCGACCAGTCGCACGAGTTCTACGACTACGAGGCCAAGTACAAGGCGGGCAGCGGAACCAAGTACCTGTTCCCGGCGCCGCTGCCTCCGGATCAGTACCAGCGGGTCAACGAGGTCTGCCTGGCCGCGCACAAGGCGCTGGGCTGCAGTGGGGCCACTCGCTCGGACGTGATCGTCACCGAGAAGGGGGAGGCGGTGATCCTGGAGGTGAACACCCTGCCGGGGATGACCGCCACCAGCCTGCTGCCGAAGATCGCCGGGGGGATGGGGATCGACTTCCCCAGCCTCTGTGAGCGGCTGTTGTTGGGGGCGTCGTTGAAGTCGTAGTCCAGTAGCGGGTCGGGGAGGGGAGTTCCCACAGAGTGATCGGTTCTCAACGGAGCGTGTTGCTCCGGAGGGGACCGGTGTGTTCGGGGTGGCTGGTGACCCCGGGGGCTACAGCTACGTCTCTGTGGTCAAAAAATTGCCGTGGGATCCCAAGGGGATCAGCATGTCGGCGAGCGGAGAGTCATGGCGTTGAGCAGCAGGAACAGAAGACGGGGCAACTCGCAGGAGCGCACCTCCACGGTGAAGAGCCTGGCTGTGCGCACCGGTCGGGCCGCCAGCCGGCTGTTCCTGTTCCTGGGGCTGACCTTGGGCCTGGCGGTAGGCGCCCACTTCGGCTGGAAGCACCTGACCACCTCGCCCACCTTCTCCATCCGCCGGGTCTCCTTCGTGGGGCTGGACAAGGTCACCGAGGCGGAGCTGCTGCGGCTCTCGGGGATCGTCGGCGGTCAGAACCTGTTCTCGCTGGACGTCGGCCAGTCCGAGCGGTCGATGGCCGCCCACCCCTGGGTCCAGCGGCTGAGCGTCTCCCGCCGCTTCCCGGACGGGCTGTCGGTCCAGGTGACCGAGCACGCTCCGGCGGCGCTGATGGCGATGGGGGAGCTGTACCTGGTCAATCAAGACGGCCACCCCTTCCGCCGGGTGCAGCCGGGCGACTCGCTGGATCTGCTGCTGGTCACCGGGGTGGACCGGGATGCCTATGTGGCGGACACCGAGGGCACCGCCCGCAAGGTGGCCCAGGCGGTGGCGGTGGCCAGGGCCTACGGGCAGTCCACCGCCGGGAAGCAGGCCCCGCTCTCCGAGGCGCGGATCGAGACCGACGCGGTGGCGCTGATCACCAGCGACGGCGTGGAGCTTCGGTTGGGGGAGGGCGGGCTGGAGGAGAAGTTCACTCGGCTGGCGCAGGTGCGCCGCGAGCTCTCGGCGCGGTCGTTGCGCGCGGAGGTCATCCACCTCGACAACCGGGCTCGTCCCGATTGGGTCGCGGTCAAGGTCTGGGAACCCGTCTCCGGAAGGAACGGGAGTCCATAAAGCAGGGCGGAGGCGCCCCGTCGTCCGAGAGGAACGGGGCAAGTCCGGGGCACGAAAGCTTCCTCACGAGAGTGGGAAGCCGGAGGGGAAACATGGCGAAGCAGAAGTCAGGAGAGATCATCGTCGGGCTGGACATCGGCACGACCAAGATCTGCGCGATCGTCGGTGAGCTCACCGACAACGGCATCGACATCATCGGCATTGGCACCCATCCCTCGAAGGGGCTGCGCAAGGGGGTGGTGGTCAACATCGAGGCCACCGTGGCCTCGATCCGCCGGGCGATCGAGGAGGCGGAGCTGATGGCGGGGTGCGAGATCACCACCGTCTACACCGGCATCGCCGGGGGCCACATCAAGGGCTTCAACTCCCAGGGGATCGTGGCGGTGAAGGACAAGGAGGTCCGGGACCTGGACATTGCCCGGGTGATCGACGCCGCCAAGGCGGTGGCCATCCCCCTGGACCGGGAGGTGATCCACGTCCTCCCCCAGGAGTTCATCATCGACGACCAGGGCGGGATCAAGGAGCCGCTGGGGATGGCGGGCGTCCGGCTGGAGGCCAAGGTCCACATCGTCACCGGCGCGGTCTCCTCCGCGCAGAACATCGTCAAGTGCGCCAACCGCACCGGGCTGAATGTGGCGGACATCGTGCTCCAGCCGCTGGCCTCCTCGGAGGCGGTGCTGGGTGAGGACGAGAAGGAGCTGGGGGTGTGCCTGGTGGACATCGGCGGCGGGACCACCGACATCGCCATCTTCTCCGGCGGGTCCATCGTCCACACCGCGGTGATCGCCCTGGGCGGCAACAACCTGACCTCGGACATCGCGATCGGGCTGCGCACCCCGGCGCACGAGGCTGAGCGGATCAAGCAGAAGTTCGGCTGCGCCCTGGCCTCGATGGTGAACAAGGACGAGACCATCGAGGTGCCGTCGGTGGGCGGGCGGCAGCCGCGGGTGCTGGGTCGCCAGATCCTGTGCGAGATCCTGGAGCCCCGGGTGGAGGAGATCTTCCAGCTGGTGCACCGCGAGATCCAGAAGTGCGGCTACGAGGACCTGCTGGCCTCCGGGGTGGTGATCACCGGTGGCTCCACCCTGCTGGCCGGGATGGCGGAGCTGGCCGAAGAGGTGATTGGCCTCCCGGTGCGCCGGGGGATGCCTCGCGGGATCGGCGGGCTGGTGGATGTGGTCAAGAGCCCGATGTACGCCACCGGGGTGGGGCTGGTGGTCTACGGGGCGAAGAACACCGACCGCCGGATGTTCCGGATCCGCGACGAGAACGTGTACCGGAAGGTGAAGGGGCGGATGAAGGAGTGGCTGGGAGAGATTTTTTAACCTCCCGCTACAGGTCTGTAGCCAAAAACTTGCGGGCGGGCGTGGAGGCCAGATGATGGCGACGCGCCCGCCGCACCAGACGCTCCGACAAGGAAACCTTCCATGGACACTTACGACGTGAAGCACACCGCCAAGATCAAGGTACTGGGCGTAGGCGGCGGGGGCTGCAACGCGATCAACACCATGATCGCGGCCGAGCTGGATCGGGTGGACTTCATTGCCGCCAACACCGACATCCAGGCCCTGGCCGCCAACCGGGCGCCGATCAAGATCCAGATCGGCACCGAGCTGACCAAGGGGCTGGGTGCGGGCGCCAACCCGGAGATCGGCCGCCAGGCAGCGCTGGAGTCGCGGGACGAGATCGCCGCCGCCCTGGAGGGCGCGGACATGGTGTTCGTCACCGCCGGGATGGGCGGCGGCACCGGCACCGGCGCGGCGCCGATCATCGCCGACATCGCCAAGAGCCTGGGCGCGCTGACGGTGGGCGTGGTCACCAAGCCGTTCATGTTCGAGGGCAACAAGCGCCGCAAGCAGGCCGAGCAGGGCCTGGTGGAGCTGAAGGCGGCGGTGGACACCCTGATCACCATCCCCAACCAGCGGCTGTTGACCCTCTCGGTCGACAAGATGCCGCTGCTGGACACCTTCAAGCGCGCCGATGAGGTGCTGCTCAACGCGGTGCAGGGAATCTCGGATCTCATCCAGTACCACGGGTACATCAACGTGGACTTCGCGGATGTGAAGACGATCATGAGCGACAAGGGCCTGGCCCTGATGGGCACCGGCCGCGCCGCGGGCGACAAGCGCGCGCTGACCGCGATGCAGCAGGCGATCTCCAGCCCGCTCCTGGAGGACATCTCCATCGATGGCGCCACCGGACTGCTGATCAACATCACCGGCGGCCGCGACATGACCCTGCAGGAGGTCAACGAGGCGCTGACCCTGGTCCACGACGCGGCGGACGCCGAGGCGGAGATCATCTTCGGCTCGCTGATCAACGACGAGATCGGCGACGAGGTGGTGATCACCATCATCGCCACCGGCTTTGTGCACCGCGATCAGGGCAAGCGCGGGATCTCGGTGCCGGTGCAGGTCCCGCTGCTGGCCCGCCCCAGCGCCACCAACCCCAGCCTGTCCGCGATCCGTCCCGCCACCCAGGAGGAGATCGTCTCCCTGGTCCCGGCCAAGGCCGGCTCCCGCTCGGTCACCGCCGACCTCAAGGTCCAGTCGCCCCGCACCCTGGTGGCCAAGGACTCCTCGCTCCCGGTGGACGAGGACCAGTTCGACATCCCGACCTTCCTGCGCCGCGCCGGTCACACCGAGCTTCCGTAGCCGGTCCCGGAGTCGTTCTTCCCTTCGGCCGTCATCGCGTCCGCCCTTGCCGGGACGTGGTGGCGGCCGGTCTCTTTGGGTGGGCCGTTGCCACGCAGGAGGGCCTCTGCTAGCTCGGCGACGAAGTCTCCGGGGTGGAGGTCGTCGATGGCCCGTGGTCCCAGCATCAGCCTGTTTCTCCCAGCGTGGAACGAAGAGGAGTACCTCGAGCGTGCGGTCAGCCGTGCGCTGGCGGTGTTGAGCCGCCTGGCCGATGACTACGAGCTGATCATCGTCAACGACGCCTCCACCGATCGCACCGAGGAGATCGCCCTGAAGCTGGCGAGGCAGCACCCGCAGGTCCGGGTCATCTCGCACCCGGTGAACCTCAAGCTGGGTGGGGCGATGCGCACCGGGTTCGCGGCCTCGACCAAGGACATCGTCGTCTACTCCGACGCCGACCTCCCCTTCGATCTCGACGAGCTGGAGCGCGCGCTGCGGCTGATGGCCTACCTGGAGGCGGACATGATCTGCGCCTTCCGCTTCGATCGCACCAGCGAGGGCGGAAAGCGGATCCTCTACTCGTTCGTCTACAACACCTTGATCCGCACCTTGTTCGGGATCTCGATCAAGGACGTGAACTTCAGCTTCAAGGTCGTCCATCGCCGGGTCCTGGAGGCGATCCAGCTCAAGAGCCAGGGGTCCTTCATCGACGCGGAGCTGGTGGTCAAGGCGATCCGGCGAGGGTTCCGGGTGTTCCAGATGGGCGTCGACTACTTCCCGCGCACCCGCGGGGTGTCCACCCTCGCGTCTCCGCAGGTGATCGTGAAGATGCTCCGGGAGCTGGTCAGCCTGTACCCGGAGACGAAGAATCCTCCCGATCCGCAGGTCCCGGTCCGACCGAAACCCAGCGTCGCTCCGCTGGCTCCGGAGTCGCGAACCAAGAAGGCCGGCTGAGCCCCTCCGGATGATCCGCCTGGTGATCAACGCCGACGATCTCGGACTGCACGGCCGGATTGATGAGGGCATCCTTCGCGCCCACCGGGAAGGCGTACTGACCAGCGCCAGCGTGCTGGCCACCGGTCCTGCCGCGCCGGACGCGATCCGCCGCGCCGGGGCGCAGGGCCTGTCGATCGGGGTCCATCTGTGCCTGACCACCGGTCTGCCGCCGGCGGCCCCGCCGGATCAGGTCCGGTCGCTGGCTCCCGGCGGTACCTTCCGGGCCAAGTGGCCACAGCTGTTGCAGGCGTACCTGCAAGGGAGGATCCGGGTCGCCGAGGTGGAGCGCGAGTTCCGCGCCCAGCTCCAGCGGGTCCGCGAGCTGGGCGGGGTGCCGGATCACCTCGATGGGCACCAGCACCTGCAGGTTCTCCCTGGAATCGCCCGCGTCGCCCAGCGCGTCGCCGCGGAGGCGGCGCTGCCGATCCGGTGGCCGATGGATCGCCTCAGCCGCGCCTGGCTGGGGCGACCGGTCCCCGCCCTCAAGACCTTGCTGATTGGAGGGACCGCGCGGCTCACCGGGAGGGGGCCGGCGAGGCGGATCCGGGGGGTGGGCACCTTCGAGGCCGGAAGTCTGGACGAGCGTCGCCTGCTGTCGCTGATCGACGGGCTGCCGGAGGGTGACCACGAGATTGGCTGTCACCCGGGCCTGGCGCCGGAGGGCGGGGTGCCGCAGGAGCCGGGCTGGCACTACGGCTGGGAGACCGAGCTGGCGGCGCTGACCAGTCCCAGGGTTCGCGCCCGGATCGCGGCCCGGGGCATCCGGCTGACCTCCTTCGGCGAGCTGGCGTCCTAGGGACCGCGGGGCGTCTGGGCGACGAACAGCACGTGGGGCGTGGTGTAGCCGCGCGAGAGGTCGGTGACCTCGCGGACCGTGAAGCCGGCCTGCTCCAGCAGCTGCGAGGTGAACGCGCGCGGCTTGAGCACCAGTCCACCGCTTCCCATCGTCTTGCCCACCAGCTTCACCATCGCCACTTCCTGGCCCAGGCACTTGAGCGCCTTCCAGCCACCGTCGTCCTCCGCCTCCTTCAACAGAAACAGTCCCCCGGGCCGGAGGAGCCGGCGGCAGCTGGCGAAGAACGCCGCCCAGGCCTCCACCGGCAGCAGGTACAGCACGTCCGCCACCGTGACCGCGTCCAGCGCCCCGTCCAGCTCCGGCGCGAGCTCCTCCACCTTGCCCACCCGCAGCTCGACGTTCGGCAGGCTGCCCGGTCCCTTCCGGGCCCAGGCGATCTTCCGCTCGTCAGGGTCGATCCCGATCACCTGGCGATCCGGGCGCCCGGCGGCCATCAGCGAGGTGAGCAGCCCGTGGCCACAGCCGATGTCCGCGATCCTTCCGGAGGGGGCGTGCGCGGCCACGGCGGGGAGGGGCGCGCTGAACAGCCGGGCCCGGACGAACAGCCGCTCCTTCAACGGCAGCGCGCGGTACAGCGGGAGGGGATCAGGCGTCTCAGGCGACATAGGCGTTGGCTCCGAAGGCGGCGCTGAGCCAGATCAACAACGCCCCGCTGAGGAGCAGGTAGGCAATCCGCCAGCGGGGGCGCTTCTCCAGCAGCAGCGAGAGGATCAGGAAGGCGGGAAAGGCGGCGATCGCGTAGCGACCCAGCCCCTGGAGGTCCTTGCTGGTCACCGCCGGCATTCCGATCACCGCGGCGGTGTACAGCGCGTAGCCCCACCCCAGCATCCGCCGCATCGGGATCGCCGACAGCAGCACCGCGACCGTCAACACCGCGTGGCCGATCAGGCGGATGAAGACCCAGGGGGACTCGGTCTGGCTGACCTGCTCGAACCAGGTGACCTTCAACCAGGTGCGAAGCCCCGGGACGTGGTCCCATCCCGGAGCCGCCTGTACCTTGGCGAACGCCAGCGGCTCGTCGAAGGCCATCCACTGGAAGGCGACGTAGGCCAGAAAGCCGGTGGCGGCGAACCCCAGGAGGAGATCGGTCCACCGCGGCTTCTCTCCGGCGCGTCGTCGCAGCTCCCACTGCCGGGCCAGCAGTCCCAGCACCAGGGCCGGGGCCACCGGACGACAGGCGGTGGCCAGGGCGCCCAGGGCGGTCGCCCAGCCGATCCGTCCCCGCTCCAGGGCCAGGAAGGAGGAGGTGACCAACAACAGGAACAGCCCGTCCGAGTACATGACGCCGTACAGGTAGAAGGCGAACGGGTAGAGCACCAGGAACGGCCAGGCCGAGCGCGCCGCCTGCTCTCCCATCACCTGTCGCGCCCAGCGGGTGAACTGGAGGATTCCGAAGAACCCGGCGAGGGCGCTGATCAGCACGCCCGCCACGAACCGATCCCCGGTCAGCACGGCCGCGGCTCGGATCAGCAGGGGATAGAGCGGGAAGTAGGCGACCGCGCTCTGTTCACCCGGATGATACGAGTAGCCCTGGTCGGCGATGTGCGCGTACCAGCCGGCGTCCCAGTTGGCCAACGCGCGGAGGGCCCAGCCCAGGGGTGGGTCTCCCATCGGTGGCGCCCAACCGCTGACCCTCGCCGCGACAGTCGCGAAGGTGATGCAGCCGACGGCCGCCAGGGCAGTCCACCAGCCTACGGACTTCATCAGCGAGGGGTTCACGGGTGGGAAGGCAAATCGTGGATCCCCGGCGGATCGTCAAGCGTCCGCTGGTTTTTCCGCATTCGCCCGATCGGAGCCGGGTGATCGCCGGCTCCCCAAGGAAGCGACCAGGGACCCGGGATTTGCCTCCCGGCCCCCCCGTCCTCACCCTGACCATAGGGAACCCCGCTCTGTCCGGGGGGCGCTGCGAGGTGGATGAGGAGAACGGCGCGGCACCGTCGAGGGTGTTCGCGCCGCATTGCTTTCCGGGGCCTTCCGATGGTCGGAGCACGCTGGTCACCACTTCGGAGCGGGCCGGTGCGGGTGGCTGGGTTCGCGGTCGCCTACTTCCTGCTGGCTCAGCTCAGCTACGGCGCTTCCTTCTTGCCCGAAGGGGCGCTGGCGACCTGGTGGGCGCCCAGCGGGCTGGCCCTGGCGGTGCTGGTCCGCGCAGAACGGCGGCGCTACCCCTGGTTCCTGGGGGCGGTCCTGGTGGTGGCGTTTGCGATCAACGCGTACCAGCAGATCGGCCCCATCCCGGTCCTGTACCGAACGCTGGCGGACGTCCTGGAACCCCTGGCCTCCTCCTGGGCCCTGCGGCGGATGTTTGGAATCGAGCTGCGGTTGGGCACGGTCCGCGAGGTGCTGGGGTTCGCTGTGGTGGCGGGCGTGTTGGGCCCGGCGGTGGGGGCGGGGGTGGTGACGGTGGGGACCCTGTTCGTCAATCCCTCCGAATTGAGCGCCGGGATGTTCGGGCTGACTTGGTTCGGCGGCGCGATCCTGGGAGGGGTGCTGTTCGCCCCGGTGATCCTCACCTGGCAAGGGCGGTTCCGCCCGGTGCGTCTCTCCCGGTGGGTGGAGGCCGGGCTCCTGGGACTCTCCCTGGGGGCGGTGGCGGTGGCGGCAATGCTGATCCGTCCCGCCAGCATCCTCTCTCCGCTGTTGGGCTTCGCTGCCTTTCCTCCCCTGGTGTGGTCGGCGTTGCGCTTTGGCCCTTCCGGGGCGGCCCGGGCGGCGGTGGTGACCTCCCTGTTCTCCCTCTGGCCCTTCGCCGCCTGGCAGCCCGAGCTGCCCGCCTGGCAGATCATTGTCAGCCAGGGGATCTACGCGCTGGGGGTGCTGACCGCACTGAGCCTCTCCGCGCTCACCGAGGAGGCCGCCCGGCAGCGGCGCCTGGCGGAGGCCCAGACCCGGCAGACCGAGGAGTCGCTGGCGCTGGTGGAACGGGCCTACCAGGAGGCGCGGGAGGCACTGCAGTTGCGCGAGGACTTCCTCTCCATCGCCTCCCACGAGCTGAAGACGCCGCTCACCCCGCTGGCCGCCCGACTCAGCTTCCTCCAACGCCGGCTGGCGGACGGGCAGACCCTCAGCCCGGAGAGCATCGACAAGCCGCTGCAGAGCCTCCGCAAGCTGACCGAGCTGATCAACGACCTGCTGGACACCTCGCAGATCGAGCACGGCCGGCTGAACCTGCACCTTCAGCCGCAGCCGCTGGAGGAGATCGTCCGGCTGGGGGTGGATCCGTTCCGCAAGGGCAGCCCCCTGCACCGGCTGGTGGTGGACGTCCCCGACGAATCGCTGTGGGTGGAGGCGGATCGGGAGCGGATGGCCCAGGTGGTGGCCAACCTGGTGGACAACGCGATCAAGTACAGCCCCTCCGGAGGCGAGGTGCGGGTGCGGCTGCGGCCCCACCCGGAAGGGGTGGAGCTGACAGTCTCCGACCAGGGGATCGGGATCCCGGAGGATCAGCAGACCCGGCTGTTCGAGCGCTTCTACCGGGCCGCCAACTCGGGGGTCTCCTACGGCGGGCTGGGGCTGGGCCTGTACATCACCCACGACATCGTGGACCTCCACCACGGGCGGATCTGGGTAGAGAGCACGCCCGGAGCGGGGTCCACCTTCCACGTGGTGCTCCCCCGGCTGGCCCACGCCGAGATCTGGGAGTCGCTGCACTAAGGGTGCCGAATGACCCACCTGCCCGGCGAGCGCCGATCCCCAGAAACCCGGGGTAGCGCACCGCCCCGGGGAATCCGTATTGTGTCGCCCCTAAAACAGTCGCCTCCTGGAGGGGGAAATGACTCACCGTCTGCTTGCCGCCGCGCTGTCTTTCAGCTTCGCCGTCTTCGGTCTCTCCGCGTTCGCCCAGGAGGGAGAGGAGTCCGAGTCCCCCGGCGCCAAGGTGCAGTGGGTCAAGGGCCCGGCCACCGTGGATTTGGGGAAGGACCTGGCGGCGCTGGAGGTCCCGGAGGGGTTCTCCTTCGCCAACGCCGCCGACACCCGCGCGGTGCTGGAGGCGATGGGCAACCAGACCGACGGCAGCGAGCTGGGGCTGGTGATCCCGGACACCGAGGGCCAGGACTGGTTCGTGGTCTTCGAGTGGCAGCCGGTGGGCTACGTGAAGGACGCGGACAAGGAGAAGATCGACGCCGATGAGTTGCTGGAGAGCATCCAGGAGGGCACCGAGGCGGGCAACGAGTGGCGCAAGGAGAACAACATCCCCGCGCTGCACGTGACCGGCTGGGCGGAGTCCCCCAACTACGACGCGGCCTCGCACAACCTGGTGTGGGCCACCCTGGCCACCAGCGAGGGGCGCGCCGGGCAGAGCGCCAACTACAACATGCGCCTGCTGGGCCGGAAGGGCGTGGTCTCGGTCACCCTGGTGGAGAGCGCGGACAAGCTGGACGCCGCCAAGCCGGGCGCGATGGCGCTGGTGAAGGGCTTCTCCTTCAAGGAGGGCAGCCGCTACGCCGAGTGGAAGGAAGGGGACAAGCTGGCCGAGTACGGGCTGACCGGTCTGGTCGCCGCCGGCGCCGGCGTGGCGGCGGTGAAGCTGGGACTCTTCGGGGTGGTGGCCAAGTTCTTCGGCAAGCTGGGCAAGGCGGCGATCGCGCTGGTGGTGGCGGTGGGCGCGGGGATCTCCAAGCTGTTCAACATGTTCCGCGGCAAGAAGAACGAGGGTCCGTAGTCCCGAATGACCGAGCTGGTCACCGATCTGCTCCCCTGGCTGGCCGCGTTCTATCTGTTGGACGCGGTGGTCCAGCTGCGCCGGGGGCAGGTGCTGTTCGACCGGGATTGGGGCGGCGGCTTTGGCCTGCGCCGCTCCGGTCTGCACGCCTCCGCGCTCTCCCCGCTGGGGGTGTCGGTGCTGGCGCACGATCTTCCGTACCTTCCCACCCCGGAGGGGGTGTGGCTGTTTGATCCCCAGGTCCGCCGCTCCCTCCCGGTGATCCGACCCGACGCCTTGCGCTTCGTGGCCTGGACCTCTCTGGCCCCGGTGCGGGCCGAGCGCAGCGCGGTGAAGTCCGGAGGCCAGCTGCTGTTCCGCGCCCGGAACCCCCGCGGCGCCCAGACGGTGGCCTCCGGGCTGGAGTCACTGCGCCAGATGGCGGAGGCAGAGCGGGAGGCAGCCATCTCCACCTCCCTGGCAAGGGCCCTGGACCTGAGCGCGGTCCGGACGCGCTGGAAGCGGGTCCGGCTGCCCTTGGCGCTGACCTCCGCCTTCGGCACCGCCCAATTCCTGCTGCTGTTCGCCGGGCTGCCCTGGGCGGCCTACCTCTCCACCGACGAGCTGCGCTGGGAGCGCATCCTGGGGGCCCTGCTGTTGGCCCACCTGGGGACGCTGCTGTCCGCCGGTTGGACGCTCTCCCGGGCCGGCGCCGGGGCCGGCGGGGTGGCGGCCGCGGTCTTCACCCTGGGGATCTTCCCTGCCTACGCGGCGCGCGCCGGCGCCCAGATCCTGCGGGAGGCGTTCGTGGAGTGGGACCCGCTGGCGATCTCCGGTGCGCTGCTCTCCCCCCGGGCCTTCCTCCAGGTGGCCCGCTACGAGGCGGTGCGCAGTCAGCTAAGCCTGGAGGCCACCGCCGGGCTGGGGCTGGCACCGTTCTGGTCGGCCCGGCTGGCGGCCCAGGCCCGGCTTTTGGAGGAGGCGGGGACCGGCGCCTCCCAGGTGACCGCGCCCCCGCGGTTGTCCGGTGACGCGCGGGCCTGGTGTCCGCTGTGCCTGGGCGAATACCGGGAGGGCTTTGTCCACTGCTCGGACTGCGAGATCCCGCTGAGGCCAGCAGGGCTGCCGCTCCAGGCCGGGCCGGCGGCGCCCGCTACTGCGCGTTTCGGTACTTGAACATCCGCTGCCGGTGCGAGCTGCCGTCCAGGGCCCGGTACAGGTGTCCGCGGAAGACCATCACCAGGTGCAGGAAGCTGCCGGCCACCAGCGCCAGCAGCACCAGCCCGCCGTAGCTCAGCACTCCGATGTACCGGAAGACCAGGTAGCCCAGCCCGCCCAAAAGCAGGTTGGGCAGGTACCACTCGATCCAGTTGTCCTGGGTGAAGGCGAAGCTCTTCTGGAGGGTGGCCATCCCGGAGTGGCTGCCCCGGTCGTAGATCACCTCCGGGGTGGGGTTGATGAACACCGCCAGCGCCACCACCAGCGCGAACAGGGTCTGGATCGCGTCCCCCTGCGGAGTGGCTCCCGCCAGCGTGTTCACCAGGAATCTGGCGATCCACACCACGAAGCTCACCCCCATCACCGGCCAGAACAGCCGACCGAAGCTGCCCTTGAGCTCCGAGAGGTGGACCCGGCCGCTCATCACCAGCCCGGCCACGAAGTACAGGTAGGAGCTGTAGAGGGCGATCAGCACCAGCCCCAACAGGATCCCCCCCACCAGCCCCAGCCCCAGGTTGCCGATGATCGTGGTGGCGAAGGTCAGCGCCACCGCCAGCCCCACCGGCAGCAGCAGGGTCCACAGGTTCTTGCCAATCGCCTGGACCGCCTTCTTCAGACAGTCGGCGTAGATGCGCAGATAGATGGAGACGACGTTCATCGTCCGGGGGTTCTAACCCCGGTCCGGCGGGGAAGCACCGCGGATTGGCGCCTCAGCGTCGACGTCCCGGCACTGCGTCCTGCGCCGTCCCCTGCACGGCCGGACCGCAGCCAGGGGGCAGGTACTGTTCGATCACCTCCGCCACCTTGGCCGCGTCCCCTTCTCCCAGGGTGTGCCCGGACGGCGGCGGCCCGTAGACCGCGAAGCGGTTCTTCCCCAGGTGCCGCGCGTTGGGGCAGTCGGTCAGATACGGATAGCCGGTGGTGCGGCTGAAGCTGAGCCGATCGCCGGCGGCCAGCGGCAGCAGGGCGCGCAGCCGCGGACGGGCCCGGCAGGCCTCCACCAGGGGGATCAGCCCGCGCAAGGCAGAGGTCCGGGGCTCCTTGTCCAGCATCGCCGAGAGCGCCTTCCAGGCGTGGGTGACGAAGGCCGCCGGCCCCGCCTCGTGGGCCACCGCCTGGTCGCTGAACTTCAGCCACGGCGCCGCCGCCCGCACCGCCGCCACGCTGGCCGACTCCCGGACGAACAGGGTGACCGCCCTGGCCACCTCCGGCAGCGAGGCACTGCCCCCGGCGCCATAGGCCACCCCCAGGCTGCGCAGCTCCAGCAGGAACCTCCGCTCGGAGGTGGCCAGGGTCAGGTTGGCCATCCGGCCCTGGGCGCGCACGTCCGCCATCGCCAGGAAGGGCGCCTCCAGGCGCGGCACGCTGACCCCCGGCCACCCGGGCTCCAGGGCCTGCTCCAGCGCGGCGGCCAGTCCGCCTCCCGGCTCCAGCTCCGGGTAGTGCGCGGCGTTCCAGGGAAGGGAAGGGGACTCCACGGGGCTCTCCTAATCAGCGCGGAGGTCCGGCGCCAGCACTCTCCCGCAGCGCGGCCAGGCCCTGGTCGCGGGTCACCGGCGGCAGATAGCCCAGCTCCGCGCGGGCCTTGGCGTCGTTGACCGTCATCTCCGCGCCGCCCAGCAGCATCCGCTCGCGATACAGCAGCGGCAGCTGGCCCGGAAAGGCCACGTTCCAGACCGCCTCCGAGGCCACCGCGACCAGCTTCGCCACCCAGAAGGGGAGGTTGGCCCGGGGAGGGGGCACTCCCACCGCCTCCAACTGCTGGGACATGAAGTCGCGGAAGGTCAGCGGTTCCCCGTCGGTGAGGAAGTAGGTGTGGCCCCCGCGCCCCTTCTCCGCCGCCAGCAGGGCGCCATGGACCACGTTGTCCACATGGCAGGTGGACACCCGCTGCCGTCCCCCGCCAATCCAGCGGAACCGGCCGTCCAGCGCCGCCTGCTTGAGCTTGGGAAGGGAGGTGGTGTCTCCCGCGCCCCAGATCATCGGGGGGCGGACCGCCACCGTCTCCATCCCGGCGCCGTTGCAGGCGAGCACCAGCGCCTCCGCCCGGCCCTTGGAGTGGGAGTAGGGGCCCAGGCCCTGCTCCGGGATCGGGCGGGTCTCATCCACGTTCACCAGCGGGCCATTGCCCAGCACCGCGCTCTCCGAGGAGATGTGGATCAGCCGCTTCACCCCGGCCGTCCTCGCCGCCTCCAGCACCCGCTCGGTGCCGCGCAGGTTGTCCTCGATGAACTCGCTGCGCTTGTTTCCGAAGATCCGCGCCGCGGAGTGGAACACCCACTCGCAGCCCTCCATCCCCGCGGTCAGCGACTCGATCCGGGAGAGGTCGCCTTCGATCGGCTGGGCCCCGGCCGCGCCCACCGCCTTCATCGCCTGCTCGGAGCGGGCCAGCGCGCGCACCGCGTGACCCCGCGCCTTGAGGGCGGAGATCAGCCGTCCCCCCAGGAAACCCGACCCGCCTGTCACGAACACGCGCACTGGGCAGCACCCTTGGTTCACTCCCAGCGGACACTCCGCTGGCCGCCCGCCTTTTACCGCGCTCCGCCTGGAATTTCCGGGTACCTTCCGCGCCCGAAATGTTCCGCAAGCTGCTGATCGCGAATCGAGGCGAGATCTCCCGGCGCATCACCGCCGTCGCCCGGGGGATGGGTCTTTCCACTGTCGCCGTCTACTCCGACGCCGACGAGAAGCTGCCCTTCGTCCGGGAGGCGGACGAGGCGGTGCGCCTGGGGCCGGCCCCGGCCAAGGACAGCTACCTGAGCATCCCGGCCATCCTGGCGGCGGCCAAGCAGACCGGCGCCGAGGCGGTCCACCCCGGCTACGGCTTCCTCTCCGAGAGCGGCGAGTTCGCCCGCGCCTGCCAGGAGGCGGGGCTGATCTTCGTGGGTCCGCCCCCGGAGGCGATGGCCCGGATGAAGGACAAGAGCGTCGCCCGCAAGTACGTGATGGAGGCCGGGGTGCCGGTGGTCCCCGGGTCGGGAGACGTGGTCCCGGACGTCCAGACCGCGCTGGCGGAGGCCGAGCGGATCGGCTTCCCGGTGTTGATCAAGGCCGCCGGCGGCGGGGGCGGAATTGGAATGGCGGTGGCCCACAGCGCCGCCGAGGTGGAGAAGGCCTTCCGCCAGTGCTCGGACCGCGCCAAGGCCGCGTTCGGGCGGGAGGCGGTGTACCTGGAACGGTACTTCCCCGCGCCCCGCCACATCGAGGTGCAGATCCTGGGGGATCACCACGGCCACCTGATCCACTGCCTGGAGCGGGAGTGCTCGATCCAGCGGCGCCACCAGAAGGTGGTGGAGGAGGCCCCCTCGATGCTGTTCGCCGGGGGGAAGAACGCGGAGATCCAGCAGCGGCTGTTTTCCGCCGCGGTGGCCGCCGCCAAGGCCTTTGGCTACGCCAACGCCGGCACGGTGGAGTTCCTGTACCAGGACGGCGAGTTCTACTTCATCGAGATGAACGCCCGGCTCCAGGTGGAGCACCCGGTGACCGAGCTGACCACCGGGCTGGATCTGATCGGCTGGCAGCTGCGGATCGCCGCCGGGGAGAAGCTGACGGTGAAGCAGGAGGAGGTTCGCCGCCAGGGCGCCGCGCTGGAGTTCCGGATCTACGCCGAGGACCCGGTGAAGTTCTTCCCCTCGCCCGGCACCCTCAAGACCTTCCAGGCCCCCGAAGGGGAGGGGGTCCGGCTGGACGCTGGCTACGAGGCAGGCTCGGTGGTGTCTCCCTTCTACGACCCGATGATCGCCAAGCTGATCATCAACGGGAAGGACCGGACCCAGGCGCTGGAGCGCGCCGCCCGGGCCCTGGCCGACTTCAAGGTGGAGGGGATCAAGACCAACATCCCGCTCCACCAGCGGATCGTCGCCGACCCGGCGTTCGTGGCCGGCGACCTGGACACCCACTTTCTGGAAAAGCACGCGAAGGCCTGAAAAGGGCCCATCGCTTCGAGGAGCAGCACATGGCGGACGTGGCGGCGCACATCACCGGAACCATCTGGAAGATCCAGGTCACCGTGGGACAGACGGTCTCCGAGGGAGACACCCTGGTGATCCTGGAGTCGATGAAGATGGAGATGCCGGTGGAGGCCCAGGAGGGCGGGACGGTGAAGGAGATCCGGGTCAAGGAGGCCCAGGCGGTCAACGAGGGGGACGTCCTCGTCGTCCTCGGCTGAGCCGATGGACGCGGCGATCCGAGTCGAGGACCGGCCCGGCGGTCTGCGGGTGCTGACAGTCTCCAACCCCTCCAAGCGCAACGCGCTGGATCCGGCGCTGCTGGAGCAGCTGCGCCTGGCCCTGGATCCGGCCTCCGCGGTCGGGGTGCGGGTGCTGGTGGTACGCGGAGACGGCGCCCACTTCTGCTCCGGCTACGACCTGGCCGGGCTGGAGAGGCTGGCGCCCGGGGGCCCGTTGCCGGACGAACCCCTGCAGCAGACGCTGGCCGCGCTGGAGGCCTACCCGGCCGTCACCCTGGCCTGCGTGCGGGGAGGCGCGTTCGGCGCCGGCGCCGAGCTGGCGCTGACCTGCGATCTGCGACTGTTCGGGGACGACGCGCTGTTCTGCCTGCCCCCGGCGAAGATCGGGGTGGTGTACGCGCCGGAGGGGCTGCGCCGGCTGTCCGCCCTGGTGGGGCCGGCGCGGGCAAAGCTGCTGTTCTTCACCGGGCGCCGGCTGAACCCCGAGCAGTGCTGGGACTGGGGCCTGTGCGAGGCGGTCCACGACGCGGCCGGGGTGGAGGCGGCGGCCTTCCAGCTGGCGGAGGAGATCGCCGGCAACGCGCCGCTGGCGGTGGCAGGGATGAAGCGCGCCTTCCAGCTGCTGGCGGGTCCGGGACCGATTGATCCCCAGGCCCTGGCGCAGCTGCGGGAGCTGCGCCTGCAGGCCTTCCTCAGCGAGGACGCCGCCGAGGGCAGGGCGGCGCTGTTCGAAAAGCGCCCGCCCCGGTTCACCGGCCGTTAGGCGTCGCCGAACAGGTCGGACATCTTCAGCCGCAGCGCGGTGGCGATCTTGTAGAGCGAGGAGATGGAGGCCGAGGACTCCGCCCGCTCGATCTGCGAGAGCAGCGAGACCGACAGCCCGGTCCGGCGCGCCAGCTGCTTGAGGGTCAGATCCTGGGTCTTGCGCGCGTCGCGGATGGTGCGGCCGATCTCCCGGTGGAGGTCCGCCTCCGGATCCTTGGAGAGGCCCTTCTTGGCCAGCGCGTTCTTGACCGTGGCCAGGAACTCCGGCGGATCGATCGGCTTGCGGACGTAGTCGGAGGCCGACGCCTTGAGCGAGGCCACCGCGGTCTCCACGTTGGGGTAGGCGGTGGAGACGATCACCGCCACGTCACTGTCCACCTTGCGGATCGCCTCCAGGACCTCGGTGCCGCTCATCTGCGGCATCATCATGTCCAGGATCACCAGGTGGAAGTCCTGGGTCTTGAGCGTCTCCACCGTCTTGGTGGGGTCGGTGATGGCGGCGACCTCGTAGCCCTCCTTGGAGAGGATCAGCTTGAGGTAATCGCAGTTGTCCTGCTCGTCATCGACCACAAGAATACGGATCTGCACCTGGCTCCTCCTGACACGGACTGGCCGTGAACTAGCACGTCCTGGTTCCAGAGACACTGGAAATCCGTCGGAGGTGTAGGCGGAGGGAGACCTAGCGGCGCTGGCTGTCGTGGTCCCGGAGGAACTCGCTGATCTTGGGCGCGAACGGGTCTTCCGGGGCCAGCTCCACGAACGCCCGGTAGTGGCGGGCGGCGGAGTCGATGTCCCGGAGCTTGGCGTAGGCCGAGCCCAGATACATGTGACAGCGGGCCATGCCCTTGTCCGCCCTCAGGCAGCGGGAGAGGCTGTCCCGGGCCTGGGTGAACTGGCGCTTCTTGAGCATCGCAATGCCCTCTTCCAGGAACTTCTGGGCATCGGCGGTGTTGGTGGCGGCGGCGACCACCGGCTTGGCGGTGGGGCGCACCTTGCGCGCCTCGCGGACCACCGCGGCCTCGGTGCGGGACTTGAGCCGGTCATACTCCCGGGAAAACGCGGTGGTGCCCTGCGCCTGACCCAGCAGCGCCTGCGCGTGATCCAGCTTGCCCGACTCCAGCGCCTGCTCCGCCTGCTCCAGGTTGTTCTTGGCGGTGGCCTCGGACTGGGCCTCGTCCACCAGGTCGGTCACCTCGTCCGGGTAGGTGCCATCCGCGCGCTGCAGGGTGTCCAGCGTCTCCAGCGCCCCGTCGAAGTCCCGGGCCGCCATCTGCTCGCGGGCCAGCTTGGCCTTCTCGGTGGCCGCGGCGGCCTCCTCGGCGGCGCGGGCGGCGGCGGGGACCGTGGTGCCTTGCGAATCGTTGGGCGGGGCCACCGTCTCCGTCGGCGGCGGCGCGGGCGTCTCCACCGGGGGAGCCGGGTCCACCTTCGCCACCGGCGGCGGGGCGGGGACCGGTTCGCCCGCGCGGTTCATCACCCAGAAGCCGGTCGCTCCCAGCAGCAGCAGCGCCGCCCCGGCCAGGCCCAGGTACAGCCCCAGGCCGCGCTTCCCGTCCGGATTGCGCGGGGGCACGTAGCGCTCGCCGGGGGCCAGGAACTTGAGCTTCACATGGCCCAGCTCCAGCACGTCGCCGGAGGCCAGCGCCGCCTGCCCGTAGCTCTCGCCGTTGATCCGCAGGCCGTTGGCCGACTCCAGATCCACCACCCGCCACTCGCCCTGCTCGTCCTGGATCAGCTTGGCGTGGGTGCGCGACATCGATCGGTGATCGATCTGGATGTCGTTCTCCTCGGTCCGGCCCAGGTGCAGCTGGGTGCGGATGCAGGCGTATTCGCGGCCGGCCAGCTCGGTGTTCATCACCACCAGCCGGGGCGCCTCGGTGGCGTCCAGCTCCTGGATCTCCCGCCGGGAGGAACCTTCCAGCTTGTCGATCCGGATCACCGCGGTGGACTGGCGCCGCGCATCCCGGTCCGGCGCCGGTGCGGTGGGCTCGGCCTGCTCTTCCCCGGCGGACTCCGCCTGCGGGGGCTTGCGGCTGCGCAGGGTGTCTTCGTGGCCCTCGGCCTCCTCCAGTCGGGGGGGCGACGCCGGGTGGGCGTGGGCGGGCGCGACCGGGGAGGCCGCCTGGACCGGCGCCAGCCCTGGCGGGGTCAACGGCTGGGCCTGGGCCTCCTCCTGGATCGCCAGATCGTAGTCGCCAATCTGGATCAGGTCCCCGGAGCGCACCTGCGCGGGCTCGGCGATCTTCTCCCCGTTCACCCGGATGCCGTTGTAGCTGCCCAGGTCTTCGACCACGACGTGACCGTTCTGTCGCAACAGGCGCGCATGTCGGCGAGACACGTTCCGCTCAGTCAGCCGGATGGTGTTGCCTTCTTGACGGCCAATCGTGATCTCGTCGCGGACGAAGGGGACCACGGTCTTCCGACCTTCGTCGTCTTCAATGATCAGCTTCAGCACGGTTGGGGGCCCAGGGGGCCGAAGGTATACCAAAACGGCGCAGGGGGTGACAAGGTCCCATCCCCGCTGAAAGACACGGGATTTCGGTACGCCACGGGCTCCTTTGGACGGTTGGGCATCGGGCGATCGGCCGGTGTCGGAGGAGAAACCTCCCGAAAATCGAGAAGGTAAGAGAGCGGTCCGGCGACTTCTTGGCGGAAACTTTCCGTCAAAAGTGGAACCAAACTTTCTCCAGACCGGGGAGGGGGGAGGCCGGGCGCGGACAATTCGCATCCGAACCGGCAGGGGCCGGTGTGGTAGGGAGGGCGCCCCATGCGTTCCTTCCTAGTCCTGTTGTTCGCGCTCCCGTCGTTGGCCGCGCTGGGCGCGGATCCGTTGGCCCCCGATGCCGGGGTCCCCGCCGCGGGTTCCCAGGTGGGGACCCAGGTGGGGACCCAGGCCACCCCCGCGGAGGCGCTGGCCATCCGCCAGACCTTCACCGACTACCAGGCGGCGTTGGCCAGCAAGGCCGGGAAGAAGGCCGCCTCCCTGGTGGACGGTGAGACCCTCCGCTACTACGCCACCGCCCAGAAGCTGGCGCTGGAGGCGAACAAGGAGACCGCGCAGAAGCTGCCGCTGATCGACAAGCTGATGGTGCTGCGGATGCGCGCCGAGTTTCCGGCGGAGAAGCTGGCGGCCTACAGCCCCCAGGAGCTGATCGCGGTGGGGGTGGAGCGGGGCTGGGTGGGCAGCACCGCCGAGAACGCCCTGGGGGAGATCTTCATCCGCGGGGATCACGCCCGGGGACAGGCCCTGGTGCAGGGCCAGCCGGTGCCGCTGTACCACGAGTTCCGCCGCGAGGGCGGGGCGTGGAAGCTGAGCCTGGTGGCGCTGACCCGCGCGGTGGGGCCGGTGATGAGCGAGGCCGCGCGCCGGCTGGAGCTGACCGAAGATGAGTTCCTGCTGTTCATGCTGGAGCAGGGGCTGCCCAAGAAGCCGGGACCGGAGATCTGGGACGCACCCAGGCCGTCGGGCAAGTCGAAGAAGAAGAAGTAGGGGGAGGACACCGTGGCAAACGACACCTCCGGCGAGGAATCCTCCGCCGGGTTCGGCGAGGCAGTGCTGGGCCGCACCACCGTCTCCAGGGTGGAGAAGAAGCTGGGCCGCTGGAGCCCCGACGTCCGGTTCCTGGCAGCGGTGCTGCTGCTGGGGACGGCGATCCTGATCCCCTATCTGGGGGCGGTCGGCCTGTGGGATCCCTGGGAGACGCACTACGGCGAGGTCGCGCGCTCGATGATCCAGCGCAACGACTACGTGCACCCTTACTGGGAGAACGACTGGTTCTTCTCCAAGCCGCCGCTGACGATGTGGATGCAGGCGCTGGGGATGCAGGTGGTGGGGTCCAACCGGGCCCCGACCGACGCCGCGCTGGCGCTGTACACCGAGTGGGGGATGCGGCTGCCCTTCGTGCTGCTGTCGCTGACCGCGCTGGCCCTGCTGGGGCTGGCGGTGAAGCGGATCGCCAGCACCCGGGCGGCGCTGGCCACGGTGTTCGCGCTGTGCACGATGCCGATGTACTTCCTGATCACCCGGCAGGCGGTCACCGACACCCCGATGGTGGCCTGCATCACCGCCGCGCTGGCCTGCGCGCTGATCGCCCTCTTCGATCCGGCGACCAGGCACCGCACCGCCTGGTGGTTCGGCTTCTACATCTTCACCGCCGGGGTCCTGCTGGCCAAGGAGCTGCTGGCGGCGATCCCGCCCACGGTGCTGTTGCTGTACGCGGCCTTCTGCGTGTTCCCCTGGAACGCCACCGGGCTGGAGGAGCACGGCCGCTGGCTGTCCGAACCCTCCTTCCGCCGGGAGGTCCAGGAGGGACGGCGGCCGATGCCGGTCCTGTGGGAGTACATGTTCCGGATGAAGCTGCTCACCGGGTTCGGGGTGTTCCTGGCGGTGGCCGGCCCCTGGTACCTGATGTTGATCACCTTCCCGGAGCTGGACGACGAGAACCGGACCTTCATCCAGCGGGTGCTCCACGACAACTTCAGCCGGCTGGGGGCGGGCGTCCACACCACCACCCCCGGCGGAGAGTTCACCTACTTCATCGTCCAGGGCGGCTACGCGATCTTCCCCTGGGTGGCGCTGGTCCCGGGCGTGCTGGCGCTGCTGTTCCGGATGCGGCTGCGTTCGCCCTCCCGGGTCGATCAGCTGGCCAACTTCTCCTTCTTCTGGATGTTGCTGTGCTTCTCGCTGTTCGCCTTCTCCGCCACCAAGTTCCACCACTACGTGTTCCCGGTGCTCCCGCCGCTGGCGGTGCTGATCGGGCTGTATGTGGACCGGCTGTGGGAGGAGGGGGTGGGGGACCATGCCTTCCCGCTGCTGATCGGCGCGGTGCTCTTCGCCCTGGTGGGCAAGGATCTGGCCTCCAACCCCAAGAACTTCACCGACCTGTTCGTCTACAACTACGAGCGCACCTACCCCACCGAGCTGGTCACCCGACCGCTGAGCTTCTTTGATCTGCGCACCCTGTGGACCGGGGATCTGCTCACCCTGCTGCTGCTGGCCTTCGGGGCCTATCTGGCCAGCGACGCCTGGCGCGGCAAGGAGCGCAACGTCGGCGGACGGGCCACCGCCCTGGGGCTGCTGCTGGCGGGAGGGGCCTTGCTGCTGGCGATGGCCACCCGCGGTCGCCAGTCTCCCACCCTGTTCCTGGGGCTGGGGCTGGCCCTGGTGGCGATCTACCTGGGCTACGAGGCCACCCGCCTGCCAGCCGACCGCCGCGGCAGCCTGCTGGGTTCAGCGGGGGCGGTGGGGATCCTGGCGGTGGGCCTGGTGATCGCCGGGGGCCGGATGGCGCCCAACGCGGATCCGTTGCTCACCCAGTTGATGCAGCCGGTGAACGTGAAGCTGCTGCTGGGCATCGCCTTCGCGGTCGGAGGTGGGCTGGCGATGCTGGCCGCGCTGATGCGGGCCCGCACCCTGATGTTCGGCAGCTTCTGGGCCCTGGCCCTGGGCTTCGCCCTCTGGTTCAACTGGAGCCACTGGGTGGACCTGTCCCACCACTGGACCCAGCGGGACCTGTTCTGGCGCTACTACGAGCAGAAGCGTCCCAACGAGCCCATCGCCGCCTTCTTGATGAACTGGCGGGGAGAGACCTTCTATTCGCGCAACCGGGTCAAGCAGATCCCCGCCGCCAGCGCCGCGGCCCGGGCCCGGGCCTACGCCGACCAGCCCGGACGGGAGTGGGCGCTGGTGGAACACTTCCGCCTGGCGAACCTCAAGACCGCGGTGGGGGCGGACCACACCGTCACCCCCATCGACCGGGACGTGAACAACAAGTTCGTGCTGGTCACCATCGACTAGCCTGCCGCTTGCGATTTCCCGGGTGGGCCCTTTGGGCCTACAGAGGGTGGCGCCCGCCCGGGGCAGGTGTCATCTAATTGCAGTCAGGGAGGCGCACGGACCACATGGGAATCTTCGACAAGATCGCAGGCGAGACGCAGCGGAACTTCATCGCCCGGGCGGATGAGGCGAAGGACCACATCATCTACAAGTACCCGGAGAAGAACATCCGGATGATGACCCAGCTGACCGTGGGTCCCGATGAGGTGGCGCTGTTCGTCAAGGACGGGCAGGTGGTGGGGAAGCTGGGCCCGGGCGGCCGGCACAACCTGGACACCAACAACATCCCGTTCCTCTCCTCGCTGCTGGAGAAGTTCACCGGCGGGAACCTGTTCATCGCCGAGCTGTACTTCGTCAGCCTGCGCGAGATCTCCCAGCTGAAGTTCGGCGGACCGATCGGCGATGTGCGCGATCCGGAGACCGGCCTGGGGATCGGCACCATGGTGTACGGCGACTTCTCGGTGAAGGTCACCAACCCCGAGCAGCTGATCGTGGGGCTGGTGGGCGCCCAGAAGGTCTCCAACGAAGAGTTCATCGGCTGGTTCAAGAGCATGGTGCTCAAGGTGATCCGGGACCGGACCGCCGAGCTGCTGGTCAAGAAGCGCTGGCCGCTGCTGGACGTGACCTCCGGCGCCTACACCGAGGAGATCGAGGCGGAGGTGATCGCCGGGGTCAAGCCCCACGTGGACAGCTACGGGCTGACGGTGGTTCGCCTGGGCAACTTCCACATCAGCATCAAGCCGGAGGACGAGGCGACGCTGAAGAAGTTCTCCAAGGACGTGGCCTACTCGCGCGTGGCCGGAGGCTTCCAGCAGTACGCGCAAGGCCAGGCGATGCTGGGTGCCGCGGAGGGCTTCGCCAAGGGCGGAGGGGAGGGTGGCGGAGGTGGCGCCGCGCTCCAGGGGATGGGAATGGGGATGGGCTTCGGGATGGCCAACGCGTTCTCCCAGCAGCAACAGCAGCAGCGCCCCGGCCCCGCCGGCGGTGCTCCCCAGGCGGCGGGGACCTTCTGTCCGAACTGCGGTCAGCCGGCCAGCGGGAAGTTCTGCTCCAACTGCGGCAACGCGGTGGCCCCCCAGACCCGCAAGTGCGCGGACTGCGCCACCGAGATGGCCGCGGGCGCCAAGTTCTGCCCCAACTGCGGGAAGCCGGCCGCGTAGTTGCCGCCGCTCCTGATCGGGAGCACTGAAGTGCACGACCCGGGTTGCGGAAGAGCGCATCCCGGGTCGTTGTGTATCGACGCTCCGGAAGCGCGCTACGGCGAGGGCGGCGTGCCCCCGTCCCCGGTCTCGGTCGCGGGAGCAGACGGCGTGCCCCCGTCGGCGGAACCGACCGACGTTGCCGGCTCCGAGGGCGCCACCACCGCCGACTCCGGGGCCCCATCCGGATTTCGCTCGGTGCTGGCGTTGAGGCGGATCGGGATGTTGAGGGTGGCGGCCAGCCGCAGCAGCAGCACGTCGGCGCGGATCCCGTCCTCACCGATCGCCCGGGCCACCTCCCGGGCGGCCAGGGCGTTGCCGTGCTTCCACTGCGCCTTGAGGAACTCCCCTGCCTCGCGGGAGGCCCACCAGCGGGGCCCGAAGCGGGTCTTGAGCTGCGCCTGCAGCTGCGCGGCCAGGAACCAGGCGCGGAACTCATCGGCGGACTCGAAGAAGTCCTCGGTCTCCACCAGGTAGCGCTCGGTGTCGTTGGCGGTCATCGGGACCGCGTAGGTCCGGGCCATGATCTCCCCGTAGAGGGCGCGCGCGTCCTGCCCGGCGCGACGGCGCAGCTCCAGCTGGTACAGCAGCAACCCCGCGGCGCGGCGCAGCCGGTACAGCTTGTGGGCGCTGGTGGCGTACAGGTACGCCTGCAGGCGCTCCCCGGAGAGGCCGGTCTTCTCCTCCAGCCAGATCGGATCCTCGAGCAGATCCTCGAACAGGTAGGAGAAGGCCTCCGCCTGGGCGGTGGCGCCCAGCTTGGCCAGCTCGAACCGCTGCTCGCCGGTGAACGCCAGGTGCAGCGCGTGCCCCACCTCGTGCAACAGCGCCGCCTGGACGCGGATCCCGTTGGCGGGCGTAAAGGACAGCCGGACGTCCTGGGGAACCCGGGGGGCAATCGCCAGCGGCCGCGGATCCTTGCCGGCGTGGGCCTCGGCGTCGATCAACAGATTGGGCAACGCGCCCAGGTCGATCCCCATCCCGGCCAGGGTCTCGTTCACCCGCGGCAGCAGAGCGTCGCGCGCGAACAGCGGATCCACCCCCCGGGGCTGGAACAGCCGCGGGAAGTCGGCGCGGCGGATGGAGGCCAGCGGCAGCGCCAGCTCGCGGCGGGCCAGCTTGTCCATCGTCTCCACGAACCCGGCCTGGGTCAGGCCCAGCAGCTCCTCGGAGAGGTAGGCCAGCCGCTGCAGATCCACCTGGCGCAGCTCGGCGCCGAAGGACTCGTAGGAGGGGTATCCCAGCTGGGTCAGCAGCTGACCTATCCGCTCCTCGCGGCGGGCCAGGGTGGTGGTCAGCCGATGCACCGGTTCGGTGGCCGCGTCATAGAGCGCGCGCCGGCGGGGAGTGCTGGCCTCCGAGGCCAGCACCCGCTCCAGGTTCCGGTAGGGGTACTCCCGCCCGTCCAGGTTGAAGGTCAGCGACGCCTCCAGGTTGGCCAGCGAGTCGTTGAGATCCACCAGCGAGGCGGAGAGGAACTCGCCCACGAAGTGGACCTCCAGGTGGGTCAGCGCGCGGATCTCCGCAGGGTCGGAGCTCAGCCCGCGCAGCCGTTCGATCCGGGCGATCGACTCCGGAGTGAAGAGGCCCTCGTACCCGGCGTATGACTCCTCCACGTGCGCCTGCTGGCCCCTCGTCCAACCGAGCCAGACGCGCTGATCCTGCTCGCGCAGCAGCTCCTCGGCGGAGGCGGACAGCCGCTGCACCTCGGCGGCCAGCGCCTGCTGCTCGGTCGGTGGACCGGGAGGCGCGGGACGTAAGTCCTTCTTGGGGCAGCCGGTGGCGAAGGTTAGGACCAGCGCACCGGTGAGAAAAGCGAACCTTGGGGCGATCACGGTCGGCAGGTAACGTCCGCCATCCCATGCCGAACCGCAAGCAATTGTCGGCGGCGAGATCCCGCCAGCAGCTCTACGGAGCCCTGCGCCGTTTCTTCGCCGACCAGGGCTACGAGGAGGTGGAGACACCGATCCTGATCCCCGCCCCGGGCATGGAACCGCACATCACCGCCTTCGAGGTGCCGTTCGTTCCCGAGACCGACGTGGGCTCGCGGCGGACCCTCTACCTGCACACCAGCCCCGAGTACGCGATGAAGCGTCTGCTGGCGGACGGAATGGGGCCGATCTTCCAGCTGGCCCGGGTGTTCCGGAACGGCGAGGTGTCCGGCCAGCACAACCCGGAGTTCACCCTGCTGGAGTTCTACCGGCCCCACGCCGACTACCACCGGATCATGGAGGAGCTGGAGGGGGCGCTGGAGGCGGCGGACGCCGCGGTGGGCAGCGGCACCGGGCCCTTCTCGCGCCGGCCCTACGAGCGGCTGACCGTCCGCGACGCGGTGTTGCGGGAGACGGGGATCGATCTGAGGGTGGCCAATGATGGCCCCCGGCTCCGGCAGGCGGCGTTGGAGGCGGGGATCCGGGTGGGGGACGCCCAGAGCTTCGAGGACGTGTTCTTCCACCTCTTCTTGCAGAAGGTGGAGGGCACCCTGGGGCGGGGCCGGCCCACCTTCCTGATCGAGTACCCGGCCTCGATGGCCTCGCTGTCCCGGCTCAAGCGGGAGGACCCCACGGTGGCGGAGCGGGTGGAGCTGTACCTGGACGGGGTGGAGCTGGCCAACGGCTTCTCCGAGCTGGTGGATCCCCAGGAGCAGCGCGCCCGGCTGGAGGAGGAGCGCACCTTCCGCGGGACCAGCGGACGGCCCCAGTACCCGCTGGACGAACGTTTCCTGGAAGCCGTTGGACGGATGCCGCCGTCGGGAGGCATCGCGGTGGGGCTGGATCGTGTGCTGATGCTGCTGCTGGGAGCGACCTCCATCGACGAGGTGCTGCTGTTCCCGGCCAGGGAGTTCGTATGATTCGGGATCTCATCCATACCGCCACCACCGCCGGCGCCGTGCTGGGGCTGACCACCACCCTGGGGCCACTGGCCTCGGTGGTGGCGCTGCCCGATCCCCGGAACGCCGACCCGCTGTACCGGCTCTACGCCACCACGCTGTTGCGCGCCGCCGGGGTCCGCCACCGCGTCCGGGGGCTGGAGAACATCCCCGGCGGAACCTGCGTGTTCGTGTGCAACCACCAGTCGCACTTCGATGTGCTGGTGCTGTTCGCCCACCTGCCCGGCCACGCCCGGGTGGTGGCCAAGGCGGAGCTGTTCAAGATCCCGATCTTCGGCGCGGCGCTCAAGGCCACCGGCAACATCCGGGTGGACCGCAGCGGCGGAGAGAAGGATCGCGAGACCCTGCTGGAGGCGGTGAGCGCGGTGCGGGAGCGGGTGAGCGTGGTGTTCTTCCCCGAGGGCACCCGCAGCGACACCGGGGAGCTGAAGCCGTTCAAGAAGGGCGCGGCGATGCTGGCCATCTTGGCCGGGGTGCCGGTGGTTCCGATCGCGGTGGCCGGGACCGGGGAGATCCTCCCCAAGGGCAGCAAGTGGATTCACGGAGGAAAGCGCGCCGTGCTCCGGGTGGGGGAGCCGATCCCCACCCGGGACCTGAAACCGGAGGATCGGGATCAGCTGACGGCGCGGATGCGGGATGCGGTGCAGGGTCTGTTGGACGAAGCGAATCTGGAGTTGGCACAACAATGAGTGAGGTCGCAGCAGTGAAGCCCGAAGTTGAACTGGAAGAGTTGTTGTCGCGGATGTTCTCCGCCCACCCGTGGCACGGGGTCCCGGCCGGTCCCCAGGCCCCGGAGCTGTGCAATGTGTTCATCGAGATCGTTCCCACCGAGTCGGTGAAGTACGAGCTGGACAAGGCGTCCGGGCACCTGCTGATCGATCGCCCCCAGCGATACTCCAGCACCAGCCCCACCCTCTACGGGTTCATCCCCCGCACCTACTGCGGCAGCGAGATCGCCAAGCGCTGTTCGCGCAGCACCGGCTACACCGGGATCCGGGGCGACGGAGATCCGCTGGACGTGTGCGTGCTGACCGAGAAGACCGTGGTCCACGGCAACCTGCTGCTGCGGGCGATCCCGATCGGCGGGCTGCGGATGATCGACGCCAACGAGGCGGACGACAAGATCGTGGCAGTGCTGGAGGACGACGTCGGCTACGGGGAGATCCGCGAGCTCTCCCAGCTACCCGCCGGACTGATCGACCGGCTGCGGCACTACTTCCTCTCCTACAAGCAGCTTCCGGGCGAGGCCCCGCGGCGGGTGGAGATCGCCGAGGTCTACAACGCGGCCGAGGCCAAGGCGGTGGTCCAGGCCAGCATGCAGGACTACCTGGAGACGTACGGCGATCCGGCCGAGCGGCTGCCGACGTTGCGCCGGTTGCTGGCCGCGGGCCCTCCCCCTGCTCCCGCCCCGGCGGCGCCGGTGGTGACCGCGGCTCCGGCGAAGGCGGGGAAGAAGGCCGCTCCCAAGCCGGCCGCGGCGAAGAAAAAGCCGGTGGCCGGGAAGCGCCCGCCCAAGAAGCGGTAGGCTCTCCCCTTCGTTTCCAGGACACCCCATGACCTCCCTCAAGCCCCTGCAGAGCAGTCCTCCCCTCCGGCCCACCGGGGCGGATCCGGTCGCTGTTCCGCAGGCCCAGGGACAGACGGTGATGCGGGAGCAGGACACCTTCGGCCGGGTGGCGGAGCGGGCCACGGTTCCCGGCTTTGGCCGCCCGGTGGAGGCCCGGGAACTCCCCGACCCGGGATCGGGCACCGCGGTGATGACCCTCAACCTGGCCAACGGGGCGGGGGAGGGGTACCGGACCCCGGAGAATCGCGCCAAGCAGGCGGCGTTGATCGCCGACGCGCGGGCCTCGGTGGTCGGGTTCCAGGAGGTGGACGCGGGCGTAGATCGCGCCCGCGACGTGAACACCGCCCTGGACGTGGTGCGGCGGTTGAACCCGGCGTTCGATCCCTTCTTCTCCGGTCCGCCGGTCCCGGTGGTGGATCTCCACGCCCCGGTGGTGGGGACGGCCCTGCGGCAGGGCGCGGACGGCACCCGGCTGTACCAGACGCCCAACGCGACCTTGATCCTCGGCGAGTCCTTCTCCGGAGATGACCGTCCGGTGGCGGGGGATGGTGGCGCGGACGCCACCTACGGGAACGCGCTCTACGTGGCCGCGCCCAACCGGGTGGCGGAGGCCTACACGGTGGTGCTCCCGCACTCGGTCTCCAGCGACTCTCCGCCCACCGCGGACCGTTCGCAGCTGACCGCCCTGGCCCACGGCGCGGTGACGGCGGAAGAGCGCGCCGCGCTGGGGGCCAGGAACGAGGGGATCCGCGACGCGGCGGCCAGTGAGCCCCGCACCGCCCTGGTGGCGCGGCTGGTGGGCCCGGACGGGAAGGAGCGGACGATCATCAACGTCCACCTCGCCGCCGGGAAGGAGAACGAGTCCCTGCGCCAGAAGCAGCTGGCCTACCTGGCGGACCTGGTTCGCGCGGAGGCGGGTGGTTCGCCCGCTCGCGAGGTGCTGGTGATGGGCGACTTCAACGACAGCACCACCGACGTGGGCCGCGGCCTGGAGCCGGCGGGGCTGCGTCGGGTGGTGGGCGGGAAGAAGGAGTCCTTCGGGAACATCGACCAGGTGTGGGTGACCGGGGGAATGACCACCGACACCAGCGCGCAGGTGAAGACCCGCGGGGTCACCGATCATCCGCACGCGGGCTACACCGTGCTTCGCTGACCCCTACGCGCTGGAGGGAGCCCGGCCACGGGCTCGGCCAAGGTGCGGGGTGGGGAGCAAGGTCCCCCGAGGCGGTGCGGCGGCCATCAGGGGAGGACCCGCCGGGAGGCGGGCGGGACGACGGTCCGACTAGCCCAGCGCGACCGAGGCGCCGTGGTGGACCGGATTGCGCTTGAGGAAGGTCTCCAGCTGGGTGGCGGTGAGCTCACGGTTGGACGCGTTCCACGGATCGTTGATCTTGTACTTCCCGTCCGCGCCCTTGCCGGTGACCAGGATGTAGTGGCCGGAGGGACCGTCTTCGGTCTCCATCGCTCCGTTGGCCACCACCGACTTGCCCTTGGACAGCTGCTCATCCAGCCACTTGCCGTCGAAGCCAGGGAACTTGGCCTCGGTCTGATCGACCGGAAGTCCGATCGCGCGAGCCATGGCCACCACCCCGTTCATCGAGGTGCCGGTCCCGGGCTGGGTGCCGCCGATCTGACTCAGCTTCTCGATCAGGCTGGCGTCGTCCAGCTCTGCGCCGAAGCCGATCTTGCGGGCCACCATCGCGAACACCGCGGGAGCACAGTTGACCTCCGCGTTCACCGGCTGGACCAGACCTTCGGGATCCAGCTGGCTGATCCAGCGGAAGCCGTTGCGTTCCGCGGCGTCGGGAAGACCGACGGTCCGGGTCGCGCCAGAGGTCTGGGGGGCGGCGGCGGTGCTGGGGGTGGAGACAGCCGGCGGGGTGGGCTGCGCGGCGGCCGGCACGGAGCCGGTCTTCGGCGCGACGGCCTCAAAGGTATCGGTGGGGGCGTTGGCGCGCGTCGCCGGCGGCGGGGTCGCGGCAGGTTCGGTCCGGGGGGCCGACTGCGGGGCGACGGGGGGGCGGGGCGAGGTGAGGTTGATTGGGGCGGCCATAGGCTTACCTGGGAACTCTATGTGTACGTTGTCGGCAGGAGCACCGGCATTGTTGCGTCCGGGGCCGATGATCCGCCCTCCTGGAACATTCCATCCCCTTGGGAAGAGAGCCCCCGGGGCAACAACGACCCCCGAAGCCAGTCGGTTCCTGGACTAGGCTGGCCCCGCTAACCCCTAGACCCCCTTACCTTTTCCATGCGCGCGCTCCGCTACCAAGCACTTGGTCCTGTCCTCTCTGGCGCCGGCTCCCGGGCGTTTCTCGGCCTGGAGATCTTCGAGGGCGAAGCACGCCCGATCGTCCTGGTGTGGGTGCCGGAGCGGATCGCCCAGGACCCCGACAAGGTGGAGGCCCTGGACCGCGAGACCCGGTTCGCCTCCAAGCTGGATCACCCCAACATCCTCCGGGTGCACGGGTTGGCCCGGATGGAGGAGGGGCTGGCCCGGGTGGTGGAGTTCGCCGACGGCGAGCCGCTCAGCTACATCCTCCAGCGCTCCGGCGCGCTGCCGCCGCCGTTCGCCGGGCGGATCATCGCCGACGCCGCCCTGGGGGTGCACTACGCCCACTCCGCCGGCGAGGGTGGCCGGCCGCTGCTCCATGGGGACCTGCGCCCCGGGACGCTGATGCTCTCCTACGCCGGGTTGACCAAGGTCTCCGGCTACGGGGCGGTGACCCTGGTGACCGAGGACCTCAAGGAGCGGGCCACCGAGGAGCGGAGGACGCGGATCGCGCCCGAGCAGATCCACGGGCAATTGCTCAGCCCCCAGACCGACGTCTATCTGCTGGCGCTGAGCCTCTACGAGTGCCTGGTGGGCGGGGTCCCCTTCGCCGACGCGGATGCCTTCCGCGCCTCGATGCTGCACGGGGAGGTCCCGGCGCTGCGGCTGGACGACCTTCCCTCCTCGCTGGTGCCGGTCCTGCGCAAGGCGACCGCCAAGAACCCGGAGGAGCGCTACGCCACCGCCCTGGAGCTGCGGGAGGCGATTGACGAGTGCGCCGGGCCGCTGCCCACCCACAACGATCTCTCCCGGTTCCTCAACGAGCTGATGAAGGACGACGAGCGTCGCTCCGCCCGCCAGCGCGAGCTGGACGCGGGCATCGCCGACTTCGCCAAGAAGCAGTGGCAGCGCCGCGGCAACCGCCGCTACAGCGACGAGATCACCGCCGCCGGCCAGCTGGTGGTTCCCAACCTCAAGGAGCTGCGCGAGGCGGCCGCCAACGCGGACCGCCCCGCTCCCCGGCCTCCCGAACCGGCGAGGGCCCCGCCGCCGATTCCTTCCCCCGCCGAGGTCCGCACCTCTCCGGCGGTGGTCTCGCCACCCGCGGTGCGCACCTCGCCCTCGGTGGTCGCTCCTCCCCGGCCCAGGCAGTCTGCTCCCGCCGCCAATCCTCCCGGGGTGATCTCCGGCGGCGCCGCCGCCCAGGCCCCGCTGCCGCCTGCCTCCGAGCCGGTGGCGGCCCCGCCCGTCGCGGCGGTGCCTGCTGCCGCGGTGGCTGCGCCCCG
Source organism: Myxococcaceae bacterium (assembly GCA_036675345.1). Lineage (GTDB taxonomy): Bacteria > Myxococcota > Myxococcia > Myxococcales > Myxococcaceae > JALYOC01. Next base: position 158,055 of record JAKFFE010000002.1, read on the forward strand.
GTCCGGTCCCAACTGGACCGCGATCTCGATCCTGGCCCTGGCGGTGGCGCTGGTGGCCGTGGCGGCGATGATGCGCTTTGGCGGAGGCACCCCCGCGCAGCCGGCGGAGGTGGTCCCCCCTGCGGTGGCCCCGGTGGCAGTGGAGGCCGCGCCCGCCCGGGTGCAGCCCGCGCCGGTGGCCCGGGCGCCGGTGGCCGAAGCGCCGGTGGAGGCCCCGGTTCCGGTGGAGTCACCGCCGGTCCGCCAGGCGCCCCCCGGCCCGGTGGAGTTCAAGCTCACCGTCCAGCCGGCGGTGAACGTGGCGATCAACGGCAAGCCGATGGGGCGCTCGCCGGTGGTGGCCAGCCTCGCTCCCGGAAAGCACAAGGTCTCGCTGACCGACAGCGCCAAGGGGATCGACGTCACCCGGACCGTGACCGTCTCCCGCTCCGGCACCTCGGAGGAGATCCAGCTGGAGATGGGCTCGGTGACCGTGGAGGCGCCGGACGGCGCCGAGGTCTCGGTGGACGGCAAGGTGGTCGGCAAGACGCCGCTCACCAAGGAGATCTCCATCTACGAGGGCAACCACCGGATCTCGGTGATGCTGGACAAGGCCAAATGGGCGCAGAAGTTCAGCGTCCGCCCCGGGGAGAACATGCACTTCACGGTGAACTACCAGTAGCGGGCCTTGGCCTCGCCTCAGAGGTTCCGCTTCGCCCAGCCCGCCACGCCTCGCTCCAGCAGGGCGCCCGCGCGCTCTGCGAGTTCCTGGGCAGGGAGCCCGGCGGGCGTCACCTCCACCACCTCGGTGGAGCCCGCTCCCGGGCCCGCCTCCACCGAACCGGCGAACACGGTGGTGGGACGGCCCAGCGCCCTTGCCAGCTCCGCCACGCGCCACGGTCCCTTTCCCAGGGGGGACTGGGCATCCCACCGTCCCTCCCCGGTCAGCACCCGGTCACAGCGTAAGATCCGCGCTGCCAGGCCCACCCGTTCGGAAATCAGATCGAAGCCGGAGCGCAGCCGGGCGCCCAGGGCCAGGAGGGCGAAGGCCACTCCTCCGGCGGCGCCCGCGCCAGGGTGATCGCGGCAGCCGCGTCCGGTGGAGGTCTCCAGCAGTGTCGCCCACTGCTCCAGGCGGCGCTCCAGGAGCGGGACTTGTTCGGCGCGGACCCCCTTCTGAGACCCGAAGACCCGGGTCGCGCCGGTCGGTCCCAGCAGGGGCGCGGTCACGTCGGCGGCCACGATCAGCGCGCACTGCGCCAGCCGGGGATCCAGCGCGTCCAGCTCCAGTCGATGGGGATCTCCCACCAGGGAGTGGAGCTCCCGGCCGTCCCGGTCCAGCAGCCGGGCCCCCAGCGCGGTCAGCATTCCGACGCCTCCGTCGTTGGTGCCGCTGCCCCCGGCTCCGATCAGCAGCTCGGCGCACCCGGCGTCCAGCGCGGCGCGGATCAGCTCTCCGGTCCCGCCGCTAGACGCCTTCAGCGGTGCCCGCTCCCCCGGGTCCAGCCGCCACAGCCCGGAGGCGGCGGCCATCTCGATCACCGCGCCACAAGGCGGGACCCACCCCCAGCCGGCCTGGACCTCTCGTCCCAGCGGGTCGTGCACCCGGGCCGTCCTGGCCTCTCCCCCCAGCGCGCCTAGCAGCACCTCCACCGTCCCCGGTCCCCCATCGGCCAGCGGCAACCGCTCGCAGTCCACCGACGGATCCACCGCGCGCAGGCCCCGCTCCATCGCCGCCGCCGCCTGGTTCGCGGTCAGGGTTCCCTTGAACTCCAGCGGCGCGAGCAGCAGCCTCATCGACCCGCGCGGGCCGCCTGGTGCCACTCGCGGAGCGGACGAGGACCTTCCTGCTGCGGATCCACCTTCAAGGACAGGTCCTCCATCTGCCGCAGCAGCGCGTCCACCTCCTCCAGCGGCTCGCGCGCGGGCCCCACCCGCTTCTCACAGAAGAAGGTCCGGCAGCCCAGCGGCCGGGAGGCGTAGACGGTGCAACGGGTCCCGCCGGGATCCAGGAAGGGACAGGCGCCATCCTCCCGAAGTGGGGGAAGGGGACGCTGCTGCTGCCGCAGGGCCTCCTCCAGCGCCCACCACTCCGGAGGCCAGAGCCAGGGCTCGCGCCGGGTCATCGCCAGTCGACAGCACTCCGCGGTGCCGGGACAGGAGTGGGCCGCGTAGGCGGCGTCCGCCTTGCGGAAGAGCCCGGAGAGCAGCCGCAGCGCGGAGGTGCGGGTGGGGCGTGCGGCGGTGGCGTCGTCCTCGGGGAGCATCGGGGACCCATCTTGGCACGGTCGCCTTGACGCGCCGAACGCCTCCACCGCCGCGCCGGGAGGGGCTATCAACGGGAGATGTTCGCTTGGATTGCAGGGGTGATGATCACGCTGGGCCAGGCCGGGGCGGTGCAGACCGACGCGGACCTGCTGCGGGAACGGGCGCTGGCGGAGTCCCAGGCCCTGGAGCACGTCCGGGAGCTGACCGACGGGGTGGGAGCGCGGCTGGCCGGCAGCCCGGCGGACCGCAAGGCGGTGGCGTGGGCGGTCCAGAAGATGAAGGCCCTGGGCTTCCAGAACGTCCGCGCCGAGCCGGTCCGGGTCCCCCACTGGGAGCGGCTCTCCGAATCCGCCGAGCTGAGCGCGCCCACCCGGCAGCCGCTGGTGGTCTCCGCGCTGGGCGGTTCCCCCTCCACGCCGCCCCGGGGGCTGGAGGCGGAGGTGGTGAGCGCCGACTCGCTGGCCGCCCTCCGGGCGCTGGGCCCGGAGCGGGTGAAGGGGCGGATCGTCTTTCTCAACAAGAAGATGGTCCGGGACCCCACCGGCCGGGGCTACGGCGCCACGGTGGACATCCGGAGCGAGGGGATGCTCCTCGCCGCGGAGTTGGGTGCGGTGGGGCTGGTGATCCGCTCGGTGGGCACCGGGGAGGCGCGCTTCGCCCATACCGGGATGGTGAAGGTGGAGAAGGGGAAGCGGCTGATCCCCGCCGCGGCCCTGGCCATCCCGGACGCGGAGCTGGTGGAGCGGGTGCTGCGCAAAGGACCGGTGCGACTGCGGCTGAAGGTGCAGACCCGCCTGAACCCCGACGCCCAGAGCGCGAATGTGATCGGCGAGATCCCCGGGCTGGGCGCGGGCAGCGAGGGGCTGGTGGTGATCGGCGCCCACCTGGACTCCTGGGACTTGGGGCAGGGCGCGGTGGACAACGCCGCCGGGGTGGGGGTGATGCTGGAGGTGGGGCGGCTGTTCACCACCTGGAAGAAGGCGCCCACCCGGACCCTGCGGGTGGTGCTGTTCGCCAATGAGGAGAACGGCGGCAAGGGAGGCGAGGCGTATGCCCGGCGCGACCCGGCCGAGCTGGCCCGGCACCACGCGGCGGTGGTCTGCGACTCAGGCGCGGGAAGGGCGTTGGGCGTGGCGTACCTCTCCGGCCAGGAGGGAGCGGCGCTGCTGCAGCCGCTGGTGGCGCCCCTGGCCCCGCTGAAGGTGGCGGCCCCCAGCTACCGCTACCTGGGGCACCCGGACGTGAAGGGGCTGCTGGAGCAGGGGGTGCCGATCCTGGCGCTGACGCAAGACGCGGAGCGCTACTTCGACCTCCACCACACCGCCGACGACACCTTCGACAAGATCGACCCTGTCCCCTACCGCCAGCTGGTGGCCTCGATGACCGTGTTGGTCCACCACCTGCTGACGATGGAGCAGCCGCTGCCCCGGATTCCCCCCGCGGAGCGGGTGCGCCCCACGCCCTAGGTTTCTCCCTCCCGGAGCGATGGGCTCCGGCAAGGGGCGGGGCCCTCAGAGCACCCGCAGCACGTAGAACTTGAGGTAGCGGGTCTCGCGCAGCCCCAGCAGCACCGGGTGGTCGCGTCCGGCGCCGCGGCGCTCCACCAGCTGGACCCGCCGCTTGGCGTCGGAGGCGGCCGAGTCCAGCATCGCCTCGAACATCGCCTCGTCCACGTGGTAGGTGCAGCTGGAGGTGATCAAGAAGCCGCCCGGCCGCAGCAGCTGCATCCCGCGCAGGTTGAGCTCCTTGTAGCCACGCATCGCGGCGGGGATGGAGTCCTTGTTCTTGGCGAAGGACGGCGGATCGATCACCACCGTGTCGAACCGCTTCCCCTCGTCCAGGGTGTCGCGCAGGTAGTCAAAGGCGTTGGCCACCACCACCTCCACGTTGGTCAGCCGGTTGGCGGTGGCGTTGGCGCGCAGCTGCTCGGCGGCCTGATCCGAGATCTCCACCGCGGTGACCTTGTCCGCCCGGGTGGCCAGCTGCAGCGCGAAGCCGCCCACGTAGGAGAAGCAGTCCAGGGCCTCGCCGCGCGCGTAGTTGGCGCTGAGGATGTGGTTCTCGCGCTGGTCCAGGAAGGTGCCGGTCTTCTGGCCGTTGATCAGATCCGCGCGCATCCGGACCGGGCCTTCGGAGTAGGGGACGGTTTCCGGGACCTCGCCCCGCATCAGGCCCTTGAAGGGCTCCAGCCCCTCCAGCTTGCGCACGTTCACGTCGGAGCGGTTCACCAGGCCCTTGGCCTTGAAGTGCTCCATCAGCAGATCGGCCAACAGCTCCTTGCGATCATCGGTGGCCTTCACCAGGAACTGCACCGAGAGGTAGTCGCCGTAGCGGTCCACCACCAGGCCAGGCAGCAGGTCCGCCTCGCCGTGCACCACCCGGTAGGTGTCCTCTTCCGGCATCGCCTTGCGGCGCAGCTCGTCGGCGGCGACGATGCGGGAGCGGAAGAACGCCGCGTCCACGGTCACGTCCTCGAAGGACAGCCAGCGCAGCGCGATCTTGGAGGTGCTGGAGTAGAAGGCCTTGCCCAGGAACCAGCCCCGGCCGTCCATCACCCGGACCACCTCGCCGCCCGCCAGGGTGGGCTCGCCCTCCAGGTCCGCCCGGTAGATCCAGGGGTGCCCCTCGTTCCAGCGATCGGTGCCGCGGCGGCTGAGCACCAGCTGCGGGAGCCCATCCGGACCGATGGCCGGGACCCGGCTCTTGCCTCCCCCATAGGGACGGTTTCCACCGTGGTCCCCGCCACCCCGGCGATCGTTGCCGGGGCCCTTGCCGCCCCGTGCGCCCTCCCGACCCTCGCCGCTGCGCGGCTTGGCGCTCCGCTCTCCCTCCGCGGTGCGCCCGCTCCAACCCGGGCGGGTGCGCGCCGGAGCGGCTCCGCCGGCGGGCAGGTCGGTCTTGCCGCGGGCCTCCCGGGGGCTGCGGGGCGGGCCCTCCCTCCGGGGCGGCTGCTGGCTGGAGGGAGTGCTGGCGGTGGACGGCTGGGTCGGACCCTGCTCGCGGTCCTGTCTACGGGGGGGCTTCAAGGTGATGACCTCATCGACGGCGCTGCCCGGTGATCTTCGGAGCCTGCGCGAAAGGAAGGGAGCTGGGCCCGTTCCAACGGGGGAAGGACCTGTCCAGGGCATATACTTTCCCCGCGTGAGATACGAGTTGCTCCTTCAGCCCCTCGAGCCGGGCGCTCCCTACGATCCCTCGGTGGCCGAGGCGCGGCTGGCGGACCGGGCCGCCCGCCGTCCGGACGGGACGCTGCTGTGGCGGCTGCCCCACGGCGAACTGGAGGTCCGCACCCTGGTGGAAGGGGGCCGGGCCATCGCCACCGAGCTGCGGGTGCCGCTGACCGGCAACCTGGACCTTGCCCGGGAGGCGGTCACCGAGGGGGTGGCGCTGGCCGACGCCGCCGGGGCCTGCCTGTTCGATCCCCAGCTGGGCAAGCGCCTGTCGGCGGGGGACGACGGCCTGGTGGCGGACCGGTACCTCCGGGTCGCCCGCTACGCGGGGGAGATGGTGGGGATCTCCGAGGCGGTGGGGGTGGGGCAGGCGCCGCCGGAGGAGGGGCTCAAGCCGGGCACCAAGGTGCTGCTGGCGCTGGCCGGCTTCTTCCTGCTGCTGATCTGGCTCTCCAACCGGCTGCTGGGCTGAGGCCTCAGGCCGGCTTCACCATCCGCCAGCATCGGTGGATGTCCTTTTGCCGGAAGTCCTCCGGGATGCTCTTGGGGGTGGACTCCTCCACCGCCAACCCGCCGGTGGCGCGATCCGAGAGCCGGAACTCACGGTAGTTGGTGGAGAAGTAGAGGACCCCGCCGGGGGCCAGCAGGCGCGCGGTGTCGGTGATCAACGCCACGTGGTCCTTCTGCACATCGAAGCTCTTCTGCATCTTCTTGGAGGTGGAGAAGGGGGGCGGATCCACCACCGCCAGGTCGTACTGCCCCTCGCGGCGCGGGCCTTCGTGCTCCAGCCACTGCAGCACATCGTCGCGGACCAGCTCGTGGCGCGGGGCCCACAGCCCGTTGAGCACCAGGTTGTCCTGGGTCCAGGCCACGTAGGTGTTGGAGAGGTCCACCGAGGTGGTCTCCTTCGCCCCGCCGGCGGCGGCGTAGACGGTGAAGGCGCCGGTATACGAGAACAGGTTCAAAAAGCGCTTCCCCCGGGCCTCGCTCCGCACCCGATCCCGGGTCACCCGGTGGTCCATGAACAGCCCCACGTCCAGGTAGGCACCCAGGTTGACCCAGAACTTGAGGCCCTGCTCCTCCACCACGAAGCGCTCGCTGTCGTCCTCGGTCCGCTCGTACTGCTCCTGGCCCCACTTGAGCGGCAGGTGGCGTTTGACGAACACCCGACCCGCGGGGACCTCCAGCACCTCCTCCACCGCGGCGGTGATCTCCGCCCGGGCCGCGTCCGCCTCGCCGCTGCGCAGCGCGCGCCGGCGGGGGTATTCGATCACGTGCACCCGATCTCCGTACACGTCCACCGCCACCGGGTACTCGGGGATGTCCAGGTCGTAGACCCGGTAGGCGCCCAGCCCCTGGCGCTGCGCCCACTTGCGGTAGTGGCGGACATTCTTGCGGAGACGGTTGCTGAAATCGGAGGGGGAGGCCACGGGCGCTGCATACCTGAATTCAGGTCCGGGGAGGACCGCGGCCGGGCTGCGCTGGCAAGCGGGCGGGCTCTGTGGTTCAAGACCGCCCCATGCGCTTTGACACCCTCGCCATCCACGCCGGCCAGGAGCCGGATCCCACCACCGGCGCGATCATGACTCCGGTGTACCTGACCTCCACCTACGTCCAGTCCGGGCCGGGGGAGCACAAGGGCTACGAGTACAGCCGCACCCAGAACCCCACCCGGCACGCGCTGGAGCGGTGTCTGGCGGCGCTGGAGGGCGCCAAGTACGGCGCGGCCTTCGCCTCCGGGCTGGCCGGCACCGACATGCTGATGCACATGTTCGAGGCCGGTGATCACATCATCTGTTCGGACGACGTGTACGGCGGCACCTTCCGGCTGTTCGACAAGGTGTTCAAGCGCCACGGGCTGAGCTTCTCCTTCGTGGACCTCTCCAACCCGGCCAACCTGGAGCCGGCGATCACCCCGAACACCAAGGCGGTGTGGGTGGAGACCCCCACCAACCCGATGCTGAAGCTGGTGGACCTGGCGAAGGTGGCGGAGATCGCCAAGCGTCGGAAGCTGATCTCGATCTGCGACAACACCTTCATGACCCCCTACTTCCAGAAGCCGCTGGAGTTCGGGTTCGACATCGTCTGCCACTCCACCACCAAGTACCTCAACGGCCACAGCGACTGCATCGGCGGCTTCGTCTGCACCTCCAACCAGGAGCTGGCGGACAAGATCTCCTTCCTCCAGAACGCGGTGGGCGGGATCCCCTCCCCGATGGACTCCTTCCTGGTCCTGCGCGGGGTCAAGACCCTGCACGTGCGGATGGAGCGTCACGCCCAGAACGCCGCCAGGATCGCCGAGTTCCTGGTCAAGCAGCCCAAGGTGAACAAGGTGACCTGGCCGGGACTGGAGTCCCATCCCCAGCACGCCCTGGCCCGCGCCCAGATGACTGGCTTTGGGGGGATGATGACCTTCGACATCAAGGGCGGGCTGGAGTCGGCGCGCCGCTTCCTCAAGACGGTCAAGCTGTTCGCCCTCGCCGAGTCCCTGGGCGGGGTGGAGTCGCTGATCGAGCATCCGGCGATCATGACCCACGCCTCCATCCCTCCGGAGACCCGCCAGCGGCTGGGGATCACCGACGGGCTGATCCGCCTCTCGGTCGGGATCGAGGACGCGCAGGATCTGATCGAAGATCTGACCGCGGGCCTCAAAGCCGCCTAGCGGACACTGCCCAGAACCCGCCCACTCCGGCGGATTCAAAGCCGAAATCACCTCGCCACGCGCGCCCGCACTTCGCGGCCGCGTGGCGATTTGTTTTCCAGCTGCGATCCGCAACCTTTCCGTGCGTGAAACCACCCGTGCGCACAGTGCGCAAGAAATGGGGCGTGGTCACAATCACTCCAGGAGCGCTCGAACGAATGGGTTGAGGAAAAGCACACGCGGTGGGGCGCCCTCGGGGTGCCAGGTGAGGTCCAGGATGAGAAGCGCAGTCGGAGTGTTGGTTCTGTTGGCCCTGCAGTTCGGATGTGCGCACTCGTTCACCGGAACAGGATCCCCAGTCGGGGTCCGGGCCGGATCGGTGAACGGGGTCCAGGCCTCGCTGTCCTACGAGGGGCTGTATGGCCCCAACATCGCGATCAAGCGGGGGAACCTGTTCTTCCGCGGCACGCTGATGAACCGGGTGGTGGACCTGGGCTGGGACGAGAGTCAGGTCCGGGGGATGGTGGACTCCGCACCCACCTCGCTGACCTGGACCCAGGAGGGAGATGGGGTCCGGATCCGGGGGCTGTACGGAGGGAAGCTGACCAACCTCCGGGTCACCAGCCAGAGCATCGAAGGGAACCTGGGGGACTGCGGCTACAGCCTGGAGGCGGCCCGGCGCGGCTACCGGGGCAGGGCCACCTGCCTGGGCGGCTTCGAACAGGAGGCGGAGGTGCTGTTGCCCGACGATCTGGGCATCCGCCCGGAAGGGGAGCAGGTCGCGCTGCTGGCGTTGATCCTCTCCGGAGGCCCGGAGCGCACCCAGCGGGATCTGGCCTACACCGCCGAGAGTCCCTCGCCCGGCGTGGACCACTTCTGGGCCCCCGACGCCTCCACCACCCCCACCTGGACCCGGCAGCGGCAGCGCCACTGACGCACCGGGACGAAAAAGGGACAGGCTACATTCCGGACGCAGCGCGTCGGAAATGTAGCCTGTCCCTCAGGATTGATCACATCGACCAGCCGCGACCCACCCGGTGTACTGGTCGAGGAAGCGGTCGAAGCCTCTTCCGAGAGTTTGCCATCCAGGGGGACCGTTGCGTTTG
>JAKFFE010000005.1:0-156504 GCA_036675345.1 Myxococcaceae bacterium
CCGCCGGCCGCGCGGGAGCGGGGGCCGGAGCAGGCGCCGAGTACTGCGGCGCGGGCCGGGAGGGAGCGGCAGGGGCCGCGGCGGCGGGTGAACCAAAGCGGGCGGCCAGATCCGGATCGGCCGGATCCAGCAGCTTGATCTGCGACCAGACCTTGTTCTCCTCGCCGGCCTGGCCGCGCTCCTGGTGGATCTTGGCCAGCTCCTTGTAGACGGAGACGGTCTTGGAGGTCTGCCCCAGCCCCTGGAACGCCTGGGCCAGCAGGGTCAGCGTCTCCACGTCCTTGGGGTCCGCCTTGAAGCAGACCTGCAGCTTGGCCAGGGCGCGCTTCTGGTCGCCCGCCTTCAGGTACGAGGAGGCCAGCTCCTTGGCCAGCGGGTGGTTCTCCGGCTCCAGCGCGGAGAGCCGCTCGGCGACCCGGGCGTAGTCCTCGGCGCGGTTGTTGCGCTTGAGGTACTCGGCGGCGCGGCGGAACTCGGAGATGGCCTCGGAGTTCATCTTCTCGCGCGCGTAGAGTTCGGCGAGCTTGATCTTGGAGGCGACGTTCTCCGGATCCAGGTCCACCATCTTCTTGAGGGTGTCCAGGCTGCTCTTGGTGTCGCCGTTCCGATCGTGGTGGTTGGCCACCACCTGGAAGTAGGCCATCGCCTCCGACATCAACCCCAGCTGCTGGTGGAGATCCGCCAGCTTGAGGTTCACGTCGATCAGGTTCGGGTTGAGCTTGAGGACCTGCTTGTAGAGGGCGACTGCCTTGAGGAAGAACCCGTCGTTGGAGTAGCTCTCCGCGACCTTGGTGAAGTAGTGCGCCGCCTGCGGGTTCTCGCTCTTCTTCTGGTACAGCTCCCCCATCTTCTGGAGGACCCGCACGTCCTTCGGGTCCGCATCCAGGACCTTTTGATACTCTTTGATGGCTTTGTCGTAGGCGCCCTTCGCGACCAACTTCGCGGCGCCTTCGATGATTTTGTTCTTGTCCATCAGGCGGTAGGTCTCGGGCGCAGCCGCTAAAGAAAACCCCAGCAACAACAGGGGTTTTCCTACCTAACAGGTCGCACGGCAGCGTTCCGAGGTTAGTGGAATGCTCTGCCAACGGTCAAGCAAAGGGGACTGGCTCCTTTTCGCAGGCAGGGAGTTCAACCCCACCCACACCGCCGGTGCGAAAAGGTGCCTGGACCCCCACCGGACAGGCAGGGGGCAACAAGAGCTACGGAGTCTCCTCCACCGCCTGCTTCAACCGCTTGGTGCCCTTCTCCGACGCCAGCAACCGCTCCACGAACCGGGTGTCGTAGTTGCCCTCCAGGAACGAGTCCTCGGCCAGGGCGGCGCGGTGGAACGGGATGTTGGTCTTGATCCCCTCCACCACATACTCGGAGAGCGCCCGCTGCATCTTGCGGATCGCCGTCGGACGGTCCTCCGCGTAGGAGATCAGCTTGGAGATCAGCGAGTCGTAGTTGGGCCGGACCGTGTAGTTCTCGTAGGCCGCCGAATCCACCCGGATCCCGTTGCCGCCAGGCACCGAGTAGCCGGTGATCTTCCCCGGAGAGGGAGCGAAGGTGACCGGGTCCTCGGCGTTGATCCGGCATTCGATCGCCGAGCCCCGCATCCGGATGTCCTTCTGGGTGAAGCGCAGCTTCTCCCCGTTGGCGATCAGGATCTGCTCCTTGACGATGTCCACCCCCGTCACCAGCTCGGTGACCGGGTGCTCCACCTGCACCCGGGTGTTCATCTCCATGAAGTAGAACTTCCCGTTCTCGTCCATCAGGTACTCGATGGTGCCGACGTTGGAGTAGCCGATCTCCTGCATCGCCTTCACCGAGACCCGGCCCATCTCCTCGCGCAGCTCCGGGGAGACGCCCGGAGAGGGAGACTCCTCGATCAGCTTCTGGTGCCGGCGCTGGACCGAGCACTCCCGCTCCCCGAGGTGGATCACGTTGCCGTGCTCGTCGGCCATGATCTGGATCTCGATGTGCCGCGGCTTCTCCACGTAGCGCTCGATGTACAGATCGCCATTGGAGAAGCTGGACATCGCCTCCGCGGAGGCGGTGGAGAAGGCCATGCCCACCGCGCCCGGATCACGGACGATCTTCATCCCCCGTCCGCCACCACCGGCGGCGGCCTTGAGGATCACCGGGAAGCCGATCTGCTTGGCGAACTCCTCCGCGTCCCGGGGGGTGCGCACCACGCCCGGAGATCCGGGGAGCAGCGGCAGCCCGGCCTCACGCGCCGCGGCGCGGGCGGAGACCTTGTTCCCCATCAGGCGGATCACCCGCTCGTTGGGGCCAATGAAGGTGATCTGGCAGTCGGCGCAGACCTTGGCGAAGTCGGCGTTCTCGGAGAGGAAGCCGTAGCCGGGATGGATGGCATCCGCCTGGGTGATCTCCGCGGCGGAGAGCAGCGCCGGGACGTTGAGGTAGCTCTCCTTGGAGGGCGGCGGCCCGATGCACACCGCCTCATCGGCGAAGCGCACGTGCAGCGCGTTGGCGTCTGCGGTGGAGTGGACCGCCACGGTGGCGATCCCCAGCTCCCGGCAGGCGCGGATCACACGAAGTGCAATCTCGCCGCGGTTGGCGATCAGGACCTTCTTGAACAAGACGCCCCCTTAGGCCGGTTCGATCCGGAACAACGACTGGCCGAACTCCACCGGAGTGCCATTCTCGACCAGGATCTCGGCCACCTTGCCGGCGACCTCGGCCTCGATCTCGTTCATCAGCTTCATCGCCTCCACGATGCAGAGGACCTGGCCCTTCTTCACCGAGGAGCCGACCTCCACGAAGGAGGGCTGATCCGGCGCGGGCGTCCGGTAGAAGGTGCCCACGAACGGAGAGGTGACGATGGTGCCCGGCTTCTGGGCCGCGGGAGCCGCCGGAGCGGGTGCCGCCTGGGGCGCCGGAGCGCTGGGCCGGGGGGTAGGCGCCACCTCGTAGGTGACCGGGGAGACGTTGGCCCCGCCGGGCGCCGCCTGGTGGAGCACGGTGGTGGTGTCCGGACCGCGGCGGATGATCAGCCGCTCCCGCCCCTTGCGCCAGGAGAGCCGGGTGATGTCCGAGGCCTCCAGAATCTCCACGATCTGCCGGAGCGCGTCCACGTCCAGAGTGGTCACGCCCATGTCTGCCCCACCGTTGGCGGTGGGGGCCGGAACCCTGGCCGCCTCCGACACGCCCGCGCTCAGCTTCCGCTTCGTCGCCATCTACCCTCCCGAAATTGAATGTCCAAACGGGGGGCCGGCGATCTCCGGCCCCCGAAGGTGGCCTAGGACGCGACCGACGCGACGCGGGTCAGATACTTGCCGTCGCGGGTGTCGATCTTCAGCACATCGCCCTCGTTGATGAAGAGGGGGACCATCACCTGGTAGCCGCTCTCCAGCACCGCCGGCTTGAGCGCGCCGGAGACGGTGTCGCCGCGGACGCCCGGGTCACAGGTGGTGACCTTGAGGTCCACCGAGTTGGGCAGGGAAACGCCCAGCGCCTTGCCGTTGTAGAAGAGGATCGAGGCGTTGATCCCCTCCTTCAGGTAGTTCTTGGAGTCCCCCAGGGTCTTCTCGCCCACGAAGGTCTGCTCGTAGTTCTTGAGGTCCATGAAGTAGTACTCGTCCCCCTGGACATAGAGGAACTGCATCTCCTTCTCCTCGATGTCCGGACGGCCGACCTTCTCCCCGGACTTCAGGGTCGGCTGCAGCAACCGGCCGCTGATCAGGCTCTTGATGCTGGTCCGGACGAAGGCTGAGCCCTTGCCAGGCTTGACGTGCTGGAAGTCGATGATCTCGAACGGCTCACCGTCGATCTCGATCTTCATGCCCTTGCGAAACTCGGATGTATCGATGACACCGGCCATGGGTGGCTTGCTCCTGTCGCCCGGGCCGTAAGGTGGCCGCGCAGGCGGAGGCTGTCTAGCCGATGGAGGGGTGCAGGGAAAGCGAGAACGAAAAGTGGAACAATCAGGAGTTGCCGCACTGCGGCAGAGGGGACTGGCTACTTTTCCCAAGGCACCCAGGTCGAAAGCCAAGGCAGCCCAGCGAGGGAAAAGTTGCCTGTCCCCTGGAGCAAGGAGCCCCGAAGACTAGAGCAGCTCCGCCTTCACCTTGGGAGCGGCCAGCCGCAACACATACCGGGCCTTGCCGTAGTTCCCGTCCGGCTTGAGGGCCAGGACCAGGAAGTACTCCGGGGTGACCATCCGCATCAGGGTGATCACCCGCTCGGAGTTGATGCTGACCTCGGAGACCGCGCCGGTCTTGAGCATCTCCGCCGCGTTCTTCAGCTGGGTGAGCACGTTGGCGTACTCGACCCAGGTGGAGGACAGCTCCAGGTCCTCCATCGCCCCGGCCAGCTGGTGCGTCTCCACGGAGATCCCGTCGTAGCCCATCACGCTGCAGGCCAGCGCGCCGGGAACGTCTTTGACCACCGTCTCGAGATGACTGAGGAAGGACATGGAGGGCTACTTAGCGCGGGAGGGGGCCAGCGGCGAAGCGGTTACGGAGTCACGCAGGAGGCGATCCCGGACGGATCGTCCTGGCTGGGGTTGCCGCAGGTGGGTGCCCCGCCGAAGGTCAGCTCCGCAGGAGCGGTGCAAGAGGTGATCGGGGCGGTGTTCCCGGTGATGGTGATCGGGAAGCGGACGGTGTTGGTGGAGTTGGGACCGCCGCCCCGCATGTTGCCGCGGATGAAGACCGAGACCACCACGTCCACCGGGTAGACCTGCGCACGCAGCGCGGCCACCGCCGGAGGGGTGAGCAGGTTCATGGACACGAACGAGTCGTCGATGGCTGCCCCGGCCGGGATCACCACCGTGGCATTCGTCCGCTGCTCGGGGACCAGCGCCGAACCATTGACCTGGTAGTTGAGGACAATCTCCTCCCCCACGAAGTCATTCGCCGAGGTCGAGTTCACCGGGCGGCCATCGATGGTCACCTGCTCGCCCACCGCGTTGGAGCCCATGGAGAAGGCGACGAAATAGTTGGAGCTCTGTCCGATGTCGAGCGAGCCGCGGGTGATTCCGGTGTCCCCGGGCTCGCACGTAGGGCCCAGTGCCAGCGCCTGGGAGAGGTACGCCGAACCGCCGCCGGTGCATCCGGTGGCGAGCAGAGCGGCGGTGATCAGGAACAGCTTGGAGGTGATCTGGGTCTTCATGGGTTCTCCCGGCCTCGTTAGAGGTTCTGGGCGATCGTCTGACGGTTGAGGATCCGCGGGGTGATGAAGATCAGGAGCTCCTGACGCTCATCGGACTCGGACTCGTTGCGGAACAGGTAGCCCAAGAGAGGGATCTTGCTCAGCAGCGGGATGCCAGCAGTGCTGGTGGCGCCGCGGCGGACGTAGATGCCGCCGATCACCGTGGTGTCGCCGTCCTTGACCAGCACCTGCGTGTTGGCCTCCTTGCGCTGAATGGCCGGCTGCCCCTGGACGCTCAGCTGCGAGGGATCCGGCTGATTGTTCTCCGCCTTGATCGCCATCAGGATGCTTCCGTCCTGGGTGATGTGCGGGGTCACCTCCAGCGCCAGCCGGGCCTCTGCGAACACCGTGTTGGCGCCGTTCTGGGAGGTGGTGGTGTAGGGGATGGAGATACCCTGGCTGATCCGGGCAGTGTTGTTGTCCAGGGTGGCCACCTTGGGCGCGGAGATCGTCTTCACGTGCCCCTGGTTCTCCAGCGCGGAGAGCCGCAGGTTCAGTTGCAGCGCACCACCGGCGGAGCCGAAGTGGAAGCCGAGGGCACCACCGCTTCCCTGACCGACACCGGCGGGGAGGTTGACCGCCCAGTGGGGAAGATCGGCCGTGCCGGTGGTGTTGCTCTGCTGGGACCCACCGCCGACGGAGACGTTGTTGGGGAAGATCAGACCGGTGGGGTTGCCCATCGCCTGAGAGGCCTCGGCCAGAGCGCCCCACTGGACGCCGATCTCGCGGGTGAAGTTGGTGTTGGCCTCGACGATCCGGCTCTCAATTAGGACCTGCGGGGTCTGGGTGTCCAGATTCTGCACCAGCGACCGGGCCCGGTTGATGTTGGAGGCCACGTCCTTGACGATCATCACATTGGTCCGGGTGTCGACGGTGACCGAGCCACGGGGGGTGAGCACGTCCTTCACCCGGTCCGCCATGTCCTTGGCGACCGCGTAGTTCACCGGGATCAGCTGGACCACCAGGTCCTCCTGGGTCTGCAGCGCCTTGCGCCGCTCGGCGCGCAGCTTGGCCTCCTCCTCCAATGCCTTGAGCGGAGCGACGCGGATGATGCTGCCCAGCTCCTCCTTGCCCAGACCCTTGGAGCGCAGGATCAGCTCCAGTGCCTGGTCCCAGGGAACATTGCGCAGGCGGATGGTGACCTTGCCGGAGACATCATCGGCGACCACGATGTTCTTCTTCGAGATCTCGGCGATGATCCGCAGCAGGTTGTGGATGTCGATGTCCTTGAACTCGAAGGAAACCCGCTTGCCGGAGTAGCGGCGGGTCTGCTGGGGAGCGCCCTCCTCCGCGTAGCGAGGCGCCTCGGTGGTGAAGCCGGCCGTCTTGGGGGCCACCGCCACCTGCTGGGTCTCGTTGCCGGTGCTCTCCAGCTTCCAGGTGATCACCTTGGAGGTCCCGGACACCTTCTCCGACAGCTTGCCGCTGGCGGCCACCACCACCCGGGCCCGGTTACCGGCGCCGGGCACGGAGAACGCGCTGACCATCTGGATCGGCGTCTCCAGCGCGCTGGCGTCCAGCGAACGCTCCAGCCGCTTGGGGAGGACCACGCCCTCCAGGTTCAGCACCGCGCTCTCGCCATCCGGACGGTCGACCGTGTACTTGGCCGCGCGGGACAGCTTGAGCTCGATCACTCCGCCCACCGCCGACTCGCGGAAGGTCAGGTCGGTGATCTCCGCCAGGGCGGGGGCCTCGGGCTGGGCCACCACCACCGGGGCCTCGGTCTTCGGGGCCGGGGCCGGCGCGGGCTTTACCGCTACCACCGGCGCCTCCACCCCCACCGGGACCTTCTGGCCGTCGATCTCAATCTCGGTGCTGGCGACCGCGGGCTGGGTCCCGGTCACGCCCTTGAGCGCAACCTCCAGCCCGTTGTGGAGCCGGCGGATCTGGTAGCGCGGCATCTCGCCCAGCACGTCCAGCACCACCCGGACCTTGCCGCCGTGGGCACCCACGCGGACATCGCTGACCCGTGCGGAGCGGATCTTGGGGGCCTTGGCGCCCAGCGAGACGCCGTAGATATCGAGCGCCAGCCGCGACGGGTTGGCCAGCTCCAGCAGCTCGTACTTGGCGATCTCACCATCGGCGCGGATCTTGAGGACATCGCGCGACCAGCTCAGCGCGGACACGCGGGTCGCCGGGTTCTGCACCTCGCGCTCATCCAGTTCGGTGGCGACCACGTTCTCGCCCTTGGAGGTCGCCTCCGCTTGGGCGGGGGTGACCACCGGAGCCGACACCGGGACGGCGCTGGCGAGGGTAGGCTCAGACTTCGTCACCGGAGCGAACACCGGCGCGGCCTTCTGCTCTTCGGTGGGGGAGACCAGCTTCTCCGGCGCGGGAGCGGCGGTGGCGACGGCCATCGGCGCGGCGCTGACGCCGTCCACCGAGATCACCACCCGGGTTCCGTCCGAACGGACGTCGTATTGGGAGGCGTGGTTCAACGCGACCAGCAGCCGGGCGACGCTGGCGCGGTCATCGGAGAACTGGGAAGCGACCACCCCGGAGACCGGGCCGCGGCCGTCATGGTGTCCCCGCACCGCGGAGGCGTCGGCGGACGAGACATCCACCACCAACCGGTCCGGGTCGGACATCCGGAACACAGTGAAGGTCGGCGCCTTGCTGCCCGCCACCACCACCTGCGCGCCCTTGGGCGTCTGCTTGACCTCGACGCGCGTCAGCGTGTTCAGCTCCGCTGCCGTTGCGCCGACCGCCGTCAGGCTGGCCACCAGGGCCACCGCCACGGTCCACTTCTGGCTCATCTGGACGTTCCTAGTACCCATGCTCGCGTGTCCTTGCCTGGCCGTGTGACGGCTAAAACGTCTTCCCGGTATTGAGGTCCACCTCAGGACTGCGGACCTTGTCGGGGGCGAGCTGCATGCTCACCGGGTTGGGGTTCTGCTTGCCGTCGGGCGCAATCCAGTACTCGGTGACGGTGATCGAGTCGCGCAGGATCTGGGTGACCTTGCCGCCCTGACGACCCATCCGACTGCTTCGGCGGACAATGTAGCCACGGCCTTGCGGATCCTCGACCATCGCGAACGGGTTGGCGATGCCGGTGACCACACCCACCAACTTCAGCTGATCCAGCTCGAACTGGCAGAGCGGCTCACTGCACTGCTGATTCACCGAACTGCCCAGCTCCCGCGGTGGCGGGCGGAACGGGTCACGCTTGATGGGGTTGTACTGGTAGACGAAGGTCGGCTCAGCCGAGAGAGCCGGGTCGACCTGGTCGACCTTCTTGGGGGCTCTGCGCTGCGGCTGTGAAGCCGGGGCGGAGACAACCGCGTCGTCTCCACAAGCGACGAGGAGCGCGACTACCACCAAGGATGCGATGTGTATGGACCGTTTCATCGCGTGCACCTACCTCTTGACCGGGGTCTGGGCTTTGTCGCCCTGTTCGCCCGGCCGGGCAAGAAAACGGAACGTGGTGGCCAGGAAGTTGGCCTTCAGCACCACCTTCTCGTTCCTCACCTGCGGGGAGGTGAAGGTGATGGTGTCGACGTTGACGATGCGGCGCATGCCCGAGACATCCTGAAGGAACATGGCGATTTCGTGGTAGTTGCCCTGGACCTCCATCTTCACCGGGATGCGGGCATAGAAGCTGGCGTTGCTCTCGGCCCCGGGTTGAACGCTGGAGATCGTCAGCCCGGCCTTCTTGCCGATGTCGTTGAGCTGCGCGAGCAACTCGTCGATGTCCTTGTCCTCCGGAAGTTCGGTCAGCGCTTCAGCCAACCGCTGCTCCAGCACATCCATCTCCCGCCGGCGCTCGTTGAGGTTCTGGGCGATCTCCTGCTTTTCGGCCAGTTGCATATCGAGCGCACTCTGAGTACGCGTCTGCGCCTCTATAGACTCCTCGATGGGCTGGATGACCATGAAGAAATTCAGGGCGGTGATGGCTGCGAGCAAGCCAGCGAGGGCGCCGAACCTTACGCCCGAGGGCGCCTTGAGAAACCTGTCCATCAGCTGATCCATAAGTTGGGCGCCCTCTCAGGTGGCATAGTTCGCCTTCATGCCAATCTCGAAATCCACCCGAGGCTCCTTGAGGTCGCCCTTCTGCTCCGCCTTCTTGAGATCGATGGCGTTAAAGAAGGGAACCACGGAGGCGACGGGAAGGTCCTCGATGGCACCGTTCTGGTTCATCAACTCCACGCGCGCGGTCTTGGCGCCACGCTTCTGCTCCACCACCCGCGCCATCCCCTTGGGGGTCCAGACGATGTTGGAGAGCCCTCGCATGAACTCAGCGACGTCGTCGTGACTGACGGCGCTCCCCACCAACTTCACGTTCGAGTTCTTCTCGTCGAAGGACTGGATCCAGACTTTTGTGGGGGTCGAGATCGCCAGGGCGTCCATCAACTTGACCGGGCCTGAGCGCGCCTTCTTGAGATCGTCGAGCACCTTCAGCTTCTCCTCGACCTCCTTCTTGCGCTTGTTGATGTTGTTGACCTCGCCAATGACGGCCTCCAACTTCTGGATTGCCGCTTGGGTCTGGACAATCTTGGCGGCATTGGCAGCCTCCACCGAGGAACGGGCCTGATACCAGATGAAGTTGGCAATCAGTCCACCCACCAAGAGTGCCGCGAAGAGGGCCAGTACCTGCCGGCCAGCTTCGCGCTTCTTAACTCCCCGGGTAGGGAGGAGGTTGATACGGATCATTGTTCCCATGAGCGTTTTCCGTTCGGCCGCAGACTAGCCCGCCTTGTCCCCAGGTTTGCGCAGCGCGAGCCCCACCGCGACCGCGGCCATCGGCGCGACGTCCATGATGAAGTTCGGGTCGAAGCGGCGGTTATCGATCTCGATGTTCTTGAACGGGTTGAGGATCTCCACTGGGACGCCTACCCGGTTCTCAATCGTCTTGAACAGCGCTGGGATCTTCGCGGTGCCCCCGGAGATGAAGACCTTGCTGAAGTTCGCCTCAGCCGCGGTGCCCGCGTAGAAATCCAGTGACCGCTGGATCTCACCCGCCACCTGCTCGGCGACCTGGGACATCACCCGCTCCACCTCCTGCGGGACCACCGCGTCGGCGTCGTTCCGGCCACCACCGATCTTCAGCGCCTCGGCCTCCTCATAGGAGACGTTGAGCTGCTTCTGGATCTCCTCTGTGAACTGGTTCCCGCCGATGGTCACGTCACGGGTGAAGACCGTGTACCCGTTGGTGAGGATGTTGATGTTCACCACCGAGGCGCCGGCGTTGATCAGCACCACCGTCTCGTTAGTGGGGAGGTCGTAGTTGGCGCCGAACATGTTCTGGACGGCGAAGGCATCCACATCCACCACCACCGGGGTCAATCCCGCCTCGGAGACCACCGTGGTGTAGTCGTTGATCATGTCCTTCTTCGCCGCCACCAGCAGCACATCCATCTGACCGGTCTGGTCATTGGCGTCGGCGTTGAGGATCTGGGTGTCGATGTTGACGTCCTTGACGTCGAACGGGATGTACTGCTCGGCCTCCCACTGGATCGACTCCTCCAGCTCGTCCTGGGTCATCCGGGGCATCGAGATCTTCTTGATGATCACCGAGTGGCCGGAGACTCCGATCGCCACGTCCTTTTGCTTGATCTTCAGCTCGCTGATCAGCTCCTGGATCGCCTGGACGATCGCGGTGGAGTTCATCAGGGCGCCGTCGACGATCGCCTCCGGCGGCAGCGGCTTCATCCCGAAGCTCTGCAGCGCAAAGCCGACCTCGCCGCGCCGACGCACCTCTTTGAGCTGGATCAGCTTCACGGAGTTCGATCCGATGTCCAACCCGAGTGCCAGTCTGCCCTTTGCCATTTACTTCCCTCTGGGTGCTTCAGTTACTTCGAGTGGGAGCGTAGCACCCGACTCGAGCCCCTCCGAAAAACTAGCCCGCGGCTACTCGCCCGCGCCGTCCCCGCCCCGCCCTCCTCCTCGCCGGGAGGTCTGCGTCTGACCGAACACCTTGGTGTGATCGGTGACCTTCATTCCCAGCGCGAGGATGATCTTGCGCTTGGTGTCCACGCGGCACTCCGCGCCCTTCTCCACCCGGTCGATCGTCAGCACCGAGACCCCGGCGCGGCGGGCCAGCTCCGCCTTCGACAGGAGCTGCTGCTCGCGCACCTGCTGAAGGTTGTTCGGCTTCTTGGACATGCCCCGCTCCGTTGCTGCGACCCCCCCCCCGAGGACACGAGACCCGGCACCCGCTCTGGACCGCAGCGGATGGAAAGCGTCTTCGATTAGGGGAAGCCGGCGCATTATCCGGGTCGTCAGTCGATGCCGTCAAATTTGCGATCACCTGGAATCGCTTTGACGCATCAAAGATAGGAAATGGCCCTGTCTCTTGTGGAGGTCCGCAGGATCACACACCAGCGGCAGTGGGTGCTCAGGGCGCGTCGGGATCGATCCCGTATTCCTTGATCTTGTAGAGCAGCGCCCGGTGGCTGATCTCCAGCACCTCCGCGGCTCGGGTCCGGTTGCCGTGGGTCCGCTTGAGCGCCGCGCGGATGAAGCGCTCCTCCAAAGCCAGCATGGCCCGCTTCAAGGAGAGATCGCTGGCGGGATCAACGTTTGCCCCGAGGTGCGCGCCAGGTGCGCGGGGCTGAGCCCAGAGCTTCTCGGGGAGGTTCTCCAGGCTGATCTCCTCTCCTTCCGCCAGGATCACCGCACGCTCGATGGCGTTCTCCAACTCCCGCACGTTTCCCGGGAAGGGATACGCGCTGAGCGCCCCCTCCGCCTCGGGGGAGAAGCGGGTGATCGGCGCCTCCCGGTTGAACTCGCGGTTGAAGCGGCCCAGGAAGGCCTGGGCCAGCAGCAGGATGTCTGAGCTCCGCTCGCGCAACGGCGGGACCCGGATGTTCACCACGTTGAGGCGGTAGTAGAGGTCCTCCCGAAACAGGCCCTGTTCCACCAGCTTGCCCAGGTCGCGCAGGGTGGCTGCCACCACCCGCACGTCCACCTTCTCTGTGCGGTTCTCCCCTACTGGCTTGACCTCCCCCTCCTGGAGAAAGCGCAGCAGCTTCACCTGGGCGGCCGCGGGAAGTTCTCCGATCTCGTCCAGGAAGACGGTCCCCCCATCCGCCTCGGAGAGCAGCCCGCGCTTGGCGGTGCGTGCATCGGTGAAGGCGCCCTTGGCGTGGCCGAAGAGCTCCGACTCCAGCAGCCCGGCGGGGATGGCGCCGCAGTTGACCGGCTGGAAGGGCATGGCGGTGCGCGGGGAGAGATCGTGGATCGCCCGGGCCACCAGTTCCTTGCCGGTGCCACTCTCCCCGGTGACCAGCACCGTGGTGGGCACCGCGGCCACCTTCTGGATCTGCTTGTGGACCTGCTTGATCGCCTCGCTCTCCCCCAACAGGCGCGCCACCTGCTCGCGCTCGTTGATGGTCTTGAGCCGGCGGTTCTCCTTGAGCAGCCGCTGCCGCTCCTCCGCTTTACGGAGGACCAGCACCACCTCCTCGGGCTTGAACGGCTTCTGGACGTAGTCGTAGGCGCCGGCGGCCACCGCCTCCAGTGCGTGGTCCGCCGAGCCATAGGCGCTCATGACGATGAAGGTCAGCTCCGGCCACTGCTCCTGCGCCTTCTTGAGCAGTCCCATGCCATCGAGCTTGGGCATCCGGATGTCCGAGATCACCACGTCGTATGGGCGGGCGGAGAGCTCGCGCAGGGCGTCCTCGCCGTCGGCAACGGCGCGGACCTCGTAGCCCTTGTCCGCCAGGGTGAGAGTGAGGACGTGCCGGATGGAAGGTTCATCGTCCGCGATAAGTATGGTACGAAAAGCCGGCATGGTCGCGGTGACCTTACGTGGTCGGAAGCGTCAGGGTGAAGCGCGCGCCCCCGGCGGGCCGGTTGGCGGCCGTCAGGGTCCCGCCCATCCCAAGGGCCAGGTGGAGGGAGACCGCCAGCCCCAGGCCTGTGCCTCCAGCTGAGCGAGTGGTGAAGAACGGCTCAAATAGGCGCGGGAGGTTCTCTGCCGGAATGCCCGGGCCTTCGTCCTCCACGTGCAGTTCTAGCTGAGCCCCGACCTCGGAAGTCTGGAGCGCGATCCTCCCCTTCCCTCCCATCGCCTGACCGGCGTTGAGGAGGAGGTTGATCAGGATCTGCGAGATGCCGCCGGCTTCGCCTCGAACGACAGCGGAATCCGGAATGCGGGAGGCGATCTCCACGCCCTCCAACTCCGGGGCCTTTCGCAGCAGCGATAGGCAGGCCTGGGCCACGGAGGCCAGCACCACTGGCTGGGGAACGCCGCGAGAGGGACGGCCCAGCTCCAGCAGGCCACGGACGATGCCATCGATCCGCAGGACCTCTTTCTCGATCAGGTTCAAGAACTCCTGATTCTGGGGATCGCGTTCGCGTGAGCGCGCCAGCGAGAGGTAGCCCAGGATCCCCGAGAGCGGATTGCCCACCTCATGAGCCACTCCAGCGGCCAGGCGACCCACCGTGACCAGTCGCTCGGAGGCCACCAGCTCAGTCTGGGCCCGGGTCAATTGAGTATGGGCGGCGGTGAGGTCCGCCAGCTGCCGCTGGATGGTGGCGCGCTCTGCTCGCAGCGCCTCAGTGACCCTGGAGACCGCAGCCTCGACCCGGGAGAGCAGCGGCGCATTGCTGGACCCGATCAGCGGGAGTCCCGGCTCGAGATCCACGCGCCCCAATCCTTCAATCGCCTGCTCGGTACGCATCAAGGCCCGTGACAGGGTCAGATGAAGGACGGCGAAGATCAGCACCGCCACCAGGAGGAGGTCCGCGATCAGGAGCCAGGGAAGGAGACTGCGCACTTCAGAGACGATCTGGGGGACAGCGGCCTGCTCGTAGTTGGCCGGATCGATGGCCTTGAGCAGACGGATGAGAGGTGGCTGCAGCGAGAGCCAGGCCAAACCGACCGAGGCGGTAGCCAGCAGGAAGGAAATGCTGGCAACCCGGAACCGCAAGTCAGCGGGCTCCGCCGATAAGGACAGAGGTCGGCCAGGGGAGCCGCTCTGCCAGCAGCCCGCCAACCAGCAGGACCTCGACGGCAGCGACCGCCAGCCAGGGCCCGAACGGCATGTTGGTGGCACCCGGAACCCAATCGTCCTCCAACTCCTCCTCAGGCCCCTTCTCGGCGTTCCGGCGCTTGCGCTCCGCCGCGGCCGCCCGCTCCTCTTCCGACCAGGAGGGCCCCGCTCGCCCCCGGGCTGCGAGGAGTGCGATCCCCACGATGCTCCCTTGCAAGGAGGACAAGAAAATGACCGCAGGCAACGACTTGTAGGTGAGGAAGGCGCCAATCAGCGCCAAGAGGTTCTTGTCTCCACCGCCCAGCGCCTCCTTCCTGAAGACCTTCTCCCCAATCCACTCCAACGCCCAGAAAGCCAGGTAGCCGGCGGCGGCGCCGATCGCTGCGTCCCGTACCCGGGGCCAGCCCAAGGGGAGTGAGACCAAGAGCCCTACGGCGACCCCGGGGAAGGTCAGCTCATTGGGGAGCAACCAGTGGTCGAGATCGATAAAGGTCAGAGGAATCAGGAACCCGATCAGCATGATCGCCGCGAGCAGTTCCCAGCTCAATCCGAACGCTGCCGCGCTGGCATAGAACAACGCACCGGTGAGTAGCTCGACCAGCGGATAGCGGATCGATATTGGCGCCCTGCAGCCTTGGCACCGTCCCCGGAGCGCAAGCCAGGAGAGCACGGGCACGTTCTCCTGCCAGGTAAGCTGTCGGCCACAGTTCGGACAACGCGAGCGCGGCCGGACGATGCTGAGCCCCCCCGGTAGCCTGGCGATCACGACGTTCAGGAAGCTGCCGATGGCCAGCCCGACCACGCCGATCCACAGATTGAAAAGAAGCACGCCGCGCGATGGTAGAGCCGCCAGGACTCCGAAGCACGAAAACGGAAGTGACCATTTCCGTCACCTGTAGGGAGCGGGTGACAATTTCTGCCCCCTGCCTGCCGCTCTAACCACGCGGAACTCCGTGAGCATGGAGGGTTCGGGTCCGCGGCACGACGATTGCTGTGGTCCGCCTCGCTTCATCTCCCCCACGGCAGTCCGCCAATCCAAAGGACCAGAAACAGCATGCGCAAGACTCTGAAGAAGGGCTTTACCCTCATCGAGCTCATGATCGTCGTCGCGATCATTGGCATCCTCGCCGCCATCGCGATCCCGAACTTCATCAAGTTCCAGGCGCGCTCGAAGCAGGGCGAGGTCAAGAGCAACCTCAAGGGCGTCTTCACCGCCCAGCGGTCGTACTACCAGGAGCAGGACACCTACTCGAGCTGCATCCGCAAGATCGGCTTCGCGCCGGAGCGCGGCAACCGGTACCACTACAAGCTCAACACCACCGTCCGTACCGACGAGGAGTGCGGCACCGATGAGACGCGCGCCGACGCTGCGGGTGTCACTGCCAACACGGACGGCGCCATCCTCGCCGATACGTTCAAGTACGGCGTCAGCGCGGTCATGGTCGCGACCAACGCGGCGCCGGCCGTCGCTTACGCTCCAGTCGCGCCGGCCGGCTCAGGCACCGTGATCGCAGCCGACCTGGTCGGTGTCACCCCGGTCCTCGCAGACCCGACCGGGTCCTTCGGTGCGGCGGCCCACGGCAACGTGGACAGCGATGCCAACCTCGACCTCTGGTACGTCTCCAGCGTCAGCAGCACCACCGCAGGCATCTGCCCGAATCTGGCTGGCACTGACACCAATGTCCCTTCCGGTGAGCCGAAGAACACCTACAACGACGTGAACTGCCCGTAGTTTCGGCAAGCATTTCGTTCAATCGACCGGGATGATCCTTACGGGATCATCCCGGTTCTGTTATCTGAGCGTGGCGGATGGAGCGGATCGGAACCAGGAACTTGTGGATCGGGGGTCTTCTGGCGTGTGCTCTCCTCGCCGCAGGGACGGCCCAGAGCTATCGGCTGGAACGAAGGGTTCGCCTCAGCAAGGACAGCTCGAAGGACCTGATCTATCTGCCTACCCCCCAGCAGGCGCGGATCATGTCGCTGGGCTTCACCACGATCCTCGCCGACTACTACTGGGTGAAGGCGCTGCAGTACTTCACCGATCCGTACCAGGCGCTGAATCACTACCGGAACCTGGCCGACTACCTGGACCTGGTCGTTTCACTCGATCCGGACTTCGAGTACGCCTACCTCTTCGGGGGCATATCGACCCCGTACGACAGCGGCCGGATGCGGTTCGTGAACACCGACCGGTCGACGTCCCTGCTCGAGCGCGGGGTGAGGCGATTCCCGGACAACTGGAAGATGCGCTTGTACCTTGGCTACAACTACCTGAACTTCCATGATCGCCCGAAGGACGCGGCGGAGCAGTTCATTGAGGCCTCGCACCTTCCCGGCGCCCCACATTATCTGCGGCCGTTCGCCGCGCGGTTGCTGACCGTCGCCGGGGACATGGACGCAGCCTTCACCCTAGTCGAGCAGTCGCTCGAAGACGAGACCAACCCGGAGCTGCGCCGTCTTCTTGAGCAGCGGCTAATCGATCTCCAGGTCGAGCGTGAACTCCGCCGGATCGAATCTGCCGCTGCCACCTTTCAGCAACAGAAGGGGCGGCTCCCGACCAATCTCGACGAGCTGGTCACCAGCGGCCTGCTCAAAGAGGTGCCCGGCGGCTACAGCCTTGGGCCCGACGGGGTCGCGCAGGCGCCGATCGATACTGACCGGATGATCATCCACGTCCACCCAGAAGAGGCGAAGCTGAAGGGTCTGCCAGAGACGCAGGACAGCAATGACTGACTCGAATGAGCTAGCGATCGAGATCTCGGCGCTTCGCAAGGAGTTCGCCGTCGGCGTCCGCGGGAGGAAGCGGGTCGCGCTGGACGGAATGGAGCTTGAGGTCCGGAGTGGAGAGATCTACGGGTTCCTAGGTCCCAACGGCGCAGGGAAGACCACCTCGATCAAGGTCCTGACGTCGCTCCTGCGGCCGGACTCCGGGAAGGCGCTGCTGTTCGGGCTCCCACCCTGGCAACCACAGGCGCGCCGACGGATCGGGTTCCTACCCGAGTCACCGGTCTTCTACGAGCACCTTACCGGACGCGAGTACTTGCACTTCGCTGGAGCGCTGGCCGGGGTGGAGCGAGGAAAGCTGAACGCCCGTGCGGATGAGCTACTGGGGTTGGTAGGGCTGACCCGCGCTGGCGATCTCCAGATCCGGCGCTACTCCAAGGGGATGACCCAGCGGGTCGGGCTGGCGCAAGCGCTGATCCACGATCCTGATCTCGTTATCCTGGACGAGCCGATGAGCGGACTGGATCCGATGGGCCGCGCCGACGTGCGCGACATCATGTTGCGCTTGAAGGAGCAGGGTAAGACGGTCTTCTTCTCCACCCACATCATCCCGGACGTCGAGGCCATCTGCGACCGGGTCGGGATCGTCAACAAGGGTCGGCTGGTGCGGGTGGGGACGGTGCAGGAGATCTTGAGCGAGGGCTCCACGGGGGGCACCGAGGTGGTGGCGGAGCGGCTGCCCGATGGGTTCGCGGTCTCGGAGGTGGAGACCGTCTCCACCGCCGGCGGCCGGAGCCTGTTCCTCGTCCCCAACGAAGTTGTGGTGACCCGCCTGCTCTCCGAGGTGCTGCGAGCGGGCGGCGGCGTTGTCTCGGTGACGCAGCGCAGGATGTCGCTCGAGGATCTGGTGGTGACGATGATCAACCGGCAGGAGAGCTGAACGTGGCCGCGACCCACATCTTGACGATCGCGCAACAGACGTTCACCGAGGCGCGGCGCAACCGCGTCTTCTATTCGATCTTCTTGTTCGCCCTGGTGGTGGTGATGAGTTCATATCTCTTCACCGAGGTCACCATCACCACCATGGACCGTGTCCTCAAGGACACCGGGATGGCGGCGATCAACGTCTTCGCGATCGCCCTCGTGATCTTCACGGGAATCGGCGTGATCAACCGTGAGATCGATCGCAAGAGCATCTTCCCGGTGATCGCGAAGCCGATCGGCCGCCACGAGTACATCTTGGGGAAGTATCTGGGGCTCCTGGGGATTATCGTCGCCACCTGCGGGGCGATGTTCGTCTGCCTGCTGCTGGTGATGCTGGCGTACCGGACGCCAATCCACCCGGCGACCTTCGCCGGCGTCTACGGGGTCTTCCTCGAAGTGGCTGTCCTCGGAGCCTTGGCCATCCTTTGCTCCAGCTTCACCAACTCGTTCGTCTCCGCGTTCATCTGCGTGGCGGTGTTCGTCAGCGGCCATCTCTCCGGAGAGCTGCAGTTCTTCGCCAACAAGTCCGACTCGGCGATGATCCGCAGCATCGGCAACGCGATCTACTACTTCGTGCCGAACCTGGAGCGGTTCAACTTCAAGTACAACGTCACCTATGACGTATCGGTGGGCGCCGAGCAGCTGCTCGAGGTCGGGCTCTTCGCGCTTCTCTTCGTAGCGGCCTTCCTGGTCGCATCGGTGACGATCTTTTCCCGCCGCGATTTCAAGTAGCGCGCGCCAAGCGGCGCTACTCGTGGAGTCCGTGCTTGGAGAGGCGGTAGCGGAACGACCGAAAGGTCAGGCCCAGTAGCTGGGCCGCCCGGGTCCGCACGCCGTCCGCCCTCCGCAATGCCTCGAGCAAGTAGATGCGCTCCTGCTGGTCCAAGTAGCGCTCAAGCGAGAACGCCTCGCCCAAGTTCAATGTCTCGGGTGGCTCTGTCGCCGCATCCTCGAATCCGGACACCGCCGGGGGCAGCGTCTCCGGCTCCAGAGGATCCGCGTCGGAGAGCGTCGCCGCCCGCTCGACAATGTTCTGCAGCTGCCGGATGTTGCCAGGGTACGAATAGGAGGTGAGCCGGGCCAGCGTCTCCTCGGTGAAGCGCAGCCCCGGCCGGCCCAGCTCGGTGGCGATCCGGGCCAGGAACACCTTGGCCAGGATCGGGATGTCTGCCCTCCGCTCCCGCAGCGGCGGCAGCTCGATGTTGATCACGTTTAGTCGGTAGAAGAGATCCTCGCGGAAGCGCCCAGCCTTCACCTCTTCGTCCAGCCGCTTGTTGGTGGCGGCGATCAGCCGAGCCTCGAACGGCAGCTCCTCGCTGCTCCCAACCGGCTTCACCGTCCGCTCCTGCAGCACCCGCAGCAGCCGCACCTGCATCGAGGGGGAGATCTCGCCGATCTCGTCCAGGAACACCGTCCCCTTCTTCGCCGAGACCAACAGGCCTTGGCGGTCGCCGGCTGCGCCGGTGAAGGCGCCCTTCACGTGGCCGAACAGCTCGCTCTCCAGCACCCCCTCGGCGAGGGCCGCGCAGTTCACCGGGACGAAGGACTCCACCGCCCGGGAGCCCTCCCAGTGGATGGCCCGGGCAACCAGCTCCTTGCCGGTCCCGCTCTCGCCGGTGATCAGCACCATTGCCCGGGTCCCGGCGACCTTCTGCACCAGCTGCCATACCCGCTGCATCCCCGGGCTGGTGCCGACCCAGAAGCGGCCACCCAGCTTCAATGAGCTGCGCAGCTCCTCGTTCTCCCGGACCAGGCGACGCTTCTCCAGTGCCTTCTGGGCCAGGAGCTTGAGCTCCTCGTTGTCGAACGGTTTGCAGATGTAGTCGTAGGCGCCGTGACGCATCGCCTCCACCGCCGCGGCAGGCGAACCGTAGGCGGTGATCAGGATCACCTCCGGAGCGTTGATTCTGGCGCGGGCCGCCTCCAGCACTGAAAGGCCGCTTTCGTTCCCCAGGCGCATATCGGAGATGACCAGATCGAACTCGTCACTGGCCAGCAGGCGGAGCGCTTCTGGGACAGCGCCTGCGATGGTGACGGCATAGCCCTCTGCGGTGAGCAGCAGGTCCAGGTACTCCCGCATCGACAGCTCGTCATCAACGACCAGGATGCGCAAGGGCGTCCTCGGAGTAACGGGGGAGTTCGACGACGAACTCGGTGCCGGCGCCGGGCGACGAGCTGACGGTGAGGTGGCCCTCGTGCGCCCGGACAATCGAGAAGCAGATTGATAGGCCCAGGCCGGTTCCGCCCTCGTGGCGGCTGTGGAATGGTTCGAAGATCCGCATCAGCTCTCCCGGCGGGATGCTGCCGGCGGAGTCCCAGACTTTCAACTGCGCTCGAGTGCCCGAGGGCGAGGTGCTGACCCGCACCGACCCCTGCGGCCCGGCGGCGGCGAGCGCGTTGCGAAGCAGGTTGATCAACACCTGCCGGAGCTGATCCGGATCGGCGCGCGTCTCCACCTCATCGAGCGCGGTCTCGATCTGGCTGTGCCGCACCAGCGGGTCGGCGTGCAGCACCTCCAGGGTGTCTCGCACCACCGTGGCCAGCGAACAGCGCGAGAGGCTTGGGGCGGGGGGCCGGGCGAACCTCAGGAAATCATCCACCAGCTTCGAAAGCCGGTCGGACTCGCGGATCAGGATGTTGGCCAGCCGCTCGGACGCGGCTGCCCGGGGATCTGCCGCTAGCATCTGCGCCGAGCCGCGCATTGCCGCCAGTGGGTTGCGGATCTCATGGGCCAGCTGCGCCGCCATCCGCCCCACCGCGGCCAGCCGGTCAGCACGGCTGAGTTCCTCCTCCATCCGCCTCAGCGCGGTGAGATCCTGGAACACGGCCAGCAGGGCGCCCGGTCCGTCCGCGTCCAGCGAGATCACCGTCACCCCTAACACCCTGAGCCCTAGCGGGGTAGGCGCTTCCAGGGTTTCGCGCCGGGCGTGCGCCAGCTTGCGGGCGCCAGGCATCAGCACATCCAGGCTCAGCCCCACCGCAGCACGCTCCTCAATGCCCAGGATCTGCAGCCCAGCGCGGTTCAAGAACGTGACCCGCCCGACCGGGTCGCAGGTCAAAAGGCCCGAAGGCATCGAGACCAAGATCTCCCGCTGGAAGGCGGCCAGCACTCGCAGATCGCTCTCTCGTTCGGAGAGGCGGCCGCCGGCGGCGCGGAGTTGTCGGCTCAGGTACCCGGCGAGCGCGGCGATCAGCACCTGGGCCAGCACCGTGCTGACGATGTCGAAGGCGACCCGGTCCGCGCTCAGGCTGCCCGCGCCCGAGGGTCGGCGCACCCAGCCATGATAGATCGATACTGCGAGGGCGACGTAGGCAACGCTGGAGGCGGCGGCAGTGACCAGCGCGCCCTCCTGGTATAGGACGATCGCCCCAGCGACCACCGCGATCAGGTAGGTGAAGGTGAAGGGGGACTCGGTCCCGCCGGTCAGGTAGACGAGGCTGGTCGCCAGCGCCACGTCTCCGACGAGCTGCGCCAGCGCCACCCCGGTCCCGGCCCGCCCGGAGCGCAGCCACAGCGCGTAGACCAACGTCATCACGTAGACGACGCCAATCACCAGGAACGACAGCGAGTCTTCCCAGGACAGGTCGGTCGGACGGCTGAGCAACCGCAGCGCGATCGTGCCCAAAAGCAAGGTGGTGGCCACCATCCGGAAGACGGACAGCCACAGCAACTTCACCCGCAGATCGCGCGGGTTGTCGTCGAACCACCCGCGCGCAGGCGTGCTATTTGATGGCACCGGCGAGGCTGAAGATCGGCAGGTACATCGCGATGAGAAAGCCACCGACCACGCCGCCGAGGAAAACCATCATCAGCGGCTCAATGGCGGCGGTCAGCGAACCAACTGCGGCATCCACCTCGTCGTCGTAGAAATCGGCGATCTTGCCCAGCATCGCATCCATCGCGCCGGTGGCTTCACCAACACCGATCATCTGAACGACCATGGGTGGGAAAACCTTGGTCTCCAGCAGGGGCCCCGAGATGTTCTTACCCTCAGAGATCTTACTGCGGACGTAATAGATTCCCTCTTCCACCGCCCGGTTGCCGGCTGTCTTGGCGGTGACGTCCAAGGCGTCAAGGATGGGAACACCGGAGCTGATCATCGTTCCCAGAGTCCGGGTAAAGCGCGCCACCGCCAGCTTTCGGAGCAGTGGTCCGAACATCGGAAGTTTCAGCAACATCTTGTCGATCGCCCGACGTCCCTGCTTGTTGCGATAGACCGCCACCACCGCCGCCACGACTGCGGCGATCACCAGGACCATGTAGATGAAGTAGGCCTGCAGCCAGTGTGAGAGGTCCACCACTACCTGGGTGGGGCCGGGCAGAGCGGAACCAAAATCCGAGAACATCTTCTCGAAGACCGGCGTGACCTTCAGCAACAGCACAGCGGTCACGCCAATACCAACGATCAGCACGATGATCGGATAGGTCAGCGCGCCCTTCACCTTGCGCTTGAGCTTCTCCGCCTTCTCCCGGTACGCGGCCAACCGGTTGAGGATGGTGTCGAGGATACCGCCCACCTCACCGGCCGCGCACAGCTGGGTGTAGAGCTCGTCGAAGACCTTCGGGTGGTCCTTCAGTGCGTCGGCGAAGGTCGACCCGCCCTCCACCTTGGTCTTGATCGCGAACACGACCTTGCGGAACGCAGGGTTGTCCATCTGGGTTCCGAGGATGTCCAGGCACTGGACCAGTGGAAGACCGGCATCGATCATCGTCGCGAACTGCCGGGTGAAGATCAGGATGTCCTTGCCGCTGACACCACCAACACCCGGCAAGGAGATGTGAATCTCCATCGGCTTCTTCTTCACCTTGACCGGATTGAGTCCCAGGGACTTGAGGCGGTTGTTCACCGCCTCGGCGTCGCCGGCCTCCATCTCGCCCTTGCGGATCTCACCCTGCTTGGTGCGCGCCTCCCAAAGCCACTGGGGGGCTGCCTTCTTCTTCTGGGGTGCGCGCTGGGTAACCTGGGTCGCGGCGGGGGACGCCATCTTTGGAGACTCCTCTACGGAAACTGGCTGTCGAGTGTACCCCGGGCGTCAACTTCCTGGCGCCTGGAGGTCCCTCCTGACCGCGGAGGTCGGCCGCTCGACGGGCGGCCATTCCCTACATTTTCCCCGCTCCGAACAGCCGCCGCGCTGCTTTTCTTCTCTCGGCGGCGGTGCCCCTGCTCCCTCCGTCCGGTCACGGCGGAGGGCCTCTGCTGAAACTGCCGCTACTGCCCCGGCCGGGTCGGCCGCTGGGTTCCGCCGCCCTGACCGGGGATGATCCCCGCTCCGGCGCCGCTGGCCAGGATGTTCTTCAGTTCGTCCGGGTCCGAGCTGCGTCCAAACGCCTCTTCCTGGGTGATCAGCCGCCTCGACAGCAGCTGCGCCAGGGCCTGGTTGAAGGTCTGCATCCCGTACTTGGACTGGCCGACCTGCATCGAGGAGTAGATCTGGTGGACCTTGTCCTCGCGGATCAGGTTCCGGATTGCCGGGTTGGGCACCATCACCTCCAGGGCCAGCACCCGTCCCGGGCTGCCGGCCTTGGCGATCAGGGCCTGGGAGCAGACTCCCTCCAGCACGAAGCTGAGCTGGGCGCGCACCTGGGGCTGCTGGTAGGGCGGGAACACGTCCAGCACCCGGTTGATGGTCTGCACGCAGCTGTTGGTGTGCAGGGTTCCGAAGCAGACGTGGCCGGTCTCGGCGATCACCAGCGCCGCCTCGATCGTCTCCAGATCCCGCATCTCGCCCACCAGCACCACGTCCGGGTCCTGGCGGAGAATGTACTTGAGGGCCAGCTTGAAGTTCTTGGTGTCCGCCCCCACCTCGCGCTGGTTCACCAGGCAGTTCTTGTGCGGGTGCAGGTACTCGATCGGATCCTCGATCGTCATGATGTGCTCATGCCGCTCGGTATTGATCTTGTCGATGATCGACGCCAGGGTGGTCGACTTCCCCGACCCGGTGGGCCCGGTCACCAGCACCAGCCCGCGCGGCTTCTTGGCCAGCTCGGCCACCACCGGGGGCAGGCCCAGCTCCGCGAAGGTGAGGATCTTGAACGGGATGGTCCGGAAGGCGCCGGCCACCGCTCCGCGCTGCATGAAGATGTTGGAGCGGAACCGGGACAGGCCCTTGACGCCGAAGGAGAGGTCCAGCTCGTTCTCCTCCTCGAACTTGTGCTTCTGGGCGTCGGTGAGGATCGAATAGCAGAGCTGCTTGGTCTCCACCGGGGTCATCGGCGGGGTCTTCAGCGGGACCAGCTCCCCGTCGATTCGAAGCTGCGGGGGCGAGCCGGTGGTGATGTGGAGGTCGGAGGCGCCCTTCTCGACCATCGCCTTGAGCAGCTGATGCAGGTTTGCCATGTCGGTTCGATCTCCTAGAAGCGGTCCGGCGCGGTGTTGGCCACAACCTCTTCCAAGGTCGTCATGCCCGCCATCATCTTGCCCAAACCGGCGGCCCGCAGGGTCTGCATTCCCAAGCGAATCGCCTCCTGCTTCAGCTCGGCGGCCGAGGCGCCGTTGATCACCAGCTCCTTGAGGCCGTCCCAGAACGGCATCACCTCGTAGAGCGCGACGCGGCCGCGGTAACCGCGGTCGTTGCACTCCCGGCAGCCGTTGGGCACGAAGACGGTGAAGGTCCCGATCTTGTCCGGGGGCACGCCAGCGTTGAGCAGCATCTGGTCGTCGATGTTCTCCGCCGGCTTCTTGCAGTGCTGGCACAGCCGACGCGCCAGACGCTGGGCCAGGATCAGGTTCAAGGACGCGGTCACCAGGAAGGGCTCGATGCCCATGTTCAGCAGACGGCTGACGGTGCCGGGGGCGTCGTTGGTGTGGAGGGTGGAGAGCACCAGGTGGCCGGTCAGTGCCGCCTTGACCCCGATCTCCGCGGTCTCGAAGTCGCGGATCTCGCCGATCATGATCGTGTCCGGGTCCTGCCGCAGGAAGCTGCGCAGCGCGGCGGCGAAGTTCAGGCCGATGTCCTCATGCATCTGCACCTGGTTGATCCCGCCGAAGTTGAACTCCACCGGATCCTCCGCGGTGGAGATGTTGACGTCCACGGTGTTCAGGGCCGCCAGCGCCGAGTACAGGGTGGTGGTCTTTCCCGATCCGGTGGGGCCGGTCACCAGCACCATCCCGTAGGGACGGTCGATGGCCTCCTTGAACCACTTGAGCGGCTCGGCGTCGAAGCCCAGCTTGGTCATGTCCAGCTGGAGGTTCGACTTGTCCAAAAGACGCATCACGACCTTCTCGCCGAACAGCGTCGGACAGACGCTGACGCGGAAGTCCATCTCCTTGCCGCCGCCCATCTTGATCTTGATCCGGCCGTCCTGGGGCAGCCGGCGCTCGGAGATGTCCAGCTCGGCCATGATCTTCAGACGGGAGGTGATGGCGTTGCGCAGCTTCATCGGCGGGCGCATCACCTCGTACATCACGCCGTCGATCCGGAAGCGGACCCGGAAGTCCTTCTCGTAGGGTTCGACGTGGATGTCGGACGCGCCCTTCTTGATCGCGTCCAGCAGGATCAGGTTCACCAGCTTGACCACCGGGGCGTCGTCCGCCGCGCGGGCCATGTCTTCGATGTTCTCGTCCGCCTCGCGGGCCACCTCCACGTCTTCGGCCACCTCGCCGACGATGTCCTCCAGCGAGGGCCCCTTCTCCTGGTGGTAGCGTTCGATCGCCTCGCGAATCGAGGGTTCGGAGGCCACCACCGCCTCGATGTTGTAGCCGGTGAGGAACTTGAGGTCGTCCACCGCGTAGATGTTGGACGGGTCGCACATCGCCACGATCAGCGACGGGCCGGCGCGGTTCACCGGGATCACCAGGTGCTTGAGCGAGACGTCCTTGGGCACCAGCTTGATGATCTCAGGATCAATGTCGAAGTCCTTGAGGTTGATCGCCGGGACGCCGTACTGCTTGGAGAGGAAGTCGGTCAGCTTCGACTCCTCAATCGCGCCGGTCTTGATCAGCGCCGCGCCAATGCGGGCCCCGGACTTCTGTTGCTCCTCCTGCGCCTTGCGCAGTTGCTGGACGGAGATCAGGTTTTCGCGGACCAGCAGCTCACCAAGACGACCGGACATTCGTGTGGCTCTCCCCGGGACTCAAACCGGACGGACGCAGACAAAAAAAACCGCCCCGTGAGTGGTTCCCGACGGGGCGATGGACGCTGGCGGATCTAAGCGGCCCGAAAAATCAGTGTCAAGGAACCACGGTACCGGCTCATGTGTGCAAGCCTGCGAAAAGCCAGGGGATTTGAGCCTACCCGCTCGCCCTGGCAAAGACCGCTCGAGCGGCCTCTACATCGCGCTGGATCTGCCCAGAGAGCTCCGCCACCGAGCCGAAGCGGCGCTCCTCGCGCAGCCGATCCAGGAACTCCACCCGCAGGTGCTTCCCATAGAGGTCGCCCGTGAAGTCCAGCAGGTGGACCTCGATGGTCACCGCCCCGCCCCCGAAGGTGGGCTTGACCCCGATGTTGGCGGCTCCCGCCATCCAGTCTTGGGGAGTGGGGCTCATTCTCTTGCCTGCTTCACTGTCGAGCATCCGGGCCCTGACCGCGTACACCCCGGCGGCGGGCCGCAGCTCGTTCTGGGTGTCCACATTCGCGGTGGGAAAGCCGATCCCCCGCCCTCGTCCCTGACCGGTGACCACCTTGCCATCGAGGTCGAAGTTCCGGCCCAGCAGCCGGTGGGCGGCGCCGATCCTGCCCTCCAGGATGTACTCGCGGATCTTGCTGGAGGAGGCCACCACTCCCTCCACGGTGACCTGCTTGACCAGGTGCAGCTGGGCGCCGGCCTTCGCCGCCGCGGCCTGCAGGGTCTCCACGTTCCCCACCCGCTTGCTGCCGTAGGTGAAGTCCGCCCCCACCACCACGTGCTGGATCCCCAGCCGGGTGAACAGCATCGCCTCGAAGTCGGCGGCGGGGACCTTGGCGAACTCCAGCGAGAAGGGATGGACGATCACCGAGTCCAGCCCCTCTGCGGCCATCAGCTCCAGCTTCCGGGGCAGCAGGGTAATCAGCTTCGGCGCCAGGTCCGGCTGGAGGACCTTTCCCGGGTGGGGATGGAAGGTCAGGGCGCCGGGCCGTCCATGCCGGGCGGCCTCCTGGAACAGGGCGCGGTGCCCCAGGTGCACTCCGTCGAAGTTTCCCAGGGCCAGCGCGGCGCCCTTCAGCTGCTCTCCGGCCTCGGCGATGGAGTGGAAGACGTTCATCGGAGGGAGGCTTATCCCTTTGGCGACTTGGGGTGGGAGCGAATCTGACGCACCACCGCGGCGGATGCGACCTTCGACCACGCGCGATCCGCCGTCCACACTGGCAGCTCCATCCGGATCCCCAAGGCCAGGCAGGCCCGGTCTCCCAAGGAGAGGTCCGGGGCGAGGGTGCGCAAGCCGGCCGTCCGGACCGCATCCTGCTCATCGAAAGGCACCGCTCGCACCCCCAGCGAGAGGATGGTCTGGCGCTCCCGCTCCATTTGCTCCGGCGGGACCTTGGAGAGGATCTCGGAGAGGTTGACGGTGGAGATCAGCGCCCGACCCAACAACGGGAGGACCTTGCGGTGCCCTTCCTCCTGGGAAAGGACTGCAAGCAGCGCGGAGGCGTGTGGTAGAGGGGCGCCCCCCATGACTCGTTTCAACCTGCGTCCCGAGCCGGTCGGTGAGGACATCTCGAAGCTGGAGGCTCCGCCCGACTGGGATGCCCTGTTCGGCTTCTCCGGCCCGCTGGAGCTGGAGGTAGGCTGCGGGCTGGGCGGCTATGCCTTGGGCTACGCGGCCCGCCACCCCCACGTCCGCTACGTGGCCTTCGAGTGGCGCAAGAAGTTTGCCCGCGAGGTCCAGGCCCGGGCGGATCTGAAGGGGCTCAAGAACCTGAAAGTGGTGGAGGCGGATGCCCGGGGGATCGTGCCCAAAATCTTCCGGCCCGGCTCGCTGTCCCAGTTCCACTTCCAGTTCCCGGATCCCTGGTGGAAGCGCACCCACCAGAAGCGCGCGGTGCTCACCCCGGACTTCGCCCAGCTGCTGATGGGGTTGATCCAGCCGGGAGGCATCGTGGAGGTGCGCACCGACGTGGAGGATCGCGCCCACCGGATGCTGGCCACCCTGGAGGGGGCGGGCTTCGAGAACCCGCTGGGCAAGGGGGCGTTCCATCCCCCGGATCCGGAGGAGATCCCCTCCACCCGCGAGCGGCGCTATCTGATCTCCGGGCAGCCGGTGTACCGGGCCCGGCTGGTCCGCCCGAGCGCGTAGCCCCCGGTCCGTGTCACACTGGGGGGAATGGCTCGCCGGCCACCCTCCCCTGCCGTCCCCGCGCCGGAGCTTGCCGGCCGCAAGGTCCTGATCGTGGACGACGATCGGACCATCGTCTCCACCATCCGGGAGGGTCTGAGCGCGCTGGGGCTGGGCCTGGAGCTGTTCGAGGCCAATGACGGGTCGGCGGCGCTCTCGGTGCTGCGAGCGCAGCGGCCGGATCTGCTGATCTCCGACGTGGAGATGCCGGGGATGAGCGGGATGGACCTGTGCCGGATCGTCAAGGCCAACCAGTCGGTGCAGGGCTTCGGCTTCGTGCCGGTGATCCTGGTCACCTCCCGCCGGGAGGGGAAGATCGAAGGGCTGGAGCTTGGCGCCGACGACTACCTGATCAAGCCCTTCGACATGCCGGAGCTCTCCGCGCGGGTCAAATCGATGCTGCGGCTCAAGACACTGCACGACGCGCTGCTGGACAAGAACCGGGAGCTGGACCGCGCCAACCAGGAGCTGGAGTCCAGGCGGCAGGAGCTGCTGGCTCTCTCGCGCACCGACCCGCTCACCGGGCTGCACAACCGCCGCTACTTCGAGGAGCGGCTGGAGCTGGAGTTCGAGCGGTCGCGCCGCTACCGGGTGCCGATCTCCTGCCTGATGCTGGACCTGGACCACTTCAAGCGGCTCAACGACACCCACGGGCATGCGTCCGGGGACGAGATGCTGCGGCAGGTGGCCAAGGTGTCCAAGGCATCCTTGCGGTCGGTGGATCTGCTGGCCCGCTTCGGCGGCGAGGAGCTGATCGCGCTGCTGCCGGAGACCGGGCTGGATGAGGCGCGGATCGTGGCCGAGCGGATCCGGGCCGGAATCGCCGGGCTGGGGGTGGCGAAGCGTGGGTCGGCCGAACCCCAGCTGCTGCGGTGCACCGCCTCCATCGGGCTGTCCACCTTCCCGGCCCCGGAGCTGGAGACCGCCGAGGCCCTGCTCCGCTTCGCCGATGATGCGCTGTACACCGCCAAATCGTCCGGTCGGAACAAGGTTCATGCCCACGCCGATTCACGCGTTGCTGGACCGGAGCAGCCGGGCTAGGACACACCACGTGCTGCGGACGCTGATGCTCTGTGTCGTGGTCGCCCTGACGGGCGCCTGCAATCGTCCCAACTGGGATTCACCGGTCAGCGCCTACCAATCCTTCCTGCGCGCGCTGGCCAAGGGCGAGGCGGAGCTGGCCTACAGCGCGCTCTCCTCCGACACCCGGGCTCTGCTGGCAAAGCGGGCGGAGGAGATCTCCGCGGCCTCCGGCGGGAGCGTCCGCAACGATCCGGCGGCGATCTTCTTCGTGAATGCGGCGAAGTCTCCGGCGGTTCGCGAGGTGACGCTGGTCTCGCAGACGGGCGATCAGGCCGTCGTGTCGGTGGTGGCTGGCGGGAAGGCTTCCCCGGTGCGGATGGTGAAGGAAGCAGGCGGCTGGAGGATTGAACTCTCCCCTGAGCCGCCGGCGACCAGCCCGGGTGTGGGAGACGGGGGCACCCCTGCCACCGACGCAGGTGGCTAAAGAATTGGTGCGTCAGGACTGAAACGGGAAGGATGATGCCGTCGCCGTGAACGATAGGAAGCCCCCGAGAAAAGGTCCTCCCCCCGTGGAGGTGGTCCGCAGGCCTGCCGGCGTCGTCGCGCCGCGTCCTGCGGGATCGCCCCCGACGCCTTCGGGCGGCACTCCGATCGCCTCGCCCCTGGAGCAGGAACCGGTGACCCCGGCGGTTCCCTCCACGGAAGCGCTCCCGACGGTCCGACCCGCTGGCACGGTGGCGCCAGCCCCGCGGCCGGTGGTTCCCGGCGCGGTGGCTCCGACTCCCCGCCCGGTGGTGCCTGCTCCCCGCCCGGTGGTTCCCGGCGGTGTGGTTCCCGGAGCGGTAGTTCCGGCGCCCCGCCCGGTGGTTCCCGGCGGTGTGGTTCCGGCGCCCCGCCCGGTGGTCCCCGCGGGTGCGGCGCCCGGTTCGCCCGCTCCGGAACCCAGGACGGTGGTTCCCGGTTCAGCGGCGCCCGCCTCGCCTGCTCCGTTGCCCAGGACGGTGGTCCCCGGCCCGGCGCCCGCTTCGCCGCGCCCCGCTTTCGGACGGGGTCCCCCGGGAGCCGGTGGGCCTCCGGGCGCGCGCTTCCCCCGTCGACCCTCCGCGCCGCGAGCGCCTCCCACCGAGGAGGAGATCAACTCGCTGGCCAAGCGCGAGCATGTCCCGGCCCGCATCGCCAAGGGCGAGCTGGACGGGAAGATGAAGGCGCGCATCTGGCGCAAGCTGCACGCCGAGGAGGCCAAGCGCTTCGACCAGGCGTACGCGCTGATGGACCAGCACTCCGGGCTGTCCCTGGCCGACGCCTTCGGGATGGTCCAGAGCGGGATGACCTTCGAGGAGCTCAAGGTCCGCCGCGAGAAGACGCAGAAGAAGCAGGCGGTGAAGGAGGCGCGCGGGTCGGTGACCGGCGACGCGGTGGATCAGTTCATCGCCCGGCTGATCGAGGAGAAGGCAGAGCTGTGCGTGGTCCTGGGCGAGCGGACCTTCCTGGACGCGCTCACCGCGGTGGAGCCGATCGCCTTCCAGTTCGAGCGGACCGCCCGGCTGGAGAAGCTGCAGGTGGTGGTGCTGGCCCGGCGCGCGCTGTGGGAGAAGGTCGCGCCGAAGCTGGACCGCGATCCGAAGCTGGCCCAGAAGCCGGCGCCGATCATCCGTCAGCCGGAGCGGCGGCCCGTCTCCGACCCGCGGGCCTTCATCGACCGGGTGGGCAAGACGTTGACCCTTCACCTGCGCAATGGGCTGCGGATCTCCGAGACCTTGCGCGCCGCCGGTCCCTTCGACGTGCTGGTGGGCGCCGAGGGAGAGGAGCTGTTCATCCCCCTCCACGCCATCGTGAAGTGGGAAGACCCGGCGCTGGTGGCCTAGACCGAAGGCCCGCGCTGGATGAGGTCAGTGCTTCTTGGACAGGTGATCGATGGGGATCACCTGGCTGACGTGGGTCCCGGAGCGGGCGGCCTTGGCGCGGCGGACCAGCATCGGGATGTCCCCCTCGCCCCGCTCGATCGCCGTGCGCAGATCGCGCAGCCGCTCCAGGTGGCGGGTGACCGGCAGCTCCTCCAGCCTCAGCGCGGTCAGCTCGTGCATCGCGTGCTCGGCGCTGAGCAACACCGAGGCGGCGCGATCCGGATCCCGCTGCGCCAGCGAGAGCCAGGCCACCGTCTCCTGGCCCACCAGATCCAGCTCCAGGCCCACCCCGCGGATCAGCTTCCCGGGGTGACTCTCCGGGGTCACCCGCTGCAACGGCACGGTGATCCGGCGCTGATCTCCACGCTCCAGGTGCAGCGCGGTCACGTGAGCATCCCAGCTGGGGGCAGACAGGGTCCCGACCAGCAGCACCCGGCGGGGTGCCCCCTTGGAGACGCTGCCCATGGAGACAACCAGGGCGTCTCCGTCGATGCGGGTGGGAAAGCCGTGACGGGAGCCGAGGGACAAGAACCCCTCCGGCCGGATCTGCACCGAGGTGGCCTGGGCCACCTCTCCGAACAGCAGGCCGAACACCTGGCCCATCGCCACCGGGAGTCCGTCCGGGCCGTCCACGTGCTCGAAGGCGTTCTCCGAGGGGAGGGTCAGCGCGGTGAGGATCTCCGGGAGGTAGTGCCGCCCCAGCCCCAGGGCGTGGACCGAGACCCCGCTCTGGGAGGCGCGCTGGCCCAGCTCCTGGAAGGAGTGCTCGCTCTCGTGGCCCACCGAGGGTTCGCCGTCGGTGAGCAACAGCAGCTTGGGCTTGCGGCCGGGGACCAGCAGCCGGGTCAACGCCTTGGCGCCCAGGTCCACCGCCTGGTGCAGCGCGGTCCCCCGGCCGGTGACCACCTCGGAGAGCGCCTGGATCATCTGGCGCTTGCCCTTCTCGTTCATGGCGGTGACCGGCACCCGCTGCTCGGCGACCGCGTCGAACACCAGCAGGCCCAGGAAGTCCTCCGGGCCCGCCTGGTCGATCAACTGCTGCGCGGCCTCGATCGCGGCGGCGAGCGGCGCCCCCTTCATCGACCCGCTGCGGTCCAGCACCAGGTTGGCCACCACCGGGCCCCGCTGGGCATCCTCGTCCGCCTCGACGGTGACCAGCAGGTGGCCTTCCCGCCCGGTGTCGCCCTCCAGTTCCATCGCAACTGCTGTCCACTTCATGGGCGTGGCCATCCTTTCGGCGCTGGGCGGCCCGGGCATTCTACATTGAACGCCCACGGACTCGTCGCTAAGGAGGCAGGATGAACCTCGGGAAGCTCCTCAAGTCGATGCTCGCGCTGACCGCCGCCGGCCTGACCCTCAGCCTGGGCACCGGTTGCGATGAGAAGAAGCCGGAGGCCGCCGCGGCGGCCCACTCGCCCGCCAAGCATGCGGCCACGGGCCCCCAGATGACCTCCGGAACCCCTGCCAACGAGAGTGTGGCGGCCACGGTCACCGTCGCCACCGACGCCGGCCAGGCCCGGCTGATCGAGATGGAGGTCACCGAGGACGGCTACGTCCCCAAGGAGATCCGCGTCCGCAAGGGTGAGCCGCTGCTGATCCGGATCACGCGCAAGACCGACCAGACCTGCGCCTTCGATCTGATCGTCGCCGACTCCAACGTGAAGGTGCCGCTGCCGCTGAACAAGGCGGTGGACGTGGCCTACACCCCCACCAAGGCCGGGCAGATCAAGTTCGGCTGCGCGATGGACATGATGATCTCCGGCGTGCTGGTGGTGGACGAGGCGTAGGCCGCTTCCCCGACGGCTGCGAACGGGCCGCTGACGGGGGACCCAAATAGAAACGGCGCGCCCCCAAACCACGGAGCGCGCCGCTGACTGCCAGCGACTTCGGCACTAGACGGTGCCGCCACCCTCTTCGCCGATCGCCATCGTCGTCATCCGGCGATCGCCGGTCGGGACCACATCCGAGATCACCTCGGTGCCGCCGCCCTCTTCACCGAGCGCCATCGTGGTCAGCTTGCCGGGGTTCTGGGTGGTGTCCCCGCCGCCCTCTTCGCCGATCGCCATCGTGGTCAGCTTGCCGGGATTCTGGGTGGTGTCCCCGCCGCCCTCTTCGCCGATCGCCATCGTGGTCAGCTTGCCGGGGTTCTGGGTGGTGTCCCCTCCGCCCTCTTCGCCGATCGCCATCGTGGTCAGCTTGCCGGGGTTCTGGGTGGTGTCCCCGCCGCCCTCTTCGCCGATCGCCATCGTGGTCAGCGGCGGCTTGGTTCCGCCGCCCCGCTCGAACTCATCCCCGCCGCCCTCTTCACCGATCGCCATCGTGGTCAGCGGGGGCGTCTTGACGGTCTCGCCGCCGCCCTCCTCGCCGATGGCCATGGTGGTGTGCTTCTTGTCTCCCTTGGTCTCGGGCAGCTCGTACTTCACGAAAGGCTTGTCGATCTTCACGGTCATTGATTTCCCCCTCAGAGGTTTGACTGGCGCCCGATTATCGGAAATTGAGAGGGAGCGTTGCCCCAAAACGCACATCGGAGCAGAACATGCGCATCGGTATCTTTGGCTCGAGCGACGACCCGCAATGCCTCGCAGTTGCCCGAGAATCCAAGGCCTTGGGCGCGGACAATGTGCTGATCGCCAGCAACGCTCTCCAACAGGGGAAGGAATTCTCTTTCCTGGACGGAAGGGTGCTGTATCGAGGCCATGATATCAGCGATTTGAGCGCCTTCTATCTGCGACAAATCCCGGCGCCGTACGCGCCGTCGATGGAGAAGGACGACGCGCTGGTCCTCTACGAGGACTGGTTCAACCGCTACATGCAGTCCCGGGAGCGGGCGTCCTTCTACGTC
Source organism: Myxococcaceae bacterium (assembly GCA_036675345.1). Lineage (GTDB taxonomy): Bacteria > Myxococcota > Myxococcia > Myxococcales > Myxococcaceae > JALYOC01. The sequence continues at coordinate 33,824 of JAKFFE010000005.1, forward strand.
TCCTGGCTGCTGAACCTGCAGCACGACGGGGCGGTGATCGTGAACGCTCCCCATGCGGCCAGCGTGCTGCAGTACAAGCCCTACCAACTGCATGCCTTGCGGCGGTTGGGTGCCCAGGTGCCGCGGACCTTGATCAGCAACGATCCGGCCCAGGTGCGAGCCTTCCACGCGGAGGTGAAGGACGTGATCTTCAAGCCGCTGATGGGCGGGGCGATCACCCGGGCCCTGGACGCGGAGGCGCTGGAGCGGCTGGAGGCGATCCGCGCCTCACCGGTGATCTTCCAGGAGCGGATCGGCGGAGAGGATCTCCGGGTGATGCTGGTGGGGGACCAGATCGTCTCCTCGGTGGCGATCGTCACCCCCGATCAGCACCTCGATTTCCGGGCCGACCCGGTCTACAGCGGCGGCGAGGCCTCCTATCGGGAGGTGGTGTTGCCCGAGGCGGTGCAGGCGTTCTGCCGGCAAGCGGCCCGGAAGTGCGGGCTGAGCTTCGCGGGGATCGACATCAAGCACGACGGAGATCGATGGGTGTTCCTGGAGCTGAACTCCTCGCCGATCTACCTGGATGTGGAGGTGAAGCTGGGACACCCGATCAGCGCCGCCATCGCCCGGCTGGTGGTGGACGGAGCGCGCCAGGCCGAACGACGCTGACCGAGCCTCGCGCGGCGGGAGGTGTTGGGCGCCCAGCGGGCTTCTCCTGCGCCCTGCCCAATCAGGCCGGAAGGTGGTCGGTGGATTCCGAAGACCCGGGGAGGGCAGCCCGCGGCTGTCGTGCGCGTAATGCAGCGCCATTAGGGATCCGGCCGCACCACAGCGAGGGGGTCCTGGGGGAAGATTGTCTCCGGTGACACGTTCCACGGCGATCCGGGCCGAAAACCGGGGGGGAACGCGTCATCGCGGACAAGTAACCCCCAGGCACCGCAGGTGGCCGGCCACCAGCCCCCAGAGCCGCGGACATTCGGTGAGTTCGTGCGGGCCTCGACCGAGAGGGACGACTGCCTCGAGGAGGAGTGCCCCCGCGTCGCAGCGGCCCCCTTGGACGGCCGGGTCCATGGTCTCCGGAATCGCCGGGCGAATCGCTCGGGTCGCTCGGGTCGCTCGGGTCGCTCGGGTCGCTCGGGTCGCTCGGGTCGCTCGGGTCGCTCGGGTCGCCGTGGTCGCTCGGGTCGCCGTGGTCGCTCGGGTCGCCGTCGTCGCCGTGGTCGCCGTGGTCGCCGCGCGCATCGCGTCGGGAGGATCCGCCCGGTGAGTCCATGGGGGGCCACCTGTTGCACCCGCGGTCGGAGTGTCGGACCCCACCGCTACTATCTGTGGGTATGGGAGCCACCGCCCTGTTCAGCCGCCACGTCTTCGTGGACCTCGAGACCACGGGGCTGGATCCGTGCCGGGATCGGGTGATCGAGGTCGGCGCGGTGTTCGTGGAGCGGGGCGAGGTGGTGGCCCGGGTCACCCAGCTGTGCGACCCGGGAGTGGAGATCCCACCGGAGGTGGTGGAGCTGACCGGGATCCATCCCGACCAGGTCCGGGGCCAGCCCTCCTTCGAACAGTTCCTGGCCGGGTTTGGTCCCCGCCTGGCCGGCTGGACCCTGGTGGCCCACAACGCCGAGTTTGAACGCAGCTTCTTCGCCGGGCTGTTTGAACGGCTGGCTGCGCCGGTGCTCGACTCCTGCGAGCTGGTCCACTACCTCCACCCGGAGCTGGCCAGCCACTCCCTGGACTCGCTGGTCCGCTGGACCGGGCTGGGAGACGCGGCCCGCCACCGCGCGCTCCCGGACTGCGAGGACACCTTCGCGGTGCTGACCCGGATCCTGGACGGGGTGGTGGCCCAGCGCCGGACCGAGGACGTGGGCGATCTGCTGCAGTGCCTCTCCACCCGTCCGGGAGAGGAGCTGTTCGCCGAACCGCCCCTGGTGACGCTGCTGCGTGGGCTTTACCGACAGTGTCACGCCGCGGATTCGCAGCCGGTCACCGAATGGCCGGGCTCGCCGCTGGGCTACGAAGAGCGGGCCTCCCGGGCCTACCTACGGGCGTTCCAGCGGCGCTGCGTGGATGCCAGCGGCGCGCCCGGGCTCTCGTCCTGGTTCAAGCGCCGCTACCCGGCGCTGGCGCTGCTCGCCCCACCTCCGCCCGGATAGTCGGATCCCCAGCCGGGCCACCGGCAGCCCGGCGCGTTCAACCTCAGCGCAGCCAGACGGTCACGCCCACCGAACCCAGCAGGTACTGGTCCAGGGCGCCACCGGCCACCAGCGGATCTCCGGGCCGGGAGTTCATCGCCCAGAAGTAGCGGCGGTACTGGAAGGAGGCCTGCACTCCCAGGGCCGGGGTGAAAGCCCAGTGCAGGCTGGCGGCGCCCTCCAGGCCTCCTCCGGTGAGGCGGGGGAAGTAGTCCGGCGCGCCCAGCTCGCCCACCGCGAACGGCTGTCGGTAGCCGACCAGCAGGGCGGCGGTGATCACCGAAAGTAACTGGAGCCGGGCCTCTCCGGCCACCCTCGGTCCCAGGTAGTTGACGGCGGGAACGCGCGGCGCGGGCGTCCCCTCCGGGGAGGCGCGCAGCTCGAAGCGATCGTTGATCAGGCTGAGCAGTCCGCGCAGCTCGAACGGCCCCAGCTCCCGGCGGTAGACCAGCCCCGCCTGCATCGAGAGGTGTTCGGTGGGAAAGGCAGTTCCGTCCGCCTCGCGCGAGTAGACCAGCGCCGAGCGCTTCACCTCCCCCACCAGGCCCAGCTCCGGCAGCCAGCCGGACCAGGCCCCCGGGAAGAGGTTTCCCTCCACCGCCCAGGCCGGACCCACCGGCAGCCGGTAGGAGGCCAGCGCCTCGAACACGTCATCCACGTAGCTCAACTGGCGGGAGAACACGCTGCCGCCCACCATCAGCTCCAGCACGGTGGGCGCGGCATCGCCGGTGGAGGGTCGCGCCGTGGGCGGAGAGGACGCCGCCAGCTCGCGGGGAGCGGTCGAGGATTCTCCCGGGGAGTCGAGCCGGCTGGGTGCCTGGAGGGCGGCGGCCGAGTCGGCCGATGACCCGGCGCGGGCGCCATGCTCTGGAGCGGAGGCAGTCCCTGCCAGCGCGGAGACAGATCCGGTCGGCGCGGAGACACCTCCCTGCGCGGAGACACCTCTCTGCGCAGAGGCACCCTGCTGCGCGGAGGCACCGCCCTGCGCGGAGACGCCTCCCTGCGCGGAGACACCTCTCTGCGCGGAGGCACCGCCCTGCTGCGCGGAGCCACCGGCCACCGACCCGGGCGTGACTCCCGGAGCGGGGGGCACCGGCTCCGGACGTGCGGCGCGCTCCCGGGCCAGGGTGGCCAGATAGTTGGGAGGCCCGACGGAGGGCAGCGCGGCGATCAGCGCCTCGGCCACCGGAGCGGGAAGGACCCGGGTCGGTCCGGCGCGCGGAAGCTTCCACTGCAGCCGGGCCACCTTCGCGCCCTCCGCATCGAACACCTCCAGCTGCACCACCTTGCGCAGCACCGTGGCCCGTACCCACGCGGTGGCGTTGGCCTTGTCCAGGGCGGCGCGGACCTGCGCGGGCCGGGGAGCCGCCGGCATCCGGACCCGGACCGGGGCATACCCCTGCTCGGTCAGCGCCGCGGTCAGGGCCACCGCCGCGGTGGCGGCGGGCCGCTTGGGACCCTTGAGCTCCAGCAGCACCGGCTGCTGGGCGGCACCCGCGCCGGCCACCAGGAACAGCAGCACTCCGAGCAGCGGACGGCTGCGTTTCCTCACTGCCCCACCCGGGTCAGCGAGTGCACATACTGGGCGAGGCAGGCCATTTCCTCCTCGGTGAGCTCCGGGCCCTCCAGGGGCATCTTCGAGCCGCACGGGGGCGAGTCGCCCAGCTTCTCCATGAACACCCCGCCGTCGGCATCCACCAGGGGGCGGCCCTCACAGCCGCGGCCCTCCAGCAGCCGGGCCGGCAGTCCGGGCGAGACCAGATCCAGGGCGCTCTCCTGGCTCCCCGCCTCGTGACAGCCGGCGGTGCCGCAGGAGTGGATCAGGATCTCCCGCTGCACGTCCAGCCGGCAGAACCCGGAGAACTGCTCCGGATCCTCCAGCCCGCCGGCGCAGCCCAAAAGACCTGCGCACAACCCCACCACCCATCGTCGTCCCACGGCCATGGCGTCGGTCAGGTCAGTCCGGCCAGCGGGCCCTGCACCGGGGCGTGCTCGGAGCCGAAGTGGGTGTCCGGGTAGTCGAACACGTTGAGGATGGAGGTGAACAGGTTGTGGGTGGAGGCCTTGGTCTCGTAGTCCAGGGTGTCCGGATTGGCCGCGGCCTTGAGGTTGTAGTTGAGGTGCCGACCGGTGCGGAACCGGTGGCCGGCCTTGCCCGCCAGCAGGATCGGCACGTCCGCCGAGCTGTGGTCCACCCCGCGGGAGAACTCGCTGGTCCAGAGGATCACGGTGTTGTCCAGCATCGACCCGTCGTCCTCCGGGGTCACCGCCAGCGCGTCCATGAACTGCTTGAGCAGGCCCATCCGCCACACCCGGTTGTCCAGCATCGACTTGTACCAGTCGTTGTACAGGTGGGCCTCGATCCCCTGCGGCCCCACGTCTCCCGCGGCGTGGTGCAGGGAGTGACCGATCCCATAGCCGGCCTGGTAGGGCGGGTTGAGCCAGCCGGTCTCCATGTCCCCGATGTTCAGGGTGACCACGTTGGTCAGCCCGCAGCGCAAGGCGGCGATCATCAGGTCCACGTGGGCCGGACCGCTGAACTCGGTGGAGTTGAAGTTGAACTCGGGATCGGGCTGGTTGGGGAGGATGCACCCGGCGGAGACCGGGGTGGCCGCGGCGGCCAGCCGCCGCTCCAGGGTGCGGATGTGCTCCAGGTGGGCCTCGACGGTGAGGCGATCTTGGGCCCCGATCCGGGTCTTGAGCAGCGAGAGGCCCTCGTCGGTGCCATCGAGGATGCTCTTCTTGAGGGCGCGGGCGCGCAGCACCACCGGGTCCGGGCCGCTGCCGGTGGCGCTGACCCCGGCGAAGATGTTCTCGAACGCGGTGCTGGGGTTGGACTCGCCGTCGAACGGCTGCCGGGCGGCGCGGAAGAAGGGGGTCCCGTAGTTGTGGGCCGAGGCCTCCAGGTTCACCGCCGCGAAGCGCACCGGGTTCCGCTCCGCCAGCCGGGTGGCCAGCACCGCGTCGATGGACGGGCTCTCGCTGGTGGCCTGATCGTGGCCGCCCTCCAGCGCGCTGGCCCTCCCGGCGGTGAGCGCGGTGACGTTGGCCCAGCCGTGGCTGCCGTTGTAGGGCGCCTGCTCCAGGCAGGCCTTGTTGTCGATGCCGCGCAGCACCAGCAGCGAGTCCAGGTGATCGATCAGCGGCTGATGGATCGGGCCCAACACCAGCGCCTCGCCGGGATCGGCCGGCTTCCAGGCGTCGTCCCCGCTCTCCTGCCCGGTGCCGTCGTAGCGGCTCCCCCACCGGTCGGAGGGGCTGATGGTGCCGCCGTGCTCGAAGAACACCACGAACCGCTTGGGCACCCGGGGGGTACCGGCGGCGAACGCCTTGCCGGAGTTGAACTGCAACAGCGGCAGCCCGACGGCCAGGCCACCGAGACCACGGAGCAGCAGACGGCGGCTCAAGTTGCGCGACTGGGTCATGAGTCGATCACCGGGAAGGGTTACTGCGCCTGGGGGCGCAGATAGAGGGTGGATGCGCTGGCGAGGACCTCCAACACCAGCTCCCGCATGTCGTCGGTCTCGGCGAAGCGGGTCTTCGCGGCGGACAAAGAGCAGTGGTCGGCGCGGGTGACCTTGCGCTGGTTCACGTGCTCGAACCAGTGCTCGGCCATGCAGTTGCGGGCCTGCTCGCTCTGCGCCAACCGGGTGACCATCGCCACCGGCCCCTGCACCGGCCCCGCCAGATCGCTGGAGGTGGGCAGGGTGACCGTGGAGTCCACCGCCACCGTGAACGGGCTGCCGTCGGGGGAGATGCCGGTCTCCGCGGTCTGCCAGCCGCCCATCGCGTCGTAGTTCTCGAACGGATAGCCCAGCGGGTTCACCTGGGCGTGGCAGGACTGGCAGTCGGTGCCCTGGGTCTTGACCTCGGTGGTCTGGCGGGTGGAGAGCGGGACCCCGTCCTGTCCGGGGACGAAGGGCACGTTGTTCACGTCCGGAGGCGGCGGCCCCAGGTTCTGGCACAGCACCTCGCGGAACACGTGCACCCCGCGGCGGATCGGGGACTGGTACTCGCGCCCGGAGTGCTGGGCCAGGAAGGCTGCCCGGGTGAACAACCCCGCGCGCTGGGCCGGATCCAGCTGGACCCAGGCGAACTCCTCGGCCGAGCTGGGCCCGCCGCTGACGCCGTACAGCTCCGCCAGCGGTCCGTTGACGTAGGCCTGGGTGGTGGTCATCAGGGACTGGAAGGACCCCTGCTCCTGGAAGAACACCCGCTGGTAGAGGGCCTCGCTCTCCTCCCGCATCGCCCGGCGCAGCCCCGGCGAATCGAACGGGAACTTGTCCCCGTCCTTGGTCAGCTGATCCAGCGACGGGGTGCCGGTGGTGGCGTTGAGCCCCAGCCAACGGGAGGCGAAGCGTCGAACGGTGAGCTCGGCGCGGGGATCCTCCAGCAGCCGACGGGCCTGGGCGCGGACCTGCTCCGCGGTCTCCAGCATTCCGTTCTCCGCGGCGACGATCAGCTCCGCGTCGGGGAGGGTTCCCCACAGCGAATAGGAGAGCCGGGCGGCGCGCTCGAAGCCGGTGGTGCGGCGCAGGCCCTCGGGCGCGGTGGCATCTTCGGCGCCCTCCTCCACATGGTAGACGTACTGGGGGGCCTGGAGGACGACCAGGGCCACCGCGTCCAGGGACTCCCGGAAGCTGATCGGCGGACTCAGGTCGGGGAGATTGCGGGTCCGGGTGTAGACGCCCTCCAACCACTGCACCTCCTCCGGGTGCAGCGGACGGCGAAAGGCGCTCTTGCCGAAGGCCCGGATGAAGGCGGTTGCGCAGGCCGGGTCGTGCGCGCCGTCCACCGCGCAGGGGGCGTGGCGCAGGTGTCCTCCGGTGCCCACCAGCCGCTCGGCGGCGGCGGCCAGGGCGATGGTCTCCTGCTCGGTGATGATCGGCCCGCTGGGCTCGGGGAGGGTCAGCGGCAGCTCCGGCTGCTCCAGCAGATCCCGGCCGGTGGCCACGTACTCCTCGGGGGTCATTCGCCGCAGCGCCTGGGTGGGGACATCAAAGTCCGAGGGGCTGCTGCAGGTGTCCGACCGCACCGGCCGCGGAGCGCTGATCTCTCCCAGGCAGCCGCACAGCGCGGAGGCGACCAGCGCCACCCCCAGCGTTCGCGTGGTTCTGAGCATGCTTGACCCGAAGCAAGTCCCGTGCGCCGGCCAAGCTGCCGGAAAGACTGAAGCCGGTTGCCCCTCCACCCGGGTCAGGTGTGGAGTCCCCCCCTCAGATCGGGGTGGACGCCCCCCGCCGGCGGTGGCGCCCCAGGGCCAGCAACAGCCAGCCGGCGGCGATCAGCAGCGGGGAGGTCCCGGTGCTGTCGCAACCGTAGGCCGGCTCCGGCGGCTCGGGGGGAGCGCTGGGATCGCGGTTGGGATCGGTCCCGGTCTGCAGCTCCTCCACGTCCGGGATCGAGTCCCCGTCCGAGTCCACCCGGGTCAGCTCCACCTGATCCCAGGCGGTGCGCAGGGTGGTCTCCTGGTAGGGGACCAGCCCGAAGTCCAACAACGACTCTGCCACCGGGCGGGTGGCGTTCCCCAGCGCCGGGGTGCCCCGGTGGCACAGCGCGCAGGAGGGGCTCTTGGGCAGGTTCAGCTGATCCCGGGTGACGCCCGGATAGGTGGGGGTGGCCCGGGCGGCCGACGCGCACAGGAGCAGCAGCACCGCCAAGTGGAGCCTGGAACCGGGCGCGTTCATAGGGACAGGTGCAGCTGGGCCAGCAGGGTGGAGGAATAGGTGTCCCCGGCGTCGGTGGGGATCTTGCGCAGCAGCGCATCCACCCGCAGCTCGCCGAAGGGGGCGAAGAACACCGCGGCGGAGAGCCAGCCGCCCCAGCGGGCGCGGTCCTGCTCCTGCTGGGTCTCGGCGGTCAGATACAGGTGCACGCCCCGCCAGGGTTCCCAGTCGGTCTGCACCATCGCCACCCAGCTGGGGGGCGGCCGTCCCAGATCGGAGGCCTGCAGCAGCAGGCTCCCTTCGGCCAGGAGCACCAGCCTGGGGTCTGGCGCCCAGCGCGCGAACAGCCCGTGGGCCTGACGGACGAACCCTGGCAGCCGTTGGTGGAGATCCAGCTCCGCGCGGGTGATCAGGCTGCTGGCGCCCAGGGCGGCGGTGGGCACCGGCGCCCACTCCACGGTGCCCGCGTACCCGCGCTCGCGGTACAGGTCGGGACGCAGTTGGAAGTTGCCCAGGATCGCCATCAACTCGGCGCGCAGGCCCTCGGTGCCAAAGGCGATCCCCGCGCCGTGCTGCTGGTGTTCGTTGATGTCGGTGCGGGTCGCCTCCCGGACCCAGGTCTGGTGCTCCGGGTTGCGCAGCCCGTAGGGGAGGTTCATCCGCCCCGCCCGCACCAGCAGGTTGCTGTCCTCCAGGAAGCTGTAGCCCAGCCAGTGCTCGCGGGAGATCAGGTTGTTGTCCTCCCCCGGGGTCAGCGCCGCGGGCAGCGCCATCCGGACCGCGTACCCCAGCGAGCCCACCGCCTGGAACCGATCCAGGACCACCTGCCCGCGCAGGTCGGTGGCCATCTGGACCGGCCGCAGGGTGACCGCGTCTCCGGCGGCGTTGAACAGCCCTCCCCCGCGGAAGGAGAAGCCGAGGTTCAGCCAATCCGGCAGCTTCACCGCTCCGAACAGGAAGCTGGCCCGTTCCCCCACCTCCTCCTCGTCCCCACCGGCGCGGGGCACCGAGAGCAGCAGCACCGACTGGGCGCGGCCATAGGGGGTGAGCAGCCCCGCTCCGCCCGGATCCACATGGCAAGAGGCGCAGGCCGCGTAGCCATGGCGGACCATGGAGGGATAGGCCGCCGCCCACAGCGAGGGCAGCGCCAGCAGGAGCAGCCACCGGCGGGTCCGCCGCACCAGGAACAGGTCAGGCCAAAAATTCACGGCGCGCAGCTTGGCCCGGTTTTCCGGCCACCGCACCAAAACCCACCCACTTGGGCGTAGCATCGCCGGCCATGACTTCGACGATCCGTTCGCGGCTGGGAGTGTGGTGCTGGCTGGTGGCCTGCGGTCTTCCGCTGATCGCGGCCGCGGGGGAGCCGGTGCGTTACAGCCGGTCCGGCGAGGCGGAGACCGTGTTCGACGCGGTGGGCCCGGCGGGGTTCAAGCTGCAGGGGAAGACCGCGGCGTTGAGCGTCAGCCAGGAGGGACCGTTGTTGCGGATCACCGTGCCGCTGGCCGGGCTGGAGACCGGGATCTCGCTGCGGGACCGGCACCTGAAGGAGAAGTATCTGGAGGTGGCCCGGTTCCCCGAGGCCCAGCTGACCGTCCCTTTGGAGAAGCTGAAGCTGCCGGCGGCCGGGGCCAGCAGCAGCGGCGAGACCGAGGGGACCTTGTCCCTGCACGGGGTGACCCGCACCGTCCCCTTCCGCTACCAGCTCACCTTGCGGGGAGACACCTACGAGGTGGTGGGCACCCTGCCCCTGAACCTCACCCACTTCCAGATCCAGAAGCCCAGCTACCTGGGGGTGACCGTGAAGCCGGACCTGGTGGTCACCTCCCGGTTCAAGCTGCAGCGCGCCTGAGAGGCCCTTTTCAGTCCAGCCGGGCCTTCATCTCTCCGTGGAGGCCCTGCAGGGTGGCCAGGAGCGGCTCCTGGCCGGAGGCGCGGGCCGCCTCGATCAGCTCCTCGATCCGCCGGAGGTCCTGCACCTGGCGGTTGCGCAGTGACTGCACCATGGAGGTCATGGCCTCGAAGACGTCCTGCAGCTCGTCCCCCTGCCGCAACGGATAGGCGGGCACCGAGAGCCGGCCGAGGTTGATGTCGTTGACCAGCCGCTTGATCCGGAACAGCGGCCCCACGATCTTGTGGGTGGTGACGATGCTGGCCAGGGCGATGAACAGCACGAACGCCACCAGACAGCCCACCAGGATCAGCCAGATCACCCGCTGCTTGCGCACCAGCTCCTGGCGCTGCTGGATGATCGAGTTCTTCTCCGCCTCGTAGGAGGCGTCGATCTGCGCCGACTTCTGCTTGAGCGACTCGGCGAACACCGGGTCGTCGAAGTTCTTCATCAGCTCGTTGGCCAAGGTGGCGCTGGAGAGCTCCTTGCTGGTCTCCGCGGCGCGGGATCGGGCCTCCACCGCGTGCTCCGCCTCCTGCATCAGGTCCCGCGAGTTGCGGTACAGGAACACCCCCAGCACGCCGCTGATCACGATCGCGATCGCCAGGATGTAGCCGGTGAACTTGAGCTGGAAGCGGGCGTCCAGCAGGTAGTTGCGCAGGCGCCGCTTTCCGTCGCTCGCCAGGGGGGGCGCAGGGCTGTGCGCGATCTCAGGCATGGTCACATGCTCCAGTCGAAGGTGGAGGCCGCCTCATCGATGGCCTTGGGGGCCAGGGCGCGGATCAGATCCGCCGCCTTGGCTCCGGATGCCTTCACCTGGACTTGCCCCAGCAGCGACTGCTCGGGATAGGTGAAGCACACGACGTTCATCTTCAGTCCTCCGCTGGAGGTCTCCTCCAGCTCGACCTTCAGCGAGTAGCCCTTGAGCCGCTTGGACTTGATCACCGATTTGGCCGCGGACTTGGTCTCGCGGTCCGGTGCGAACACCGAACCCATCTTCTCCAGCTTGGCGCGCAGCTGGCTCTCGGTCAGCTGCACCAGCTCCGAGCTCAACCGGGAGCTCTTGTCCTGCACCGGGCGCATCTGGATGTAGAACTCTGGCCGCCGGTTGCGCTGCGCCTCCAGCGCCTCCAGCGCCTTGCCCACCGCGACGCGCACCCCGGAGTCGGAGTCGGACTTGTGGCGCTTGAGGCAGTCGTAGGCGCTGGCTTCCTCCAATTGGAGGAAGGCCTTGGCGGCGGCGGTGCGGACCAGGGCGCTCTGGTCGTCCAGGCCGGTGCACAACGGCTCCACCGCGGCGCGGTCCTTGGTGGCGCCCAGCATCAGCGCCGCCTGCGAGCGCACGCGCGCGTCGGAGGACTTGGTGATCTGCCGGGTGAGGAAGGTGATCCGGCCGTCCGCCTGCGCCAGTGCGGTCCCAAGTGGGGCGGAGACGAGAAGGAAAGCGAGGAGCAGCCGCATCGGGGAGAGCCGATACTAGGCCGCGTCCCCTGGAACTTTCCTTGTGGGTTTGAAGCTACTCCCGCCGCTTCGGTGCGGCACCGCCACACATCCCCGGCGGGGTGGAACGGACCCGGGCTCAGTTGGGCAGCTTCACGCCCAGCGCGAAGATCTGCAGCCCGGTCGGGTCCTGGCGGGTGGGCAGGTGGGGAACGCAGGCGGCGGCCCCGGTCAACTCCACCAGCGGCCGGGTCCGGGCGGGAAGCTGCACGCCCTTGAAGATGATCACCCCGCCCGCCTCGTCGGTCTGCGCGGGGACGTGGGGGAAGCACCCTCCCTGCGTCTCCAGCTTGTCCTGGAGGTGGGGGGGAACAATCCCGGTGTTGCCGGGAACCGGCTCGCCCTTCTCCAGCTTGTCCTGGATGTAGGGGGGGACGATCCCGGTGTTGCCCTCCGCGGGCTTCTTCGGGTCCAGCTTGTCCTGCAGATGCGGGGGGACGATCCCGCTGTTCCCACCCTTCTTCAGCTTCTCCTGCAGATGCGGCGGCACGATCCCCGTGTTCCCGTTGTCCGGAACGTCCGGCTCCAGCCGACCCAGCAGGTGCGGGGGGACGATGCCGGTGTTGTGGAGGGGGAGAGCGACGCGCATATCGAATCTCTTTCTTTAGTACCGCTTATGCCACACGCATGTAGGCATTCGACTTACTTCAACACCCTTATCGCGCCGACCTCCGAAGAGTTGCGTGGGCATTTCCATTTTCTTTTCCGGGTCCGCTGGGAGGGCCGCAGGCCCCTGATTCTGCGGCCTTGCTGCGTCCGGCCAGGCCTTTGGGTATAGGTGTGCCCATGTCCCTCACCGCTGCGCAGGTCCGCGAAGCCTTCCTCCAGTTCTTCGAAGAGCGCGGTCACCGCCGGGTCCAGAGCTCGTCCCTGGTCCCCCAGAACGATCCGACCTTGTTGTTCACCAACGCCGGGATGGTCCAGTTCAAGGACGTGTTCACCGGTCGGGAGAAGCGCGACTACAGCCGGGCCACCACCTCCCAGAAGTGTGTGCGGGCGGGCGGCAAGCACAACGACCTGGACAACGTGGGGTTCACCGCGCGCCACCACACCTTCTTCGAGATGCTGGGGAACTTCTCCTTCGGCGACTACTTCAAGAAGGACGCGATCGCCTACGGGTGGGAGTTCGTGACCCAGACCCTGAAGCTGGACGCCTCCCGCCTGGCGGTGACCGTGTTCAACGGGGAGAAGGGGCTGCCCTGGGACGAGGAGGCCTACCAGCTGTGGGCCGAGCAGGGGGTGCCCAAGGAGCGGATCTACAAGCTGGGCTACAAGGACAATTTCTGGGCGATGGGGGACACCGGTCCGTGCGGTCCCTGCTCGGAGATCCACTTCCACCAGGGCGACGACATCCCCTGCGTGGAAGAGAAGGCCGGCCGCAAGTGCGAGGGCGTGGCCTGCGACTGTGATCGCTGGCTGGAGATCTGGAACCTGGTGTTCATGCAGTTCGAGCGCAAGGAGAAGGACGGAGCGCTGATCCCGCTGCCCAAGCCGTCGATCGACACCGGCGCCGGGCTGGAGCGGGTGACCGCGGTGGTCCAGGGGAAGCGGACCAACTACGACACCGACCTGTTCCAGGAGCTGATCGGGTTCATCGCCTCCTTGTGCGGCAAGACCTACGGCGAGGACGAGGCGTTGAGCGCGTCGATGCGGGTGATCGCCGATCACTCCCGCGCGGCGGCGTTCTTGATCGCCGACGGGGTGCAGCCCTCCAACGAGGGCCGCGGCTACGTGCTGCGCCGGATCATGCGCCGGGCGATCCGCCACGGGTCCAAGCTGGGGCTCAACGAGGTGTTCTTCCCCAAGACGGTGGACAAGGTGATCTCCCTGATGGGCGACGCCTACCCGGAGCTGCGGGAGAGCCGGTCCTTCGTGCTGGAGGCCTCCCGCTTCGAGGAGGAGTCCTTCCGCCGCACCCTGGATCGCGGGCTGAAGTTCCTCTCCGAGGAGTTCAACAAGCTGCGCGCGGCGGGCAAGCAGACCGTCTCCGGCAAGACCACCTTCCTGCTCCACGGAACCTACGGGTTCCCGGTGGATCTGACCGAGATCATCGCCCGCGAGCAGGGCTTCGAGGTGGACCGCGCCGGCTACGACGAGGCGCTGGCGGAGGAGCAGCAGAAGAGCAACTTCGGAGGCTCGGGGGACAAGGCGGTGGGAGAGGTCTACCACCAGCTTTTGGAGCGGCTGGGGGAGTCCACCTTCGTCGGCTACGAAGGGGTGGGCCACGAGGGCGAAGGCTCGGTCCGGGCGATGCTCAAGGACGGCAAGGAGATCTCGATCGCCAAGGCCGGCGAGGAGGTGGAGCTGATCTTCGACCGCACCCCCTTCTACGGTGAGTCCGGCGGCCAGGTGGGCGACAGCGGCAGCGCCACTGGCAACGGCAGCAAGACCCTGGTGCAGATCCACGACGCCCAGCGGCCGGTGCCGGGGCTGATCGTCCACAAGGGCAAGGTGACCGAGGGCGAGGTGCGGGTGGGCGAGATGATGGCCCTGGCGGTGGACGGCGTGCGCCGCTCGTCGATCCGCGCCAACCACTCCGCCACCCACCTGCTGCACAAGGCGCTGAAGCTGGTGCTGGGGGATCACGTCAAGCAGGCGGGATCGGTGGTGGCGCCGGACTACCTGCGCTTCGACTACTCGCACTTCGCGGCGCCCACCTCCGAGCAGCTGGAGAAGATCGAGGATCTGGTCAACGTGTGGATCCGCGACAACGCCGAGGCCGCCACCCGGGTGATGGGGCTGGAGGAGGCCAAGAAGTCCGGCGCGGTGGCGCTGTTCGGTGAGAAGTACGGCGACAAGGTCCGGGTGGTGAGCGTGCACCCCGAGTCCACCGAGCTGTGCGGCGGCACCCACGTCCGGCGCACCGGCGACATCGGGATGTTCAAGATCACCGCCGAGTCGGCGATCGCCGCCGGCCAGCGGCGGATCGTGGGCCTGACCGGGATCGGCGCGCTGCAGTACCTGCGCGAGGTGGAGCGGGAGCTGAAGGGCGTGGCCGAGGCGCTGAAGACCTCCCCCAAGGAGGTGGTGAAGCGGGCCGAGGCCAGCCAGAAGCGGATCCGCGAGCTGGAGCGGAAGCTGGAGGAGGCCACCGTCCGGGCGCTGAAGGGCGGCGGCGCGGGCGAGGCCTCTTCCGAAGGCGACACCCGGGACGTGGGCGGGGTGAAGGTCCTCACCCGGCAGGTGGAGGAGGCGGACGCGAAGATCCTCCGCACCCTGGCGGACCAGCTGCGCGATCAGCTGCAGTCCGGAGTGGTGGCCCTGGGTGGAAAGACCGCGGACGGCAAGGCGCTGATCCTGGTCGCCGCCACCAAGGACATCGTGGCCAAGGGCTTCAAGGCCGGGGACGCGGTCCGGGAGATGGCCAAGGAGGTCGGCGGGACCGGCGGCGGCAAGCCGGACATGGCCCAGGCGGGGATCCCCGACCCGTCGAAGATCGGCGCGGCGTTCGACAAGCTGTTCTCCCTGGTGAAGGGATGAGTCGGGCGGCGGTGGCCACCCTGCTGCTGGGGCTCGCGGTCGCGGGCTGCCGGCGGGAGGAGGCACCGCCCGAGGACCGCACCCTGGCCCGGCTGCGGGCAGAGGTGGACCGCGCCAACGCTGGAGGCGCGGTGATCGGGGCGCCGAACCAGACCCAGGATCCGAACGCCAACCTGGCCGCGCTGGCGGTGGGCGCGGCGGAGGGAGGCAGCGAAGGTCCGTGGACCCTGCCCCCGGACGGCGTCCGCGCCCAGCTGGGCCCGATCGCGCTGCGGCTGGTCGCAGCCTCCACCTCGCACCAGGTGCAGTCGGCGAAGATGTCGCTGACCTCCGAGGAGCTGTTCCTGCAGGTCAAGCTGGGCGCCCACAACGCCGGGTCGGAGCCTGTCCCCTTCTCCATCGAGCAGGCGACCGTCTCCGCCGGAGACCGGAGCTGGCCGCTGGCGCGGGATGCGCTGTTCCTGATCAGCACCCGGAAGGTGGGCTTCGATCTCGCTCCCGGCGAGTCGCGGGAGCTGCTGCTGGTGTTCGAGGTGCCGGTGGCGGGAGTGAAGGCCCCGACACTGGAGCTCGCCCTGCCACAGCCTGCGGGTGGAAATGGGGACGTCCGGCTCAGGCTCAAGTAGCCTGTGGGTGTCGTGTCTACCGAACCGAAGTTGATCCCGCTCCGGATCCGTCTGCCGTACCAGACGGAAGAGGAGTTCATCGAAAAGTACGGGTCCAATGTGGCCCGTGGCGGGGTCTTCATTGCCACACGCGCCCTCAAGCCCGAAGGCAGCCAGCTGGCCTTCGAGTTCGTGCTGGCCGATGGCCGCCGGCTGATTCGCGGCGATGGGGTGGTGGTCAAGGCCCAGGTGGACGAGGGCGGCACCCGCGCCGGGATGACTGTGCGCTTCGTCCGGCTGGACTCCGCCTCCAAGGCGATGATCGACCGGTTGATCGCCGCCCGGACCGGGGTCGCCCCGCAGCCGCCGGAGCATGTGATCGCCGCCGCGCCCCCGGCTCCGATCGCCGCGTCCCTCCTCCCGTTGAAGACGGTGGAGGGGACCGCGATCGTCGAGGGTTCGAAGCCCAGCGAGAACACCCGCGGCCTGTCTGGCTTCGGCGGGGGCGCTCTGCCGCCCACCGCGGCCCGGACTCCGGTGGCGGGTGGATATGTTTCCGCCTTCGACCGCGCTCCCTACGCCGAGGCCAAGGGGATTTCGGGGGAGACCCCGCCCACCACCGTCCAGGCCGAGGCGCCTTCCGCGGTCGACGCTCCTGTCACCGAGTCCACTGCCCAGGTCGAGCCTTCGCTCAGCGACGTCGCTCCGGCGCACGCTCCCTCGACCGGCGGAACTCCTGCGCCGCATCGCTCGGAGGCACCTGACGCGGTTGAGGCGTCGGCTGTAGCGGTGACTGCCCAGAACGAGGGGCCCGCCGCGGCAGCTGTTGCCACTGCCGCCGCGGCCGAGGCTCCGGCCGCGGTGCCAGTCCCGGTCGTCGAGACGCGAGCCGAAGCGCCTCCCACGCCGGAGGCTCCGGTCACCGAGACCCGGGCCGAAGCGCCTCCCCCGCCGGAGGCTCCGGTCACCGAAGCCGAGACCGAGGCGCCTTCCCCGGTGCTCGCCTCGACCACCGAGGCCCAGGCCGATGCGCCTTCCGAGGTGCTCGCCTCGACCACCGAGGCCCAGGCCGATGCGCCTTCCGAGGTGCTCGCCTCGACCACCGAGGCCCGGGCCGATGCACCTTCCGAGGTGCTCGCCTCGACCACCGCGGCCCAGGCGGATGCGCCTTCCACCGTGGTCGCCTCGGTCACTGAAGCCCAGGCCGACGCGCCTGCCGCGGGGGTTGCCCCGGTCACCGAAGCTGCTCCGCAGTCCGGGTCTGCCTCCAGTCAGGGGTTCGCGCCTCCCACCTCCGCAAGTCCCAGCCAGGTGTCCGCGCCCCAGCCGACCGAGGCACTCTCGCGCGGGGCCTCAGGCACCCGGCCCCGCCGCCGCTCCAGCGTGTTGGACGAGCCCGTCGCTCAAGCGCCCAAGCAGGAGATCCCGGAGGTGGTGCTGGGGATCGATCTGGGGACCACCAACGCGCGGGTGGCGGTGTATCAGGCGGGCGCTCCCCGGCTGATCCCGTTGACCCCGGAAGGCAAGACCGCGGTCCCCTCCTGCGTGTCGATCGACGATGCGGGGGAGCTGATCGTGGGCGAGGCGGCGCGGAGCCGGATGGCCCGCTCTCCCCAGGACGCGGTGATCGCCGCCAAGCGTTTGATTGGCCAGCGCGCCCGCTCCAAGCGGGTCAAGGAGCAGGCCGGGCAGGTGCCGTTCCAGTTGGTGGCGGACGCGGCCGGCGACACCGGGGTGCGGTTGAGGGATCGGGTGCGTTCGCTGACCGAGATCTCCGCCGCCCTCCTCTCCTCCCTCAAGGCCTCGGCCGAGGCCTTCGTCGGTCATCCGGTGGGCCGGGCGGTGCTGTGCGTGCCTGCCTATTTCACCGACCACCAGCGCGCGGCGATGCGCGAGGCGGGGCGACTGGCCGGGCTGGAGGTGGTGCGGATCTTCAACGAACCCTCCGCGGTGGCCCTGGCCTTCGGACACGGCAAGGCACTGCCCCGCAAGCGGATCCTGGTCTACGACCTGGGCGGCGGAACCTTCGACGCCACCGTGGTGGAGGTCACCGGCGACGAGCTGGAGGCGGTGGCCAACGGCGGCGACAACTTCCTGGGCGGGATGGACTTCGACGCCCGCATCGCCCGCTTCGTGTCCCAGCGCTTCGAGGCCGACCAGAAGGTCCCCCTCAATGTCTCCCCCATCTCCGCGCTGCGGCTGCGCGACGCCGCGGAGCGCGCCAAGATCGCGCTCTCCGAGACCGAGTCCTCCACCCTGGAGCTGGCGGGCGCAGCCTTGCGCGCCGACGGCTCCACCGTGGATCTCAAGCTGGAGCTGACCCGCGCCGAGTTGGAGACGCTGACCGCGGATCTGGTGGACCGCACCCTCCAGGTGACCCGGGACGTGCTCGCCTCCGCCAACCTCTCGCCCCAGTCGCTGGATGAGGTCCTGCTGGTGGGCGGCCAGAGCCGCGCCCCGCTGGTCCGCAAGAAGGTGGAGGAGCTGGTCGCCCGGCCGGTGCGCACCGACGTGGACGCGCAGGCGGCGGTGGCGCTGGGCGCAGCGATCCTCGGCCACGCCTTCCTGGAGGCGGCGAAGGGAAAGCCGGGGGTGGCGTTGTCCGAGGTGCTCTCCGCGCCGATCGGGATCGCCACCCGCAACGGCGGGATGCGCCGGGTGCTGGAGCGCAACACCCGCCTCCCGGCGGAGAAGACCATCCTGCTGCCGGCCCGCTCGGGGGAGACGATCGGGGTGGCGGTGTTCCAGGGCGCCGCCGAGCGCGCTGAGGACAACGAGTACCTCGGCTGCCTCAACGCCACCCTCGACAAGACCGGGGAGGTGGCGGTGCGCTTCTCCCTCGCCTCCGACGGCACCCTGGCCCTGACCGCCGCCGGCCCCGGAGGGCGCGGCGCCCAGGTGACAATCACCACCGACGACGCCAGCGACGAGCTGCGCGCCGCCCTCTACGCCTCCGCCCCGCTGCCCGGCGAGGAGACCCAGACCCGCAAGGGAGTGCTGGGCGGGTTCAAGAAGCTGTTCGGCCGGGGCTGAGCGGCTACACGCTCCAGTAGTACGACCACTTCACCAGCACCGCGTCGTTGGCCTTCCCCGCCAGCAGCTGCTGCGGGAGCAAGGTCAGCGGCGCCTCGGCCCCCTGCGCGCTGTAGCCCTGGGAGCGGGTGTAGACCAGGTAGAGGGTGCTCCCCAGCCGGTACTCCCACCGCAGGACCGCGTTCACGTTGAGCAGGGTGTTGTAGAAATTGGCGTTGCCCGCGTACGCGCTGGGGGTCAGCTCCGCCAGCCGGATGGTGTGCCCCGCCTGGTTGGAGGCCCCTTCGGTGAAGCCGCCGAACCGGCCGAAGTCGTCGAACAGCTGGGCGTAGGCCTGCAGCGACAGGTTGGGGGTGATCATCACCTGCTGGCGCAAGGTGAAGGTCAGGTACTGGGACTCCAGATCTCCGAACACGAAGCGGTGGGGACCGCTGGCCTCGTCCGCGAAGTCCACGAACCGCGGCCCCCACAGGGTCCGGTCGTTGGCCACCTGGAGGCTGGTCTCCAGCGCGTCAATCGGCCGCCAGGAGAGGTTGAGGCGGAAGCCGTGCCCCAGCTTGACCTCCTGGTTGCGCATCTGGTGGATCCCCACCGCCGCGAAGCCGTCGGCGCGCACCGGCCGGTTGGCGTTGGTGTCGAAGAAGGCGGCGACCCAGCCGGAGTTGGGCCGCTGCAGCGGGATGCCGGTGGCCGCCACCTCCCGGATGTCGTTCACCCCGAAGTCGATCCCCGACTCCAGCCCCACGAAGTCGAAGGAGGGCAGCTGGGCCTGGACGCTGCCGTACAGCCAGTAGCCACGCGTCACCCAGCGGCCGTCCGCGCTGTACCGCGCCCCGCCGTCCAGGTTGGCCCAGAACGCCTTGAGGGGGCCAAAGCCCGACCGCTGGCGGACGTAGCGGATCCCGGCGCGGGGAGCGTGTTCGTTCTGGGTCCGCAGAAAGCCGGTGGGCCGCAGGTGCAGGGTGGGGTTGCTGAACTCGTAGCCCACGTCCCACTTGAAGCCCTCCCCGCCCATCCGGCCGGCGCGGAAGAACCCGCCGTAGCCCAGGGTGTTCGGCTCCAGCAGGGTGGAGTCCCGCAGCCGCCGCGACGGAGGACCGCCCACCACCTGGGAGCCGACCAGCTGCCCCAGCACCCCGTACTCGCTGGTGGAGTTCTTGAGGTCCCAGCGCAGCGCGGCGGCGTTCCCGCCGTCCACCAGGCAGCGCCCGGGCACCGGGTCGGCCTGGAGATCGGCGGCGGTGCACGTCCCGGCCAGCGGCGCGGAGGAGGTGAACATCGCCCCCACCTGGGAGTTCTGGCCCACCGAGGTCCGGGCCACCGCCGCCAGATAGTTGGTGGGGGCCACCGCCACCGCCGGCAGCTCGTCGTTGGGGCCGAAGCGGAACGGCTGCTGGAGGTGGAAGCCGAAGCGCCGGTCGGGGTTCTCCTCGTCGATCGGCCCCTGCTCGGCGCCCATCACCACCGCGTCCAGCAGCCCCACCTCCACGCCCTTGGCCACGTTTCCGGTCAGCTTGGCCGCGCCCAGGATCGGCAGCCCCAGGCCGATCCGCCGCGAATAGAACAAGGCCTGGTTCGAGCCGTACCCGCCGCCCACCGGCTGGAACAGGTCCATCCCCTGGGTGAAGAACGGCCGCTTCTCCGGGAACTGCAGTTCGAAGGTGCTCAGGTTCTGGAGGATCTGATCCGCCTCCACCTGCCCGAAGTCCGGGTTCAACGTCGCGTTGAGGGTCAGATCCGAGGTCAGCGACGTCTTCAGATCCAGGCCCACGTACAGCGAGGGATCCAGGAGCCGCGCGGTCCGATCGTCGGAGAACTGCGGCCGCAGCAGCGCCCGCCCGGCGGCGTAGGGGATCAGCTCCAGCTCCCGCTTGGGCCGCAGCCCCTCCATCCCGGTGAGGTGACCGAAGCGGGAGACGTTGGCGTTGCTGCTGCGGGGGTTGTTGACCGAGTCCAGCTCCTCGTTGGTGCGGGCAATGTCCCGCCGCGCTCCGAAGCCCCAGGTCTGGATGTCCGCCACCGGGAAGCGGAGCAGGCTCAGCGGAATGGCGTACTCGGCGATCCAGCCGTCGTGGACGACCTTGGCCGCTCCCTCCCAGATCCCGTCCCAATCCCCGCTGAAGTTCCGGTCGTCGAAGAAGATCCCATCTCCCAGCACCCCGCCGGCGTTGACGTAGAACAGGTAGCCGGTGCGGTGATCGTGGGTGGGGTCGATCATCACCTGCACCGCGTCGGAGAACGGGTTGCTGTCCCGTCGTCCCAGCCGCCGGTTGATCAGCTCCGGCTGGGTGTCGAAGCAGTAGAGGCTGACGTAGAGGAAGCGGTCGTCGTACAGCACCCGCATCTCGGTGCGCTGGGAGGCCTCCGCTCCCGCCACCGGGAAGCGCTGCACGAAGTCGCCGAACACCGGCGCCGCCGCCCAGGGGGCCTCGTCCAGCTTGCCGTCCACCTGGATCGCCGTGGTGGTCCGGGCCGGTTGCAGGAACTGGTTCTTGCCAGACCCTTCGACGGCAGCCTGCGCGACGCATGCCCAGGTGCCCAGGAACAGCAAGAGACGTTTCAAGACGGGAACCCCTCCGGTGACGGACGCGAACGATCACCCGGCCGGATTATTCCGACCTCCGGCTACGAGCGCGGGGAAGAAACGATTGCCGGTGGGAACTATCCGACGAGCGAGGTGGCCAGGACCGCCTCCGGATCCCGGGTCCGGTTCCAGGTCTCCAGCACCGCCTCCGCCGGCGAACGCCCGCTCTCGGCGACCGCCTCCAGCGGATCCAGCAGCGGGGCATCCTGGGGGTCCAGTCGCTGCAACCCCCGCCGGGCGATCCGCACCATCTCCAGCGCCAGGGCCCGGACGTCCAGCCCCTGGGCCCGCGAACGCAGCCCCTCCCGGCGGGCACCGTCGTGGAACTCCAGGTGGGCCTCGAAGCCCAGCCGGGGCAGCAACGCCTCCGCCTCGGTCAGCGCGGTGGGGTCATAGAGCAGCCCCCGCCACAGCGCCGGCAGCGCGCCGGTCAGCGCCGGAGACACCCCGTCCGCGCCCCGCACCTCCAGCACAGTCTTGAGCCGGACCTCCGGAAAGAGGGTGGAGAGGTGGTCGCTCCAGTCGCCCTCCAGCGCGGTGTGCCCCTCGAAGCCCTGGGCCATGAACTGGCCAAACGGCAGCTTCGGCTGCAGGTACCGCCCGTCCCGGCGCAGGAACAGCATCGGCGCGGACAGGGCCCAGTCCACGTAGGACTGGTAGCGGAAGGAGCCGTCGATCATCGCCGGGAAGTAGCCGCAGCGGGCGGGGTCCACCTCGCTCCACACCCGGCTGCGGAAGGAGAGGTACCCGCTGTCCTTGCCCTGGGCCAGCGGGCTGTTGGCGTAGAGGGCCACCATCAGCGGGGTCAGCCGGGCCACCGCGGTCACCTTGCGGGCGCAGTCCTCCTCCCCCGACCAGTCCAGCGACACCTGCCCGGTGGAGGTCATCAGCATCATGTCCAGGGCCAGCCGCCCCCGGGAGCCCAGCGTCTCGCGCATCACCCGGTAGCGCGACTTGGGCATCCAGGGCATCTGGGCCAGCTGACCAAACGGCCGGTAGCCCAGGGTGGCGATCCGGATCCCCAGCGGGCCGGTGACCTGCTTCAGATCCTCCAGGTGGCGCAGGTTCTCGGCGTGGGCCTCGCGGGCGGTCCCCACCGCGGTCCCGGACAGCTCCAGCTGCCCGCCCGGTTCCAGGGAGACGGTCAGCTTCCCCAGCTCCAGGGCGATCGCCGGCAGCCCGGGGCCCTCGCGGAACGGCTGGTAGCCTCTGGCGCTCAACGCCTCCAGCAGCTGGCCGATCCCGTGCGCGCCCTCGTAGGGGACCGGGAATCCCTGCGGACCAAAGAGCAGCTTCTCGTGCTCCAGCCCGACCTTGTGCTGGACGGGCGGGCGCTCGGCGTCACGAAAGGTCCGCACCAGCTGGGCGGGATCGGTGAGGGGCGGGTCCTGGTTGCGCGCCTTGTCGAGCGACATTGGGGCGGCATCTATATCCACTCGTTGCCGTCACCGCCCTGATTTGCGACGGTCCTTGGACAATGACGGAACGCGCAGTGGTCCCAGTCCTCTCTCCCGCTCCCTCCCCTGCCGACTTCTTCAAGGGCGCGGCGCTCCCGTTCCAGGCCGCGGGGCTGATCCTGCGGACCCCCAAGTTGCGGACCCTGGCGGCGCTCTCCGGGGTGATCACCTTCTTCAGCATCATCGTGCTGCTGTGGGTGCTGGGCACCTATACCGACGATCTGCTGACCCGCTTCTGGGCCCGTCCGGAGACCTGGTACGGGCAGGCCCTGTGGTACGGGGTGATGGTCCTCTCCTTCCTGGGGCTGTTCGTGATCGGGATGAACACCGTCCCGCTTGCCCTCCAGGCGCCGCTGCAGGACCCGATGTCGGAGGCCACCGAGGAGCTGTGCGGCGGCTTCCAGCCGGCGGGCTTCAGCGTCGGCGGGCTGGCCAAGGGGGTGAGCGTGGGCCTGATCCACACCTTGACCCGGATCATGATCCTGCTCGCCGGCCAGTTGGTGCTCTTCCTCCTGAACCTGATCCCCGGGTTGGGCAGCATCCTTTGGACGGTGGCCAGCTCCGCGTGGACCATCCTCTGGGTGGGCGCCGAACACCTGGGCGCGCCGATGGCCCGGCACATGTATCCGTTTGCCGACGTTCGGGTCGCGCTGCGGAAGCGGCGGGCGCTGACCCTGGGCTTCGGGGCGGCGGTCTATCTGCTGCTGTGGGTGCCGGTGCTGAACCTGTTCTTCGTCCCGATGGCGGTGGTGGGCGGCACCCTGCTCTTCCGAGGAATGCGCGAGATCGGCGCCATCCCTCCCCCGCCTGCCCCCCTGCGGAAATGACTTTTCTTCCCCGCCCGGGAACGCGGTGCCAGCCTTCAACGTTGAGTTGGCTGGCCCTGCCTTGAAGCACCCAGGGTGCGTGATTACTGTCCCACACCGTTTCTATTTGCTCCCGGTTTCCAAGGTCACCCATGCCGCGCATCGTCCGTCGGGTCCTCGTGCTGTCGCTGCTCCTCGCCTCCTGGGCCTTCCTGGGGCAGGACCGGACCCCGATTCCGATTCTCCTCAATGACGCGGTGGCCGGACCCGGCGCCCACCAGGGCGAGCTGGCCCTGGGCGGCGAGGCCGAGGGTGGCCCCCGCGCCGGGACCGAGCGTCCCCCCCATGACCTGGGCAACCCCAAGGTGTTCACCAAGGTCATCCTCTATGTGAAGGACAACTACGTCGACCCCAGCCGGGTGAAGCCCAAGGAGATGATGCTGGCCTCCCTGGAGTACGTGGAGAAGACCGTCCCGGACGTGATCGTGGAGGGCAGCGCCGAGACCGGCGGCCTCAAGGTCACCGTCAACGGCAAGGCCCGGGACTTCGACATCTCCCACGTGGACTCGCTGTGGAAGATGTCCTTCACCATCAAGGACGTGTTCCGGTTCATCGGCGACAACATGCGCCCGATGGAGGACACCCGGGACGTGGAGTACGCGGCGATCAACGGGATGCTCTCCAAGCTGGATCCGCACTCGGTGCTGCTGCGCCCGGAGCTGTACCGGGAGATGAAGCTGACCACCAAGGGTGAGTTCGGCGGGCTGGGCTTCGTGATCCAGATGAAGGAGGGCAACCTGACCGTGGTCCGGGTGCTGCCCAAGACCCCGGCCCACCGGGCGGGGATCAAGAAGGACGACCAGATCAAGAAGATCGGTGAGGAGTCCACGGTGAACATGGACCTCAACGAGGCGGTCTCCAAGCTGCGCGGCGCGGTGGACTCCAAGGTCAGCATCACCGTGGAGCGCAAGAGCTGGGAGAAGCCCCAGATCCTGACCCTGGCCCGGGCGATGATCTCCATCGAGTCGGTGCAGTCCAAGCTGCTGGCCAAGAACGTGGGCTATGTGCGGCTGAAGAACTTCCAGGGGAACACCACCCGGGATCTGACCACCGCCTTGAACCAGCTGCAGAAGGAGGCCGGGGCGGGCGGGCTCAAGGGCCTGGTGCTGGACATGCGCGGCAACCCCGGCGGCCTGCTGGAGCAGGCGATCCAGGTCTCGGACCTGTTCTTGTCCCAGGGGACGATCGTCGCCACCGTGGGGCTCTCGGACAAGCTGCGGGAGGAGAAGCGCGCCCACCGCGACGAATACGATGACGCCTTCCCGATGGCGGTGCTGGTCAACGCCGGCTCCGCCTCCGCCTCGGAGATCGTGGCCGGGGCGCTGAAGAACCTGGACCGGGCGGTGATCATCGGCCGGCAGACCTTCGGCAAGGGATCGGTGCAGGTGCTGTACGACTTCCCGGACGACAGCGCGCTGAAGCTGACCATCGCCAAGTACCTCACCCCCGGTGACGTCTCGATCCAGGAGGTGGGGATCGTCCCCGACATCCAGCTGGTCCCCACCCGGGTGACCGAGCAGCGGCTGGACGTGTTCGCCCCCCGCAAGTCGATGGGGGAGGCGGATCTGGACTCGCACTTCGGCAACACCAGCGACGGCAAGGTGGCCTCCAAGCGCGAAGAGGTGCTTGGGAAGGAGAAGTCCCTCTACGAGCTCAAGTACCTCAAGGAGCTGGGCAAGCAGCAGGACGTGGCGGCCCGGGACCAGCTGAAGGAGGAGGGCAAGTCCCCCAAGGCGATCGAGCAGAAGCTGCAGGGCGCCGACAAGAAGCACGGCGAGCGGGACCCGCTGCTGGACGTGGACGTGCAGGGCGTGGACGAGAACCTGGACGACCAGATGGACGCGGAGACCCAGGACGAGGTGAAGGAGGACTTCGAGGTCCTCTTCGCCCGGGACTACGTGCTGGCCGCCCCCGCCACCCACCGCCAGAAGATGCTGCAGCAGGGCAAGGCCTTCGTGGCCAAGCGGCAGACCGAGGAGGAGGAGCGGATCAACGGGGCGATCGGTTCGCTGGGGATCGACTGGTCCAAGGGGCCCACCCCCAAGAACGTTCAGCTCTCCGCCACCCTCACCCCCGGAGGCGAGGTGGCCACCGTGGCCGGCGAGCTTTTGGAGCTGGTGCTGACGGTGGAGAACAAGGGCAGCGCCCCGGTGAAGCGGGTGCGGGCCTGGACCGACTCGGAGAACCCGCTGCTGGATCGCCGGGAGTTCGTGTTCGGCGCGCTGGCCCCGGGCCAGAAGCGCACCTGGAAGGTGCCGGTGCGGCTGCCCAAGGATCTGACCTCCCGCCGGGACGCGGTCACGGTGAAGTTCTTCGACGACCAGGGCGAGCTGGCGGAGACCATCCTCTCCGAGCTGAACTTCGTGGAGCTGCCCCGCCCCACCTTCGCCTTCAACTGGCAGATCCAGGATGACTGCCAGGCCTGCAACGGGGACGGGGTGGTCCAGCGTGGCGAGCAGGTGACCCTGCTGGTGGACGTGACCAACACCGGCAAGGGCGCGGCGCTGGAGACCTTCGCCCAGATCAAGAATGGGGCGGACGAGAACATCTTCATCGACAAGGGCCGCTTCCAGATCGGCGAGCTGGCCCCCGGCGCCACCAAGACCGCCCGCTTCTCCTTCCTGGTGAAGAAGGGCTACAGCGGGGAGACCTTCCCGCTGAAGTTCGCCATCCTCGACGAGCCGCTGGAGGAGTTCTCCACCGAGAAGCTGGAGCTGCCGGTGGCCCAGGAGGGTTCGGTGGTGGAGGCCAAGAAGGGTTCGCTGCGGCTGAGCGAGAAGGCGCAGCTGCTGGCCGCGCCGGCCAGCGACGCGCAGGTGATCGCCGAGGTCCCCAAGGCCAGCGTGGTCTCGGTGCTGGGCAAGTCGGGCGGCTTCTACAAGGTGGAGATCGCCAAGGACCGCTTCGCCTTCGTCTCCGCCACCGAGGGCAAGGAGATCCGCGGCCGGGCCTCGCTGCCCAAGGAGCTGACCTACATCGCCGCCCGCACCCCGCCCACCATCAGCCTGAACGTGGAGCCGTCCAAGGGCGGGATGGTGGCGGAGACCGACAAGTTCACCCTCTCCGGCAAGGTGGAGGGCGCGCGGCGGAACCTGGACCTGTACGTGCTGGTCAACGACCAGAAGGTCTACTTCAAGAGCGTCACCGCCCAGACCGAGGGCGCCGGGTTCCAGTTCACCACCGAGTTCCCGCTCAAGGAGGGGAACAACAACGTGATGGTGGTGGCCCGGGAGACCCAGGACTTCGCCTCCCGGCGCAGCCTGGTGATCCGCCGGCGCCCGGCCTCCTGGGCCCAGCAGGTCTCCGAGTCCGGCGCCAAGGCCAAGGTGCAGTAGGCCGCACCGGCAGTAACCGCCTGATTTATTGACCCCTTTTCGCGGCGCGGGCTACCTTCCAGGGGCCCGCGCCGTTCTCTTTTCAAAGGCGCGGACACTGGCCGGTTCTTGAAGGGGTCCTGCGGATGCGTCTTGGAAAGCTGAATCGGTCCCTGGTGCTGGCGGTGTGGAGCGCGGCGGCGGTGGCCTTCGGGCAGAACGACCTGCGGATCACCGATCTGGGGAACCCGCTCCAGGGGGGCCTGGCGCTGGACGCCAACACCAACTGGCAGGTGTTCGCCAAGCAGATGGGCGCGGCGCTGACCTCGGTGAACCTCACCCCGCCGGAGACCCTGGGCCACGCCGCCTGGGCGCTGTCGGTGGAATTGGGGGTGGTGTACCTCAACGGGGTCACCCCGGTGGACGCGGACTCGGATGGCGCCCCGGATCCGCTCAACGCGGACCAGTTCCACATGCCCACCCAGGGGGCCGGGTTCCAAGGTCGCTCTCCTCTGCTGATGCCCGCGGTGCACTTCCGCAAGGGGCTGCCCTTCTCGTTTGAGTTCGGGACCCGCCTGGCCTGGCTGGACAAGAGCGCGATGTTCGCCGGCTCCTGGGAGATCAAGTGGGCGGTGAACGAGGGCTTCGCCTACCTGCCCGACGTGGGGTTGCGGATCCACGGCAACAAGCTGTTCAACACCCAGAGCTTCGACGTGGGGGCCGGCGGCCTGGACATCGGGGTGGGCAAGCAGTTCGCGATCGGCGGGATGGTCACCCTCACCCCCTACGGCGGCTGGAACCTGGTGTTCGTGGGCGCGGAGACCGGCAAGCCGCTGGACTTCGATCCCACCCGCTCCTACGCGGACTCCATCTCCACCGTGGACGCGATGGATCAGGGTACGGTGGCCTACGACCCGATCGAGATGTTCGGGGCGAACTCCGCCCACAACCGCTTCTATGCCGGCGCCCGCTTCGTGGGAGGGATCGTGCAGATCGCGGTGGAGGGATCCTTCTCGGCGATGGGACAGATCCCGCTGCGCTCCACCACCGGCAACCGGGCAGTGCCCGGGCTGGGCGTGCTCAGCGTGACCGTGGGCCTGGACTACTGAGGACCGCTAACCCAGCCCGGCGCGCAGCGCCGCCGGGCGGTTGGTGATGCAGTACCCCACCCCGGCGTCCCGCAGGCTACCGGCCAGCTGCGGATCGTCCACCGTCCACACCGCCACCTCCAGCGCCGCCGCCCGCCACTCGCGCAGCCGCGCCGGGGTCACCTGGGAGTGATGGGGGTGGACCGAGAAGTTGGCGGTCAACGGCCGGGTGACCGCGTTCTGCCACAGGAAGCGCTTGTCGGGGTCGATCAGCAGGCCGCGGCGCAGCGGCGGTGCCACCGCCGCCACCCGGAACAGGCACAGCGGGTTGAAGCTGGAGAGGATCACCCGCTCCTCCAGCTTGCGGCGTTCGACCAGCCGGGCCACCTTCCAGGAGAGGCCGCGGTCCTCCACCGTGTCGCACTTGAGCTCGATGTTGACCACCATCCAGGCCGGCAGCAGGTCCAGCACCTCCTCCAGCAGCGGGATCCGCGCCCGGCCGAAGCCCAGCGGGGTCCCCACGTCCAGCTCCCTCAGCTGCGGATAGGGGGTGGTGCCCACCGCCACCTCCACCCCGGCCAGCCGCTCCAGGGTCTCGTCGTGGCAGACCACCACCTCGCCCGAACCGCAGACCATCGCGTCCAGCTCCACCCCGTCCGCCTGCTGTCGGACGGCCTCGGCGAACGCCTCCAGGGTGTTCTCCGGAGCCTCCGCGCTGGCTCCACGGTGCGCGAGCAGTTGCATGGGAGAAGACCGCCGACCTGGGAGGGGGATCAGTCCCGGGAGTGCTTGCGCGGCGGGGTCACGTCCACCAGGTTCTTGCCGCCGGCTGCCTTGCGGAAGGAGTAGACGAACTTGCCCAGCGCGTTGCCCAGCGCGCCCATCCGCGAGGCGGAGAAGACGACCAGCAACACGAACAAGATGAGGAGGATCTCTCCGACGCCCAGCGGCATGTCTGCAACATGCACGAGGGTCCGGGAGCGCGCAAATCCCAACTGAGCTTCAGTTGATGGTCGAGGGGTCATCCTCCAGGTCGACCGCCTGGACCCTGGGCCTCCCTTCGACCAGCAGCAGCTTGGCCTGGTCCCGGAGCGCGGGGTGCACCGAGGTGTCGGAGGCCAGCTCCTGCAAGTCCGCCCCGTTGAGCAGGGGGACGATCTTGGCGGCCACGTCCGGCGGCACGTACGGATTGAACACCAGCGCCCGTCGCACCGAATGGCGGCTGGCCCACCGCGGGGAACGCCACAGCTCCAGCAGCGCCTCTGGCCGGGCGGGTCGGCGCGAGGCGATCCGCACCACCAGCGGCTCGGTCAGCCTGGGGTTGAGCAGCAGGTTCCGCATCACCAGCGGATTGGAGTTCATCGCGTAGCGGGAGAGCTCGTCCGGATCGCGCGAGTTGCGCGCCTTCATCTTCTGGTGCCCCAGCGACTCGCTGAAGTTCACCGCGTCCGCGCGCCTGGCCGCCTCCGGGTGCTGCTGCAGCCGGGGCGCCCCGCCGGGGAACAGCGCGGCCACCGTGTACAGCGACTGCACCGCGGCCAGCCGGGCCAGCTGCTGCGCATGGGGGATCTGGTCGGTCTCGAACTCCAGCGCCTGGACGAAGGCCCGGAGCACACAGGTGGAGGGTTCGTCCCCCGCCCGGGCCAGCGCCACCAGCTCGCCGACCAGCTCGTTGGCGTCCACCGGATCGCGTCGGGCCAGCTCGCGGGCCGCGGCCTTGCGGACCAGCTCCTGCCCTCCACCCAGGCCATGGAGCCGGCGGGCCACCCCTCTGGCTTCCTCGCGCGAGGCCATGAGCGGGATCAGCGCGAGGCGGCGGCGCCGTCCTCCGGGAGCACGGTCACCCGCAGTCGATAGGCGGCCAGGTCGGGCGGGTACTCGTAGAAGGCGAGCAGGAAGGAGACCCGGGCGCCGGGGGCCACCGGCTGGGCGCCGCGATCCAGCCGCTGGGTCAGCGCGCGCACGTCCTCCGCGCTCTGCACCGCGTGCAGCGCCTCAGGGGTGGGAACCTCGCCGGCGAAGCCTTCCACCGAGCGGACCAGGGTCTCGCCGTCCAGGATCTCCGCCCGGACCCGGGCCCGGCCGGCGCCCTCCCCGCGGTTCTCCACTTCGCCGCGGACGAAGAACACCGGCCGCCCCTGGGCGGTGTCGTAGAGGCCGTTGGAGACGTCCCGGACCACCAGGGTGCGGGCGGGCAGGAACAGCTCGCGCGCCTTCTCCACCGAGAGCTCGGAGAGGTTCAGCTTGCCCTCGTTGAGGTACACCGAACCCACCGTCAGCAGCACCACCACCAGCAGGGCCGCCACCGAGACATTGACGATCAGCCCGCTGAAGCGGCGGGCCACTCCCGAACCCTTCCCCTCCTCCAGGCCGCGCGCGTCCTCCGGGCGTCCGGCGGGCTTCTGCACGGTGGCGCTGGGCACCTCCGAGACCTGATCGGTCTCTGGCGGCGACGGATCTTCCGACTGTCCGAACCTGCCAAAGGGGTCGGCGTCCCCGGCAGTCGGTGCGGGCGCGGGCTCCCTGGGCTCGGGGATGTCGAACAGCCCGCGGTCCGGTGCCCCGGCCCCCAGGTCCAGCGGGTGCGATCCGC
Organism: Myxococcaceae bacterium; assembly: GCA_036675345.1. Taxonomy (GTDB): domain Bacteria; phylum Myxococcota; class Myxococcia; order Myxococcales; family Myxococcaceae; genus JALYOC01. Next base: position 64,072 of record JAKFFE010000005.1, read on the forward strand.
TGGTGGTCAGCTGGGCCTGCGGTCCGGTGAGCCCACCGAACAGGTCATCCGGAGGAGGCAGGTCGGCCAGCAACTGCGAGGGCTGGGCGGCAAAGGGATCGGCAGACAGCTCCAGCGGCGCCGAACTCTGCGGGGCCGGAGGAGGGACGGAGTTGACCGCCCGCGAAAGCTGGGTGGCGGCGGCACGGGTGGGCGGCGCCGCGGCAGGGGGCACCATCGCCACCCGGGTGGGGGCGTTGAAGACGTCCGAGTAGTCCTCACCGGCCGAGCCCGGGGCAGCGGCGCCGCGGGGCGCCGACGCGGCAGGGAGGGGGACGGCCGGGGCGGACGGTTCGGGGGCCGAGCCAAACAGGTCGGAGAGATCCGCCGGGGCGCTGCTCTGGGCGCGGGCCGGGGCCGGCTTGCTGGCCGCGACGCCGTGCGCATAGAGGCCGGGGCGGGTGGCCTGGTCCATCGGCGGATCCGCGGCGGGCGCGAACTGCGCGAACGGGTCGGCGGGGGCGGTTTCGGCAGGCGAGGCGGTCTTGGAGACGCGGAAGGTGTGGGAGCACTTGGTGCACCGGACCTTGACGCCCTTCTCCGTCACCTTCTCGTCAGGGATCCGGAACCGCGTCTGGCAGCTTTCACACTTGACGATCATCGCGCGGGAGCGGCGAGTATAGGCCCACCCGTCCCCGGCGGCGACTTCCCAGATCGCCGCCTGCCTGACCGGCCCTCCCGTGAATCCAGGGGCTTGCCCGTCCGCTTGCCAGGGTGCTACACCGCCCGAACGCATTGCGTCACACAGAGTCCGTGCTGGACACGTGTGAGCACCGAGGCGAATCCGAAATGAACGAGGCCGAAACGGCGACGGGCCCGGGGACCGCAAAGGACCCGAAGATCATCAAGCGGTACACCAACCGCAAGCTCTACGACACGGTGGAGAGCCGCTACGTCACGCTCGATGAGATCGCCGAGATGGTGAAGAACGGCGTCGAGGTGCGGATCGTCGACAACCGCTCCAAGGATGACCTGACCACCGTCACCCTGGCGCAGATCATCTTCGAGGAGGAGAAGAAGAAGAGCCAGATGCCGCTCTCGATGCTCCGGGAGATCATCCGCCGGCCGGGAGAGTCGCTGACCGGGTTCATCCAGAAGGAGCTCACTCCCCGGGTGGCCTCGCTGCGTGAGGAGGCGGAGCACCGGATCGACAAGCTGCTGCGCCGCGAGGACGGGTCGGTGATTGAGGGCCAGACCCCGCCTTCCAGCAGCGCCGCCCCGGACATGATGCGCGCCTCGCAGCGCACCTGGGAGGAGTTCCAGAAGAAGGTGGACGACCAGGTCCGCGGGGTGGTGGAGGGCGTGGTCGGCAGCCTGCCCGCGGTAGGCCGCGACCTGCAGGCGCTGGTGAACCGCCTGGAGGAGTTGGAGAAGAAGGTGGAGGAACTGGAGCGGGAGAAGACGAAGTAGTTCCCACGGTGGAGCCGGCTAGCGCCCACTGGAGGCGCCGGCTCCCCGGTGGGCAGCGAACCGGCCCCGGAGCAGCGCGCGGGTCAGGCCCGTCGCACTCAGGCGCTGGCGCGCTGGGCGGAATCGGCGCCGGCCAGGAACAGCTCTTCAGCGATCTCGGCCAGCAGCGCGGCGCCCTTGCTGGTGGGGGCGTACTCGAAGATGGTCTGACCGTGGCTCTGGGCCTCGTCGATCTTCACGTTCAACGCCAGCGGGGTGCGCGCCACCTCGTGGGGGAAGTACTCGTGCAGCTTGGCCAGGATCGCGTCGGCCAGGGCGGTCTTCCGATAGAGGGTGGGCACCACCCGGGTCACCCGCAGCTGGCTGCGCCCGTGCTGTTCGGCGACCTGACGGACGGTGTCCACCACCTCCGCGCAGCCATCCAGTGAGAGGTAGCTGAGCGCCACCGGGACCACGATCTCCGAGGCGGCGCAGAGGATGTTGATGGTGGTCAGCCCCAGGGAGGGCGGCGCGTCAAACACCACCGCCCCGTAGCCCAGCGCTTCCGCCTCCTCGATCCGCGCCGCCAGCAGGTGCTCCTTGCGGGGGCGGGTGTGGGCCACCACCGGGAACTCCGACATCTGCTTGTAGGAGGGCAGCACGTCCAGCCCGGGGATCGCGCTGGGGTGGATCACCTGCGGGAGCGTGACCTTGGGATCCGAGAGCAGGTGGAACACGTTGGGGGTGATCGCGCGCACATCCAGGCCCAGCGCCTTGCCGGCGTGCCCCTGGGTGTCCAGGTCCACCAGCAGCACCCGCAGCTGCTTGTGCATCGCCAGGTAGGCGGCCACGTTCACCGCCAGCGTGGTCTTGCAGGTGCCGCCCTTCTCGTTGATGAACGCGATCCGGCGCATCGTCGGGGAGCTACTTCTTGCCCAGCGAGTCGACCTTGGACTCGATGGAGCCCAGCAGCTTCTCCAGATCCGCCACCTTGCCGCGCAGGGTCTCGATGTCCGCGGAAGAGGCCAGGTTCATGGTGGAGAGCGCGGTGCGCAGGCTCTTGTCCAGCATCCCCTTGGCCTGCAGGGAGCGGGAGACCAGCTGCTGGACGGTGGCCACGAACTTCTCGTTCGACAGCAGCTGCTGCGCGATCTTGCCCACGCCCTGCTCACCAGTCTCGACCAGCTTCTTCATCACGGGGTTGTTCTTCAGCATGGAACTCTCGAGGAGGAGGCCCCGGCGCATCCGGGGCGAAAGTGCGGCGCACAATCGTTTCGGGGGCCGGAGGTGTCAAGCGGCCCCATCTTCCCCAAAGCTCGCGTTGACACTCCCCCGCCCCATTCCTATGTCCAGGCCCACTCATGGCGGCGGTGTTGGACAAGAGGCTGCTGCTGGTCAGCGGCAAGGGTGGCGTGGGCAAGAGCACCGTGGCGGCGGCGTTGGCCCTGGCCTCGGCCCGCGCGGGCTACAAGACGCTGATCTGCGAGGTGAACGCGCAGGAGCGGATCTCCCGCCTGCTGGGCAAGCCGGAGCTGGGGCCGGAGATCGCCCTGGTGGACAAGAACCTGTGGGGGGTGAACGTCCGGCCGGAAGAGGCGATGCGCGAGTACGCGCTGATGACCCTGAAGTTCAAGACCGTCTACAAGGCGGTCTTCGAGAACCGGCTGGTGAAGTACTTCCTGCGCTTCTTGCCCTCGGTGCAGGAGCTGGTGCTGCTGGGGAAGATCCTCTACCACGTGCAGGAGCGGGACTCCTCCGGCGGCTTCCGCTTCGACCGGGTGATCGTGGACGCGCCGGCCACCGGGCACGCGGTGACCTTCTTCTCGGTGCCCCAGGTGCTGGTGGACACCGTGCCCGCCGGGCCGCTGCTGGTGGAGGCGGAGAAGATGCGGGACCTGTTGATCGATCCTGGCACCACCACCGCGGTGCTGGTGGCGCTGCCGGAGGAGATGCCGATCAACGAGACCCTGGAGCTGGAGCAGGAACTGCGCACCAAGGTCCGGATCACCACCGGCGCGGTGGTCCTCAACGGCCACATCCCGCCCCGCTTCTCGGCGGAGGAGCAGGCGGCGGCGGCCGGCCAGGGGGAAGCGCTGAACGCGATGATCCACGGACACCTGACCCGGGAGCGGATGTCCGCCGAGGCGCTGCAGCGGCTGCGCACCGGGCAGCGGGCCCCGGTGTACACCCTGCCCCGCCTCTACGTGCCCGACTTCGGGGCGGCCAGCATCGACCAGCTCTCCGCCCAGCTGGCCTCGCTGGTCTCGGAGAGCGCATGAGCGGCTCTCCTCTCCAGGAGGTCACCCGCAGCGCGCGGGTGATCGTCTGCGTGGGCGCCGGCGGGGTGGGCAAGACCACCGTCTCCGCCGCCCTCGCCCTGCGGACCGCGGTGGAGGGTCGCAGCTCCCTGGTGCTGACCATTGATCCGGCCAAACGGCTGGCCAACTCGTTGGGTCTGGAAGAGTTGGGGAACACCGAGGCCCGCATCCCGGAGGCCCAGCTGCAGGCCGCGGGGCTGACCGCCCAGGCCCCGCTGCACGCGATGATGCTGGACATGAAGCAGACCTGGGACGAGCTGATCGCGCGGCACGCCCCGGCGGACAAGCGGGCGGCGATCCTGGAGAGCCGCTTCTACAAGGCGCTCTCCACCCGGCTGGCCGGATCCCAGGAGTACATCGCGCTGGAGAAGCTGTGGCAGCTTCGCAACCAGCGGGACTACGCCACCATCGTGCTGGACACCCCGCCCACCGCGCACGCCCTGGACTTCCTGGACGCGCCCAACCGGGTGCTGGACTTCCTGGACAACGAGGCCGCGCGCTGGCTGCTCTCCCCGGCGCTGGCCGCGGGCAAGGTGGGCCTGAAGCTGATGAACCTGGGCGGCAGCTACGTCGCCAAGACCCTCTCCCGTTTCACCGGCACCGACACCCTGGCCGAGCTGGCGACGTTCATGTCCGCGATGAGCGGGATGAACGAGGGGTTCCGCGAACGCACCCAGGCGGTGCGGGAGCTGCTGGCGGACCCGCACACCTCGTTTGTGCTGGTCACCATCCCCGCCCCGGAGCGGCTGGATGAGGTGATGCACTTCCACCGGCTGCTGTTGCAGAACAAGATGCACGTGGGCGCGATCGTGGTGAACCGGGTCCATCCCCCGGTGCCGCCGGCGGCCTTCGAACAGGCCCGGGCCCTGCCCCCCGGCCTGCGGGAGAAGGCGGAGCGGACCCTGGAGGAGGCCGCGGTGCTGGCCGCGCAGGATGCCCAGGGACTGGCGATGATCCGCCAGCAGTGCGGAAACTGTCCGCTGATCGAGATCCCCCGCTTCGAGCTGGATGTGCACGACCTGCGGGCGCTGTGGACCACCAGCGAGTATCTGATGGGCGTCCGCCAACTGGAGCGGGCCGGCTAGCCCCTGCGCCCCTGACGCCCCCCGGTTATCCTCGGGCCCATGGGAAGCGAGCCAATCGGCGGGGTCCTGGCGATCGAGGTGGAGCTGCGCAAGGAGCGCGCCTCCGCCCTCAAGCGGGTCGGTCACCATCTGGAGGCGCTGATCTCCCAGCTCACCGAGCTGCGTCCCCGGCTGGCTGCGGCGACCGACAAGCAACGCCTTGAGCTCTCGGCTGAGTACCGGAGGCTGTGGGCGGAGGCGGAGAAGCAGCGCTGGTACCTGGTGGTCCAGCGGGAGGCGATGGGCCTGAGTGACCACGGGACCGTCGAGGAGGCCTACCCGCTTCCCCCTCCCCTTCCCCGGTAGTCCGCCGCCGAACTGAACCCCGGTCGATCATCGCCTGCCGGAACCGGTATTCACCCTTAGACTCCACTCAGGAACCGCCCGGCTCGGCGGGTGTCTGACCGCCCAGTACCGAGGTGAAGCACAATGCGCATCGCAGTCCTCCTCTCCACCGCCCTCCTCCTCTCCCTGGCCGGTTGTGCCACCTCGCGCCCCCGCCAGGAGGTGGCCTTCGATCCGGAGGTAATCACCGGGGACCCGGCGCTGGAGGGGCTCAACGACGAGGAGCTGTTCGCCACCGGGTCGGCGAAGTTCGCGGCCAATGAGCTCAACGCCGCCATCCGGTACTTCGACCGGCTGGCCAGCTCCTTCCCGGACAGCCGCCACCGGGAAGCGGCGCTGTTCAACGCCGGGCTGGCCTTCCAGAAGCAGCAGCGGTGGGAGGAGGCCCATCTGCGCTTCCAGCCGGTGGCGGACCCCACCGCTCCTCCGGGAGACCGGCTGGAGGCGGCCTTTCGCGCCGCGGAGGCGCTGTACCACCTGGACCGCTTCGCCGAGGCCGCCGGACTGCTCCACACCCTGGCCGCCCGCACCGATCTGCCGGTGGGCCGGCAGCTGGAGGCGCAGGTGCAGGAGGGGGTGTGCCTGGTGGAGAGCGGGCGCCGGGAGGAGGCGGAGACGACGCTGAGGTCCGCGGTGGAGAAGTACGACCGACTGGCGGACAAGTCGGAGGTCAACGACTACTTCCCCGGCCAGGCCCAGTTCTTCCTGGGCGAGCTGTACCGTCTTGGCTACCAGACGGTGGTGCTGGACGGCGCCAAGGGCGTGGACGCGCTGGCCGAGGATCTGGAGCACAAGGCCCAGCTGCTGCTCAGCGCCCAGGGCCACTACCTGCGGGCGATCCGGATCGGCAACGGGTACTGGGCCACCGCGGCCGGTCAGCGGATCGGCAACCTGTACGAGGATCTCTACGAGCACATCCTGGCCTCCAGCCCTCCGCCGGAGCTGAACCCGGAGGAGGCGGGGGAGTACCGACTGGAGCTGCGCAAGAAGGTCCGGGTGCTGATCACCAAGGCGATCGCGGTCTACGAGCAGACGCTGGAAGCGGCGGAGCGGGTGGGGACCTCGGGGCCGTTCATCGAGAACACCCGGGAGTCGCTCAAGAAGATGAAGGAACGCCTGGTCCATGACGCGGAGGCGGCGGAGACCAGCGCCCGGGTCGGCCCGTCGTCCCCGGGCGCGCTCGCCCAGGGGTGACCCCCTCCTTCCTCACCGCCGCGGAGCTGGCGGAGGCGGCGGCCTACCACCGCCCCAAGTACCTCTACGCGCTGGTCAGCGAGGTCAGCGATCTGCTGCTGATTGCGCTGATCCTGGGGTTGCTGGTGCGGCCGCTGTACGCCGGTTCGAGCCGACTGGCCGGCTGGCTGGACCGGCGGCTGGGCGGACTGCGTCGGCTTCCGGTCCTTCGGGTGGTGCTCCAGACGCTGGACCGGCTGTGGAAGGGGCCGGGGTGGCGCACAGCGCTGCTGTTCGCGGTGGCCACCTACTTCACCCTGGTGCTGGCCAACCTCCCCGCCGCGCTCTACTTCGAGTGGCATGAACGCCGCTTCCAGCTCTCCACCTATGGCCACGCGGCGTTCGCCTGGGATTGGTTCAAGGGGCTGGCCGCCACCACCTTCCTGCGCGGCACCCTGGCCTTCGGCATGTACGGGCTGGCCCGACGGCTGCCCCACTGGTGGCTGCCGCTGGGGCTGACTTGCGGCGCGCTGATGCTGATCTCCTCCGCGCTGGACCCCTACCGGGCCCGGCTGTACTTCGACCAGCAGCCGCTGGAGCCGGGGCCGCTGCGGACCCAGCTGGAGTCGGTGCTGTCCCTGGCGGAGGTGGAGTACGCGGACATCCGGGTGGAGAAGACCTCCCGGGTCAGCCGCCGGGCCGGGGCCTACTTCGCCGGGCAGGGCCCCACCCGGACCATCCTGCTCAACGATGTGATCGTGGAGCAGTTCTCCCCCGAGGAGCTCTCCGCGGTGGTCGCCCATGAGGCGGCCCATGTCGGCGAGTCCAAGTGGCTCAACCGGGTGGCCGCCGCCCTGGCCTTGCCCGCCTTCCTGGGCCTGTTGGCGGGGTTGTTCCGGGTCGCCGCCCGTCGGCGCTGGTGGGGGGTGACCGATCCGGCCGACATCCGCACCCTGCCGCTGGCCACCATCTCCATCTACCTGCTGCTGAGCCTCACCTCCCCGCTCACCGGCTACCTCTCCCGCGAGCGGGAGCGATCCGCCGATGCCCGGGGCATCGAGCTGACCGGGGACCCGGGCGCCTTCCGCTCGATGCTGGTCAAGCTGTGCCGGATCAACAAGTGCGATCCCCAGCCGCCCCGCTGGCTGGTGCTGCGCAGCGCCACCCACCCTCCGCTGGCGGAGCGGGTGGAGTTCGCCGAGCGCTGGCGGCCAGCGCCGGAAGAGAAAAAACAGGTGTCGACGGGCGAGCCCCCATAGAGCCCCCAAGCCCTGCCCGCCCGCCGACACCCGCTGCCAGGTCACCGCCCGGAGACCTGGCATTGCTGCTGAGCGGAGCACCGGCTCCTGCCCTGACTCCCGGTCCGCCGCCGCCCCTCTCCCTCCCCCACCCCCGCGACAGCGGACCTGGTTTCCTCAGCCCTGCGCCTTGGCCTGCTCCACCGCGATCAGGGTCACCGCCTTGATCAGCGACCTGGCCCGGCGTCCGGCGGCGGTCTCACCATGGGGATCGGCGTGGACCGCCTCCGCCAGATCGCGGAACCCCTCCCGGTCCCCCCGCTTGAGCCGCAGCTCGCCGCGGTTGCCCAGCGCCACCGGGTTCTTGGGGTCCTGTGCGAGCGCCTCGGAGTACTCGGCCACCGCCTCCTCCACCCGACCCAGCTTCTGGTACACGGTGCCCAGCGCGGCGCGGCTGGCGGAGTCCTTGGGGTTCCCCTCCACCAGCCCCTCGAAGATGATCCGCGCCTCCTCCAGCCGGCCGGCCGCGGCCAGATCGCAGCCCACCTGCGCGATCGCCTTGGCCTCCTCGAAGGTCATGCCCTCCACCTCTGCCCACGTCATCTCTCCGCGCGAATAGGCACGGAGCTTGGTCTTCATCTGTTCGGTCTGCATTGTGTCGGCTCCCATTTTCAGAATTCGTCCCATGGCATCACGACCGCATGTTGTTGACGGCCTGCATCGAGGCCTCGTGAGACAGCTTGGAGATGTTGGTCAGCAGGCTGAACATCTGCGTCCGGCGCTCCATGACCTTCTGCAGCTGGTGCTGCATTTGCTCCATGCTGGAGGCGAGATCGGCCGACTTCTCCTGGTCATCCCCGGCCCCCGCCTGCTCCTTGCGGACCTTCTGCATCTTCTTCAGGAGGCCCATCATTTCGCCGTCCAGCGAGTTCATGATCTCCATCAGGATCGCCTCGGCCTTCTCGGTGGTGCTCAAGGTCGGGTCGTTCATGATCGCGTCGATGGGATCCTGTGCTCCGACTCCGCCTCCGCTGGAGACGCCGCCGGGCGTGCAGGCTCCGCCGGTCCCGCCAACCCCGCCGCTTCCACCGGTGACCGGTGAACCTCCGCCGGCGCTGGGGCCGCCCGCCCCACTGCCAGTGGGGCCCACGCAGCCCCCACCCGGCCCCCCGTTTCCCGTCACCGGCTCAAAGGCACCCCGGCGCTGGCCTTCCCGGACCATCAGCAGCAGGTCGTCCCGATTGAGGCCCATGGCACCCGTGAGCACATTCCGGGTCCCACGCGCCATCACCTCCTGCTGGAAGCGTTCGGGATTCTCGAGCATGACCGCGGCCGCGTTCCGCACCTCCGAAGAGACATCCGAGCGGTTCGCCAGCTGCCGGATGTCATTCCAGGTCAGGAAGCCGTCCCGCAGCCCGAAGCCCGCGGTCTCCGCCTTATCGAAGTTGGTCTCCAGCACCCCCCAGGCGGCGTACCACTCGCGATCCGCGGCCGTGAGCACTGCGCCCTTTCCGCCTGCTGCCGGCGTGGGTCCGCAGTTCGGGGTGCCGCCGGTGGTGGGCTGATTGTCCACCGACTGCGACGAGGACCCGCCTGCCGCGGAGGGAGTCGAGGCGCGGTGGCTGTCGTTTCCGGGGGGCGCGTATCCCTGTCCGGAGGCGCCGTACTGAGACGGCTTCCACTCTGTCTGGGCCACCTCGGCCATGTTGCCGGCGAGGCCGATCGCGCCGTTGGCGGCGCAGATCAGGTCGCCGGTCATCACGCCGACCACGATCTTGGCGGCGTTCTTGACCTCGGGGGGAAGCCCAAGCAACTGCGCACCCAGATCGATCCCGATCGAGATGGGATCGAGCGCGCCGATCATGCTGAGCGGATTCATCTGACTCATGTTTGAACCTCGTGTGGGGTTGAAGGCCCAGCACCCCTGTGCAGCCCCGGGGCCAGCGATGAAGCGCTCCCCTCCCCTTGTGGTTCCGGTGGCTTGTCCCGATCCCCTTGCCGGTCGCCGGTCCCAGACGACGGATGGCGGTCCCGGGGCCGGGATGCGCTAAGAGGGTCGGGTGCGGACCATGGGCCTGGACGTCGGAACCAAGACGGTGGGCGTGGCGATCTCGGATGCGCTGGGGATGACGGCGCAGCCGATCACCACCGTGCGCCGGACCAGCCTGCGGGTGGACCTGGAGGCCCTGGCCAAGCTGGCCCGGGACTACGAGGTCACCCACGTGGTGGTCGGCCTGCCCTTGAACATGGACGCCAGCGAGGGCCCCCGGGCGGAGGCGTCCCGGAAGTTCGGGGCGGCGGTGGAGGCCAAGCTGGGGGTGTCCCTCGAATACTGGGACGAACGGCTGTCCACGGTGGCCGCCCAACGGGTGCTGATCGAAGGCGACGTGCGCCGCGAGCGGCGACGGGAGCTGATCGACCAGCTGGCGGCCAGCTACATCCTGCAAGGATGGCTGGATGGGCGGGCCGGTCGGGAGGCGCGGGCGGCGCGGGAGGAAGAGGAGTCGTGAAGCGGCTGAGGCTGGGGTTGGTGGTGTTGCTGGGGCTGGCCGGGGCCGCGGGCGCCGGGTGGTACTGGTGGCGGCAGGAGCGGCTCTCGCACTTCGCCACCCGGCCCTTCGGGACGCAGAGCGCCAAGCGGGTGGAGGTGCCCAGCGGCACCGGCCCCCGGACCCTCTCCCGCCGGTTGGAGACCGCGGGGGTGGTCAGCAGCGCGGAGGAGTTCTACGGGCTGATCCGCCAGGAGGGGGTGGGGGCCAGACTCCAGGCCGGAGAGTATGAGTTCCAGGGTGAGCAGACCCCGGAGGAGGTGCTGGAAAAGCTGGTGCTGGGGCGGGTGAAGACCTACCGGTTCACCATCCCGGAGGGACTGCGGGTGGACGAGATCCTCCCGTTGATCGCCGGGTCGGAGCTGAAGCTGGATTTGCGCAAGCTGCGCGCGCTGGCCACCGACCCTGCCTTCCTCAAGCAGGCCAAGGTGCCCACCCGCACCCTGGAGGGCTTCCTCTTCCCGGACACCTACCACTTCGCCCCGCCCTACTCCGAAGCGCAGGTGCTGCAGAAGATGATCTCCCGCACCTTCGAGGAGTACGCCCGCGCGGACCGGGAGCGGAAGCCGGGGGTGAAGCTGGGCCTGCTGGAGACGCTGACCCTGGCCTCGATCATCGAGAAGGAGACCGGCGCCCCGGTGGAGCGGCCGCGGATCTCCTGCGTGTTCCACAACCGGCTGCGGCTGGGGATCCCGCTGGCCACGGATCCCACCGTGCTCTACGCGATGATGCTGCGCGACGGGCGGTACTCGAAGAACATCACCCGCAAGGATCTGCAGGCGGTCCACCCCTACAACACCTACAAGGTGAAGGGGTTGCCCCCGGGGCCGATCGCCAGCGCCGGGGCCGCCGCGCTCCGGGCGGCGCTGGATCCGCTGGACTGCAGCGACCTGTTCTTCGTCTCACGCAACGATGGGACCCACGTGTTCTGCCCCGACCTGCGCTGCCACGAGGAGCAGGTCCGCAAGTGGCAGATCGAGTTCCACCGCCACCAGCGGAGGTAGAACTCTCTGGGCCGAGGGGGGGAAATCGCCCAGGCATACCCGGTTTGGGGTACGCGAAGACCCGTAGCGGACCTGTACTTTCGGGAGGAGTTCATCGCTCGAAAGCGCAATGCCCCCTCCGCCCATCACAGATCTGGAGCCGTCGCTGGTCCTCCGGGCCCTGACCTCCACCCTGGAGTTGCTGCCGTTCCCGGCGATGGTTTTTGACGGTGCAGCCCAGCTCAAGTTGGCCAATTCACTGGCCTCGGTCCTGCTGGGAGACGCCCAGTCGGAGGTGCATCCTCGGATTGCGCGGGCGCTGAAGTTAGGCAGCGACGGCCACTGGACCGCCACCCCGCTGGGAGACACCGGACTTCCCGGGCCGTGTCTGCTGACCGCACCGGCGGCCAACCCCACCTCCGAGGACCGGATCAAGGCGGCGGCGCTGCGCTGGCGGCTCTCCCGACGCCAGCGGGAGGTGCTGGAGCTGCTCGCAAAGGGCCGTTCCAACAAGGAAATCGCCCTCGCCCTGGGCTGCGCGGTCTCTACCGTGGAGATCCACGTCTCCGCCGTGCTGCAGAAGACCGGTGTAGGCAGAAGGGCGCAGCTGATCGCCCAGCTCGTCGGGGGCTGACCTATCGCGCTGTACTGCAATTTTATATCATCCAGGAAATGGACCCCGCATTCCTGGAAATGCAGGCAGTCATCGACCTCATCTACGAGGCGGCAGAAGGCAGGGGTCCCTGGGAGCCGATGCTTTCCTCGATGTCCCGGTTGCTCCAAGCGGACATCGGCCACCACTTCCGGGTCGACCTGCAAGGGGCGCTGCTGGAGGCTCCCAGCTTCCACGGGGTGAAGGCAGAGACCATCACCCGCTACCACCGGGAGTTCCAGGGAGAGGACCCGCGGCAGGTGATCGCCCAGGCCAACCCGGGCCGGGTGTTCTCCGATGTGCAGGTGATCTCTCCCCAGGAGTTCGAGCGGAGCGCGCTGTACAACGACTTCCTGCGGCGCGCCGACTGCCGCTATTCGCTGTTCATGACCCTGCCGGTGGACGAGGAGACGCTGGCCGCTCAGTGCTTCCTGCGCGGGCCGGACCGGGCGCCCTTCGAGGGCGAGGTGGAGATCTTCCAGCGGCTGCTCCCGCACCTGCGCCGGGCGCTGCGGCTGCGCGCCTTGCTGGACAGCGCCGAGGGGCGGGGCCGGGATCTGCAAGCCGCGCTGGATGCGGTGGGCCCGCCGGTGGCGATCCTGGACGCCCAGGGGCGGGTGCTGGGGGTGAACGCGCTGGCCGAGGCGTTGCTGAGGGCGGAGGACGGGGTGCAGGTGCTCCAGGGGAAGCTGAGCGTGACGTTGCCCGCCGCCGCCGCCGCGTTCACCGACGCCCTGCAGAAGGCGGTCCGGCTCTGCGAACCGCTGCTCCGCCCCGAGGCGAGGGCGGTGCCCGGGGTGGTGGAGGTCCTGAGGGAGAAGGCCGACGCGCTGCGGCTGATCCTGATGCCCTTGAGGGACAACCACGCACTGCGAGCGACCGGAGAGTCGCGCGCCCGGGTCCTGGTGGTCCTCCAGGAGGCTCACTCCGCCCCGCGGCTGGACCCGGGGCTGATCGGCCAGGTGCACCAGTTGACCCCCACCGAGGCCCTGCTGGCGGTGGCGCTGGCCCAGGGGAGGACGGTGGCGGAGTTCGCCGGATCCCGCGGAACCTCGGAGCACACCGTCCGCACCCAGCTGAAGAGTCTGCTGGAGAAGACCGGCACCCAGCGACAGACGGACCTGGTGGCGGTGGTCCTGCGAAGCGCCGGGCTGGGTGGCCGCGCCCCGGGTCAACCGGGGCCGTAGACCCTCAACGGCTCCGGCAGGCCGGGCACCCGGTGGAGGCGAACCCCGTCGGGCAAGACCAGCTGCTCCCCGGAGAGGATCAGGCCGGGCATCCGTTGCAGTGAGCCCTCCGCGGACAGCACCACCCACCGGGGCGGCGCAGCCAGCCGCGCCGCCAGGTCGGGCCAGCGGGCGCGGATCAGCCGGTCCTCGGGGAACTCCAGGAACGCCCCCAGCTGCAGATCCCAGAAGGACGGATCGGCATCCAGCAGCACCCGCCCCTCCCGGGCATTCTCCCGCAGGTAGTTGATCACCGCGTGCAGCGACGGCGGGTTGCGGGAGATCGGGCTGACCGGGCGGAAGCTGTCCACCCACTTTCCCTCCCGGTCCAGGGTGAACCCCGCCAGCCACCCTCCGAAGCCGACTGCGATCAGGGCGGAGGCAAGCAGCAGCGCCCGCGCGGGCACCCGGCGGGTGGAGAGCCACCAGGCCCCGGTGGCCAGGAACGGAAGCAGCAACACCAGCTGGGGCATCGCGAACCGGGCCAGGGGCACGAAGTCCGCGGGCCCCACCATCCGCACCACGTAGTAGCCGGTGGGGACCAGGATCATCACCCCCAACCAGCGCGCCTCGGGCCGCAGCCGCCAGGCCCGGATCGCTCCCAGCGCGCCCAGCAGCGCCACCAGCGGGGTGAGGGTGAACAGCGCGGCCCCGGGCCAGAACCACAGCCCCCGCAACCGGAAGGCCCAGGACCCCATCCGCGCCAGCTCCTGGACCGCCCAGTCGTGGTGGTACTGGTTGGTGAAGTTCAGCGGGTAGAGCGGGTCCCCCATCGCCACTTCATTGCCGTGCATCCACAGCAGCGGGAAGGGCACGCACAGCGCGCCAAAGAGGATCGCGCGGGTGACCCCGGCCGCCCGGTCGTCCGTCCCGATCAGGAAGGAGACGGACAGCAGGGGCATCAGCATCCAGGGATCGTAACGCAGCGCCGCGGCCACGTTCATGGACAGCGCGCCCCACAACAGCGGCAGCACCTGCCCCGGCTCGCGGGCGCGCTGCACGAAGTAGAAGGCGGCCAGCATCCAGAACAGCGCCACCGCCTCGCTGGCCGCGGTGGTGGAGCACTGGATGTGCAGCCCCCACAGGGCCAACCCCACCCCGGCCCAGGCGCCCGCATGCCAACCGAACAGGCGCCGGGTCAGCCCGAACAGCGGCAGCACCGACAGCGTTCCAAACAACAGGCTGACCCACCTCCCCGCGCGCAGCGGGTCCGGGTCCAGCCACAGCGAGGTCCCCAGCAGGGCGATGTGCAGCGGTCCGAATTGTTGAGCCCCGTCATCGAAGGAGGAGATCCAATGCGGGTCCTGGGCCCACCTCTGCGCCAGGTCCATCCGGGCTACCGAGTCCCCGTAGAGGTTCTCGTTCACCCCGAACACCGCCAGACGCGGCAACAGCATCAGCGCCAGCAGCGCGGGAAGGACCCAGGACGGGGGGCGGTCCTGGCTGAAGGGGATGGGATGCGGATCCGGCATGTGTCCCTACATCGGACCGCACACTGCGCGACAGTGACAGCGCCGTTATGCAATTCGGAGCGACTGACGTTCAGTTGCCGAATGTGGGTGTCCTCCCCGCTTCTGTGAAGCGCGAAGAGCGTCCGTATAATGGAGAGGCCTTTTCACACCCCTGGTCCGAACGCCGTTGGCAGAAGGATGCGTGATGAAGGAAACGTCCAACACCTCGTGGGTCTCGAAGATCGCCGCCTTCCAGGATCGGCAGCAGTACGCCGAGCTCAACTGGGAGGGCAGCTTCGAGGACTACCTGCAGCTGGTCCGCCAGAACCCGAAGGTGACCCGCACCGCGTTCCAGAGGATCTACGACATGATCCTCAGCCACGGGAAGACCGAGTACATCGACAACAAGAAGAAGCTGATCCGCTACAACTTCTTCTCCGATGAGCGGCACGGCGGCAAGGACGCCATCTTCGGCCTCGACGTCCCGCTGATGAAGCTGGTGAACGTCTTCAAGTCCGCGGCCCAGCAGTACGGCACCGAGAAGCGGGTGATCCTGCTCCACGGCCCGGTGGGGTCCTCCAAGTCCACCATCGCCCGGCTGCTGAAGAAGGGCGCGGAGGAGTACAGCCGCACCCCGGACGGCGCCGCCTACACCTTCTCCTGGACCTACGACAAGAAGTCGATGGACGGCACTTCGGTGAAGGAGAAGATGAAGTGCCCGATGAATGAGGAGCCGTTGAACCTCATCCCCAAGGAGTGGCGCGCCCGGGTCCACCCGGAGCTGGCGCCCCCGGAGGGCGGCTTCACCATCCCTTCCGGTTCGGAGCTGTGCCCCGCCTGCCGCTTCGTGTTCCAGCAGCTGATGAACGAGAACGACGGTGACTTCGCCAAGGTGGTGGAGCACGTGAAGGTCCACCGGCTGATCTTCTCCGAGAAGGACCGGATCGGGATCGGGACCTTCCAGCCCAAGGACGAGAAGAACCAGGACTCCACCGAGCTGACCGGCGACATCAACTACCGGAAGATCGCCGAGTACGGTTCGGACTCCGATCCGCGGGCCTTCAACTTCGACGGCGAGTTCAACATCGCCAACCGGGGGATCATCGAGTTCGTGGAGGTGCTGAAGCTGGACGTGGCCTTCCTCTACGACCTGCTGGGGGCGTCGCAGGAGCACAAGATCAAGCCCAAGAAGTTCCCCCAGACGGACATCGACGAGGTGATCCTCGGCCACACCAACGAGCCCGAGTACCGCAAGCTGGAGAACAACGAGTTCATGGAGGCGCTGCGGGACCGGACGGTGAAGATCGACGTCCCCTACATCACCAAGCTGGCCGAGGAGGTGAAGATCTACGAGAAGGACTTCAACTCCCGCGCGATCAAGGGCAAGCACATCGCCCCCCACACCCTGGAGATGGCGGCGATGTGGGCGGTGCTGACCCGGCTGGAGGAGCCCAAGAAGCACAACCTCTCGCTGTTGCAGAAGCTCAAGCTCTACAACGGCAAGACGCTCCCCAACTTCACCGAGGACAACATCAAGGAGCTGCGCAAGGAGGCCGCCCGGGAAGGAATGGAGGGCATCTCCCCCCGCTACATCCAGGACAAGATCTCCAACGCCCTGGTCAGCGACAAGTCGGAAGGCTGCGTGAACCCGTTCCTGGTGCTCAACGAGCTGGAGGCGGGGCTCAAGGGCCACTCGCTGATCTCCAGTGAGGAGGTGCGCAAGCGGGTGAAGGAGATGCTGACCATCGTCAAGCAGGAGTACGAAGACACGGTCAAGAACGAGGTGCAGCGGGCGATCAGCGCGGACGAAGACGCGATCGGCAAGCTGTGCGGCAACTACATCGACAACATCAAGGCCTACACCCAGAAGGAGAAGGTGAAGAACAAGTACACCGGCCTCTACGAGGAGCCGGATGAGCGGATGATGCGCAGCATCGAGGAGAAGATCGACATCCCCGACTCACGCAAGGACGACTTCCGCCGGGAGGTGATGAACTACATCGGCGCGCTGGCGGTGGAGGGCAAGAGCTTCAACTACCGGACCAACGAGCGGCTGCACAAGGCGCTGGAGCTGAAGCTGTTCGAGGACCAGAAGGACTCGATCAAGCTCAAGAACCTGGTCTCCTCGGTGGTGGACAAGGACACCCAGGAGAAGATCGACGTGGTGAAGGACCGGATGATGAAGAACTACGGGTACTGCGAGATCTGCTCCACCGACGTGCTGAACTTCGTGGCCAGCATCTTCGCCCGGGGAGACGCCAAGGAGTAGTCCGGTCCAAGGGCCCCCACCATGTCGCTGAAGATCCACCAGGACCACGCGCGCTTCAAACAGATCGTCCGCGGGAAGATCAAAGCCAACCTGCGCAAGTACATCCAGAAGGGCGAGATGGTGGGGCGCAAGGGGAAGGACACCATCTCCATCCCGCTCCCCACCATCGACATTCCGCACTTCAAGTACGGCCACAAGGAGCAGGGCGGGGTCGGCCAGGGCGAAGGCGAGGTCGGTCAGCAACTGCAGCCGGGCCAGGTGCAGCCAGGGGACGGACACGGGAAGGCCGGCGAGGGCGAAGGGGAGCACGCGCTGGAGGTGGACGTCAGCTACGAGGAGCTGGCGCAGATCCTCAGCGAGGAGCTGCAGCTTCCGAACATCGAGCGGAAGGGCAACGAGAAGATCGTCTCCCAGAAGGTCCGCTATACCGGGGTCAGCCCCCAGGGCCCCGAATCGCTGCGGCACTTCAAGCGCACCTACAAGCAGGCGCTGCGGCGGCAGATCGCGTCCGGGACCTACGACCCGAAGATGCCGATCATCGTCCCCACCCGGGAGGACCGGCGCTATCGCAGCTACAAGCTGCAGCCGCTGCCGGAGACCAACGCGGTGATCATCTACATGATGGACGTCTCCGGCTCGATGGGCGACGAGCAGAAGGAGATCGTCCGGATCGAGAGCTTCTGGCTCGATACCTGGCTCAAGCATCAATACAAGGGACTGGAGACCCGCTTCATCATCCACGACGCGGTGGCGCGGGAGGTGGACCGGGACACGTTCTTCCACACCCGCGAGTCGGGCGGGACGATGATCTCCTCCGCCTACAAGCTGTGCCGGGACATCATCGCCGCCGACTATCCGGCGTCGCAGTGGAACATCTATCCGTTCCACTTCTCCGACGGGGACAACTGGTCCGCCGACGACACCCGGCTGTGCATCGAGATGCTCAAGAGCGATGTGCTGCCCAAGGTGAACCAGTTCGGCTACGGCCAGGTGGAGAGCCCGTACGGATCCGGGCAGTTCATCAAGGATCTGCGGGAGGCGGTGGGAGACAACCAGAACGTGGCGCTGTCGGAGATCGCCGACAAGGACGCCATCTACGGGTCGATCAAGGACTTCCTGGGGAAGGGCCGGTAGGGATGCCCAAGTCACTCACGCCCAAGCTGGCCAAGCTGAACCAGGAGATCCTGGGCTACGCCAAGGCCTTCGGGTTGGACTTCTTCGAGACGGTGTTCGAGGTGGTCTCCTACGACGAGCTGAACATGGTGGCCGCCCAGGGCGGCTTCCCCAACCGCTACCCCCACTGGCGATGGGGGATGGAATACGAGCAGCTCTCCAAGGGCTACGAGTACGGGCTGTCGAAGATCTACGAGTTGGTGATCAACAACGACCCTTGCTACGCGTATCTATTGGAGTCCAACTCCGACGTGGACCAGAAGCTGGTGATGGCCCACGTCTACGGGCACTGCGACTTCTTCAAGAACAACTTCAGCTTCCGGCACACCAACCGAAAGATGATCGACGAGATGGCCAACCACGCCACCCGGGTGCGGCGGTGGGTGGACAAGATCGGCCTGGAGAAGGTGGAGGACTTCATCGATCGGGCGCTCTCCTTGGAGAACCTGATCGATCAGCACGCCCCCCACATCCGGCGCAACCCGGACCCCAAGCTGGCGGAGGAGCAGCGCAAGGCCAACGAGGGGGTGGAGGGCTTCAAGGTGAACCGCGAGTACATGCGCGGGTTCATGAACCCCCAGGAGTTCCTGGATCAGCAGCGCAGGAAGGTGGAGGACCAGAAGCAGCAGGCCAAGAAGTTCCCGGAGCGGCCGCAGCGGGACGTGCTGGCCTTCCTGCTGGAGCACGCGCCGCTGGAGCAGTGGGAGTTCGACGTGCTGGCGATCCTGCGCGACGAGGCCTACTACTTCGCGCCCCAGGGGCAGACCAAGATCATGAACGAGGGGTGGGCCAGCTACTGGCACTCGCGGATCATGACTACCCGGGCGCTGAAGGACGACGAGATCATCGAGTACGCGGACCGCCACTCGGGGACGATGGGGACCCGCCCCGGGGCGCTCAATCCCTACAAGTTGGGGATCGAGCTGTTCCGGGACATCGAGGACCGGTGGAACAAGGGCCGCTTTGGCAAGGAGTGGGACGAGTGCGACGATCTGGCCGCCCGCCGCTCCTGGGACAAGAAGACCGGGCGGGGGATGGAGAAGGTGTTCGAGGTGCGCCAGCACTACAACGACGTCACCTTCATCGACACCTTCCTGACCCCGGAGTTCGCGATCGATCAGAAGCTGTTCGTGTACGGCTTCAACGAGAAACGGAACAGCTGGGAGATCCTCAACCGCGAGTTCCGCAAGGTGAAGGACAAGTTCCTCCAGCAGCTGACCAACTTCGGCCAGCCGATCATCGAGGTGGTGGACGGGAACTTCGAGAACCGCGGGGAGCTGCTGTTGGCCCACAAGCACGACGGCCAGGACCTCAAGGGGGACTATTCCCGGGAGACCCTCCGAAACCTACAGAGCCTGTGGCGCCGTCCCACCAACCTGATCACCCGGTTCGAGGGCAAGGGCGTCCTGCTTCGATTTGACGGACAGAATCATTCGGAAAAGAAAGTAGAACTCTGAGCTGTTGGAGCCTGCGCCAGATGGGTCCCCGAATCGAGATAGCCGAGGTCGTCTCCTTCCGCCTGAAGCTCCCGCTCACCGAGGTCGAGCGGTTGCCTGCTGTATTGGCGAGGGAGCTGCAGCTCACCCTGGAACGGGAGCGTGGTGAGCTCCTGGTGTCGACCCGAGAGGGCGACAGTTCCCTCCGCTTCAGGCCCGTGGGCCATGACGCGGTGCTAACCGAGATTGCGATCTGCAATGACGAGAACGGTCAGTTCTTCCAGCGGGTGCTGGGTCCCCTGATGGTGCGGTTCGAGGGGGACTGCGAGCTGCGCCTGGTGTGGAACGCGGCGGAGCGGAACACCCACGGTGACTTCGGCGCGGTGACCATCCGCCGCGGCCAGACCAACCACCCCGGCCTCTCCCGTCCGGCCCAGGCGCTGCGCAATGCCCTGGTCCAGCACTCGGTGGGCCCCGGCGCGCAGGCCGCGGCCGGCTCCGGAGGAGGCGGCGGCGAGGATGGCCGTTCCCCCGGACCGTCCGCCGAGGCCCCGCCTCCGCCCACCCCCGAGCAGCTGAAGGAGGAGGCCGAGATCGAGCGGCTGCTGATCCAGGGCCGGGAGCTGTTCGCCCAGTACCAGCGGCTCAAGGCGTCCGGCACCCGCGGTTAGGGGGCCGGCTCCAGCGGGAGCGCGACCGAGAAGCGCGCCCCCTGGTTGGGCGCGCTGCGCACCGAGATCCTCCCCCCCATCGCCTCCACCAGACTGGCGGCGATGAACAGCCCCAGCCCCAGCCCGCCGTAGTTCTGCTCCGAGGCGGCCCGCTCGAAGCGCTGGAAGATCCGCGTCTGATCCTCCGGGGCGATCCCGATTCCCCGGTCGCTCACGTGGAGGAAGGCGGTGGCGGCCTCGCAGTACACCTGGATCCGCACCCCGGTGCCCTGGCCGTACTTGAGGGCGTTGCTGAGGAGCACCGTGAAGACCTGGTCCATCCGCAGCCGATCCCAGATCCCGCACACCGCCGTGGGAGCCTCCAGCTCCAGGCTGCAGCCCGCGTCCTCCGCCTGCTGACGGTGCTGGGTGAGCCCCTCCTGGACCACCTCCACCAGGTCCATCGGCTCTGGGCGGAGGACCAGCTTCCCGGCGGTGAGGCGGCTGACGTCCAGCAACCCGTCGATCAGCTGGGCCAGCTTGTGCGTCTGTCGCTCGGCGGTGGCCAGGGCCCGCCGCAGCGGCTGGGGCGCGGCCTCCAGGCGTCTTTGGATCGACTGTAGATTCAGGGTCAGCGGCGTCAGCGGGGTCCGCAGCTCGTGGGCCGCCACCGCCAGGAACTCATCGCGCAGCCGCAGTGCTTCGTTGAGCTGGCGAACGCTGGCCTCCCGCTGCCGGTCCACCTCGGCGCGCACGGTCGCGTCCTGGAGGATCACCAGCAGGCCGCCTGATCCCTCTCCGGAGGGGAGATCCGCCAGGACGATGTCCACCACCTGCTCGGCGCCGTGGCGAACCCGGGTCAGCTGCAGCTGGAGGCTGCGTCCCCCACCAGCCTCCGCGGTGGCCGCCTGCCAGCCTTCCCGGGCCGGCCCGGAGAACAGGTCGGAGGCGGAGGTCCCCACCAGGGCGGGGGCCTCCCCCAGCAGGGAGAGCGCGGCCGGGTTGGCCACCGTCACCCTCCCCTCCCCGTCGGTGGCCAGGATCCCCACTGGCGCCAGCTGGAGGAGACGATCCAGCACATGGGTGGGCTGGGGGCGGAAGACCGCGGTGGAGGGGGTGGCCTGGTTGGACAGCGCCTCCAGGGTCCGGCGATAGGCCCGGCGCCGACCGGTGGCCTCGATGGCGCCGCGGACATCCGAGAGCAGCGCGTCCCGGTCCGCAGGCAACCCGCACCGGACGTGGGTGCCGACGTAGGGCGCGGTGGCCAGCGCCTGCTGGATCAGGCTCATCCGCTCCGGGCCCGGCAACAGCAGGACCGACGCGTCCCGCGCCTTGAGGTGGGCGGCCCGGGCCACCGCGATCGGATCCGGGGCCCGCTCCCCGACCAGGACCGCGTCCAGCGACGCTCCGCGCGCCGCCAAGAGGCCGCTGAGGGGTCCATCACCCTCCGCGGGCAGGAACTCCACCTCCCGCAGCGTGGCCTGGTCCCGCAGCCAGGAGGCAGTCGTCTCATCGAAGCCGACCAGGAGCGCGGTCCCCAAGTCATTCCCCCAGCAGGGGCACGCCCAGCAGCGCGCGACCGGTCCAGGTGCGCAGCAGGTCGGTGGTGGGAGACATCACGTGCGCGGCGCGCGCGTCGCGCAGGTGCCGCATCAGGGGTGAGGCGGCCTCGGAGTAGCCCTTCCCTCCCACCAGGGTCAGGGCCTCGTTGACCAGCAGCACCACCGAGTCCGCCACCTCCGCCTTGGCGGTACACAGGGCGGGCAGCGCGTTTGCCGCGTCGGTGTCCCCCAGGGTGGCGGCGTGGTGGACCATCAACCGGGTGCGCTGGTGCACTCCGTACATCGTCCCCAGCCGATGCTGGAGGACGGCCGCGTCGGAGAGCAGCGCCCCGGAGTGGGAGTAGCGACGGGTGGTCAGGTGGGCCTTGGCCTCCTCGAAGGCGGCGCCGGCGATTCCCAGGTAGGTCCCGGACATGGCCATCAGGAAGTACGGGGCCACCACGTTGAACACGTACCAGATCTCGTCGCCTTCACTCCCCAGCAGGTTGGTCCTGGGGATCTCCGCCTGATCCAGCCGCACCCCCCGGGCCGAGTTGCCCCTCATCCCCGCCCCCAGCCAGGGAGCCTCCCAGGTCAGCCCCGGCGTCTGCTCCTCCACCACCACGCAGGAGAACTCACCCGGTCCGCGGCTGCCGCCGGAGGCGACCGTGGAGACCACGTAGGAGTCCGCCTGACCGCCGTTGGTGACGAAGGACTTCCGGCCATCGAGGCGATAGCGGGTCCCGGCCTCGGTGAGCCGGGACTCGGGGAGGTAGAAGTGGATGCCGGTCCCCGGCTCGCTGAGCGCCAGGGTGGTGAGGTGGGTGCCCGCGGCGATCGGCTCCAGGAACCGGTGCTGCTGGTCGGCGGTGGCCTTGGCCCCCAGCACCGCCGCGCCCACGCAGTGCATCCCGAAGCAAAGGGCGGAGGAAGCGCATGCCCTTCCCAGCAGCTCGCTCACCTCGGCCAGGGCCCGCATTCCCAGACCCAGGCCCCCCTGGGCCACCGGGACCACCAACCCGCCCAGTCCCGCCGACTGCATCGCCCGGAGGGTGTGCTGGGGCCAGAGGCCAAGCTGGTCCACCTCGGCGGCGCGCGGGGCGGCCACCTCGAGGGCAATCTGCTGCACGGTCTGGAGCACTACTTTGAGGCTTTTGGCCGACACCAAAGGTTCTCCCGATTGTTGCGTTCAGAGGGTGCACTCCTCCGGGGCAAGCGAAGGCCGGCTTGGGGCCGCGGGACAGCGGGATGTCACCCAGGAGCCAATCGGGCGGTGTGGGTCCGAATGATTCTGGACGCTCTGGAGACCAACCGACGGGGGTGGGTGCCTACTCCGGGTCCCCGGGTTTCAGCCCCTTGGCGGGAATTCAGTCGCTGGACGACAGCGGCCGCCTCGGTGTGGTGGTGCGCCCGCCAAGGACGCCGCCCCCGCGGGCGAGCAAGCGACCCTCTGCCTCGGGCAATGAGACCGAATGCTCCTCCTCCGTGCTGGCCGCCCGGGCCGACGCGTCCTCCGGGGTGAGCACGCCGTGGATCAGGCCCCAGCGGGCAAGCAGGGAGAGAAAGACCCAGCCCGGGTCCCACTCCTCCGGGGCCAGCCCCAGCCGCGCGGAGCGGGGGAAGGCGTGGTGGTTGTTGTGCCACCCCTCCCCCATGCTCAGCGCGCCCAGCCAGCGTGAGTTCCAGCCCTGGACCGCGGCGCCGCGGTTGTGCCAGCGCCGCTCCCCCTGGCGGTGGCAGACGTAGCCCACGAACCAGTGCCCGAAGGTGCCCACGGCGATCCGGACCACCGTTCCCCAGACCAGGAACGGAAGTCCGCCGGCCAGGAACAACAGCACCGCCCAGGGGAGCTGCTGCCAGCGCCAGGTGCGCTCCAGGAAGCGGTAGAACGGATCCTCCTCCACGTCCGGTCGGGCCTGGACCGCGGGGGGCCGCTGGAAGTCGAAGCGGCAATGGAGGTTCCACAGGTAGTCCACCCAGGGGCTGCGCCGGTGGGCGAAGTAGTCGTGGCAGTCCGGCTGGTTCTGCTCGCGGTCCCGGCCCTCGTGCATCCGCAGCAGCCCCAGCGGCCCGCCCAGGCCCACCAGCACCCCCAGATAGACCAGCGACCGCTCCAGCCACGGCGGCCCGCGGAAGGAGCGGTGGATCAGCCCCCGGTGGATGCCCACCGAGTGGCCCAGACAGAGGGTGGCGGCGGTGGTGAGGGTGAAGAGGACGCCGGCGCTGGGGGTGAAGGTCCAGGGTCCCAGGAGCAGCGCCGCTCCCGCCACCGAGCCAAACCACAGTGACTTTGCTGGGTCCCACCGCACCGTGCCTTCGTTCATGGCTGCCTCCACCGGGAGGTACCGGATCGAGGGCCGGCGGTTGCGGGGGTTGGTTATCGGCCCACCCCACTTGACGTTCAAATCCCGGCACGTTAACAAACGTTAACGATGAGCGAGGCGAGCAGCAGGGTGCTGGAGGCGGCCAGGGCGTTGTTCCTGGAGGGGGGCGCGGGGGCGGTCACCATGCGGAGCGTGGCGGAGCGGGTGGGGGTGAGCGCCACCGCCCTCTACCGCCACTTCGAGAACAAGGAGGCGCTGCTGGAGGCAGTGGTGAACTCCGGCTTCGAGACCTTCGGGGGCTACCTGTACCGGGCCCTGGAGGCACCCACCCCCGAGCAGCGGCTGAGCGGCAGCGGGGAGGCCTACCTGCGCTTCGCCCTCGAGCAGCCCCAGATGTACCGCACGATCTTCATGACCCCGCGCCCGGATGCGGGCCCGGACTCCGGGGGCCCCCACGCCGACTCCACCTTCCGCTTCCTGGTGGATCGGGTCCGGGAGTGCCTGGGCGCGGGGCTGCTCAAGGAGGGGGATCCCGAGGAGCTGGCGCTGACCATCTGGGCCCACGTCCATGGACTGGTCTCGCTGCACATCGCCTGCTCGCTGGGAAAGACCGACGAGGAGTTCAAGCTCCTCTACGGCCACTCCCTGCAGCGGTTGTTCTCGGGACTTCTCAAGAGTTAACGGCAGTGAACGCCAATTCGGGGAAGAAGATGGATCGGATATTCGAGCTGAGTGGTCTGATTGTGCTGCCGTTCTGGCTGTTGATGATTCTGGCCCCCCGGGCCGGCCTGACCCGTCGGCTGATGGCCACGGTGGCGGCGCCGCTGGTGGCCGCGCTCCTGTACGCGGTGCTGGTCTTTCCCCGCCTCCCGGAGCTGTTGCCGCTGCTGGCCCGTCCGGAGCTGGAGCCGATCACCGCGCTGTTGGGGACCCCCGCGGGGGCCACCCTGGCCTGGGTCCACTTCCTGAGCTTCGACCTGTTCGTGGGACGGTGGCTGTACCTGGACGCCGGCGAGCGCGGCCTCCCCTTCTGGTTCGTCTCTCCCCTGCTGGCGCTGACCCTGCTCTTCGGTCCGCTGGGCCTGCTGTCCTACGTGACCCTGCGCGGGCTGCTCACGCGCCGGGAGCGTCGTGCCGTCTCCGGAGGTGTCCTGTGAAGCAAGTGATGAAGAGGGCTTGGTCCACCTCGCCCGCCCTGATGGTGTGCAGCGCGGCAATGATGGTGGCCCTGGGGGTGTTCCTGATCCTGGGCCAGTTCGACTCCCGGGTGGTCACCGGTCAGCCGGTGTGGATCAAGCCGGCCAAGTTCGCCCTGTCCACCGCGCTCTACTCGGTGACCCTGGCCTGGATGCTGTCCTTCGTGGAGGGGCGCAGGCGGATCGTCTGGTGGGTGTGTGGGATCACCACCGCGGTGATGGTGATCGAGGTCGGGCTGATCGCCCTCCAGGCCGGACGAGGAGTCTCCAGTCACTTCAACGTCGGCTCATCGCCAGACGTGGCGATCTTCGGAGTGATGGGCGTGGCGATCCTGGCGGCCTGGATCTGCGGGTGGGTGGGGTGGTGGCTGTTGCTGCGCCAGCGCTTTGCGGTGGTGGGCCTGGGCGTGGCGATCCGCTGGGGACTGGCCATCTCGCTGCTGGGCGCCAGCGTGGGCGGCTTGATGGTCCAGCCCTCCTCGGCGCAGGTCGCGCAGTTGGGAGAGGGAACCGGAAATCGCTCCGGAGGCCACGCGGTGGGCGCGGCGGAGGACGGCCCCGGCTTGCCGCTGGTGGGCTGGAGCACCGAGGGAGGCGATCTGCGGGTCTCCCACTTCCTGGGCCTGCACGCGATGCAGCTGCTGCCCCTGCTGGCGCTGCTGTTGGCCTCCCGCTCCCGGACCCGCGCCCAGACGCCGGGGCTGATGCGCATCGCCTCGCTCACCTTCCTGCTGGTGGTGGGGGTGGTGCTGCAACAGGCACTGCGAGCCGAGCCGCTGCTCGCGCCCGGTCGCGGGACGGTGGCCGCCCTGCTGACGGTGTTGTCGCTGGGCGGGGTGGCGGCGATGGTGAACGTGCGCCAGGCCTCCCGTCGGACCTCGGCCGGGGTCCCCGCGTCGCTGCAGGCCTGACCATCGCCGCACCTGGAGACGACGCGGAAGGCTCTGACTTCGCGCCGGAACCCGATGGGCGGCGCGGCGGTTGGACTTCCCTACTCCGCTTCGATCACCCCGCACGCCTGGCGGGGACCCGCGTTGCCTGCCGGCTGGGACTGCAGGTCATCCTCGGCGCCATGGACCACCACCGCGCGGCCGAGAACGTCATGCTTGCCCTCCACCGGACCGATCGACCAGGAAGGGTTGGTCACGGTGACCTGTCCCTTCCCCTCCGCGTCGATGGAGATGTTGCCCAGGTCGCCG
This sequence comes from Myxococcaceae bacterium, assembly GCA_036675345.1. Lineage (GTDB taxonomy): Bacteria > Myxococcota > Myxococcia > Myxococcales > Myxococcaceae > JALYOC01. The sequence continues at coordinate 90,347 of JAKFFE010000005.1, forward strand.
GCGTGGTGGGACGCGGCGTGGAGGTCGCCATGGGACTCTCCGGCGGGATTCCAGTGCGGGCCGGCGGAGGTGGCGTCAGGCGCGCTGCAGTCCCCGGTCTCGTGCAGGTGCAGCCCGCGCTTGCCTTCCGAGGCGCCAGAGACCTCGATCTTCAGCTCCACGCCTCCGGCGGTCTGGGTGAAGTGCGCGGTGCCGGTCACCGCGCTTCCGGAGCGGCTCTCCAGCTGCGCCACCGCCCGCCTGGGCGCGTCCGCGGAGGGAGCGGCAGCCGGGGTCGGGGCGGAAGGGGCGGAGTGGGTGGTCGCGCAACCGGTGGCCAGCAGGGCCGCGGCGAGGGTACCGAACCACAGAGGGCGAGAGGTCATGTGCAAGTCTCCGTTTGGGGAATGGATAGACGGCGGTCCTAATCCCTCCTCCGCTCGATTGCTCCCCTGGATTGCAGCGGACCTGGCGGAGTGGGTGACACCCCACATCAAGGGAGAGGTTCCGAGAGGGATTGACCGGAGGGTTCGAGCACTGGAAGTCTGGAACCTGTGAAGACCAAGCTGGCAATGCTGGTGGGGGTTGTCTCGGTGATCGTCGGCTGCACGGCCAAGTACGTCCGTCCGACCACCGATGAGAAGATCGAGCCCACCCCCGAGCGGCTGGAACGGGGCCGCTACCTGGTGGAGAACGTGGCCATGTGCGGGGCGTGCCATGACGGGCGCGCCAGCGGCCAGTTGCTGGACCCCGCCAGCCCTTCGCTGCGACTGGCCGGAGGCCACTTCCTGGAGGACCTGGGGATGGCGATCTACGTCCCCAACATCACCGGGGATGTGGAGACCGGCCTGGGGGGCTGGTCGGACGACGAGATCATCCGCTCCATCCGCGACGGGGTCCGGCCGGACGGCAAGTTCCTGTTCCCGATCATGCCCTTCGGCGCCTACCAGCGCATGTCGGACGAGGACGTGCGCTCGGTGGTGGTGTTCCTGCGCAGCGTCCCCAAGATCAACACTCCCCGCCCGGCGCGGGAGAATGAGATCCCCTTCGTGGTCAAGACCGCCCTCGGGATGGGCGTGGCGATGCACGAGCCGGTCAAGTCGGTCCCCGCCCCGGACACCCAGGACCCGGTGAAGTACGGCGAGTACCTCGCGTACATGGGCCACTGCACCGAGTGCCACTCGCTGGGCACCACCGGGGCCCGGGCCAAGAACGACCGCTGGATGGGCGGCTCCGACTCGGCGATGGAGATGAAGGGGGTGGGCAAGGTCTGGGCCGCGAACCTGACCCCTTCCAAGCTGCACGGAATCGGGAAGTACTCCTCCCAGCAGATCAAGGACGCGCTGCTGTCCGGGCAGCGGTTGGACGGCAAGGGCCTGGCGCCGCCGATGTCCCTGTTCACCCCCTACATCACCTTCATGAAGCCCGAGGACATGGACGCGCTGCTGGCCTATCTGCAGTCGCTTCCTCCGGTGGAGAAGGGCGTTCCCGAGCGCAAGCTGTCCCCCGAGTACCAGCAGCTGCTGGACCGATGAACCGGTTCGCGCTGGTGACGATCCTGCTGGCGGCAGCGGTGGCGGCCGGCGAACCGGCGGCTCCGGGCACCCCGGTGGCGGCCGCGGAGATGGCCTCCCCCGACGCGGGGACGGCGGTCCCCCTGGCGCCGACCACGGACCGGACCCAGCAGGGGCAGGCCCTCTACTCCCGGCACATCTGCTCGGCGTGCCACTCCAACGACGGCACCCGGCGCGCCGCCCCCAGCTTCAAGGGCCTGTACGGGACCGAGCAGCGGCTGCGGGACGGGAAGGTGGTCCGGGTGGATGACTCCTACCTCCGCGAGTCGATCCTCGATCCGGGGGCCAAGGTGGCCCATGGGTTCCAGCCGGTGATGCCCTCCTACCAGGGGCGGCTGACCCCGGAGGATCTGGAGGCGCTGATTGCCTACATCCAGAGCCTGCGCTGAGCGCCCAGGCTGCCTGGATGGCCTCCGGCCAGGATCCGGTCCGGGTTTCCCTCCAAGCCAACGGTTGGAGATAATCGGCGGGACGCTGATTGTTTGCGTCCGCCGCCTCCTCCTCTAGGCTTTTGCTTCATCCCTGTAGCCCGCAGGTTCCCATTGCCGATGCGTCTTGCCCCGCTCGTCCTCGTCTCCGTGGCGCTGGTCTCCCTCAACGCCGAGGCCGCCACCCGCGTCCTCAACCGCCGCCTCCAGAACAACCAGACCCTGGGCGCCGCGTTGCATGCCACCGGACTGCCGGATGCGCAGGTGGAGGCGATCATCGGCGCGCTGCAGGGGGTGTTCGACTTCCGCCGCGCCCGCCCCGGCGATCAGCTGCGGGTGGTGATCCGGGACGGCGAGCTGGACTACTTCGACTACCGCCACAGCGCGCTGGAGGAGTGGTCGGTGCGCCGGGAGGGCGAGAAGCTGCTGGGCTACAAGCGCGAGTTCGAGGTGGAGCGCCAGGTGACCCGGGTGGAGCTGGACATCCAAAGCTCGCTCTATGAGGCGGCGCTGGCTGCCGGCGAGGATCCGCTGATCGCGATGGTGTTCTCCGACGTCTTCGCCTGGGACATCGACTTCTACCAGGACGTGCGCAAGGGCGACCGGGCGGTGGCGCTGGTCGAGAAGTACAAGACCAAGGGCCGCTTCGTCCGCTACGGCGAGGTGCTGGCCGCGCAGTACGAGGGAAGCTCGGTGGGCACCAAGGAGGTGTTCCGGTATCAGCCGCCCTCTGGCACCCCCACCTACTTCCAGGCGGATGGCTCCTCGGCGCGCAAGAGCTTCCTCAAGAGCCCGCTCAAGTACGCCACCGTCACCTCCCGCTTCGGCAGCCGCCTGCACCCGGTGCTCAAGTACGTGAAGGCCCACAACGGGGTGGACTACGGCGCGTCGATCGGAACCCCGGTGTGGTCGGTGGCGGACGGTACGGTCACCAAGGCCGCCCAGGATGGCGCCGCCGGCAAGCACGTCTGCGTCCGCCACATGAACAGCTTCGAGACCTGCTACCTGCACCTCTCCCGCTTCGGCGCCGGGGTCCGGGTCGGCGCCCGGGTCTCGCAGAAGCAGGTGATCGCCTACAGCGGGAACACCGGCCGCAGCACCGGCCCCCACCTGCACTACGCGCTCAAGCGTGGGGGCTCGTACGTCAACCCGCTGAGCCAGAACTTCCCCCGCGCCGAGCCGCTGCCCAAGACCCTGGTCGCCGAGTTCCAGGAGGCGATCCGCCCCCTGGCGGCGCAGCTGCAGGGACTGCCCGCGGTGGCCGCGGTGGGACAGACCACCGCCTCCGTCCAGTAGCCTCTCCCAAGGTGAATTCCCAGTCACGCCCCCTGGCTCAACAGTCGGAGGGACAAGGCCCCGTCTGACTGGGGATGCGCGTTGTCTGTCCGGCCCTGCTGCGGTATCGACCCAGCATGGCAACGAACGTCTCGCCGAAGTCCGCTGACCGTGAACCCAATCCCCCCGTTTCGGGAAACGGCAGCGGCGGCTCCGCGCTGGAGTCCCCGCTCTTCCGTCGGTTCGGGGAGCACATCAAGTACTCGCGCGGCAAGAACCCGGACACCGCCACCAACTACGATCGCTTCCTGGCCCTGGCCCAGGCGGTGCGTGACTCGCTGGCCGAGCGGTGGGTGCGCACCAGCCGCGCCTACTACGAGCAGGACGTCAAGCGGGCCTACTACCTCTCCGCCGAGTATCTGCCCGGGCGCCTGCTGGGAAACAACCTGGCCAACATCGGGCTGATGGACACCGCCCGGGCCGCCTTTGGCGAGGCGGGGATCGATCTGCACGGGCTGCTGGAGATGGAGCCGGATCCCGGACTGGGCAACGGCGGCCTGGGCCGGCTGGCCGCGTGCTTCCTGGACTCCATGGCCACCCTGGGCCTGCCCGGGTTTGGCTACGGGATCCGCTATGAGTTCGGGATCTTCGCCCAGGACCTGGTGGGCGGGCACCAGGTGGAGCGGGCCGACGAGTGGCTCAAGTTCGGCAGCCCCTGGGAGATCGTCCGCCCGGAGAAGGCGGTGGCGGTGCGCTTCTACGGCCACGTCGAACACCACCACAGCGCCGACGGCCGGCCGGTGGCGCGGTGGGTGGGCGGCAAGACGGTGCTGGGAGTGCCCTACGACATGCCGATCGCCGGCTACGGGACCAACACGGTCAACACCCTGCGGCTGTGGCAGGCCCGCGCGTCGGCCGAGTTCGACCTCAAGGTCTTCAACGACGGCGACTACGAGCGGTCGGTGGTGGAGAAGAACGACTCGGAGGTGATCTCCAAGGTCCTCTACCCCAACGACAAGTTCGCCTTCGGCAAGGAGCTGCGGCTGCGCCAGCAGTACTTCTTCGTGGCCTGCTCGATCGCGGACATCGTCCGGCGCTATCTCAAGACCCACACCGACTTCTCGTCCTTCGCGAAGAAGGCCAACATCCAGCTCAACGACACCCACCCCTCGATCGCGGTGGCGGAGCTGATGCGGGTGCTGGTGGACGAGAAGCGCCTGGGCTGGGACGAGGCGTGGGCGATCACCGTGGACGTGTTCGGCTACACCAACCACACCCTGCTGGCGGAGGCGCTGGAGACCTGGCCGGTGGCCCTGTTCGAGCGGCTGCTGCCCCGGCACCTGGAGATCATCTACGACATCAACGCCCGCTTCCTGCGCCAGGTGCAGATCCGCTACCCGCGCGACGACGGCCGGCTGGCCCGGATGTCGCTGATCCAGGAGGGCAACGAGCGCCATGTGCGGATGGCCAACCTGGCGGTGGTGGGCAGCCACAGCATCAACGGGGTGGCGGCGCTGCACACCGAGCTGCTCAAGCGGCACCTGCTCCACGACTTCGCGGAGATGTACCCGGAGCGGTTCAACAACAAGACCAACGGGGTCACTCCGCGCCGCTGGATGTACCTGTGCAACCCCAAGCTCTCCGCGCTGATCACCTCCCGCATCGGCGAAGGGTGGGTCAAGGATCTGGACCTGCTCCAGAAGCTGGAGCCCCACGCCGACGACCCGGCCTTCGTGGCGGACTTCGCGCGGATCAAGGCGGAGAACAAGGTGGCGCTGGCCAACCACATCCGGGATCTGGTGTGGACGCGGCTGGACCCGACCGCGATCTTCGACGTCCAGATCAAGCGGCTGCATGAGTACAAGCGGCAGCTGCTCAACGCGCTGCACATCGTCCACCTGTGGAGCAAGGCGCGGCGGGATCCCTCGGTGGTGATCCACCCCCGGGCCTTCATCTTCGGAGGGAAGGCGGCGCCGGGTTACCACCTGGCCAAGCTGGTGATCCGGCTGATCAACGGGATCGCGGAAGTGGTGAACGGGGACGCGGCGCGCACCGGGATCCAGGTGGTGTTCATCCCCAACTACCGGGTCTCGCTGGCGGAGCGAATCATCCCCGCGGCGGACATCTCGGAGCAGATCTCCACCGCTGGCAAGGAGGCCTCGGGCACCGGGAACATGAAGTTCGCGCTCAACGGGGCGCTGACCCTGGGCACCCTGGACGGGGCGAACATCGAGATCCGCGACGCGGTAGGGCCGGAGAACTTCTTCCTCTTCGGGCTGACCGAGGATCAGGTGGTGAAGAAGGCCCGCACCTACGATCCGCGCCGGGTCTACGAGACCAACCCCGACGTGCGCGAGGTGCTGGACCTGATCTCCTCCGGCTTCTTCTCGCCTGAGGACAAGCACCTGTTCGACCCGCTGATCCAGACCCTGCTGGGCGAGGATCGCTACATGGTGCTGGAGGACTTCGCCGCCTACGCCGAGGCCCAGCAGCAGGTGGGCCACGCCTACCGCGACCAGCAGACCTGGGTGAAGAAGGCGATCTTGAACGTGGCCCGCTGCGGCCAGTTCTCCTCCGACCGGACCATCCGCCAGTACGCGGACGAGATCTGGCACGTGAAGCCAGTGGACGTGAAGCTTTAGGACGCACCGGGGGGCGCCCTCGCGCTCCCTTCCCGGGCGGGGCCTTCCTTGTGATCGCCCCGCCCGTCCCTTGATGACCCCTCGGAGGTTTTTTTCATGAGCGAAGGTCTCTGGTACGTCGCGGTGAACGGGAAGCAGGAGGGGCCGATGCCGGCCACCCAGGTGCTGGAGCGGATCGCCGCCGGTAAGCTGGACCGCGCCGCCTACGTCTATGACGCCGCTGCCAGCGCCGGATCCTGGGTGCCGCTCTCCAGCGTCCCCGCCTTCTCCGCCTCGCTGCAGCCGGCCGCCGCCCGCCCTCCCCCGCCTCCCACCAACCTGGGGACGGCGGACGAGATCGACTACGAGCTGTTCGGGGAGGAGATGCAGTTCGTGGAGATCACCCTCGATCCCCACGAGGCCTGCATCGCCGAGGCCGGGGCCCTGATGTACATGGAGCCGGGGATCGAGATGGAGACCGTGTTCGGAGACGGCTCGCAGAAGCAGGGCGGCTTCATGGACAAGCTGTTCTCCGCCGGCAAGCGGATGCTCACCGGCGAGTCCCTGTTCATGACCGTGTTCGGCAACCGCGGCGGCGGTCGGCAAAAGGTCGCCTTCGCCTCCCCCTACCCGGGGAAGATCATCCCGGTGGATCTGCGCCAGCACGGGGGCACCCTGCTCTGCCAGAAGGACGCCTTCCTCTGCGCCGCCAAGGGGATCTCGGTGGGGGTGGAGTTCAGCAAGAAGCTGGGCACCGGGCTGTTCGGCGGCGAAGGCTTCATCCTCCAGAAGCTGGAGGGCAGCGGCTTTGCCTTCATGCACGCGGGGGGAATGGTGGTCTCCCGCGAGCTGAAGGCGGGCGAGACCCTGCGGCTGGACACCGGCTGTCTGGTCGCCTTCGAACGGTCGGTGAACTACGACGTGCAGTTCGTGGGCGGGATCAAGACCGCGCTCTTCGGAGGGGAGGGCCTGTTCTTCGCCACCCTCACCGGGCCGGGAAGGATCTGGATCCAGTCCCTGCCGTTCAGCCGGCTGGCCAACCGGATCGTGGGCGAGGTCCGCCGGGGCAGCCAGACCGGCGCCGGATCGGTCCTGCAGGGCTTCGGCCTGGGCGAGTAGCCGAAAAAATATGCCCCCCGGCGGTGGGGGCACCCGAAGGTTCCACCGGGGAGCATCAGGGTTCCGGGACAGATCCCGGCACTCGGGGTTCTTTGTCCCTGGCGGCCAGTCCTGGATCCCCGGACCCGACGATTTTTCTCCGGTGTCTGGGCGAGGCAGGCCCTGAGCGGACCTGCTTCGCCGAAACTGCAGAGCTAGGGCGCCGCGAAGTCGAGGATCAGATCGTCCACGTCATTGCGTGGGTAATCCGGGTCGGGACAAGGCCTGGGCGGATGGTAGGGGGAGCGGGAGACCACCCGGATCGCCTGCTGGGGGGCTCCACTGAGGACAAAGCTGGGAACCGTGATCGAGTACGGACCACTGGTGCCGCCGTAGTTGCCCAGATGCTGCCAAGGGTTGAACCCCGCCTCCGAACGGAAGAACACGTCGATCACCTCATTGCTGTCGCGGACCCCGGTGATGCTCACCCGCACTTCAGACCAGGGTTTGAGCGGCTCGTTCCACACCGTCTCGACCAGGATCCTGTCGATCCCGAAGAGGTCCCCAGGGTCGTAGTCGGCGCTGTCGAAGCAGCGATCGAGGGTGTTGGGCGCGTTGGGCTCGCCCCCGGGGAAGGGAGCGGAGGGCCCGCGTCCAAACAGGAGGCGGGAGGAGTCGCATCCCGGCGCTCCGCTGGCCACGCAGCGCGGGGCGCCGAAGGAGGGATCGTACTCGGCCACCCCGGGCCCGGAGACGGGCAGATCGGTCACCGTCACCGCCACCGGAACCGAGTGAGCCGGCATCGAGCCGCAGCGGGCGAACGCCTGGAAGCTGGGGGTGCTCCCGGGAGCGAACGGAGCAGGGGTGAACACGAAGGGCGGTTCGAAGTCGGTCCCGGAATAGACACCATCGATGAACAGCTCCACGCATGCGACCGGGACATCGCTCTCCGCCAGGATCTCAACCTGCGGCGAGACCTGGGCGCCCGGCAGCGGAGAGGCGATCCGCAACGGCCGGTTGTCGACCATGAAGTGGACAGGTGGCGAAAGAGTGGGGCCGCCTCTGGAACCGGCCGCCGCGACGCGGACCTGATGTGATCCGTTGGGCACGCCGCGGGTGTCCCAGCTGAGCGAGAACGGTGGCGTGGTCAGCCGGGTCACCAGCGCACCGTCGAGGATCCACTCCACCCATTGCACCGTGCGATCCTCCGCAATGTAGGTGGAGAGTTCGACCGTGCCGTAGACGGTCAATCCCTCCACCGGGAAGCTGACCGCCGGCTCGGGCGGGTCCAAATCGGGTCCGATGAAGACCTGGATCTCCCTCATGGAGAGGAGGCCGGTCGTGTCTCCGGCGCGGAGCACCAGGGTGGCCAGGCCCGGCGCAACCCCGGTGGGGTCAAACGTTGCGGCACAGCTGAAGGCCTGCAGCGCCGGCTCCCCGCCAGGAGGCACGCAGGTGATCGCTCCGGTGGGAGTGAGCAACTCAAGGATGGAGACCCCTTGCGCGTCGGTGGCGGTGAGCTGCCAGGTCACCGGCGCCAGGATCTCCTCGCCCTCCGTCGGGCCACCGCTCAGCTCCGGCGGGCCGACGCTGTGGGTGATGTGAACCATGACCAGGTCAGACATTCCCCAGTTGCCAGCGGTGTCGCGAGCGTGGGCGACGATCCCCAGGCTCCGATTTGCCTCCGGGGTGGTGTCCCAGAATACCTCCCACGGAGGAGCGGTCGCGGCTCCGATCACATACCCATCGGCGATGAACAGCACCTCGGCGATCTGGCTCTGGTCGCTCACCTCGGCAGCGATCCGGACCAGCCCCGTGAGGGGGGCGTCCATGCTCGGCGTGGTGATCACCACCGAGGGCGGCGTGAGGTCATTTTCCACGGTAACGAACACCACCTGCTCGACAAGGTTTCCGAACGAGTCGCCCGAGCGCAGGGTCAGCATCGCCGGTCCATTTTCCAGACCGTTCGGGTCGAAGGTCACCTCGCAGACCGCCGAGGTCGCTCCCGGCGGGAACCCATCGCAGAAGGAGAAGTTGGTGGGGGTGTGGAGCTCCACCCACTGCACGCCCCCCGGGTCGCTGGCAGTCACCGTCCAGGTGGTCGGCTCCCTGAGCACCTGGCCCCCGGCGGGACCGTTGGTCAACTGCGGGCCGGAGGTATCTGGCCCGACCACGCCGTTGGCAGTCACGATCTGCACCTCGGCGGTGGCCTGGTTGTAGGCGCTGTCCCAGGCGACGACGGAGAGCGTGTGCGGCCCGTCCGCGACCGCGGCACTGTCCCACTCAAGGGTGTGGGGCGGTTCGAAGGTGGTCGCCACCGCCACACCATCCACCAGGAACTCCACGGAGTTGACCCGCACATCGTCGGTCACCTCCGCCAGGAGCTGCACCGGCCCGGTGAGGGTGGATCCCTGGGCCGGCTGGGTGAGGCTGACCGTGGGCGGGGTGAGGTCATGCTCGAAGGTGACGAAGATCAGCTCCTCGTAGACGTTGCCGCGGTTGTCCTCCGCGAGCAGGGTCACTGTCCCCGGACCCGGCGGATTGAAGTTGGCGTCCACTCCCAACACGCACGTCGCGGTGACGCCGAGCGCCCCCCCACAGGAGGTCGAACTCCACTGAACGCGAAGCTCGATGCGCTTCAGCCCGCTGGGGTCCGAGGCGGTGATCTCGAAGAGCTGTGCGCCATAGATCACGTCCCCGGCCACCGGGTGCGCGCGGCTGACCTGGGGCGGTACGTCGTCGAGCTCGACCAGCACCCCAACTGCCGCGGAGGTGGTGACATTGCCGGCAGCGTCCCGGGCGCGGGCGGTGAGCGTCCGCGGTCCATTGAGCGTCGCGGTGGGCGTCCAGGTGTGGGACCAGGGCGAGGCGACATCGGTTCCCACCACCGCGCCGTCGACCAGGAACTCGACCTGGGTCACCCCGACGTTGTCGCTGGCGTTGGCGGCGACCGTCACCGCACCGGTGATGCGGGCGCCGGCGAGGGGCGCGGTGAGGACCACCGAGGGGGAAAGCTGGTCATTGTCCACCGTGACGACCACGGAGGTCTCGCCCACGTTGAGCGCCCCGTCACTGGCGCGCGCTCCGATCAGATGCTGGCCGTTCGGCACCGTCAGGCTGTCCCAACCCAGGGTGTAGGGGGGCCCGCTGAGGGTGCCGATCACCTGGCCGTCCAGGGTGAACTGAACCGAGGCGACCGCCCGGTCGTCGGAGGCGGTGGCCGAAAGCTGCACGGTCCTGCTAACGGTCGCGGCGTTTGCCGGAGAGGTGATTCCCACCGTCGGTGGGGTCACATCGTTGTTCACCGTCACCTGGACGTACTGCGAGTAGCGCGAGTTTCCGGCGGCGTCGTAGGCACGAGCCGCGATCCACACCTGGCCATTGGGGTGGTTCCGCGTGAACCAGTCGTGCCGATAGGGGGCGGCAACGTCGGTGGAGACCAGCGCGCCACCGACGAGGAACTCCACCCGGGTGACGCCGATGTTGTCGCTGGCGTTGGCGGTGATCGCCACCACTCCCTCTACGGTCGCGTTGGCGGCGGGCGCGGAGAGGCTCACGGTCGGCGCGACCAGGTCATTGTCCACGGTGATCGGCACCGAGGTTGCGGCGGTGTTCCCCATCCGATCCCGAGCGTTCAGCCACAGCGTGTGACTGCCGTTGGCGAACCCGCGGGAGTCCCAGGTTGCGGTGGCGCCGGAGGCGATGACGTTTCCGTTGATCGTCCAGCTCACCGAGGAGAGGACATCGTTGTCGCTCGCCTCGCCCCGCAGCGTGTAGGTCCCCCGCAGCACCTCGCCGGCCAGCGGCGCGAGCAGGGCAACAGTGGGCGGGGTGGTGTCGTTGTTCACCGTCACCGACAGCGGGTAGTCCCCGGTGCGGCCCGCGAGGTCATGGGCCCGCGCCAGGAGCTGGACCTGGCTCCCGTCCGGATGGACCCGGGTATTCCAGACGATCGAGTAGTACGGCCCGGTGGTGCTCGAACCGATCAGCGCCCCATCGGCGAAGTACTCCACCCGGGCCACGCCCACGTCGTCGGTGGCATTCGCGGAGAGCGTCTCGTCGCCGCGGTAGGTCCTTGGCGGGAAGGTCTGCCCATTGATCGACAGCCTGGGCGCCGCGCTGTCCACCCAGACCGGCACGCTGGCCTCGGTGGAGTTGTTCACCGCGTCGAAGGCGCGGGCGCGCAGGTCCAGATGCCCGGAGTAGTTCGCGGGCACATCCATCTCATAGGGTGGCGTGTAGTCGGAGCCCACCAAGCTGGTGCCCAGGTAGAAGTCGATGCGGCTCACCGCGGTGTCATCGGAGGCGTCGGCCCGGGCGCGGAAGGGTGCGAGGATCAGCTCCTCGGTGAGCGGCGCCAGGATCTGCACCGTGGGGGCGGGGTTGACGGTGACGGTGGTCAGGGCGCTGGCGGTGGCGTTTCCGGCCGCATCGAACGCCCTCACCTGGAGGGAGTGGGTGCCGGGCGCCAGCTGCAGGTTGCCGCTGAAGGGCGCAGTCGCGTCCGAGGCCTGGACCAGACCCTCCGCCAGAAAGTCGATCCGGGTAACTGCGACGTTGTCGCTCGCGGTCGCGGACACCGAGAAGCTCTGGGCCATTGTCTGACCGGCGACCGGCGAGCTGATGGCGACGTTGTACGGCGGCGTGGTGTCGGTCCCGGGGGCCACCGCGAAGGCGAGATCGTCGCGATCGTTGTAGGAGCCGCTGACGCACGGGCCGGTCCCTCCTCCGTAGCGGAACTGCCCGCGAATGGCGGACAGCGCCGAGGCGTTGGCCGGCAGGGTGAAGGTATGGGAGAGCACCCGCTGCCCGCCGCCGGGAGGGGTGATCGTCTTGAGCAGCGTCCAACTCGGACTGGTGGCACTGGGGGAGAAGTAGAGGTCCAGCGCGTCTGAGCTGTAACCGGAGTAGGCCCAGACGGTGGCGTCGATCTTCGCCAACTTGCCTGCGGTCAGCACCGCCCCGTCGGTGCTGGAGATCACCAACCGATCCAGGGACTCGTCACCGTGGAAATAGCCCGCGGTCCCGTCCGCGCAGGTGCCCTGGAGGGTGTTCGGTTGCGACGGCTCGGGGCCCAGGTTGGCGCGGCCATTGACCTTGATGCCGGTGTCGCACTGGTTGGAGAGCGCACCACACTTCGGCACGCGGAGCGCCGGATCATAGGTGGCGGTCAGCTCCGAGCGGACGCTCGCCAGCGCCATCCGCTCCGACTCCGGATCGCCGCACGCTACCAACGCCAACGAAAGCGAGACGCCGACGTAAAGCCACCGAAGACCGTGCATTTAAGCCCCCCCCTACGGAGACACCCCTGGGTGGGGGTGACTGTACGGGAGCGGCGCCCGGGTTCGACATGAAAAAGGGATACCCCGTAAATTACGTCCACCGGGCTGGGAGGCCTTTGGGAGTAACCGGAGAGAGCAGCCTCAGCCCAGCTCAACCACCTTGGCGCCGAACAGCTTGTCCACCGCGGCGATCAGCTCATCGGAGATCTGGACCTTCAGCTGGGTCCCGCCGATCAGCACCTCCGCCTCGCCGGGGAACACCACCGAGACCGCCACCGGAGTGGCGCCGGCGTACTGCTTGGCGATCGCGGACAGCTTCTGCAGCTTCTCCTCCGAGCAGAGGGTGGCGTCCAGCCGCAGCTCCATCCGCTTCACCCGCTTCTCCCGGACCTCCTTCAGGGACTCGATCGACTCGCAGATCAGCTCGGCGGTGGTCTGCTCCTCGTCCCGGGTATTGATCTGCACCGTGCCGGTGATCAGCAGCGGCTCGTCGCCCTTGAGCATCTGCTCCCAGTTCTCATAGCCCGGCTTGGGGCCGCCCTTGGCCCACTTGCCGTCCTTGCCCATCATCGGGCGGTTGCCGTCCTTGCCGGGGAAGCACACCACCTCCACCGAGCCGGAGAGGTCCTCGATGGTCACCCACGCCATCCGCTTGCCGGTCTTGGTGGGCCGCTCCCGCAGCTGGGCCACGATCCCGGCCACGGTCACCTTCTCGTCCCGTCGGGCCCGCTGGATGTTCACCGCCGGGCGCGCGTAGCGGCGCAGCTCCTTGTCGTACTGATGCAGCGGGTGCCCGGAGACGTAGAAGCCGATCGACTCCTTCTCCAGGGACAGCCGCTCCTTCTCCGGCCACTCGTCCACCGCGGCGTATTCGTTCTTCATCGCCGGAGCCACCGCGCCCTTGGCGGGGGCGGCGTCGAACAGGCCGAACAGCGAGGACTGCCCCGCCGCCAGGTCCCGCTGGGTGGTGGCCCCGCGGGCGATCGCCTTCTCGATGGTGTCGAACAGCTGCCGGCGGGGGCGCTTCTCGAAGTCGAAGGCCCCGGCCTTCACCAGCGCCTCCAGCACCTTGCGGTTCACCTTGCGCGAGTCCACCCGCTCGCAGAAGTCGAACAGGTCCTTGAACAGCCCGTTGCCCCGGGCGTCCATGATCGCCTCGATCGCCCCCTCCCCCACGCCCTTGATCGCCCCCAGCCCGAAGCGGATCTTCCCGATCAGCTCCCCGTTCTTGCCGGTGGCCGGCGGCTCCACCGAGAACGCCAGGTCGGAGACGTTCACGTCCGGGGGCAGCACCAGGTGCCCGGAGGCGCGGATCTCTCCGATGTGGCCCACCACCTTGTCGGTGTTGTCCTTCTCGGAGGTCAACAGCGCCGCCATGAACTCCATGGGGTAGTGCGCCTTGAGCCAGGCGGTGTGGATGGTGATCAGCCCGTAGGCGGCGGAGTGCGACTTGTTGAAGCCGTACTCGGCGAACTTCTCCATCAGGTCGAAGATCTCGCCCGCGACCTTCAGGTCCACCTTGTTGGAGGCGCAGCCGTCCAGGAAGCCTTTGCGCTCGGCCTGCATCACCTCCGCCTTCTTCTTGCCCATCGCCCGGCGCAAGAGGTCGGCGCGGCCCAGTGAGTAGCCTCCCAGCACCTGGGAGATCTGCATCACCTGCTCCTGGTAGACGATCACCCCGTAGGTGTCCTTGAGCACCGGCTCCAGGTCCGGATGGGGGAAGGAGACCTTCTCCCGGCCGTGCTTGCGGTTGATGAACACGTCCACCATTCCGGAGTCCAGCGGACCGGGGCGGTAGAGGGCGCCGGCGGCGATCACGTCCTCGAAGCAGTTGGGCCGGAGCTTGATCACCATCTCGGTGAAGCCGGAGGACTCCATCTGAAAGATGCCGGCGGTTTCCCCGCGGGCCATCAGCTCCCAGACCTTGTCGTCGTTGAGCGGGATCTCGTGGCGCAGGATCTGCTGGTCCGGGCCCCGGCTCTTGTTGATCAGGTTCAGCGCGTGCTGGATGACGGTCAGGGTCTTGAGCCCCAGAAAGTCGAACTTCACCAGCCCGGCCGCCTCCACCTCGTCCTTGGCGAACTGGGTGATCAGCGCCGTCTCACCGGGCGGCTGGTAGACCGGCACGTACTCCCACAGCGGCTTGTCGGCGATCACCACCCCGGCGGCGTGCATCCCCGGCTGGCGGTGCAGCCCCTCCAGCGCCAGCGCCACCTCCAGATACTCCTTGGTGGTGATCTCCCGCCCGTCCACCTGGGCCAAGGTGGTGGGCTTCTCCATCATCTCCTTCAGCCGCGGCTCCTGCTCGATCGCGTCCTTGAGGGTGATGTTCAGCACCTCCGGGACCAGCTTGGCGATCCGGTCTCCCTCGGAGAACGGCAGCCCGTAGACCCGGGCGCAGTCCCGCAGCACGCTCTTGGCCTTGAGCGAACCGAAGGTGATGATCTGCCCGACGTTCTTCTCCCCGTACTTGGTGCCGACGTACTTGATCACCTCGTCGCGGCGGTCCTGGCAGAAGTCGATGTCGAAGTCCGGCATCGACACCCGCTCCGGGTTCAAGAACCGCTCGAAGAGCAGGTTGTACGGGATGGGATCGAGGTCGGTGATCTTCAGGCAGTAGGCCACCAGCGACCCGGCGCCGGAGCCACGGCCGGGGCCCACCGGGATGTTCATCTTCTTGGCCCAGTTGATGAAGTCCTGGACGATCAGGAAGTAGCCGGCGAACCCCATCTTGGAGATCACCGACAGCTCCAGGTCCAGCCGGGCCCGGTACACGTCCTCGTCCACCGGGTACTGGGGCCGCAGCTCCACGAAGCGCTCGCGCAGGCCCTGGTGGGACAGCTCCGCCATGTAGCTGTCCGGGGTATGCGACTCCGGGACCTTGAAGGTGGGCAGCATCGGCTTGCCGAGCTTCAGCTCCACGTTGCACATCTCTGCGATGCGCATCGTGTTGTGCACCGCCTCCGGGGTGTCGGAGAAGGCCTCCAGCATGTCCTGGGGCGAGGTGACGTACAGCTTGTCGGTGGAGTGCTTCATCCGCTTGCCGTCGGCCAGGGTCTTGCCGGAGGCAATGCACATCAACAGCTCGTGGGCGCGGGCGTCCTCCCGCTTGATGTAGTGGGCATCCGCGGTGGCCACCAACGGGATGTCCAGGTCCCGCGAGAGCTGCTTGAGGTTGGTGTTGGCCTTCTCCTGTTCGGGGAGGCCGTTGGACTGGATCTCCAGGAAGAAGTTCCCCGGCTCGAAGATGTCCCGGTACTCCAGCGCGGCGCGCTTGGCGTGGTCCATGTCCCCGCGGAAGCAGGCGGCGGTGACCTCACCGCCCAGACACGCGGTCAGCCCCACCAGCCCCTTGGAGTGGTCCTTGAGGATCTCCTTGTCGATCCGCGGGTGGTAGTAGAACCCCTCGGTGTAGGACATGGAGGAGAGGTAGCGGAGGTTGGCGTAGCCGTCCGCGTCCTTGGCCACCAGGATCAGGTGGTTGGCCACCTTCTCGGTCCGGTCCCCGCGCCCCTTGGGGCCGGCCACGTAGGCCTCCAGCCCGATGATTGGCTTGATCCCCGCGTCCTTCGCCTTCTTGTAGAAGTCGATGGTCCCGAACATGTTGCCGTGGTCGGTGACCGCCACCGCCCCCATCCCCTTCTCCTTGACTGTCTTGATCAGGTCCTTCATCCGGATCGCCCCGTCCAGCAGCGAGTAGAGGGTGTGCAGGTGCAGGTGGGTGAAGGACATGGCTGTTGGGCCCCGGATGGTTGAACCGGCCGAATGTAAGGGAAGGGGCTGACGTGGCCGACAGCCCCTTTGGACAGGTCACGAATCGCAACCACCCGCTCTATCCTCCCGGAGCGAGGGACGCCACATGCGCAGGGTTCAACGGGCAGCGGCAACCGGGGTGCTGGCGGGACTGGTCGCCCTGGGGGCGGTCAGCGGGTGCGCCGCCGCGCCTCCGGCCCTGGTGGTCCCGGTGGCCCCCCCCGAGCCAATCCCGGCCTCCCCCCCGGATCCGGTGACCGTGGCGCTGGCGGAGCCCTCCCCGGTCCCCTCCCCCTGTGGGGAGACCATCCCCGGGTGGCGGGCCTTCGCCCGGCCCGGACGGATGGTGGTGCTGGGAGAGAAGCCCGGGTCCCACGAGATCCCGGGCTTCGTGGGAGACGCGGTCTGCCAGGCCGCGCAGGGGGGGCTGGCGGTCCACGTGGCGCTGGAGATTCCCCGGCTGGAGCAGCCGCTGGTGGACGCCTATCTGGCCAGCGAGGGCACCGCGGAGGACCGGGCCCGGCTGTTCCGGGGCGGGATGTGGCACCGGATGTACGAGGACGGCCGCAGCAGCAGCGCGGTGGCGGACCTGATCGAACGGGTGCGGGCGTTGCGTCAGGCCGGCCAGCCGGTCTCGCTGCACTTCTATGACGAACTCCAGGAGCCGGGCAGCCCCAAGGAACAGCGGCTGGCGGCCAACCTGGTCTCGCTTTGGAAGCAGGCCCCGCGCGACCTGTATGTGGTGCTGACCGGCAACATCCACGCCCGCACCGTGGTGGGCGTGGCCTGGGACAAGCGCTTCGAGCCGATGGGCTATCACCTGGCCAGCGCGCTGCCCGACGTGCTGGTGCTGGACGCCCAGTACACCGGCGGCGACTCCTGGGTGTGTGAGCTCTCCCGCTGGGGTCGGCGGCTGGACTGCGGCGCCCGGCCCGCGGGCATCCCCCGCCGGGCGTTCTGGGCCCAGGAGCGGCCCAAGCTGACCAATGGCCGGCTGGCCTCGCGCTTCGCCGGGAGCTTCAGCGCACCGTCCGCGGAGGGGTACCACGGGATCTTCTTCGTGGGCCGGCTGACCCCGGCCTCGCCGGCGGTGGACCGGATCGCCAGCCGGTGAACGGCGGGCAGGCAGCCGACTGAGCGCCTGCTGATTGCCGCCCTCCCCTCCCCCCCTCACCTTCCTGCTGGGAGGGTTCATGGAGGGGGAGCGAGCGGCAAACAGATCGCAGGTCACCGTGAGGACCGTGGCGGTGGTGTGCTTCACGGTGCTGGGCATCGCGGCGCTGGCGAAGGTCGCGCTGAGCGCCACCTATGCGCTGGGGATCCTGGTGGGCTCGATCCTGGTGGCGATCGCCCTGCACCACGGGGTGGACTTCCTGCAGCGTCACCGCTTCCGGCGCCGCCCGGCGATCCTCACCGTGCTGGCGGTCTTCTTCGGGGTGCTGGGGCTGCTGTTCCTGCTGATCCTCCCCCCGGCGATCAACCAGGCCCGGGAGCTGGTGACCCGCGCACCGGAGCTGGTGGACCAGGCCCAGAAGACCGACCTCTATCTGCGGATCAACGAGCGGGTCCCGCTGGACCAGGGGCTGGAATACCTGCGTCGCCGCGGCACCGCCGAACCCGCCACGGTGATGCAGCCGGCGCTGCACGCGGTGGGGGTGTTCATCAAGATGCTGGGCGCGGTGGTGGCGATCCTCGCCACTTCGATCATCGTGCTGTTGTTCGGAGGATCGCTGGTCAAGCGCGGGCTGGGGGAGATGCTGCCCACCACCCGGGAACGCTACGAGCGGGTGCTGCACAAGATCTACGTCGCGGTCGGCGGGTACCTCAGCGGCCTGGGCCTGGTGTGTGGGCTCAACGCGGTGGCCACCACCGTGCTGCTGCTGGTGCTGCAGGTGCCCTTCTTCCTGCCCCTGGGGCTGCTCTCCGGTCTCTCCAGCATGATCCCCTTCGTGGGCATCGTGCTGGCGGGGACGATCATCACCGTGGTGGCGCTGGTGGCCGGCGGGGTGGGCAAGGCCATCGCCTGCGTGGTGTTCTTCTTCGTCTACCAGCAGCTGGAGAACCACGTGCTGGCGCCGATGATCTACCGCAAGACGGTGGACGTGAACCCGTTCGTGAACGTGGCGGTCTTGCTGGTGCTCTCCGAGCTGGCCGGGATCCCCGGGGCGATCCTGGCGGTGCCGGCGATCGCCGCCTTCCAGATCGTGATCCGGGAGGTGTTCCGGTACCGCCGCGAGCAGCTGGATGCTCCGCGCCACGGCCCGCTCAGCCAGCCGGTGCCGCGGCAGGAGCTGGAGGCGGAAGCCGAGGCGGAGTCCAGCCACCTCCACTCCTGAGGCTCAGACCCCGCGGCGGCGCTGCTCGCCTTCGATCATCACCCGCTCGGCCTTGAGGCGGGAGAAGTTCCACAGCAGCGCGTTGGGCTGCATCCCCATGTGGGTCCGCAGCTCCAGCCGCAGGTTCTCCAGCGAGCTCTTCACCTCCGAGAGCCGGGCGGCCAGCTCGTCGGAGGTGGAGAACAACAGGTTCAGCACCTCGTCCAGCTCCAGCCGCCCCTCCAGGTCCTTGTCCAGGGCCTTGAGGGACAGCGGGGGGCGCTTCTCCGCGGTGAGCGCGCGCTCGATCGCCGACTGCAGCTTGCCTGCCTCGCCCATGAAGGCGTCCACCGTCTCCGCCGCGTTCATCGCCAGGTAGCCGCGGGTCAACTCGGCCAGGAACGGGACCCGGGCGGCGGGGGCGGA
The DNA here is from genome assembly GCA_036675345.1 of Myxococcaceae bacterium. GTDB lineage: Bacteria > Myxococcota > Myxococcia > Myxococcales > Myxococcaceae > JALYOC01. The sequence continues at coordinate 109,098 of JAKFFE010000005.1, forward strand.
CTTCTTGCCCAGCAGCCCCCACACCACCGCGTCCACCCCGTCTCCGCCCACCTGCTCCACCGCCTGACGCACGAAGGGCAGCCAGTTCTGCTTTACCTCCCGGCGCACCTCGTCCGGCGCGGCCATCGGTGCGGGCGAGCTGACCAGGGCCAGCCTCAGCGCCGAGCGCAGGCCGGAGGAGATCTCCTCGGTGGAGAGGGTGGCCCGGGGGGTCCCGGCCCGCTCTCGCCAGTTCCCCTGGGAGACCTCCGGGGCGGCCTTCTGCAGCTTGGACTTGAGGGTGGGATCGATCTGGATCTGGGAGTCCTGATACAGGTCCGCCAGCGGTCCATCGTCGTCTGGCCGGGAGGGCTTGTCGGAGCTCATTGGCTAGCCGGATATGTTCCTACGCCAGGCGAGTCAAAGGAAGGGTGCGCGGTGCGAAGCGTGGCGGTGGAGGACGGGTTGCTGGACGAGGAGGCGTTGGCCCTGGCCTTCTCCCCCGGCGAGCGGCTGGACCGCGGCATCTTCTTCACCCCCGCGGCGCTGGTGCAGGAGGTCCTGGGGAGGGTCCAGGCCTACCTCCCCCCCCATCGCCCCCTGGCGATCATCGACCCTGCCTGTGGGGCCGGGGCCTTCCTGGCCGGGGCGCGGGAGAGGTTTCCCCAGGCGTCGCTGTGGGGACTGGAGCTGTCCGCGGCCTCGGCGGCCATCGCCCGGGAACGCACCGGCGCCACCATCCTCGAGGCAGACGCGCTGCGCGGCGGGGCCCAGGCGCTGCCCTCCCATCCGTTCGAGGTGTGGGTGGGAAATCCGCCTTATAACGGCACCTCCCCGCTGCTGGCCGACCCGGAGGAGGTGGAGCGGATCCGGACCCTGCTTCCGGGGGTGGAATTGCCGCGCGGGACCAGCCTCCGCGACGACTACGCGCTTTTCCTGCTCACCGCCGCCGCCCGGCTGCGGACCCGGGAGGGGGTGCTGGCCTTCATCACCCCCTCCTCTCTGCTGGACAGCTTCGTGTACGCGCCGCTGCGGCTGGCCCTGCTCTCGGCGCTGCGGCTGAGGGAGGTGCTCTCCTTGGGGAGCGGGCTGTTCCGCGGGACCCGGGTCCAGACCTGCGTCACCCTCTGGACCGCCCCCGGCCCTACCCCCGGGACGGTGCGCTTCCACTCCCGGAGCGGGAGCGGGGCCTTCGCCGCGACCCAGCTGGGTCCGGCGGTGGAGTTCCGGCCCGAAGGCCCGGACTGGACGCTGCGCCCGGAGGACCCCGAGGCCAGGGCGCTGGACGAGGCCTGGTCGCGGGCGGGTGAGCCGCTGGATGTGGCGGTGCCCTTGAGCCGCTGCGGGGTGAAGACCCGCTTCGACGAGCTGCTGGTGGACCCGGACCCGCAGCGGCTGTGGGAGCGGGTCTCCCACTTCCTCAGCACCCCCGAAGAGGACCTGGAGACGTTCGCCGCCGGGTGGGAGCTGGCGCCCCGGCTGCTGCCCAAGCTGCGGGCCCTGCGGGCCTCACTTCCCGCCGGCATCCGGCCGGACCGGGGCGCGGTGCGTCGCTTCTTCCAGTACGCCGGCGCCCGGCACCAGGACGGGATCCCGGAGGCGGACCGGGCCTTCTGCTACCTGGATCGCCGGCTGATCCCCCGGGGCGACCACCGACTGCGGGGAGACTTCGATCCCCACCTCTGCCCGCAGAAGTTGATCTTCAACCTCCGCGAGTCGCCCCTCTCCGCCACGGTGATCGATTCGCCCGGCTGCGTGCACATGTACCGGCACGCCCGCTTCGCGCCCCTGTGGGTGGACGGCCAGCCCAACCTCTCCCCCCGGGCGCTGCGGCTGGCCCAACGGCTGGGGAGTCCGTGGGCGGTGTTCCAGTCCATCGCCCGGTTCATCCACTCCGCCCCGGTCCAGGAGGTCTGGGCGCCGGCCTACGCCACCCGCCGGGTGCTGCCGGTGCCGCTGGACCAGCTGACCGGCTGAGACACACCTGTCCACCGCGGTGGATGCACCGTCCCTTCGAGCGGACGGGGTTGCCGGGATGGCCGGGGGGGAAATCGGCGCGGCCTGGGACCTGCACCGGGGCGGTTGTTTCCCGCCCCCCGGAGCCACCTTCCCATGCGATCGAACCTCCCCTGTCTGCGTCTCCTTCCATTGCTGGCACTCCTGTCCCTGACTGCCTGCGAGCCTCCTCCCGATCTCCCCCAACCCTCCGGCGACTGCGAGACCACCGCCCAGTGTGCCTCCGGCCAGAGCTGTCAATTCGGCCAGTGCCGAGGGGCCTGTCCCTGTTCTCCCGACCAGGCCTGTGTGGAGGGCGCCTGCTTCCCGCGAAACTGCACCGGGGCGGCCTGCGCCAACGGTGAAGTCTGTCTGGGCGAGGCGTGCGGAGCGCCTGGCTGCGATGGCGCCAGCTGCGCCCCCCGCTTCTGTGATTCCGCGCTGGGCAGCTGTGTGGACTGCACCTCGGACATCGACTGCGGAGGGACCACCCCCAGCTGCGACCCGGCCTCCCGGACCTGTGTTTGCTCCGGGGGAGGCAGCGAGTCCTCCTGTGAGGATGGGGAGGACAACGATTGTGATGGGAAGATCGACTGCGGGGACTCCGACTGCGGGGACCAGAGCTGCGGACCCTCCGGGGCCAGCTGTTCGGGCGCCCAGTGTCTCTGTCCGGGAAATGAGGGGCGGGAGGTCACCTGCGGTGACGGACAGGACAACGACTGTGACGGGCTGATCGACTGCGGGGACCCGGACTGCGCGGAGCAGATCTGCCGGGGCGCCGCCGGGACCTGTGATGCCGCGGAGACCTGCGACGGCGACACCGGCACCTGTCCGGCAGATGCGTTGGCTCCCCCCACCCAGGTGTGCCGTGGCTCCGCCGGGGCCTGCGACGTGGAGGAGAGCTGCACCGGCTTTGCCCTCGCCTGCCCCCCGGACACCTTCGCCCAGCCGTCGCGGACCTGCCGTCCCTCGGAGGGTGTCTGTGACGAAGCGGAGCAGTGCAGTGGCCTGGGCCCGCTGTGTCCCACCGATTCCTTCGCCACCCAGGCGGTGACCTGTCGCCCGGGAGCGGGCGGCTGTGACCTCCCCGAGCAGTGCACCGGCGGGGAGGCCAGCTGCCCCGCCGATCAGGTGGCTCCGGCGGGAGGAACCTGCCGTCCCTCCGCCGGCAGCTGCGATCTGGGCGAGGTCTGTGATGGGCAGAGTCCAGCCTGCCCCGCGGACGTGTTCGCTCCTCCCACGGTCACCTGCCGGGGTTCGGAAGGGGTGTGCGACGTGGCCGAGCAGTGCTCCGGGACCGGCGCCCAGTGCCCGGCGAATGGCTTCGCGGAAGGCACCACCTGCCGCCCGGGAGACCCCACCCGCTGTGACGCCACCGAGAGCTGTGATGGGACCCAGGCGGCCTGCCCCGCGGATGGGGCCTCCGCCGCGGGCACGGTGTGCCGCGGAACCGCCGGGCTGTGCGACCTACCGGAGACCTGCAACGGAAGCACCTTCAGCTGCCCCGCGGATGGCCTGAAGGGGGCCGGAGAGGTGTGTCGCGCTGCTCCTGGAGCCTGCGATCAGCAGGACACCTGTGATGGGGTCAGCGCCCAGTGCGCGGACCTCAAGGCCGCCCCGGGCACCACCTGCCGCGGCGCCCAGGGTCCATGTGACTCGGTGGAACGTTGCGACGGGACGACCGACGCCTGTCCCGCAGACGGGTTCACCAACGCAGGAGTGGAGTGCCGGGGAGCCGCGGGCCCCTGCGACGCACCCGAATCCTGCACCGGCCTCGGCGTGGCCTGCCCTGCCGACGGGTTCGTGACCGGCAAGATCTGTCGGACGGCCGCCGGGGCATGTGACCTCACCGAGTCCTGCAATGGGTCGGGTGCGGAGTGCCCGGCGGACGCGTTGGCCGGCCCGCAAGCGATCTGTCGCGCGACGGCCGGACTGTGCGACGCGGCCGAGACCTGCACCGGGACCGATCTCAATTGTCCTGCCGACGTGAAGGTGAAGGCGGGCACCGCCTGTCGTCCCGGAACCGGAAGCTGTGATCGCCAGGACGTCTGCGACGGCCTCCAGAATGGCTGCTTCGATCAAGTCTCGCCGGCGGGAACCGTGTGCCGCCCCGCGGATGCCACCGGCTGTGATTCCGCTGAAGCCTGCAACGGCCTGGGCCACGATTGTCCCATCGACCAGAAGCGGCCCCAGGGCTCGGTGTGCAGCGCGGACTCCAACGACTGCACCGACGATCGCTGCAACGGCACCGGTGCCTGTATCCCCCTGACGGTCCCGGACAACACCGGGTGTGCCGAAGGGGCCTGCTGCTCGGCGACCTGCGTGGACTACCTCCACGACTCCCAGAACTGTGGCACCTGTGGGACCGTCTGTAGCGGGATCACCCCGATGTGCTGCGAGGGGACCTGCTCCACCGTGATGGGCTGCATCAACCCTCCGTAGCCGGATTGCCGGAATCGGCTGGGCTAGACCAGAGGCCTACTCGGTGCTGGAGCGGGAGTCGGTGTCCGTCGCGGCGATGGACACCGACTTGCGGTTGACGAACTCCAGGATTCCGTCCGGGCCCAGCTCCCGGCCGTAGCCGGAGCGCTTGACTCCCCCGAACGGAAGCCGGGGATCGGAGGCGACCATGGCGTTGATGAAGGTCATCCCCGCCTCCAGCCCGTTGATCAAGCGCTCCTGCTCCTGCGGGTCAGCGGTCCAGGCGCTGGACCCCAGGCCGAAGGGGCTGTCGTTGGCCAGGGCGATCGCCTGATCCAGATCCCTGACCCGGTGGAGCACCGCCACCGGGCCGAACACCTCCTCCCGGTAGGCCCGGGCCTGGGGAGTCACCGAGGCCAGCGCGGTGGGCGCGTAGAAGTAGCCGCGATCCCCGACCCGCTTGCCGCCCGCCAGCAGCCGCGCCCCATGGGCCAGCGCGTCCGCCACCTGCTCCTCCACCCCGTCCCGGATGTCAGCGGTGGCCAGCGGCCCGATGTCGGTGTCCTCCCGCAGCGGATCGCCCACCTGCAGCCGTCCCAGGTGATGGACGAAGCGGCGTTCGAACTCCTCGTAGATCGCCTGGTGGACGATGAACCGCTTGGCGGCAATGCAGGATTGCCCGTTGTTGATGTTCCGGGCGGTGACCGCGGTCTTCGCCGCCGCCTCCAGGTCCGCGCTGGGCATCACGATGAACGGGTCGCTGCCTCCCAGCTCCAGCACTGTCTTCTTGATCTGCCGGCCGCAGATCGAGGCCACGCTGGCCCCGGCGGGTTCGCTGCCGGTGAGGGTGGCCGCGGCCACCCGGGGATCCTCCAGCACCCGGCGCACCTTCCCGGAGCCGATCAGCAACGTCTGGAAGACGCCCTCCGGAAAGCCGGCGCGCCCCAGGACGTCTTCGATCCCCAGCGCGCACTGCGGGACGTTGGAGGCGTGCTTGAGCAGCCCCACGTTGCCGGCCATCAGCCCGGGGCCGATGAAGCGGAACACCTGCCAGAAGGGGAAGTTCCAGGGCATCACCGCCAGCACCGGGCCCAACGGCAGGTGGCGCACGAAGCTGCGGGACTTGCCGGTGTCGATCGGGACGTCGGCCAGGAACCGCTCCCCGTGCTCGGCGTAGTAGCGGCAGACCCAGGCGCACTTCTCCACCTCGGCGCGGGCGGCGGCCAGCGGCTTGCCCATCTCCTCCACCATCACCCGGCCCCAGCGGTCCTGCTCGGCTGCGAGCAGCTGACCGGCGCGGGCCATGGCCCGGGCCCGCTGGGAGAAGGGCGTGCTCCGCCACCCGGAGAAGGCCTGCGCAGCCCGCGCCAGCTTCGCCTCCAGCTGCTGGTCGGTCAGCTCTTCGAAGGTGCGGACGGTCTCCCCGGTGGCCGGGTTCACACTCGCAAGTGCCATGGGAGGGCACGTAGCGCCGCCGGGCGGCCCTCGCAACCGGTGAGGCGGGACTGTGCCTGCCACCGGGCAACCGGAGCGTCCGGCTAGATGTAGCCGAAGCGTCGCCGGGCCGCCCACTCCATGCCCAGAAAGGCGATCAGCAACAGCAGGTAATACCAGCGGTCCCACAGCGGGCGGTCCTGGCTGCGGCCCACCTCCACCACCGGGGGATCCACCAGCGGGAGATCCGGCAGCCCGGAGCGGGGCAGCTGGAAGAAGCTCCCTCCGGTGGCCTTGGCGATCCCCTCCAGGGTGTCCCGGTGGACGGTGGCGTCCGACAGCTCCGGGCCCACCGCGCGGACCGCCACCGCGTCCTCCGCGGTGCCCAGGTCCTTGCCGCCCTGGGCGGCCTTGGCGATCAGCCGGTAGGGACCGGGCGTCGGCGGCGGGAACTCCACCCGGACCACCCCGTCCGGGCCGGCGGTCCCCTTCTGCAGCCCGACCCGGCCCTGGTTGAGCACCGAGCGCAGCTCCACCTCCACCTCGGCTCCGGCGGCCGGGGAGTAGTCCGGCAGGCGGACAGTCACCACCGCGCCCACCGGCTTGCCCGGCTCCACCGAGGGGGGATCGGCGTTCACCCGCAGGGTGGTCAGCTCCGGGTCTCGCACCAGCCAGCGCAGGGCGTTGCTCCAGAAGCGATCGTAGTGGCGGGTGGGCTGGCCCTCCCGGTGGGCGGTGAACGCCCAGTACCAGGAGGCGTCCACGGTCACCGCCATCGAACGGCCGCGGCCGTAGTCCCAGGCGGCCACGATCGGCGCCGGCTTGCCCTCCACCTGCGCGGCGGGGTGCTCCAGCAGCACCTGGGCGCCCTCCTTGGCGCGGGTCATGTTGGCGCCGGGCAGCTCCGGCAGCGAGTTCCAGGAGGCCTCGTTGTCCGTGGCCCCGCCGCCGATGGCGGTGATCGGGTGCCGAGCCCCGTCGGTGGTCAGCCGGGGGCGGAAGAACTCCGGGTTGGCGGGGAGGTTCAGCGACTCCACCGGCAGGGCCCGGCCCAGGGTGGGGAAGGTGGCCCGCCCCTCTCCGAAGGAGCGATCCCCGCCGATGATCAGGAAGCCACCGCCGTGGTCGGAGACGAACTTCTCCAGATTCTCCTCGTAGCGGTCGATGGAGAGCTGCGGATCGGTGTAGCCAAAGTTCTGGAAGATGACGACGTCGAAGGTCTTGAGCTTGGTGTCGAAGATCTCGTCCACCGGGAAGGGGATCAAGGACAGCTCGCGGTCCTGGTTCACCACCCGGGCGTCGTCCGCCAGGGTGCGCAAGATGTAGAAGCTGATCAGGTCCACGTTGGGGTCCTGCTTGAGCAGCCCCCGCAGGTAGCGCTCGTCCCAGCTGGGGCGGCCCACCACGAACAGCACCCGCACCCGGTCCCGGATCACCTTGAGCACGAAGCTCTTGCTGTTGTTCTCGGCCACCACCTCGTCCGGGAACACCGGCACCGAGACGGTGTAGACGAAGCGCCCCGTCTGGTCCGGGGTGAAGGTGAAGGCCACCTTGCCGGTGGCCTGATCCCGATCCAGCTTCACGCCCTTGCTGGCCACCACCTGGCCCTCGCGACGCAGCACCACCGGGACCTCCTGCCCGCCAAAGCCCCGTCCGCGGATCTCCACCTCCACGGTGATCGAGTTGCGCACGAAGGCGAAGTCATCCACCTTCACCTGCTCCACCGAGAGGTCCTTGAGCGCGTCCTGCCCCACCAGGAAGGTGGAGACCGGGATCTGCAGCTCCTCCAGCGCCGAGCGCGCCCGGCCGGAGACCCCGGAGGCCAGCTCCGAGTTGTCCGCCCCGTCGGAGAACAGCAGGACCCCGGAGAGCTTCTTGCTGCTCCCCTCCCCTCCCCCCAGCGCCTGCAGCGCGGAGAGCAAATCGGTCCGGCCGCCGCGGGGAGCGTCCCGCCCCAGCTGTTCGATGCTGGTGGGAGCCAGCTCCGGATCGAAGCCGTAGTACTCGACCACGAAGCGATCCGAGAGGGCGTCCAGCTCCGGCCTCACCGCGGCCAGGTACCCGGACACCGCCTGGGAGCGGGTCTCGCCGCCGGCCTCCACCGGGAAGCCCATCGAGGCGGAGCGGTCCACCAGCACCGCCACCCGGTTCTTCATCCGCGCCACCTGGAGATGCCGGATCCCCGGTTCGATCAGGAAGAACAGCACCGCCAGGCCGGCGCCGATCCGCAGCCCCCACAACAGCAGCTTGCGACGCTTCTCCGGTTCGTGGGCCACCCCCAGGATCGCCAGCACCACTCCCGCCAGGACGGCGATCACCAGCAGGGCCAGGGCCCAGGCGGGGAGCGGGGAGAGGCTGACCAGCTTCCAGGCGTTGTACGAGGTGGAGTTCACGAAAGGGCCCTCACCGCCGCTTGTTCATGATCAAGGGCAGGTGGACGGCGTCGTCCTTGTAGTCCAGGCACAGCGCGTACATGCAGATGTTGATCCCCACCCGGAAGGCGAGCTCGCGCTGGGCCTCGCCGCCGGGAGAGACGTCAAGCTGGTAGCCTCCGCTCTCGTCCCGGTTCCAGGCCCCGGCCAGATCGTTCTGGCTGTAGATCACCGCGGCCCGCTTCCCCAGGAACGCCGCCTCCAGATTGGGCCGCACCAGCAGGCGCCCCGGCGCGGAGTCCAGCAGGAAGAAGCTCTTGAAGGTGACGTGGTCGGACGGCAGCGGCTGCAGCGGATTGGAGGGCAGCACCCGGGCCAGCTCCCGGCGGAAGTCGGCGTCAAACCCCTTGCCCTCCGAGCCGTCGTTGGCGTCCGCCAGCAGGAAGCCACCGAAGGTCAGATAGCGGCGGAGGTTCTCCACCTCGTCCGCCGAGAGGGGAGGCAGCCCCTCCCCGCCCAGGTACAGGAACGGGTACTCGAACAGCTTGGGCGAGGAGAGCGGGAACGGCCGCGCGTCCGGCACCACCTCCACCGAGGTGCGGCGGGCCAGCTCCCAGGCCAAGCGCCGCAGGCCGGAGAGGCGCGCGTCCCAGTTGCCGCCATGCTGGGCGACGGCGGGGATGAAGCGGGCGCTGTCGCCAAAGGCGGCCGCGTTCCTGGTCCACAGGGGGGAGGACGCCAGCGCGGCGAGCAGGGCTCTTCGGGAGAGGCGCGGCACGGTGGAATCTATATACCGTCGACGGCCATTCGCATTCCCCGTTATAGAGCCATCGCATGGCGAAGGTCGGACAGAGCGCGAAGCAGGGCACCGGGGCGATGAAGGAGGCCTGGCGGTTGATCGACATCGGTGACGTCAAGGCGGCCCGCCGGGCGGCCCAGACGGTGTTGGCCAGCGGGCCCAGCGCGGAGGAGACGGCGGAGGCCCAGGACCTGCTGGGGCGGACCGCCTTTCCCAGGGAGGCGCTGAAAGTCGCCGCCCTTGCGGCTACGCTGATCGCCGTGTTGCTGATCGTGGCCATCCTCCGCGGATAGCCACCCTCCTCCCCGAGGAAACCACCGCCTTGTCGTCCTCGCTCCTCTCCCGGCTCCTCGAAGCGTATCAGTCCCCTCTTCCCGCCGACTGGGTGGGGTCGTACCGCTATCTGCCCACCGGGGTGGGCATCCTGCTGGTGCTGGTCGGCGCGGCGATGCTCCTGTTCGGTGGCGGTCGCGCGTTTCGGCTGGTGGCCGGCCCGATGGCCGCCCTGGCCGGCTTTCTGTGGGTGCCGCTGGTGTTCGACCGGTTCGGCGCCCCCTTCGAACCCCGGATGGTGGGAATGGTCTCCGGCGCCCTGCTGGCCGCGATTGGCTTCGCGCTGCCTGCCGGCGGGGTGTTCTTCGCCTTTGGGCTGATCGCCGGGCTGGCGGGTGGGCAGCTGGCGGGGAGCGACGACTGGCTGCTGGGCTTCTTCCCCTCCTTCCTGCTGGTGGGGTCGGTGGCGGCGATCCTCCACCGCTTCATCGGGGCGGTGGCCTCGGCCCTGATGGGCGCCTGGCTGATCTGCATCGGGCTGCTGGCGGCGTTGCACCAGCTGGGCGGGCTGAGCCAGGCGGTGGCCGCGCGGCCGTGGGGGGTGCTGGTGGCGGCGCTGCTCTTCGCGGTGGCCGGGTCCATCTACCAGCTGGCGGTGCTCCCCAACCTCCCCGAGCGCGAGCGGCTGCGGCAGGAGAAGTTCAAGGCCAAGCAGCGGGCGGCGGAGAAGAAGGCGCTGGAGGAGCGCTGGGCCAACTACAGCAAGCGGGAGGAGTAGCCCTTCGGGCCGGATTTGGGGGTTGGGACCTGGGTTTTGGTGTAGAAGCCCGGTCCGATGGCGCAGCCCAAGCGCAAAGAGAAGGTGGAAGTGGCCGCGGTTCCCCCCGGTGAGCAGGTGGCCTGGACCCGTCCCCAGGGACTGGGCCGCCGTGGCTGGGCCGTGGTGGGCGCGGTGGTGCTGGTGATGAACCTCCCGGTGCTGCACTTCCTGCTCCGCGGCGAACAGCCGGCGGGGGTGGGGCTGCCCTACGGCGACCCGTTCAACGACGGCAGTACGCTGAACCAGAACTACTGGTCCTCCGGTGGCGACTGGCGGGTGATGGACGGCCAGCTGGTCTCTCCGGGAGTGAAGAACAACCCGCTGTGGCTCAAGGCCTCGCTGCCCCAGAACTCGGCGGTGGAGTTCGACGCCAAGTCCACCGGCAACGAGGGGGACATCAAGGTCGAGATCTACGGAGACGGGCTGAACCACCAGTCCGGCTACGTCCTCATCCACGGGGGCTGGAACAACCGGCTGTCGATCATCGCCCGGCTGGACGAGCACGGCCCCTCGCTGACCGCGCTGCAGCAGTTGGCCCGCAAGCGGGGACAGGAGCTGGGGATCCAGTCCGGCAACCTGGTGGACACCGGGGTGTTCCGGCGGGACACCCGGATGCGGGTGGAGGCCAACCCCTTCCCGGTCATCCAGAACAAGGTCTACCGCTGGCGGATTGAACGCCGGGGATCGCTGCTGCGCTGGCTGATCGACGGGCAGCTGTTCATGGAGTTCGACGACCCGTTCCCCCTGGCCGGTGAGGGGCACGATCGGTTCGGCTTCTCCAGCTGGGACGCCACCCTGATCTTCGACAACCTGAAGGTCGAGGCGCTGTAGTCCCCTAGCCCTTGGGGGACGCCACCAGGTCGAAATCCGGGATCTGGCTGCGCAGGTATTCGCGGATCCGGCCGATCAGCGCCGCCTCGATCTGCCGCGCCCGCTCCCGGCTAAAGCCGTACTGATCGCCGATCTCCTGCAGGGTCAGCGGTTCGTCGGCGATCAGCCGCTTCTCGTAGATGAAGCGTTCCTTGTCCACCAGGGACTGGGCGAACTCGGAGAGCTTCTCCCGGAACATCACCCGCAGCTGCTCGTTGCCGATGGTCTCGTCCGCCGGGGCGGCCTGGGAGGGCAGCATCCGGTCCGCCCGGGTGGCGTTGGAGTCCTCGTGCAGGGGGGCGTCCAAAGACAGCTCGTCCTGGCCCAGCCGCTGATCCATCTCCACCACGTCCTGCTCGGTGACGTTCAGCCGCTCCGCCAGCAGCTTGGGCGAGGCCTCGAAGCCCTGGGAGAGCAGCTTCTCCTGCTCCTGGCGCAGCTTGAAGAAGAGCTTCCGCTGGGCCTCGGTGGTCCCCAGCTTCACCATCTTCCAGTTGTCCATGATGTAGCGGAGGATGTACGCGCGGATCCACCAGGCGGCGTAGCTGGACAGCTTCACCCCCCGCTCCGGATCGAACTTCTTCACCGCCTGCATCAGGCCGATGTTCCCCTCCTGGATCAGGTCCAGCAGGGACAGCGGGTTGCGGTGGTATTCGTGGGCCAGCTTCACCACCAACCGCAGATTGGAGGCCACCAACCGGTAGGCGGCCTTCACATCCCCGGTGTCCCGGAAGCGGACGGCCAGGTCGTGCTCCTCCTCCCGGGTGAGCAGGGCGTGGCGGGTCACCTCGGCCATGTAGGCCTGCATCGGATCGCGGGAGACGGGCCCCAGCACCCGCTCGGGGGCGTCCCGCAGCGGGATCAGCGCCACGCCGGTGGCGTCCACCTCCTCGTCCCCCAGCTCCTCGGGCGAAGGCTCGACCTCCTCCAGGGAGGGTTCGGGGGTGTCGGTCTCCACCTCGCCCACCACCACCCGGGGGGCCTCGGCCAAGACCGCCGGGGCCTTCTTCTTGCGGGGCGAACGGGTGCCGGCAGGCGCCTTGGGGGGCGTCTGGGAGCCGGTCCGGGGTTCCTTGGGCTGGCGGGGCTTCCGCTCCTGGGCCATCCACTCTCTATATCTAGGCGCGGTCGATTGTTGCCATGCGATCTTCCCGGAGCTATTCCCACCGTCAATGAGCGACATTCCCCCCACCTCTGGCGACGTGCAGGACTCCCCCGAGGCTGAAGTGACCGGTCCGCAGGACTACGTGGCGGACATCACGTTCGATCAGATGGACCTGGGCCCGGAGATCCGCCGGGCGCTGGCCGAGCGCGGCTACAAGACCCCCACCCCGGTGCAGGCCAAGGCCTTCGCCCCCGCGCTCGCCGGACGCGACCTGATCGTCCGCTCCAAGACCGGCACCGGCAAGACCGCCGCCTTCGGACTGCCGCTGCTGCAGAAGATCGACGCCAACGACAAGGGCGTCCGCGCCCTGGCCCTGTGCCCCACCCGCGAGCTGGCGATGCAGGTCGCCGCGGAGCTGGAGGATCTGGGCAAGCACAAGGGCGTGAAGGTGGCCGCCATCTACGGTGGCGCGTCGATGAAGACCCAGGAAGACGCCCTGGACGAGGGGACCCAGATCATCATCGGCACCCCGGGCCGGGTGATGGATCACATCAAGCGCGGCAACCTCAAGCTGGATGGCTGCCGCACCGTGATCCTGGACGAGGCGGACGAGATGCTGAACCAGGGGTTCTACGAGGAGGTGACCCGAATCATGGACGTCCTCCCCAAGGACCGTCAGGTGCTGCTGTTCTCGGCCACCGTCCCCCCGGACATCCAGTCGCTGATCTCCCGCTACACCACCAACGCGGAGATCCTGCTGCTCTCCGGTGACGTCTTCACCGTCGAGCACATCCACCACATCCGCTACGACATCTCGGACGCCTATCCCAAGCCGCGGAACCTGTTCTACGCGCTGGAGATCGAAGAGCCGAACAACGCGATCATCTTCTGCAACACCCGCGACGACACCGCGCTGGTGACCGCGGTGCTGAACCGCAACGGCTTCGACGCCGAGCTGCTCAACGGCGACCTGCCGCAGAAGGAGCGCGAGCGGGTGATGGCCAAGGTGAAGCGCGGAGAGGTGGCCTTCATGGTGGCCACCGACATCGCCGCCCGCGGGATCGACATCTCCGGGCTGGAGTGCGTGATCAACTACTCGCTGCCCGAGGATCCGGCGGTGTACCTGCACCGGGTGGGCCGCACCGGCCGCATCGGCAACAAGGGCACGGCGATCAACCTCACCTCCGGCCGCGAGATGCAGACCCTCTCGATCCTGGAGAAGAAGTACGGGATCAAGTTCGAGAAGCGGACCATGCCCTCCCCGGAGGAGGCGTCCAAGATGTGGACCGAGCGCCACGTGCGCGAGATCAAGGAGGCCTCCGGCAGCTCGATCTACGAGGGCTACCTGCAGCTGGCCAACTCGCTCAAGTCCCGCCCGGACTCGGACGACCTGATCGCGTTCTTGCTCAAGCACTTCTTCACCCAGCACCGGATGGAGAAGGCCGCCGCCGCCGCCCGGGATGAGGCCGCCCGCGGCTTTGCCCCCCGCCCGGATCCGATGACCGTGGCCCCCCGCGCCCCCCGCCCCGGAGAGCGCGAGAAGCGCGGTGGCCGTGGTGAGCGCGAGCGTGATCGTGGAGGCCGGGGTGAGCGTGAGCGCGGAGGAGAGCGCGAGCGTCGCCCCGAGCGCAGCAGCCGGGCCCCGGAGCGGGAGCGCGCTGCGGCGCCTGCCGCCGCCGAGGGAGCCACCGCCGCCCCCGCCACTCCGGTCGAGGGTGGAGGCGAGGCCCGTCCGCCCCGTGCCCCCCGCCCGCCCCGTGAGCCGCGTCAGGCCTCGGTCCAGGCGGATCCCGGCCAGGTCCGTCTTTGGGTGAACCTGGGCAAGAGCGACAAGGTGGAGGACGAAGGCAGCCTCCGCACCGCCCTGGAAGGCGCGGGCGCGCCGGCCGGGAAGATCGCCAAGACCGAGCTGCGCGGGACCTACTCCTACGTGTTCGTCGCCGAGAGCGACGCCGGGGACTTCGAGTCCCTGGCCGGGAAGCAGCTGGGTGAGAAGGCGCTGAAGATCGAGAAGGCGAAGCGCTAGCAGTTCACGTCGGCCGGCTGGGGTCCCGTTGCGGACTCCGGCCTACCGATCAGCTGGGTGGCTTCGAGTCGCTTGCTCGCTTCGAGCCGGCTTGCTGGCTTCGAGCCGGATTTGGGCTCTGGGCTTTGGGATTTCTTCCGGCTTCGCCGGTATCAGGCAGAGGCCAGGCCGCGCAGGTAGCCGACCACCGACTCGAGCGCTTCGGGGCGGGTATAGATGTCGGCGCGGCGGGCCTCCAGCCCGTCGGCGATGGCCACGCTGACCTCCTCCACCGTCTGGCCTCCGGGGATGGCCCTGGAGTCCGGGCCGCCGTGCAGCGCGTTGTTTCCGAAGTCGGTGTAGACGACTCCCGGGAACGCGGTGCCCACGTAGAGACGCGGGAACTCCTGGGCCAGCTCCAGCCGCAGCGACTCGGTGAGCGAGGTCAGCGCCGCCTTGGAGGCGCTGTACGCCGAGCGGATGGTGGCCAGCGGCGCCCGCGCCAACATCGAGGAGACGTTGAGCAGCGCTCCCTGCCGACGATCCTTGAAGTGCGGCAGCACCGCCTGCATCCCGTAGAGGGCGGACTTCACGTTGTCGCGGATCATCGCGTCCAGGTCCTCGTCGCCCAGCTGTTCGAAGGGCTTGGTGATCCCCCGGCCGGCGTTGTTGATCCACACGTCGATCCGGCCGAAGCGCTGCAGCGCGGCGTCTCGCAGCCGGAGCACCTCCTCCCGTCGAGTAACGTCGGTGACCACGCACTCGGTCTCGGCGCCGGACGCCTTGGCCACCGCCTGCAGTTGCTCCAGCCGGCGCGCGGCCAACACCAGCTTGGCGCCCCGACGGGCCAGCTCGTGGGCCAGCCCCGCGCCGATGCCGGCGCTGGCACCGGTGATCACCACCACCTGGTCGTTGAGCGAATGGATCATCCGCGCCGCATAACACGCCCACCGGAACCGGGAGGCCCTACCCGCCCACGCCGGCGTCGCTGACGTCCAGTTCCGACTCCAGCAAGCGCAGCTCCAGGCGATACTGGGGAGAGCCCAGGTTGATCACCTCGGTCTTGCCGGTGGTCTCGTCCACGTTCAGGGTCAGCGCCAGGCCCAGCCCCCGGGTGGCCCAGGACTCCTGCCTGGACTGGCTGTTGAGCGGACCCTTCCCCAAGCCAGTGATCGCCCCGGTGGCCACCGCACCGGTCAGATCTTCCAGCTTCACGTCGGAGCCCCCCTGACGAAAGTGCACATAGGCATCCACCTGCCACAGCGCGCGGCGAATCCCCTCCATGAAGTCCGGTTCCCGGCGCTTCCGCTCCCCCATCCACAGGCGGGTGCGCTGCTGCACCAACACGTCCAGCGCCGGGAAGGTGGAGGCCTTGGCCAAGGAGACCTGGAGGTCCCGCCCCTGCTTGATCACCTCCAGCTGGAGCGACCAGGTGGAGGTGGCGGCCCCCTCGCTGAAGGAGCGAAGAGCCTTGAGCGAGTTCATGGCGCGCCGGAGGTCCTCGGGACCGACCTGCTCTGGCACCGCTGCCTTGAGTTCAATCGGAGTGTCGGCGCGGTTGCCGCTGGGAGGGGCGCGAACCTGGCCGCTGGCGTTGGCCTTCAGCGAATGGAGCATCCCCCGCGCCCGCGCCTCCGCCGTTTGCAGCGCCTCTGTCTGGTTGGCCTGCTCCGTCAGCTCCGAAGGCAGCGACCGACGCATGATCTCCAGCGAAGGATGGCTCAGCCGAGAGCGGGCCGTGGGGGTGGGCAAGCCCTCTAAACCGGAGTCCACGACGACCCCGAAGCGGGGGGTGAGCGTGAGCAGCCCTCCCCCGGGGAGGGGGCCGCCCGGCTGGCGCGGAATGTCGGTGGTGGCCGAACCGGTCGGCGAGGGCATCTGCGGGGCTGCGTCGCTCCGACTCGCTGAGGACGGCCCAGTGCCGGGAAGCAGACCCTCGGGAGAGGGAGGACTGGCCGGTGCCGCCTGGGTCCGGGAGGCCCGCCGACCGCCGGTTGGACCGTCCGAGGACTTCGGAGCGGAGGGGGCGGACTTCCCTTCCTCCCTGGGGAGCGCCGTGAAGAACACCACCGGCGCCCCCTCCGGCTCCTCCGACAGGGGCTCTTCGAAAGTCCACCGGGGTCCCAGCTCCAGCGACCAGAGCCAGGCCAGCAGCAGCACATGAACGGCGAGGGAAAAGGCGATCCCCACCCGGAGGGGACGGGACGGCTGCATCGGCATCCTCCTGAGGTCGGTCCGCGCGGTGGTACGGCCACGCCTCTCCCCGATTGCCCCTGAAGGCGCGATTTCGTGGATCTCCTAGCGGTTCCCGCTGGCCCGGCGCTGCCGGTGGTAGTGCGAGGTGCACAGCCCGCGGGCCAGCACCGCCCGGCCACAACCATCGATGGAGCAGGTGCCGCCGTCCCGCCTTGGGGTGAGCTCCGGACGGGCCCCGCCCTTCTCCTCGAACATCGCGGTGCCCACCGCCAGCAGTTTGTCCACCTGGATCCGGGTCAGCCGCCGGGAGCGGGCGAACTCCAGCAGGCGGGAGAAGTAGGGATCGTCGTAGGGCTCGGAGGGCGCGTCCCGGAACAGGTCGGAGGGGGAGATCCGCAAGGCGGCGGCCACCTGGAGCAGGGTCTCGTAGCTGGGGCTGCGCGCGCCCCGCTCCAGCAGCGAGGCGAAGCTGACCGAGATCCCGCATTGGCGGGCAAAGTCCTCCTGGGTCAGGCCCTGCCGCTCGCGCATGGATCGGATCCGATGGGCGAGGCCCTTGAGCTCCTCCTTGGCGTCCATTGGTCCCTTCCGGCCCCTTCCGACTGCTTTCGGCAATTCTCGATGGTAGCGCAGGAGGTTCGGTTAATGTTCCTCGCGCCCATGAGCGCCTCCGACGCCACGAACTATTACTTCCGCAAGGCCGCCCGGATCATGGATGTCGGCGAGCGGATCGAGACCCTCCTTGCCACCCCGCTCCGCGAGGTCCGGGTCCAGGTCTCCATCGAGTTGGACTCGGGTGAGATCCGCACCTTCATGGGCTACCGGGTCCAGCACGACAACAGCCGCGGACCGATGAAGGGTGGGCTGCGCTACCACCCGCAGGTGGATCAGGACGAGGTGGTCTCCCTGGCCTCGCTGATGACCTGGAAGACCGCGGTGGTGAACCTTCCCTACGGCGGCGCCAAGGGTGGGATCACCTGCGACCCCTCCCAGATGAGCCTCAAGGAGACCGAGCGGCTGACCCGCAAGTTCGTGGACCAGATCCAGGATGTGATCGGCCCCACCCGGGACATCCCCGCTCCGGACGTGAACACCAATCCCCAGGTGATGGCCTGGATCATGGATCAGTACTCCAAGTACCACGGCCATTCTCCGGCGGTGGTCACCGGCAAGCCGCTGGACCTTTACGGCTCCAAGGGCCGGGACAGCGCCACCGGTCGGGGGATCCTCTACATCTGCCGCGAGGTGCTGCGGGATGTGGGCCTGCCGGTGAAGGGGACCCGGTTCGCGATCCAGGGCTTCGGCAACGTGGGCAGCCACACCGCCCGGCTGCTCTCCGAGGACGGGGGCAACATCGTGGCGGTCTCCGACGTCCACGGCGGGGTGCGCAATCCGCAGGGCCTGGACGTCCCGGCGCTGTTCGAGCACGTCAAGCGCCACGGTTCGGTGAAGGGGTTTGGCGGCGGCACCGCCTGCTCCAACGACGACGTGCTCAGCTCCGACTGCGAGGTGCTGATCCCCGCCGCGCTGGGCAACGTGCTCACCAAGCACAACGCGGCCGAGGTCCGGGCCCGGATCATCGTGGAGGGCGCCAATGGCCCCACCGATCCGGAGGCGGACGAGATCTTCGAGAAGCGCAGCGTGCTGGTGGTCCCGGACATCCTGGCCAACGCCGGGGGGGTGACCGTCAGCTACTTCGAGTGGGTGCAGAACCTCCAGCACCTGACCTGGGATGAAGACCGGGTGCATGTGGAGTTGGAGAAGATCATGAAGGACTCCTACGAGCGGGTGGCGCAGATCTCGCGCACCCGGAAGCTCCCCTTGCGCACCGCGGCGTTCGTGTTGGCGATCGGCCGGGTGGGCAAGGCCACCGTGCTGCGCGGGATCTAGTCACCCCTTTGGAATAGGTTCCCACCCCTCCATGCCTACCCCTGTCGAGCAGCTGATCCAGATTCCAATCTTCCGTGGCCTCTCCCCCGCCGAGGCGCAGGCGATCGTGGCCATTGCCGAGGATCGCGCGGTGAAGAAGTCGGACAAGATCTTCGGCGAGGGAGACCCCGGCGACGGCATCTACGTGCTGATGCAGGGCAGCGTCTCGATCCAGAAGCAGGACTCCTCGGGCGGGCAGCAGGAGCTGGCCAAGCTGGGTGACGGCAGCGTGTTGGGGGAGATGAGCCTGATCTCCGGCGACGCGCCCCGCTCCGCCTCGGCGGTGGCCACCACCGATGCCAAGCTGCTGAAGATCAGCGGCACCCGCTTCTCCCAGCTGCTGGCCTCCGACGACAAGGCCGCCTTGAAGGTGATCCGCAACCTGGCGCAGGTGATGGCGCGCCGGCTCCACCTGATGAGCGAGAAGGTGGTGGACCTGGCGGACAAGGGAAAGAAGAAGGAAGAGCTGGCCGACTTCCAGCGCATCCTCAACAACTGGTCCTTCTAAGTGATCACCCTCCAGGACATCGAGGCGGCCAAGGTCCGGGTCGGCGAGGCGGTGTACCGCACCCCCTGCCCCAAGACCGACCATTTCCCCCAGACCGGCTGCGCGGCGCTGTACTGCAAGCTGGAGAACCTGCAGCGCACCGGCTCGTTCAAGGAGCGCGGCGCGCTGAACAAGATGCTGATGATGACCCCCGAGGAGCGCGCGCGGGGAATCATCGCCGCCTCCGCCGGGAACCACGCCCAGGGGGTGGCCTACCACGCCGGCCGGCTGGGGATCGGCGCCACCATCGTCATGCCGGAGCGGACTCCGTTGGTGAAGGCGTCGGCCACCCGCGGCTGGGGCGCGAAGGTGGTGCTCTCCGGGGCCAGCTTCGACGATGCCTACAAGGAGGCGGTGAAGATCGGGGACGCGGAGAACCGGGTCTTCGTCCATCCCTTCAACGACCCGCTGATCATGGCCGGCCAGGGCACGATCGGCCTTGAGTTGCTGGAGCAGAATCCCTACCTGGAGATGGTGGTGGTCCCGATCGGTGGCGGGGGGATGATCTCCGGCATCGCGGTGGCGCTCAAGGAGCTCAATCCGCGGATCAAGGTGATCGGCGTGCAGACCAGCGCCATCCCCTCGATGAAGACCTCGATCGATACCGGGGTGCTGACCGAGGTGGGGCCCGCCAACACCATCGCCGACGGGATCGCGGTCAAGCGCCCGGGAACGGAGACCTTCGGGGTCATCCAGAAGTACGTGGATGACATCGTCACCGTGGACGAAGAGGAGATCGCCAACGCGATCCTGCTCTTGCTGGAGCGGGAGAAGTCGGTGGTGGAGGGGGCCGGCGCGGTGCCGCTGGCGGCGCTGATCAACGGGAAGATCCCCCAGGCCAAGGGCAAGCGGGTGTGCCTGGTACTCTCCGGTGGCAACATCGACATGAACGTGATCAGCCGGATCATCGAGCGCGGCCTGGCCAAGGATGGCCGGCTGGTGCAGCTCAAGGTCAACGTTCAGGACCGACCCGGCTTCCTGGCCCGGCTGATGACCGCCATCGCCGAGCAGGGCGCGAACGTGGTGGAGGTCTACCACAACCGTTCCTTCTCCAAGGCGCTGCTGGGAGAGGTCCAGGTGGAGGTGACGTTGGAGACCCGCGGCCGCTCGCACATCGACGAGCTGATCGCTGGGCTCAAGGCCAAGGGCTTCACCGCGCAGGAAGAGACCTGATCGGCTCCCGGCCCACGCGGCTGCTCTCCCAGGAGGGTGGCGAGCGGCTGCTTCGCCGGACTGCAAGCGGAACCCAAGTTTCTCCAGTCTGACGGAAGGTTTACCGGCCCTTCCGATCCACCTACAATCCGCCCTTCCAACCGCGAATGCGCTGTGGCCGGGGAACCCCCATCGGTGCAGCGGAGCCAGGGATGTCCGACACACGCGCTTCAATGAGAGAGTTCCGCTTCCTCGATGACAAGCGGAGGCAGGGAAACCTGTCCTCCTCCGAGGAAGGCCGCTGGGCCGAGCTGCGGCAAGCGCTGGGGATGCCCGAGGAGCAGGCCGTTGCCGTCGATCCCGCGCAAGCGCAGCAGTACGCGCAGGGGTATTACGCCGACGACGGGAACTGGTACGCCTATCCGCCGGAGTATTACGCCGGCTACGCCTATCCCCAGGCGTATGACGCCAACGGTCAGCCCTACCCGGCCTACGACGCCAACGGCCTGCCCTACGATCCCAACGCGGCGCAGTACGACCCCAACGCTCCGTACGATCCGAACGCGTACGCCCAGCAGGGCTACCAGACCTACGATCCGAACGCCCAGGGCTACGACCCCAACGGTGTTCCGTATGATCCGAACGCGGCGCAGGATCCCAACGCCGAGGCCTACGCTCAGCAGTACGCCTACGCGCAGCAGGGATATGCATATCCCCAGCAGGGCGTTTGGCCCCAGGCCTATCCCCAGGACGGTCAGTACCCTCCGCCCCAGGGCGATGCGCCCCCCACCGAGACCCTGGAGGGGAATC
Organism: Myxococcaceae bacterium; assembly: GCA_036675345.1. GTDB lineage: Bacteria > Myxococcota > Myxococcia > Myxococcales > Myxococcaceae > JALYOC01. The sequence goes on from JAKFFE010000005.1 coordinate 129,805, forward strand.
CACTCGCCGATGCCTGGGGAGTGGAACCGGGGTTGGACGCCGGCGAGCCCCAGCCGGTCCCCGGCGCCGAGGCGCTGGACGCCGGGCCGATGGAGGTCGAAGAGTCCGAGGTGATGGAGGTCGATGAGGCCGACGTCACAATGATGGAGAGCGCCGATCAGCCCACGCTGGAGGCGACTCCCGAAGAGCAGCCCACGCTGGAGGCTTCTCCCGAGGAGCAGCCCACGCTGGAGGCTTCTCCCGAGGAGCAGCCTACGTTGGAGGCTTCTCCCGAGGAGCAGCCCACGCTGGAGGCTTCTCCCGAGGAGCAGCCCACGCTGGAGGCTTCTCCCGAGGAGCAGCCCACGCTGGAGGCTTCTCTCGAGGAGCAGCCCACGCTGGAGGCTTCTCTCGAGGAGCAGCCCACGCTGGAGGCTTCTCTCGAGGAGCAGCCCACGCTGGAGGTTTCATCCTTCGCTGAGTCGGAGCCGGTTTCGTTCGAGACCAGCGAGGAGGCGCAGCCCCTAGAGGCTGCTGCCTTCGAGCCTGCTTCGCTTGAGACCACTGCGGAGCCGCAGGCTGTCGAGGCCAGCGCCCTCGAGCCTGCCGCTTTCGAGGCCCCAGCGGAGGCGCAGTCCGTCGAGGCCAGCGCCTTCGAGCCTGCCGCTTTCAAGGCCTCAGAGGAGGCGCAGTCCGTCGAGGCCAGCGCCTTCGAGCCTGCTGCGATCGCCGAGGAGTCGCAGCCCCTGGAGGTCGCTCCCGAGCCTGTTGCTCTGGAAGCCACCGAGGAGTCGCAGCCCCTCGAGGTCGCTCCCGAGCTCGTTGCGCTGGAAACCACCGAGGAGTCTCAGCCTTTCGAGGTCGCTCCAGAGCCAGCTGCCCTGGAGGCCACCGAGGAGTTGCCGCCCCTCGAGGTCGCTCCCGAGCCTGTTGCTCTGGAAGCCACCGAGGAGTCGCAGCCCCTCGAGGTCGCTCCCGAGCTGGTTGCGCTGGAAACCACCGAGGAGTCTCAGCCTTTCGAGGTCGCGCCCGAGCCTGTTGCTCTGGAGGCCACCGAGGAGTCGCAGGCCCTCGAGGCCATCGCTCAGGAGACCTACGAGGAGACCCCTGGTTTCGAGGCTCCTTCCGAGCCGGTCGCGCTTGAGGCCCCTTCTGAACCCGAGCCGGTCGCGCTCGAGGCTGCGGAAGAGGCGCACCCGGTTCACTTCTCAGAGTCGGAGCCTGTGGTGTCCGGGGCGGACGAGTTCGATGGGGCGGCCGAGGACGTCACGCCGATTGAGACGACTGGGATCTCCCTTCAGCAGCAGCCTGCTCGCGAGCTGGAGTTGCCTCTGGAAGGCGATCCGGGCGACAGCGTTCCGCTGGCGTCCAACAGCGACTTCATCCCTGATTCGGGAAGCGACTTCGAACGGGTCAACAGCATCGAGTTGAGCGAATCCTCGGGCGACGAGCAGATCGCTACCGGTGCCCTGGCCGACATCGCCCAGGACGTCGGGATGTACGCTCCACCGGCCCATGAGGCCGCTGCCGAGGACGCCTCCGCGGATTCCTATGCCTTCACCGAGGAGCCCTCGACGCCTGCTGCCGATTGGGCGACCGCGGTGCCTCCGGTTGACTCCAATCCGGCGGAGTTGAGCGCGCCTCCAGAGGCTCCGGTCCAGGACCTGTCGGCTGCGGTGACCGGCGAGTGGGCCGCGGCAGAGGTTCCTTCCCACCAAGAGGACCACGGCGGTGTGACTGGCCAGTGGAATGGCGCCGACGCCGCGTGGGCTGGCGATGCCTCGCCGGGCGGGGCTCCCCCCGGCGGCGCCCCGCTGTCGGCGGAATCCGAGCTTTGGTCCCAGTCGTCCCAACCCGTCGAGCTGGGTGCGTCGGATGGCGAGGCTCAGGCAGCGGTAGCCTCGTCCGACCAGGGTCAGTGGTCCGCCGGTGAGCAGCCGCTCTCCGCGGAGTCCGAGCTCTGGAGTCAGCCGCAGCAACCCGTGGAGGTCTCGTCCGACGGGATGATGTGGTCGGGTGAAGAGCAGCCGGCTGCCGACGGCCAGTGGGGCGCAGCCGACGCCCAGGCCGTCGACCCCACCGCCGCCACCGGCCAGTGGGCCACCACCGAGGGCCAGCCTTCCGACGCCACCGGACAGTGGGCCACCGCCGAGGGCCAGCCTTCCGACGCCACCGGTCAGTGGGCCACCGCCGAGGGCCAGCCTTCCGACGCCTCCGGCCAGTGGGCCACTACCGAGGGCCAGCCTTCCGACGCCTCCGGCCAGTGGGCCACCGAGGAGCAGCCCGCCGACGCCTCCGGCCAGTGGGCCACCGCCGAGGGCCAAACTTCCGACGCCTCCGGCCAGTGGGCCACCACCGAGGGCCCGCCTTCCGACGCCACCGGCCAGTGGGCCGCCGCCGAGGGCCCGCCTTCCGACGCCTCCGGCCAGTGGGCCACCGCCGAGGGCCAGCCTTCCGACGCCACCGGCCAGTGGGCCACCGAGGAGCAGCCCGCCGACGCCTCCGGTCAGTGGAACGCCGAGGGCCAGCCTGCGGAGGTCTCCGGCCAGTGGGCCACCTCCGAGGATCAGGCAGTCGACCCGTCTGCCGCGACCGGTCAGTGGACCGCGCCGCCGGCGGAGGTCGATCGTTCCGACTTTGGCGCCACCGAGGGCGAGTGGTCGGCACCCCAGGCCGAGGCGGCGGTCGACCCCAGTGTGTTTGGCGCACCGGCCTCCGAGTGGGCCGCCGGCGATGACTGGGCTTCACAGCCGCTGCCCCCTCCTCCTTCCGTGGAGGCGGAACAGCCCACGCTGGATGCCACCGAGGAAGAGGCGATCCCGATCGAGGAGCTGGCGCAGGAAGAACTCCCTGCGGATGCCTTCGCGGTCGAGGAGGTTTCCCCTGCGGAGGAGGTCTCCACCGACTGGGACGCGCAGACTCCCGAGGCCACTGTCGCTCCGGAGCTTCCCTCTCCCTGGGTCCGCGAGCCCTCCGCCGAGATGCCCTGGAACGCCGAGCCGGCGCCCGCGGTGCCGGAGTGGACTCCCGCCCCTCCGCCAGTTCCCGACGAGCAGTGGGGCCAGCCCCCTCCTCCTCCGGTCGAGGTCGCCAGCGAGTGGGCCGAACCGGCCCTGCCGCCGCCCCCTCCTCCCGCGGAGTGGGACGAGGAGCCGTCGGTGGACGTGGACCTCTCGGTCACCGGGCCTCATGACGTCCCGGCCTTCGCCCACGCGGCGCTCGCTGGAGCACCGCCTCCGCCTCCCGAGGAGGAGTCCAACCTCCCCTCGATTGAGATCGAACCGGAAGTGGAGCCGGAGCTGATCGAGCCGGAGCCCCTGGAGGCCAGCGACGAGTTCGAGATCGACGCCACCCCTCCGGCGGTGATGGCGCCCGCCCGCTTGACCACCGCGCCACCGGTCCCCGCGCTGCGCGTGAGTGCCGCTCCTCCCGTGCCGCCCCCCTCCCTGGCCGCTGCGCCGCGCCCGGCGCAGAGCGTGGAGGTCTCATTCGAGGAGTCCGAGCCGATCCTCGACACCGGCAAGGGCCTTCCCGCCTTCGGGGACGGAAGCGCCGTGCTCAACGCCTCGTTCATCGAAGGGGAGCACCGGGTGATCCTCCACACCCTGGAGGGTCAGGTGAAGCGCGGGACAATCCGCGATCTGGACCTGATGGAGGACGCCATCCCGCTGGAGCAGCAGACCGGCTTTGCTCCGGAGCGGATCCCGGTGGCGAAGGTGAAGGCGATCTTCTTCATGCTCCCGCCCGGCGCCCGCCCGCCCCAGACCTCGGGGCAGAAGATCCGGGTCACCTTCACCGACGGGCGACAGGTGGCCGGGTTCTCCACCGACTACCGGAACGCCGAGCTGGGCTTCTTCATGATCCCGGCCGACAACCGGACCAACACCGCCCGCATCTACATCTTCCGCGCCAGCATCCGGGCGGTCGGCCCCGGCTAGCCCACGGCTAGCCCGCGCCGGGCACACGCCGCCCGGCTTGATGACGCAATGCAACATGTGAGCCACGGGCTTACATGAAGTGTAGAGATGCGCTACACCTCCCCTCGCTTCCAACCCGGAGACCCGAGGTGCGGCATTGCGGCAGTCGTCGGCTTCCGAGAAGCGTGAGTTCCTCCGGATCCCGGTGAGCCTGACCGCGCACTGTCGCCTGGGGAATCGGTTCCTGCGGGAGCCGGTGGCCAACCTGTCGCTGGGGGGACTGTTCCTCAAGACCCGGGAGCGGACCAAGGAGGGCACTCCGATCCAGGTGGCCCTGGCGCTGCCCTACGGCGACGGCCCGCGGTTCTGCACCCTGGCGGGCACGGTGGTGCGGGTGGAGCGGGACGGCAAGGGCCTCCCCAGCGGGATCGGGGTCAGCTTCGCCAACCAGCCGATCTCCCCCCTGGACCGTCTGACCCTGCAGCGGTTCGTGACCCTGCGGGGTGGGCCGGGCAGCGGCGCCGGCCGGTAATCCCGGCGCGGCCGTTTGACCCTCGTGGACGGGCGGATCCCCGCCGCTCAGCCGCCCCCGGGCTCAGTGGACGTACTTGTCCGAGTCCGGCGGGGTGTTGCGGTCGCGGGAGATCACCCGCAGGTGCTTGGAGCGGCCCTTGAGCTGGCTCTGCAGCCGCCAGGACTGGAAGCGCAGCCACAACAGCCGGGGCGAGAACCCGCGGGTGTAGGCGAACGCCAGCAGCGCGCCGATGATCGGCGGCACCATCGCGTAGAAGGAGCCGAACGCTCCGCCCATGAAGATGAAGCCCACGCCGATCAGCGCCAGCACGTTGCCGGTGATCGGCAGTCCCCAGAAGTTGGTCTGCCCGCGGCCAATCGACAGCCCGTAGGAGATCCAGACGATGGAGGTCATCACATAGGCCCCGGCGAAGGGCTGGAAGCGGACCGGCGAGAGCACTAGGCCCAGCAGCACGGTCAGCACCCCCGCCAGCACGGTGCCGCCCAGGGCCAGGCTGAGGAAGCGTCTGGCGCCCCAGGTGTGCTCCATGGAGCCGCCCATCTGCCACATGATCAGCGCGCTGAAGATCACCCCCAGCGGATCGGTGGCCACGAAGGCGTAGCTCAGCGGCTGCCACAGCCACAGGTCGCCAATCACCGCGGCCGGGAGCAGCAGCACCCACTTCTGGGCACCCGCCAGGGCGGTGATCAGGGAGACGACGACGATCAAAATCGCCAGCTTGCCGGCGGTGGTGTTCACCCCCGGAAGCCGGAAATTGGAGAAACCACCACCACCACGAGCGCGTTGGGGCCGCATACGTCCCCAGAAGGTGTGGGAACGTCGGCCGTTTCGCAACCAGAACGGTCACAAAGCCACGCCCGACCCGACAGAGGGCCCCGGGTCAGGGGCGGAGCGACGCTGGGCTCAGCTGTTCTTCTGTCGATAGAACAAGGTGATGGTGAGGCAGTGGAACTCCTTGTCGGAGGACTGCGTCACCTCCCGATCCACGATCTCCGCGTTCGGGTTGTTGGTGATCCACTTGGTGATCGTCTCGCCCATCTGCTCGCGGTCGCGCGCCAGCGTGGTCGAGAAGACCTTGATCCCGGTGAAATTCGTAACCCCCATCCATCCCTCCAGATTTCTCTTTGGAAGCCCGGCGCGGATCTACCCCGGAACCTTCCACCCTTCAACACGTCACCGGTGCCCGGGGGCCCGGTTTTGTGCGTGGACCCGCACCACCTCCAGGATTTCGGAGTCGGTGAGGGTCCAGGCGCAGTCCTTGGCCCGGTCCAGCACCGCGTGGCAGAGGGCGTCCTCCGGCACAATCCCCCGCTGCTCCAGCCAGTAGCGGACGTTGCTCATCCCGCTCATGTGGCCGATCTCGATCTCCTGGGACTTGCCGAACTCGGTGGCCGGGACCCCGGAGTACACCCGGTCCGCCAGCCAGGCGTCCCCCCGCCGCTGGGCCTTGATGATCGCCGCGGCGTGCACCCCGGTGGCGGTCCGGAAGGCGTCCGCCCCCGAGAGCGGGTAGTTGCTGGGGATGGGGAACTTCACCGCCTGGGAGACGAACTGGGCGTAGCGGACCAGCCCGGAGAGGTCGTGGTCCACCCACCCCACCAGCTTGAGGTTCAACAACAGCAGGTCCAGGGAGGTGTTTCCCACCCGCTCGCCGATCCCCAGCGCGCAGCCGTGCAGCCGCTGGGCGCCTCCCTCCAGGGCGGCCAGGGCGTTGACCACCGCCAGCCCCCGGTCGTTGTGACCGTGCCACTCCACCTGCACCCGGTCCGCCACCCCCAACTGCCGGAGGAACTTGCGGGTCCACCGCACCAGGGAGGACGCCCCGGAAGGAGTGGCGTGGCCCACCGTGTCGCACACCACCAGCCGCCGGGCGCCGTGCTCCACCGCCGCCCGGAACAGCTGTTCCAGCAGGTGCGGCGGGGTGCGGACGGTGTCCTCGGTGACGAAGGCCACCTCCAGCCCCTCCTTCACCGCGAAGTCGATCGCCTGCAGCGAGGTGCGGAGCAGGAACTCCCGGTCCCACCCTTCGGCGAACTGACGGATCGGGGAGGAGCCGATGAAGGTGTAGAGCACCAGCGGCTGGCCGCTTTGCTGGACCGCCTCCACCACCGGGGCAATGTCCGCCACCACGGTGCGGGCCGCGCAGCCGGGATCCAGCCGCAGCTTGCGCTGCTGGATGTGGCGGCACATCGCCACCACCTCGTGGAAGATCCGCTGGTGGGCCCCGGGCATCCCCAGGTCCGCGGAGTGGATCCCGTTCTCCACCATCAGCTCCAGCAGCTGGAGCTTGGACTCCAGCGGCGGGTCGGTCACCGAGGGTGACTGCAGCCCGTCGCGCAGCGTCTCGTCGAACAGCTGGAACGGCTGCGGGGGCCGGGGCGGCGCGTCCCGCAGGTTCCAGTCGAAGACCACGTCCTCCTCACGGGCCAAAACCGCCGGCTTCCCCCCATCCGCCGGTGCGGAGGGAGGAGATGCAGACCGGCGGTCCTTGGAGCCCGGGATCACCGTCCCGCGCGCCTCGACTGGCAGGACAGCTCGTCCTTGCAGGAAGGACCGATGCCGTCGGGATGCGCGCCCAGCGGAGCCTTGTCCGACTCCTCCACGCCACAGAGCACGCACTTGCGCTTCCTGGTGCGCCGCTCCGCCCGCCGCTGCTCCGCGATGGCCTTGGCCCGCTCGCGCGCGTTCTTCCCGTCCGCCTCGTTCGTCATGTCTCCGGTCTCTCCGAACCCGCTTGGCATCAGAGCGCCTCAACCAACAGGGCGATGCCCTGGCCACCGCCGATGCAGGCCGAACCGATACCATACCGTCCGCCCCGCCGCTTCAGCTCGTAGAGCAGGTGCATGGTGATCCGGGCGCCGGACGCCCCCAGGGGATGGCCGACGGCGATCGCCCCGCCGTCCACGTTGGTCCGCTCCCGGTTCAGGCCCAGCTCCTTCTCCACCGCCAGGTACTGGGGGGCGAAGGCCTCGTTGACCTCCACCAGGTCCGCGTCACCCACGGTGAACTCCGCCCGCTCGCACAGCCGGCGGATGGCCGGGGCGGGGCCAATGCCCATGATCTTGGGGTCGCAGCCGGAGACGCCCCAGTTCACCAGCCGGCCGATCGGGGTCAGGCCCTTCTTCTCCGCCCAGCTGCGGGTGGCCATCACGAAGGACCCCGCGCCGTCACAGATTCCGGAGGCGGCGCCGGCGTGGACCACCCCGTCCTTCTTGAACACCTTGGGCAGCTTCTTGAGCGACTCCACGGTGGTCTCCGGGCGGTTGTGCTCGTCCTGGGAGAACACGGTGGTGCCCTTCTTGGTCTTCAGCTCCACCGGGGAGATCTCCGCGGCCAGCCGGCCCTCCTTCTGGGCGGCGGCGAACCGCTGCTGGGAGAGGACCGCGTACTGGTCCACGTCGTCCTGGGACAGCTGGTAGTCCACCGCCAGGTTCTCGGCGGTGATCGCCATCGGGGAGCCGGTGTAGCTGTCGGTCAGCGCCGACCACAGCATGTCCTCCAGCCCGCCCTTGCCCAGCGGGATGCCCCAGCGGGCGCCGCGGATCACGTGGGGGGCCTGGCTCATCGACTCGGTGCCGCCGGCCAGCACCACGTTGGCCTGGTCGGTCAGCATCAGCTCCGCCGCGTTCACCAGGGCCTGGAAGCCGGACCCGCACAGCCGGTTCACCCCCAGCGCCGGGACCGGCACCGGGACCCCGGTCTTCAGGCCCACGTGGCGGGGCAGATAGATGGCGTCGGCGGAGGTCTGGACCACGTTGCCGTAGACCACGTGCTGGATGTCCTCGGGGGAGACCTTGGACTGGGCCAGCGCGGCCTTGGCCGACTCCACCGCCAGGTCGGTGGCGGACAGATCCTTCAACGCCCCACCGAAGGTCCCGAAGGGGGTGCGCTTGGCGGACAGGAACCAGATCTCTTCGTTCTTCGACACGCTCTTCATTCGGCTCTCCTCGAAAAGGGTTGGCGGGGCTCAGGCCAGCTTCAACGCCTCGAACACCCTGCTCCCGTGGTTCTTGATGGCTGGCACCAGCCCGCCCTCACTCTGCAATGCGCGGACGATGGGGCTGGGGAGCTCCGCGTGGAACACCCTCCCGCTGGCCAGATGGACCACCGTCCCCAGGAAGGGGTCCACCGTCAGCTCCTCCCCCTCCGCGGCGACCTCGTAGAACGCCTGCTCGCGGATGACCAGATACGGCAAGGCCTCGTTCACCAGATTTCTCTTGTGGATGAAGGCGTAGCTGCGCGCAATCACCGCCTGCACCCCGGCCCCCCGCAGCGCCCACACCGCGTGTTCCCGGGAGGAGCCGGTCCCCCACCCCTCCCCGGCCACCACCACCGTCTGCCCGGCCTGGGCGCGGGGATAGAACTCCGGCCGTACGTGGTGGAAGGCGTGCCGCCCCACCTCGGAGAGCTCGGTCAGGTGGCAGAACTCGCCGGGGATGATCGCGTCGGTGTCCACGTGGTCCCCGAAACGCTGCACCCGTCCCCGCACCATCTGCCGGCGCAGCTGTCCTCCGGCCGAGTTGCCGGAGTGGGCCCGCGCCAGGTGGATCCCCGGCTCGCGGGTCTGCAGCGCCGGCACCGGCCCGCGGGGGGCGCGATCCAAGAGCCGCTCGTAGCGGTCCTGATCCACCCTGGCCAGCAGTGGGCGGGGGTCGGCGATTCTCATCCCCACCGAGGAGGCCGCCACCGTGGCGGCCGAGGACAGCCAGGCATGCGAACCGGCGCCCATCCGGTTCTGGTAGTTGCGGTTCTGCGAGGACAGCCACACCTCGCCGGGCTGAGCCTTCTCCGAGGCCACCCCCAGACACATCGAGCAGCCGGGGGGGCCGATCCGGAAGCCGGCGCGCTCGTAGATTGCCCACAGCCCCTTCTCCCGGAGCCGACGGACGATGGCCAGGTCTCCGGGCACCACCAGCTTCTTGGGGGAGATAGGCAGCGAGGCCGGGCCGTGGGTCAGCGCCTGCTCCAACACCAGCGCGCCCAGCACCAGCTCCTCCTCGGTGGTGGTGCAGGCGCCGATGAAGCAGCCGTGCAGCGCCGTGCCCACCGCCTCCTCCACCCCGCGCACGTTGTCCGGGGAGTAGGGCCGGGCCACCTGGGGCCCCAGGCGGTCCAGGTCGATCGGGTAGCGGGCCAGGTAGGGGGCGTCGGGATCGGCGCGGAAGCGCAGCGCGGGGGCGTCGTTTCCGGCGCGGTTGGACAGCCAGCGGGCCACCACCTCATCGGCCTCGAAGATGCCGTTGAGCCCACCGAACTCGGCGGTCATGTTGGCGATGGTAAAGCGCATGTCGGTGGAGAAGCCGGCCACCGCCTCGCCCCGGTACTCGACGCTGCGCTCCATGGCCACGGTGTTCCGGCCCAGGATCCCCAGGGTGCGCAAGATCACATCCTTGCCGCCGATCCCGAACGGCAGCCGGCCGCGATACTCGACGCTGATCGCCTGGGGGACCTCGATCCAGGACTGACCCAGCACCATCGCCGCGGTGATGTCCGCGCCGCCCAGCCCGATCGCGAACGCCCCCAGTCCTCCGTGGGAGGAGGTGTGCGAGTCGGCCCCCAGCACCACCTGGCCCGGCTGGACCAGGTCCCGGTAGAAGCGGGTGTGGAGGATGGTGGCGTTGGCGTCGTAGAAGTGGCGGATCCCGCTCTCCTGGGCGAACGCGCGGGAAAGCTGCACCAGCTGCCGGGTGCGCGGATCATGCTCCAGGGTGACCGGATCCACGGTGTGGTCCACCGCCAGGAAGAAGCGGTCCTTGTCGTGCAGCGGCGGGCGGCCCAGCGCCTGGTAGGTCCGGTCCATCCCGTTCCAGGCCAGCTCACTGGCGATCGTCCAGTCGACCTTGATCTGGACGATGTCCCCCGCCTGGACCCACGGACGCGCCAGTCCCCGCGCGTGGTGCGCGAGGATCTTCTGGGTCAGCGTCATCGGCCTGGGTTCCATGGGCGGGAGCACCCTAGCCTAATGAGGAGGCACGGCTGACGCCGCCGCGCGACGCCTCCCCCTCAGGGAGGCGAACGGGCGTCCCTACAGCACTTCGCGCAGGACGATCAGACCGCGCTCGGACTCCAGCGCGTAGACCAGGCCGGACGCATCCCGGGCGGCGTGCACCGCGGTGACCCCCTCGTAGAAGAAGTTGCCGCGGGTGGCGGAGGTGTCGCTCCAGGCGTTGAAGTGGCCTGCCAGGACCGGTGCCGCCGGGTTGGTGATGTCCAGGATCCGGACCCCATCCTGGTGGTAGGCCAGGTACAGCCGGTTCCCGACCCGGTCCACCTGGTTGGCGGAGACCTCCGGGCGGGTGGCGTACTCGCCCGCCGGCACCGGCGCGGTGGGGGTGGTGAAGTCCAGGGCGCGGACGTGACCGCCCCACCCTTCGCTGATCTCGAACACCCAGGGGGTGGTGCCGAAGGTGGCCGCGGCCAGCGCGTGGCTGTTCCTGGCCGGCTCCAGCGGCGAAGCGGCGTTCCCCAACTGGGTGGGCACCCCCGGCTGGGCGATGCTGGCGGCCACCAGCCCCAGCCCGCCATAGGCCCCGTAGATCCGGTCTCCCTCCAGCACGCTGTGGTGCGGATAGTTGCTCAGGCCCAGATCCGCCGCCGCGAACCGCCCCAGCAACACCGGGGAGCGGGGATTGGCGACGTTGAAGATCAGCACGTGGCCAGAATCGATGGAGTTGGCCAGCAGCCGGTTGCTGACCGGATCCACGTAGATGCTGCGGATCGCCTCCGGCGGCGAGGGCTGGCGGTTCAGCTCGGTGGAAGGGATGGGGCTCACCGCCAGATCGAAGTAGAGCAGCCCGTTGAAGCGGGAGGCGACGTAGAGCACGTCCTGGTGCACCCAGACGTCGTAGAAGTAGTCCGCGTTGCCCAGGGAGTCGGACCGGTTGAACTGGTGCTCCAGCGCGGGGTGGGCGGGGTCGGTGACGTTGAAGACGTTCATCCCGCCGGCGCCGGAGGCCACGTAGGCGTAGCCATTGTGGACGAACACATCCAGCGGGGTGCCCTGGGTGACCCTGGCCTCGCCCTCGAAGGTCAGCCCGGAAGCCTCCTCCTCGCCGGCCAGGCGGACAATCCGCTTCATCTCGAACGTGCCCTTGGCCCGCTCCACGCCGTCCACGCAGATCTGGAAGTTCCCCTGGACCGTCCGGGGATCCGGGGCGCGGCACCCGGTGAAGGCGCGCTGCTCCACCCGCCCCCCGGAGGAGGTGGTGGCGGAGCGCAGGAAGAACCGCTCGGTGAAGTCCACCAGGTCCAGCTCCCGACCTTCCATCTTGGGCGCGGCCGGATCGTGGAAGGAGGTGACCGTGACCAGGCGGTTGCCCGTCGCGTCCTCGCCCAGCCCATGCCAGACGCCGGCCACCTCCACCGTGGCCAGCTCCTCCGCCGAGCAGGTGTCCTGGGGAAGGCTGTCGGGTTCACAACCGGGCTCTTCCTTCTCCGGACAGCCGAAGAGGAGCACGGCAAGGGGCAGGACCAGGAGGATGTGCTTCATTCGCTGACCAGTTAGCGCGCGACGCGGCCCCCGCGCAAGGATGGGTTCCGGGGGCCGGCCCCAGGCAGGCTAGAGTCTTCCGCCAGGACTTTGTGACGGCGCCCGGCCGGGGCGCCCAGTCGAAGAGAGCACTCATGAGAGCAAGCGGGTTGGTGTGGGCGGCGATCGCGGTGCTGGCCAGTGGCTGCGCCGCCAGGCCGGTGGTGGAGCGGTTCGTGGCCGACAAGACCATCGCCGAGGTGGGGAACAGCGTCACCCTGCAGTGGCGGGTGATCGACGCGGACAGCGTCCGGATCAGCAACGTGGGGGAGATCCCGGCCGGGGCGACCTTCGTCACCGTCAACCCCACCCAGACCACCACCTATGTGCTCACCGCCACCAACGAGGGCGGGTCGGTGGACAGCGACCCGCTGACGGTGACAGTCAACCCCCGGCTGGACGTCAGCGGGGGGACCTATGCCACTCCCGGCGCGCTGGGCCGGACCTTCGCGGTGGTGCTGCGCGAGCTCTCCAACCAGCCGCCGACGGGCTCCACCACGGTCTCCATCACTCCGCCAGGGGGCGGCGCCTTCACCCTGGAGTGCGCGGGGGGCCGGCCGATGTGCGTGGTGCTGGAGCCCACCGTGGCCCCGGTGGACGGCAGCTACACCGCCAGCGCCACCGTGGGCGGGGTGCCGGTCACCCATGCCTTCACCGTGGACACCGCCCAGCGGATGTTCGCGGCGGGGCCGATCTTCGCCGAGCAGACTTCCGGGACCACCGTCTCCGCCAGCTGGGGACCCTCGCCGGGCGCGGTCGCCTACCGGGCGCGGCTGGTGGACGGCGCCGGCGCCCCGCTGGGGCCGGAGCAGGTGCTGACCGCCACCGAGGCGGTGCTGCAGGCCTTCACCGCACTGGGCGGGTCGGTCCGGGTGGCAATCGAGACCGCCTCCGTCGATCTGACCGGGAACACCGCCGGACCCGAGGCGCCGCCTGCGCCCAACGTGGCCTTCGCCGACGCGCCGCTGGGCGGAAAGCCGGGCAGCTGGCGGCTGTTCCAGCCGGAGAGCTTCCAGGGGAACACGCTGAGCGTCCCGCTGCCCTCGCTGGGCCTGGGCGAGCGGGCGGCGGTGATCGTGCTGAACGTCGACGGCGCGGACTTCCTGCCCGCCTCCCCGGCGAACAACGTCCAGCTGACCATCACCGGCACCAACTCGCTGCCGCTGCGCGACCCGGGACCGGTGTGGGAGAAGGCCGGGCCGGAGCAGCTGCTGGAGCAGCGGGGCCGGACCGCGCATCAGCAGTTCAGGGCCCTGGACGACGCCCGGGTCAACGCCCTGCTGGGCAAGGAGGGGGTCAGCCCGGCCCGGACGGCGGTGGCCGCGCCGGCGCCCGCCAATGCCAGCTTCTGTGTGCGGGAGGGACTGACCAGCGTCTTTAGCCGGCGTCCGGCCACCCTGCGGCACGAGACCGCGCACATGGTGTTCTACGTGGACGACGCCGACCTGTCTGACTTCGCCACCCACGAGCCGGGGATCTGGACTTCGCTGGGTCAAAGCTGGGAGGGCACTTCCAACAACGGGATCTACGCCAAGGTCACCGGGGCGTTCGGGCCGGAGAGCGACGTGGACGCCGACGGCAAGCTGCTGGTGCTGTTCTCCGACCTGCTGGGCCCCGCCGAGAACGGGGGAATCCTGCTGGGCTACTTCAGCTCCGGGGACACCCTGTTCGCCCGTGACGAGTCCGCCTCCTGCTCCGGGACCCGGGGCAATGGCGCGGACATGTTCTTCATGAACGGGATCAAGAACCTGACCGACGCCGGAGGTCCTGCTTCTGATCCCGCTGTCGTCGCCGCAGATACGATCACCCGCGTCTACCCGGACACCCTGGCGCACGAGTTCCAGCACCTGATCAACACCGCCGGGCACTGCCTGCCCAACGGCTGCACCCAGGTGGAGGAGACCTGGCTCAACGAGGGCCTCTCGATGGTGGCGGAGGACGTGGCCGGCTTCGGGTGGAACACCAACACCCTGGCCGGGGAGCTGTATCTGGACCGGCTGCCGGGTCCGGATCTCTTCTCCTACCACCGGCGCAGCCTCACCACCTGGGAGGGAGATCCGATCGGGAACTACCAGGCAGTGCACTCCCTGGTGCGCTACTGGGCGGACCGCTACGGGGAGGGGATCTTGCCGGAGCTGGTGGCGGGGAACCTCCGCGGGCTGGAGCGCACCGAGGCGGTGCTACTGGCCCCCTTCTCCCGCCAGCTGGCGGAGTGGACCACCGCGCTGATGTTCTCCAACGAGTCCTTCAGCCCCTCCCCGGTGTTCGACTTCACCGGGGACGCCTGGACCCCGTTCCACTCCGAGCTGACCTACGTGAACTACCAGCCGCTGAACCCGGGCCCCGGGGTCTCGGCGGCGGTGCGGCGCAACGGCTGGAACGCCTTCGTGACCGGCTCCGGCGGAGGGGGAAACGCCACCCTCACCGTCACCAGCACCGAGGCGGTCAAGCCCCACGTGGTGGTGGTGCGGTTCGCCGGCTACCTGCAGCAGTGCAAGGGGCTGCCCAGCACCGTGATCTCCGGGCAGTGCCCGTAGGCTAGGCCAGCCGGCGCAGCGCGTTCTCGGTGATCGCCTGCGCCGCCTCGCGGGTGGAGAGGGTCCCGCCCAGGTCGCGGGTCACCCGCTCCTGGGCCACCGCCTCCTCCACCCCCTGCTCCAGGGCCTGGGCCTCCGCGGGGTGGCCCAGCTCGCGCAGCATCAGCGCGCAGGAGAGCAGCATCGCGATCGGGTTCACCACCCCCTTGCCGGCCAGCTCCGGCGCCGAGCCGTGCACCGGCTCGAACAGCGGGGTGGAGTCCGGGTTGAGGTTGGCCGACGCGGCCACCCCCAGCCCTCCGGTCAGCGCCGCGCCCAGATCGCTGAGGATGTCCCCGAACAGGTTGGTGGTGACGATCACCTGGAAGTCCTCCGGCCGCAGCACCAGCTGCATCGCCAGGTGGTCCACGTACAGGTGGCGGGCCTCCAGCTGGGGAAACTCCGCGGCCACCTGGCGGAAGGTCCGCAGCCACAGCCCGTGGGCCGGGATCGCGTTGGACTTGTCGGCCAGGGCCACCCGCTGTTTTCCGTGGCGCGAGGCCCAGACGAAGGCGGCGCGGATCACCCGCTCCACGCCCTTGCGGGTGTTGCGATCCTCGGAGATCGCCACCTCCTCCAGGGTGCCCGGCTGGAAGCTGGCACCGAGGCCACCGTAGGGCCCCTCGGTGTTCTCCCGGAAGATGACGAAGTCCAGCTGCGCCCTCCCCTTTCCCTTGAGCGGAGTGAGCCGGTCCGCCAGCAGCCGGCAGGGGCGGAAGTTCACGTACAGGTCCAGCCCGAACCGCAGCCCGAGCAGGATCTCCCGGGCGTGGGCGTTGTCCTGCACCCGGGGATCCCCCACCGCCCCGAAGAGGATGGCGTCAAAGTCGCGGCGGAACACCTCCACCTGGCCGGGAGGCAGACCCACCCCGGTGTCCAGGTAGCGCTGGGCGCCGAAGTCGAAGCGCTGGAAGGTCAGCCCCAGCCGGCGCCGCTGTTCCAGGGCCTGGAGGAACTCTTGCGCCACCTCGGTGACCTCGATCCCCGCGCCGTCTCCGGGGATGACCGCGATCCGGGCCATCAGGGCACCGCGGGATGCGGGACCGAGGAGGGAGGGACCTGCTCCCCGGTGAACACCCGCAGCTTCTCGTAGTCCGCGTACTCCAGCTGGATGGTGAGCATGTCCGCCGGGAGGATCTCGGTGTAGCCCTGGGGGTGGAGCTGCTCGGGACCCGAGCCCCGGCGCAAGGAGAGGGTGAAGCCGCCAAAGCGGTCGCGGATCTCGGAGACGGAGATCCCGGGCAGGCCCTGCTGGGCGTTGAAGGTGGAGACCACCATCAGGTGGGTCCCCACCCGGAAGGAGTGGAGGATCCGCGGGTCCAGCGCCGCCAGCGCCAGCGCCGGGGCGGCCAGGGCGGAGGTGGAGTGGGCCTCGGCCTTGAAGGCGTCGCGGACCTTGGCCACCAGGTCGTCGTCGAACAGGCGGATCACCACCCGGATCCCCGGGTTGTGGCGGCGGGCGTCCAGGGCGACGTTCATGTTCGCCAGGTCGTCGTCGGTGGCCGCCACCAGCGAGCTGGCGGCGCGGATGTTGGTCCGCTCCAGCGCGTTGGGGCTCTTGATGTCATCGATCAGGACCGGGACGCCCTTGTCGCGCAGCACCGCCACGAAGGAGGCGTCCTCGCGCTTCTCGATCACGATCACCTCCCGGCCCAGGCCCAGCAGCTCGGTGGCCACCCGGTACCCCACCCGGCCGGCGCCGCAGATCACCACGTGGTCCTTCAGCGTCTTGCTCATCACGGCGATCCAGTCTTTGTCGCTGCGGTGCTTGGCGAAGTAGAGGTAGGCGAAGCGGACCACGCCATCCACCACCAGGGCGATCCCCAGCGGGGGGATGACCACGTTCATCCCCTCCAGCAGCCAGTCGTTGATGTAGGGCAGCGACGGCTGGCCGTAGAGCAGGAAGTAGACGTGGTGCAGCGCCTCCCCATAGGCCAGCGGCTGGCCGGTGACCCGGGGGAAGCGCCAGAAGTAGATCAGCGGGGTGAGCCCGAACAGCAGCCCGGCCATGATCACCGTGACCCGGAAGCGGGCGATCAGCGCGAACAGGTAGCGGAGGTTCGCGCCCAGGCGGCGCTTGCGTGCCATCTCGGCCCGGGTTCGTAGCACGGGCGGAGGGGACTTGGCGGGCCTGTTCAGGCCCTCAGGGGACGACCAGCCCGGTCTCCGGGTCGACCTTCTTCTTCCGCTTCTCGATCAGCCACACCGCCAGCACGCCCAGCTCGTAGCAGAGCAGCATCGGTCCGGCCATCAGGGCCAGGTTCACTGCGTCCCCGGTGGGGGTGATGATCGCCGCGGCGATCAGACAGACCACGAAGGCGTGGCGCTGGTACTTGAACAGGAAGCTGGAGCGGACCACCCCCACCACCGCCAGCAGGGCCAGCACGATCGGCAGCTCGAAGATGATCCCGAAGGCCAGCTCCAGCAGCAGCACCAGGGAGAGCTGTTCGCGCATCGTCAACATCGGGCGGGTCCAGTCCTTCTCGATCACCGCCGCCTCCGCGCCCACCAGCTGCTTCTGCACCCGCCACAGGGTGCCCCACTCGGTGGCCTGGCTGGGGGCCAGCCCCGCCAGCAGGCCCGCGGCCGCATCCAGCGACGCCGCCGCGCCCGGGCGGTCTCCGGCCGCCAGCTGGTCCAGCGCCTCCACCCGCTTGTCCAGCACCTGGCGGATCACCGGGCGGGCGCGCTCGCCAAAGCCCAGCCCGGCGGCGTCCACCAGCCGGGCCAGGCCGTCCAGCCGACGGGGCAGCTCCACCGCGTCGGCGCCGGAGCCGGAGGGAGACAGCTTGCCGGCCGCCTCCGCCAGGGTGGCGGCGCGGGGCAGATCCCCGTTGGCCAGGTAGCGCAGCGACTCCTGTTGCTTGAGCCGGGCCACCTGCACCCTGCCGTCCAGCTCGGCCGCCTCCGGATCGCGGAGCAGGAACTGGAACATGGTGGGCAGCACCACGAAGTAGCAGAAGGCCGCGCCGCCGATGAAGGCCATCGTCCCCAGCACCACGAAGGGACCGGCGAAGCGCTTCTCGGTGGGGTACAGCCCGGGGGCCACGAAGCCCCACAGCTGGTAGAGGATCACCGGGGTGCTGAGGAAGATCCCGCAGTACATCCCGACCTTCATCAGGACGTTAATCTCCTCGATCCCCGAGGTGTAGATCAGCGACCGGCCCTGCTCGGGAAGCGCGTCCAGCACCGGGCGCATCAGCAACCCGAAGATCGGCTTGGCGTAGGCCAGCGAGGCCACGCCCAGGATCAGCACCGCGATGGTGCAGCGCAGCAGCCGGGTGCGCAGCTCCCCCAGGTGCTCTCCCAGGGTCATCCGCAGCTCCTCCGCCGAGGGAAGCCCGCTCACGCCTCACCGCCGCCGGGCTTTGGGGGCGTGTGGGCCCCTTCGATCAGCGCCTGGGCCTCCTGGGGAGAGATCGGCGCCTGGGCCTGGGTGGGCGCCACGCTGGTGTCCAGGGGCCGGGCCTCGGGGGCAGGCATCGGCGGCGGCTGGGCCAGGGAGAACGGCCCGCCGGAGGTGGCCACCGCCTCGGAGGGCGGGAGGAGGGAGCCCGCGGAGAGGTCCGCCGGCGGAGGGGTGGCGGCGGGATCCGGGGGAACCGCGTGCTTGCCCACCAGGTTGCTGGGGCTCAGCGAGCGGGGCGGCAGCGCCTGGACCTCGGAGTCCATCCGGTAGAACTCCCGCTCCACCACGTGACGGACCTCGTCGGTGCGGCTGCGGAACTCGCGCAGGAACTTGCCCAGGCCCCGGGCCAGCTCTGGGAGACGGGAGGGCCCCAGCACCAGCAGCGCCACCACCAGGATCAAAGTCAGTTCGCCTGCGCCGATGTTCAGCACGCCGACGCTTTAGCGGCCCGGGGGGCCGGGTGCAATCCGGGGCTTACCAAACCGCCTGCCGTCCAACCCCCGAGGGGGGGCGGCCGGGCGGCCTTAGACCGCGCGGAACCAGTCGCGGGTCTGGGCCTCGGAGGGGACCTTGGGCAGGGTGGCCCGGGCGGCCTCCACCGCGCGCTGGAGGTTCAGCTTCCCGCCGGTGCTGACCTTGCCGTTCAGGTCGGAGTCCTTGTCCACGGTCTCGATCAGGATCCGGCGGGCGTCGGCGGCGGTGAGGTCCGGGTTGGTGGCGAAGATCAGCGCCGCGGCGGCGGCCACGGTGGGGGTGGCCATGGAGGTCCCGCTCATCGTCTGGTGGCGGTTGCCGGGAACGGTGGAGAGCACGTTCTCGCCCACCGCGGCCAGCTCCACCACCTTGTCTCCGTGGGAGGAGAAGGAGGCCAGCTTCTCGTTGGCGCTGTTCATCGCCGCGATGGTGATCACGTTCGGGCGGTCGATGTTGGCCGGCATGTCCGAGACGTTGTTCATGTTGCTGCCGTTGCCGTTGGCGGTGGCGGCCACCAGCAGGATGTCCGCGGCCTCCAGCTTGGCCACCGCGGCCTCCCAGCGCTGCACCTCGGCGGGGTTCTTGTACTCGTCACCGAAGGAGGCGTTCACCACCCGGATGTTGTTCCCGGCCTCCTTCATCTGGACCATGTAGTCCACGGCCTTCTCGAAGTTGGTGAGCAGGTCGGCGCCGTCGTACAGCCCGCCGATGGACATCACCTTCGCCTTGCCGGCGGCAAAGCCGGTGTTGCCGACCTGGTTGTCTTCGGCGGCGATGATCCCCGCCACGTGGGTCCCGTGGTCGGTGCCGCGGCCCTTGAACACGTCTCCGTTGCCGAAGCCGACGTTGAAGCCGTGGACGTCGTCCACGATGCCGTTCTGGTCGTTGTCGATCCCGTCGCCGGCGGTCTCGCCGGCGTTGACGAACAGCGCCTCGTCCAGGTCGGTGTGCTTGACGTCCACCCCGCCGTCCAGGACCACCACGATCGGCTCACCGGCGCTGGGCTTGGGGGGAGGCGGCGGGGGAGCGACCACGGTGCCGGTGGCGGAGAGGCCCCAGCTGTTGAGGGTGCCCACGTCCCCGCGGGCCTTGTCCTCCACCGTCAGGGTCCACTTGCCCTTGGCGGACTCGCCGGCAAAGGCGGTGAGGTCGAACTTGCCCGCCACGTTGTCGGCGGAGCCGCCGGTGCGGTTGTGCACCACCGCCGACTTGCCAGACGGCGAGGTGAGGGTGACCACCAGGTCGCCCTTCCAGGAGTGGGGGATGTCCAGATCGAGGGCCAGCTTCTCGATCGACAGGTCCTCGGCGAGCTCCAGCGAGGACTGCACCTTGGCGTTGTCCCCGATGCTCAGCTGGGGGGAGACGGAGGCGGAGACGGTCTGGGCGGTGGTGGACCGCACCGCGGGGGCCAGCGGCGTCAGCGGCGGCGGGGAGGGCGCCAGGTCCGGGCCCTGGGCGCCGGGGCGCTGGACGAAGTTGTCGGTGCCGCCGGCGCGGGCCGGGGTGGCGGCAGGCTGGGCGGGGGCGGGCTGCTCGGGGCGCTCGGCCGTCACCGGCCGCTGCGGGGAGGTCAGATTCCGGATGCCGCTCATCGAAGGCCTCGCCGAGTTGAGTGCCCAGTGGCAGCACCTGTCCGTACATTGTCGGAGCAGGTAGGCCCTGGTTTCCTCCGATCGATTATAGAGATTTTTCCAGCGGCAGCGGGCAGTTGGGATCCCAGGCAACCCACCGGAATTGCTTCGATCATCCCGCCGGCGCCGGGACTGCGGAATTGGCACGCACCCGCCGCTCGACCAGGAAGAGCAGCACCGGGATGGCCAGGGAGGAGCCGATGGTGATCCAGGCCAGCCGGTCCACGTGCACCAGAACCCCGTGGGCTTCGATCAGGATCACCGAGGACAGATAGGCCCCCAGCCCGGAGGCCAGGTGCTGCACCGAGGACTGCAGGGACATGAAGCGCGCGCGTTCCTGGGGCCGGGGCACCTTGGAGGCAAGCGTGTTGTAGGCCACGTTGCGAAAGCCGGTGGAGCTCATGAACAGCACGAACAACAGCAGCACCGGCAGGCCCCGGTAGTCCACGAAGCCCACGTACACCGAGGCCACGAAGGCGGCGATCCCCAGGCTGCCGACCTGGAAGGAGCCCCAGCGGTCCACCAGCACGCCGCCCAGGCGGAGGACGATGAAGCTGGCCACCCCGCCCACCGCGTAGAGCAGGGCGATCCGATCCCGCGGGTAGCCCAGGTTCTGCTGCACGTAGGCGGAGATGTTGGGGATGAGCACGAACCCCGAGGCCATGGTGACGAAGGTCAGGGTGTAGGAGAGCCACACCAGCGGGCGGCGCAAGAAGCCGTAGCCCTGGGCCCGGGCGTCCCGCAGTCCCGCCAGGTGTCCGGTCATCGGCGGGAGCAGCCGGATCGCCAGCGCCATCAACACAAAGCCGATCCCGCCCACCAGGAAGAACGGGATCCGCCAGCCGCCCACCTGCGCCACGTAGAGGGCGGCGGGCACCCCCAGCACCGAGGCGATGGAGAAGGCAGTGAACACCGCGCCCATCGCCCTCCCCCGCCGCTCGGGCGGGACCACATCCGCGATGATCGACAGCGAGATCGAGGTGGCCGGTCCGCCAAAGGCGCCGGCGAAGATGCGGGCCAGCACCAGGGTGGTGAGGTTGGTGGCAAAGCCGCCGGCCACCGTCCCCACCACCAGGCCCAGCATCGCCAGGGCCAGCACCTTGCGGCGGTCGAAGCGGTCCAGGAAGAAGGACCCGGCCAGGCCGGCCAGCGAGGCGGCCCAGGTGTAGCTGGCGCCGATCACCCCCAACTGGGAGGTGGGGATGTCCAGCGCGCGGGCGAAGTCCGGGCCCAGCGGCATCACCATCACGAAATCGGTGATGTTGACGAACTGGACCGCGCCGATCAGGAACACCACCGCGCGTTCGGAGACCTTCCGCACCCCTAGACCCGGAACCGGCGGACTTCTGCGCGCAGGACCTCCGCCTGCTTCTGCAAGGTCTCGATCGCCTCCTCCAGCTGCCGGGAGGAGCGGGTCTGCTGCTCGGCCACCGTCTTGATCGCCTCCACCGCCTTGAGCACCTGCTCGCTGCCCTGGGTCTGCTCGGTCTGGGCGCGGTTGAGGTGCTGGACCATCTCGTTGATGCTCTCGATGGAGCGGGTGATCTGCTTGCTGCCGTGCGCCTGCTCCTGGGTGCTGCGCTGCACGTGGCTGGTGATCGCCTTCATCTTCTCCGCGGAGGAGATGATCTGCTCGCTGCCCCGGGCCTGTTCGTTGGTGGCCTTGGAGATCTGCTGCACCGACTCGGCGATCCGCTGCACCGCGGTGGTCACCGACTTGGAGCCACGGGCTTGCTCCACCGTGGCCCGGGCGATGGCCTTCACCATCAGGGTGGACTTGTTGGCGCTCTCCGAGATCTTCTTCAGCGCGCTCTCCGCCTCCCGCCCCAGCTGCACCCCCTCCTCCACGTTGCGCACGCCCTGGTTCATCGCCAGCACCGCGTTGCGCGACTCCTCGGTGACCCGGCGGATCAGCTCGGCGATCTCCTTGGTGGAGACCCCGGTGCGCTCGGCCAGTTCCTTGATCTCCTCCGCCACCACCGCGAAGCCCTTGCCGTGTTCGCCAGCCTGGGCGGCGATGATCGCCGCGTTGAGCGCCAGGAGATTCGTCTGCTCCGCCACGTCGTCGATCACGTCGATGATGTTGCCGATCTCGCCGATCCGACGGCCCAGGCTCTCGATCACCGTGGAGGCGCTACGGGAGCTATCCTTGATCTTGTCGATGCCGGTGAGCGTCTTCTGCAGCGCCTCCACCCCGGAGACCGCGTCCTGGGTCACCTGTTCGGAGAGCCGCGCGGTCTCATAGGCGTTGGTCTCCACCTGGTTGATCGAGGTGTCCATCTCGCTGATCGCCGAGGAGGTCTCCTCGGTGGAGGACAGCAGCGCGTCCACGTTCTTGGCCACCTCCTTGATCGAGTAGGTCATCTCCTCGATCGCGCTGGTGGTCTCCTGCACCGAGGCCGCCATCGCCTGGACGTTCTCCGCCACCTCGTCGTTGGTGGCGGCCATCTGCATGATCGAAGAGCTGCTCTCCTCCGCCGACTGGTAGAGGACCTCCACGTTCTCCGCGATCCCCCGCAAGGTGGCCAGCATCTCCACCATCGAGGAGGAGGTCTCCTCCACCCGGGAGAAGGTGGTGGAGGCGCCGGCGGAGACCGCGTTGCCGGTGCGGGAGATCTGCTCGATCACCTGGGCCACGCCCTCGGAGACCCCGCG
This sequence comes from Myxococcaceae bacterium, assembly GCA_036675345.1. GTDB lineage: Bacteria > Myxococcota > Myxococcia > Myxococcales > Myxococcaceae > JALYOC01. Next base: position 152,509 of record JAKFFE010000005.1, read on the forward strand.
GATCCGGCTGACCGTCTCCCGCAGCGAGGAGGAGATCCGGTTCAGGGCCTCGGCCAGCCCGCCCAGCTCATCCTGGGAGATCTCCTCCACCCGGGAGGTGAGGTCCGCCTCCGAGAGCCGGGAGGCCATCCCCATCATCCCCTTCAGCGGCCGGAGGATGAAGCGGCGGGAGATCCACCACACCGCCAGCAAGAAGAGGATGAAGGCGCCCAGGAACGCCAGCAGCACCGTCCGCTCCAGCGCCTCCACCACGGTGACGTTGGCGCTGCCGTCCATCCCCACCAGCACATAGGCCAGGGGGCGGCCGCGGTCGTCCTTGAGGAGTTCGGCGACCAGCACGTCCTGTTCGGGGAGGCGGAGCGCGTTGGGGTGGCGCTCGTCGCGGTGGGTGCGGGCGGCGTCGGTGAGGGTGGCCTGGTCGGTGCGGTTGCCCCGGGCCAGCACCCGGCCCTCGGGGTCCACCACCCCGGCGAAGCGGACCTCCCGTTCGGAGGCCAGCTTGTTGAGGGTCTCCAGGGCGGGCTTGGCGTCCACCTCCATGCCGCTGACCGCGACCTGGTCCCGGACCTCCTGGGCGATGGTCCGCCCGCGCATCTGGAGCCGCTCCACCAGGAAGCGTTCGGTCTGGGCGGGAACCACCACCCACAGGATTCCGAAGGTGACAATCAGTGCGATCGTGAACGAGCTGAAGATCGCGCTCTTGAGACCAAGCTTTCGAGCGGGACGCGCCAAGGCCCGGTGACTGTAGGGACCGAACGACGGACAGGGCAAGATTCGGATTCATGGGCCCCACCGCGGTGATCACCGACCCCCTCTTCCTGGAGCACGATCCCGGCCGGCAGCACCCGGAGTCTCCCCAGCGGTTGGCCCGGATCCTGGAACTGCTGGATCAGCACCCGCTGGCGGGCACGGTCCGGGTCGCCCCCCGCCCCGCCACCCGGCCCCAGCTGGCGGCGGTACACGCAGAGGCGCTGCTGGGTTCACTGGCGGCGCTGGACGGGAAGACGGCGATGATCGACCCGGACACCTTCACCTCCCCTGCCAGCTACCGGGCGGCGGTGCTGGCGGCGGGCGCGGCGATCACCGCGGTGGACGAGGTGCTGGACGGGCGGGCGGCCAACGCCTTTGCCCTGGTTCGCCCCCCCGGCCACCACGCCGAGCCGGACCGGGCGATGGGCTTTTGCCTGTTCAACAACGCGGCCATCGCCGCCGAGCACGCGCTGTCCCGGGGGCTGCAGCGGGTGCTGATCCACGACTGGGACGTGCACCACGGCAACGGGACCCAGGCGGCGTTCTACGGGCGGCGGGAGGTGCTCTACCAGTCGGTCCACCAGTTCCCCTACTACCCGGGCAGCGGCGCCCCGCTGGAGATCGGGTCCGGGGAGGGCGCGGGCTACACGGTGAACTGCGGGCTGCCCGGGGCGCAGGGAGACGGGGACTATGGGGCGGTGTTTGACGGGTTGTTCCTGCCCATCGCCCAGGCCTTCCGCCCGGAGCTGATCATCGTCTCCGCCGGCTTCGATCCCCACGAGGATGATCCGATCGGCGGGATGATGTTGACCGAGCGGGGCTTCGCCTCGATGTGCACCGCCCTGATGCGGCTGGCCGAGGCCCAGTGCGCGGGGCGGATCGTGCTGCTGTTGGAGGGCGGCTACTCGTTGCCCGGCCTCTCGCGGTCGGTGCACGCCTGCCTGGAGGTGCTGACCGGCGGGAGGAAGGAAGAGTTGGTGATCGGCGGAGAGGCGGCCACGGTGCGGGCGTTGCGGGAGACACGGGACGCGGTGAGGGGGATCTGGAGATGAGTGACTACATCCACGGTGGCAGCGACGCGCGCGAGGTGGCCCGGTTGGAGAAGCAGGCCGGCTTCGTGGCGCCCTGGATGCATCCGCACCTGCGGGCCCAGCCCGGACAGCGGGTGCTGGACCTGGCTACCGGAGTGGGAGCGATGGCCGCGCAGCTGCACCGGCGCTTCCCCCAGGTGCAGCTGGTGGGGGTGGACCTGCGCCGGCCGCAGCTGCGACAGGCGCTGAGGCTGCATCCCGGGCTGACCTATGTGCAGGCGGACGGGGCGGTGCTGCCCTTTGAGGCTGGCAGCTTCGATCACGTGCATTGCTCGTGGCTGCTGGAGCATGTGCCGGATCCGGTGGCGATCCTCCGGGAGGTCCACCGGGTGCTGCGGCCGGGGGGCGAGGCGCTGTTCGTGGAGGTGGACAACGCCACCTTCCGGACCGTGCCGGTGCTGGAGGAGGTGATGGAGGTGATGCGGCTGCTGGATCAGGCGCAGCTGCGAGGCGGCGGAGATCCGTATGTGGGGCGGAAGCTGGAGGGCTACTTCCGGCAGGCGGGGTTTGCCGAGGTGCAGGCGCTGGAGGCACACCTCCACGGACATTGGGGGGATCCGGTCCATTTCCAGGCGGTGATCGATGAGTTCGCGGAGATCTTCGAGAGCCTGGACGAGGCCCTGGGACCAGAGCGGACGGCGATCCTGCAGCGAGCGGCGGTGCAGCTCCGCGGGCTGATCCAGATTCCGAAGGGCGAGCTGCACTACCGGCCGGTGCTGTTCCGGGGGATCCGGTAGCGAGCCGGGCAGGTTTCTCCTGAATTATTCCAGGCCGTGGGATGTCTTTGACCCAACGCCTTCAACAGGAGTGGTTCGATGCGTCGGTTCGCGTGGGTGGGGTCGTTGTCTCTCCTGCTGGCCTTGGGTTGCGTCACGACCCACACCCCCAGCAGCCCGACGGTCTACACCCCGGACCCGCCCCCGCAGCCGCGCCGACTGCTGAGCCAGGACGAAGTGGTGGTGCTGGCGCTGCAGGAGTGCTCGAACCGCCGGCTCAACTGCCGGGTCCGTGAGGCGCGGCTGTCGAGCACCATCTGGCAGGTGAAGCTGGCGGCCTACGGCCACAACAGCCGCGGCTTCGTCTACACCGATCACCAGGGCTACACCGGCCGCACCATGCGCGCCGACGTCCGGATGCGCCCCTACCCCCTGCGCAGCGGCAACTGGAACGACCCCGGGCTGGACTTCACCTTCAACGAGGATGAAACCGACGCGGGCAGCGACCAGCGGGAGCGGGAGCGGCTGGAGGCGGAGGCGCGCGAGCGTCAGCTGAGGGAGCGGCTGGAGCGCGAGCGGCTGGAGCGGGAGACCCGCGAGCGTCAGCTGCGCGACCGGCTGGAGCGGGAGCAACTGGAGCGCGAGGCACGCGAGCGGCAGTTGCGCGATCAGCTGCAGCGGGAACGCGCCGAGCGCGAGCGGCTGGAGCGGCAACGGATCGAGCAGGAGCGGCTGGAGCGGCAACGCGCCGAGCAGGCCCGGCTGGAGCGCGAACGGCTGGAGCGCGAGCAGGCGGAGCGGGCCCGGCTGGAGCGGGAGCGACTGGAGCGCGAGCAGGCCGAGCGCGCCCGGCTGGAGCGGGAACGGATGGAGCGCGAGGGACGCGACCGGGCGACCCGCGAGCGGTTGGAGCGTGAACGGCTGGAGCGCGAGAAGGCGGAGCGGGCCCGGCTGGAGAAGGAGCGCCAGGAGCGCGAGCGGCTGGAGCGCGACCGGTTGGAGAAGGAGCGGCTGGAGCGCGACCGGCTGGACCGTGAGGAGCGCGAGCGCAAGGAGCGGGCAGAGAAGGAGCGCCAGGAGCAGAAGGACCGCGAGGAGAAGGAGAAGCGCGACCGCCAGGAGCAGAAGGAGCGCGAGGAGAGGGAGAAGCGCGAGGAGAAGGAGCAGAAGGAGCGCGACCGTCAGGAGCAGAAGGACCGCGAGGAGAAGGACAAGCGCGACCAGAAGGACCAGAAGGATCGCGAGGAGAAGGACAAGCGCGACCGTCAGGAGCAGAAGGAACGCGAGGAGAAGGACAAGCGCGACCGTCAGGAGCAGCAGGATCGCGAGGAGAAGGACAAGCGCGACCGCCAGGAGCAGAAGGACCGCGAGGAGAAGGAGAAGCGCGACCGTCAGGAGCAGAAGGACCGCGAGGAGAAGGACAAGCGCGACCGCCAGGC
>JAKFFE010000014.1:0-2106 GCA_036675345.1 Myxococcaceae bacterium
CGAGATGAACCAGACCTCGGCGGTGTCCGCCTCCCGGGCCCTGGAGCTGATCGGCAAGGGGGAGGCGGCGGCCACGGTGGTGGAGGACGGGAAGAGCGCCGCCTCCACCTCCCGCACCGCGATCGAGGCCATCTCCGGGGCGCTGGCCGCGGTCTCCGGGGCCTCGCGCGAGCTGTCGGACAAGGTCCAGCGGATCGACAAGATCATCGACACCGTGTCCTTCCTGGCCGACCAGTCGGCGGCGCTGGCGATCAACGCGTCGATTGAAGCCTCCCGGGCCGGAGAGGCCGGGCAGGGGTTCGCGGCGGTGGCGCGGGAGGTGCGGTCCCTGGCCAGCGACTCACGCCGGGCCACCTCTGAAATCCGCGAGGTGCTGGCGGAGATCCGCCACCGGACGGTGCAGATGGAGTCCCAGGTGGACCAGGGAGGCCGGACCATCCAGAGCGGGGTGACCCAGGTGGCCCGGCTGGCGGAGGTGGTGGTGTCGCTGGGCGGGACCATCCACTCCGCGGTGGGGCTGATGCGGCAGGTGGAGTCCAGCGCCCGGCAGCACCAGGCGGGGGTGGAGCAGGTGCTGCAGGCAGTGACCAACATCCAGCGCGCCTCGGAGTCGATCCGCGACGGGGCCGAGACCCTGACCTCGCTGTCCCGCAAGGCCAACCGCCTCTCCTCCGGCCTGACCCGGAACCAGACCGGCGCCCCCCAAGGGTGAGCAGGCCTCCTCCTTTCCGGGGCCGGGGGGAAGTTGTTGCCCACACCGGACTTCGGCCACCATGGGAAGTTCGATGGTCAACCTGATCCTCTCCGCGCTGTTTCTCGCTGCAGCGCCCGCCTCCGCGGAAGCGCCGCGGCCGCTGGACTCCTGGCTGCTCCGCTGCGATCTGCCCGCGGATCCGCCGCCCACGCTGGAGCCCTCCGCGGTGGAGGCCGCCCTGGCCGGAGGTCCGGTGCCCGAAGGCTGGCGGGTGCACCAGATGCCGCTGGAGCTCACCCCCGGGGGCTGCTGGCTGGCCCGTCGGCTGGAGCCGTCCACCCGGCCCCAGGCGGTCTGGGTGGGGCGGGTCAACGCGGCGATCACCGCCCGCCTGGACGGCGAGGTGATCTGGCTCCGCGGGCGGGAGGCGGATCCCTACTGGCAAGGCGACCAGGGTTTCCCCGCCTTCACCATCCCCGCCCCGCTGCTGCGCCCCGACGCGGGCCGGCTGCTGCTGCTGCGGCAGTACGATCCGTTCGGAGGGACGGTGCTGGGGCCCCTGTCGCTGATGGATCCCGCCCAGCTGCCGCCCCACCACCACTCCCAGACGCTGATGCCGGTGACCGTGACCGGCGAAGTGTCGGGGATCCTCCGGGCGATCGGAGTGGTGGCGCTGATCACCGCCGCGCTGCGCCGCCGCCGGGAGATCCTCTACTTCGGGATCGGCTCGCTGGGTTACGCCGGGGTGTTCGCCCTGGTCTCCTTCACCTGGGCGCCGTTCGACCACCAGTGGGTCAACCGCAGCTTCCCCCCGATGCTGTTCAGCGCCGCGCCGTTCTTCGTCCTCTTCTTCCAGCGCATCTACCGGATCCACGCCCGGCCGATCTTCGAGTGGGTGGTGTTCGGCCAGGTGGTGCTGGCCAGCCTGCTGGCGCTGCTGGTCCCCGCCCACGGGGTGATGGCTTCCACCGCGGTGACCCTGCCCATCTATCTGGGCTGGCTGGGGTACGCGGTGTACCTGAACCTCCGCGCCCGCAAGGAGGGCAACCCGGTGGCCCGGGTGGTGGTGTGGGGCTTTCTGCTGATGGCGGCCACCGTCACCTTCGACGTCTTCCGGACCCTGGCCTTCGGCGGCGACGAGGTGATGCGCAACGGGGTGTTCCAGCTGGGGATCCTGGCCTTCGTGGTCTCGGTGCTGGTGGCGATCGCCAAGCAGTTCTTCACCGTCAGCTCCGAGTCGGTGCGGATGCTCCAGCAGCTGCAGGACACCGGGCTGGAGCTCAACGCCCTGGTGGTCAATCTGCAGTCCGCGGCCACCCAGCTCTCCTCGGCCACCGCCGAGCAGGTGACCGCGCTGACCGAGACCGCCAGCACCACCACCGAGATGAACCAGACCTCGGCGGTGTCCGCCT
>JAKFFE010000027.1:0-10556 GCA_036675345.1 Myxococcaceae bacterium
AACGCAACGGTCCCCCTGGATGGCAAACTCTCGGAAGAGGCTTCGACCGCTTCCTCGACCAGTACACCGGGTGGGTCGCGGCTGGTCGATGTGATCAATCCTGAGAGCCTGTCCCCTTTATTGGCCGGGTGCGTTACTCGAAGGCCAGCGCCCGCTCGAAGTCCGCGGCGTTGGTGGCCGCTTCCTTCGCCGCCGCCTCGGTGATCAGCCCCTGGCTCAGCAGCTGGACCAGGTGCTGGTCGAAGGACTGGGTGCCGAGGGTGCCGGTGGACTTCTCCAGGTAATCCTTGATGTGCGAGGTCCGCTCCTCGTCCTTGATGTACTCCACCACCGAGAGGGTGGAGACCATGATCTCCGCCGCCACCACCCGGCCCTTGCCGGACGCGTGTGGCAGCAGCCGCTGGGAGACGGTGGCCTTGAGGTTGTCCGCCAGCCGGTTGCGCACCCCGTGCTGGGCCTCGGGCGGGAACACCCCCACGATCCGGCCGATGGTCCGCACGCAGTCGGTGGTGTGCACGGTGGAGAGCACCAGGTGCCCGGTCTCCGCCGCCTTGAGCGCGATCTCGATCGTCTCGGTGTCCCGCATCTCGCCCACCAGGATCACGTCCGGGTCCTGCCGCAGCGCCGCCCGCAGGGCGCTGGAGAAGGAGGGCGAGTCAGGTCCGATCTCCCGCTGGGTGATTCGCGAGAACTTGTCCTCGTGGAGGAACTCGATCGGGTCCTCGATGGTGAGGATGTGCTTTCGGTAGTGCTGGTTGATGTAGTTGACGATCGCCGCCAGGGTGGAGCTCTTGCCCGACCCGGTGACCCCGGTGACCAGGATCAGCCCCCGGTCCTCCTGGGAGATCTTCTCCATCACCGGCGGCAGCCCCAGCTTCTGGAAGTCGGGGACGTTGAAGGGGATCGAGCGCAGGATCGTCGCCAGGTTCCCCTTGTTGCGGAAGATGCTGGCCCGGAAGCGGCCCACCCCCTCCAGCGCGTAGGAGGCGTCGTGCTCTTGCAGCGCGTCCACCGAACCCTTCCAGCGGATCTGCTGGAGGATGTGCCCGGCGATCCGCTGGGTGTCCTCCGGCGCCATTGCCGGGACCTTCACCGGCAGCAACTGGCCGTTGATCCGCAGCGCCGGCGAGGAGCCGACCTTGAAGTGGATGTCGGAGGCGCCGTTCTTCACGGCCGCCGCCAGGAACTGATTGAACGTCGGAAGTTCCACGGTGTTGACCTCGAGGCGTGGGTGCTAGCGGACCTGAACGGAGTGGACCTTGTTCCCGGACAGCATCTCGTTGGCGCGGCGGAGCCGGTCGGAGAGGGTGCGGCAGAAGGACTGGTACACCTTGGCGGCGAAGCGATCGTCGGCGGAGAGCAACCTCACAAAGTCGCTCTTGGGCATCTTCAGCAGCCGCAGCGGCCGGACCGCGGTCACCCGCGCCGAGGTCAGCAGGTCGTCCACCAGCGACATCTCCCCGAACAGATCGCCCGGGCCCAGCCGTCCGATCTCCTCCGAGCTGTCGTGCTGGCCGTCCAGATCCAGGTCCCGGGTCACCCGCGCCTCGCCCTCCTGGATCACGTACAGCGCGTCTCCGAGCGCGTTCTGCTCGATGACGATCGTTCCTTCCCCCACCTCGGTCCGCACGATGATCGCGGCCAGGCGGGAGGTCTCATCAAAGGACAGCTTGGAGAAGATGGGCAGCCGCTGGAGCAACTCCACTCCCTCGAACTCCCCGAACCCGGTCAGCTCCACCACTCAAGGCCTCCGTCGTTGGCGCGCCCGAGCTTAGCCAGGTTTCGCTGCCGGTGCGGGTCCCAACGAACCCATTCGCAACCAGGGGGTTTCCGGTACACTCCGCTTTCCAATGAGCACATCCAGCGCGCCTGCAGGCTCGGGGGCCGACCGCCGTGAGTGGGAACGCTTCCCGGCGAAGATCGAGGTCCGGTTCTCCCATCCCTCGGAGGCCGCCAAGGCCCTGCGGGCCTACTCGCTGAACTTCTCGGTGGGCGGGCTGTGCCTGCGGACCCAGAAGAGCTACGCGATCGGCGACCCGCTCCGGCTGGAGATGAAGATCACCGGCAAGGAGTTCAAGTTCAAGGGCGTGGTGTCCTGGGCCCGGGACGGGGCGATCGGGGTCCGCTTCGTGGACCTGACCGATCAGGATCGCGAGCAGCTGACCCAGCTGGTCACCACCTTCCGGCGGTGAGCCGGGGATCGAGCCCGCCGCTCCAGCCAGCGCGGGGAACGTCCGCGGAGGCTAGCGGGACTTCTGGAAGTCCAGCTCGCCCAGGCGGAACACGCTGACCGGGGCCTGATCGAAGCCCACCGATTGGAAGAAGGTGGCCAGCTCCGGGGTGAGCGGGCTGTGGGTCAGCAGCTCGATCCGGCGCACCGAGAGGATCTTCGCCCGCTCGATGGCGCGCTTGACCAGCGCCTTGCCCACCCCACGCCGGCGCCAGGCGCTGGCGACCACCAGCTCGTCGATGGTGGCGATCCGGCCCTTCATCCGCAGCTGCGGCCGGTGGGAGAGGGTGATCACCCCCACCGCCTTGTCCAGCGAGTCGGCGGCGATGATCACCTCCATCTCCGGATGGCTGATCACCCAGTGAACCGAGGAGGAGTCCGGGGTGCCCGGGTAGCCCAATTCGGCGAACAGGGTGGCGATCGAGTCGGCGTCGCCGCGACGGCCGGCCCGGACCCGGAACGCGGGTCCATCCGAAGGCTTGGGAGTGATCGCGATGGTCAAGGCGGAGGGGACTCTACGTGACCCCGAAGCCGCGCGCCAAAATCACTTGAACCTCATTTGCCCAGCGCCGGCCGCGCCCGTTCCCAGGGCGGCCGGACGGGCGAAGCGCTACCGGGCCAGCTGAAACACGCCGCGCAGATCCTCGCTGGCGCTGATCCGGGTGCCGCCACCGTCCTTGGCGTACACCTTCCACTGGTAGATCCCGCCCGGGACCAGCGGCTCGCCGGCGTAGGTGAGGGAGGCGTTCCCTCCGCCCGAGGCGGCCACCGTCTGGGCGTCCAGCTCGTTGCCCAGCGAGTCGTACACGAACAGCTCGTACTGGTCGGTGGAGGGGTACTTGGCCCAGGTGAAGGTGGGGGTGGCGGAGGTGACGACCTCCAGCGCGTCCGCGCCGGGGCCGACCACGGTGATCGCGTCGGTGACCTTGAAGGCCTCCAGGGCGGTGGCGGTCCCGTTGGTCACGGTCACGTACTGCAGGTCGGTGCCGCCCAGCGAGGTGTCCGGATCGCGCACCAGCCCGTCGTTCTCAAAGGCCGCCAGGGCCACGTATTCGCCGTCCGGGACCCCGGTGATGGTGAAGCTGCCGGCGCCCAGGTTGGGGGCCACCCCCGGCTCGGGCGCGCGCAGTCCGGCCGGAGCCTCACCGCGGGCGCTGTCCGGATCGAACGTGCTGCGCACCGCCAGGATGATGCTGGTGGCGCCGTTGGTGGCCACGATCTGGATCGACCCGCTGACGGTGGCGGTGGCCACCGCGTTGGAAGCCAGGTTCACGTCGGTGACATCCGCGTCCGCGACAGTCACCGGCTCCACCGGGGTGTAGTTGATCCCCCGGCTGTAGGCCCGCACCCGGTAGGTCCCGGCGGGCACGTTGAAGATCGTGTAGGCGCCATCCGAGCTGGCGTAGGTGCTGCGGGTCAGCCCGCTGGTGGAGGTGCTCTCCGCCACCACCAGCGCCGAGCGCAGGGTGTCTCCGAAGTCCACCACTCCGGAGAGGGAGGGCTGTCCGCGGTCCGCCTCCGGCAGCGGCTGCAGGCCAATCTCCACCGGGGCGCCCCCGAGCACGAACGGCTGGTCGTCCGCCTCGCGGGTGGCCTCGGCGGTGTCCACCGGCAGGGCGGTGCGGATCCCGGAGGGGAAGCGCACGTAATCCGGCGCCGAGGCGGAGAGGGTCACCCGCTTGGCCACGAAGGTTCCCTGCTCGTCGCTGCGGATGCTGGGGACGGGGAGCACGTAGTTGCCCGCCGCGTCGGTGGCCACGATCTCACCCACCGGGGCGCCGTTCTCGTCCCGGGCGGCGACCAGCGCGCCTTCGATTCCTTCGCCGGACTCCAGGTCGAAGACCTTGCCTTCCAGCTGCACCGGGCGGGCGCAGAGCGGACGCTCGCGACCCTCCACCGGCGCGCACACCAGGCCGCTCCCGCAGCTGCTGGGATCGTCCAGTTCACATTCCTTGGGACCACATCCGGTGGCCACCACCACCGCGGTGAACACCGCGCACACGCTGAGCAAACGCTTCAAAGTCCAACTCCTTGAGAGAGGCCAGGGAGGGGACTGCAAGAGCGCGCCCCCATTCGCCGGCCGAAGAAAGTCCCCTGCTGTTAGCGGGTTGCGCGGGCGAGGGCCAATGTGGGCTGCCCGGGGAGGGGCAGCCGGGTCAGCGGATTGAACCGATAGGTACGGCTAGCGGCGCCACTCCAGGGGGATCGCCTGGTGGGCGGCGCGCCGCTCCAGCTCCGACAGCTCGCCCTCCGCCGAGGACAGGTCGCGCTCCAGCTCCTGGACCGTCAGCTTGGCCTTCTCGAACTCCTCCGCCGATCCGCAGAAGCCTCGATGACCGCACCCGGGGCCATACGGCTGGTGGATCCGCAGGGTGACCGGCAGGCCGCTGGTCTCGAACAGCGCCTTCTCCCTCTGCAGCGAGTCCTGCAGCAGCAGGATCCGCCGCCGGGCGTCCCGGAAGGCCCCGCGCCAGAACTCCTCCTCCTCGCGCAGGCCGCGCTGCACTTCCAGCTCCGCCGCCCGGGCCTCGGCCTGGGCGCGGCGCGTCTCCGCCTCCACCCTCGCCAGTTCCTGCTTCTGAGGGGAGGCAGGGGGCGCGTCCACCCGGGCCCGATCGGTGGTCAACTCTCCCAGCGCCTCACCCTCCACCGGGGTCAGCACCACGTCTCCCGGCAGCGACTGGAGATCGTTGGTGTAGTGGACCTCTCCGTGGGCATCCACCCAGCGGTAGATCCCATCGCCGCCCAGTGCGGCGGGGGAGAGGCAGATCAGCAGGGCAAGGGCGCGAGGGTTCATCCGGGACTCCCAGGACTGCATTAGACCGCACCCGCCGGGTCCATTGCGAACAGTGTGCCCGGGGGTAGTGTAGGGAAGGCTTTGAGCCGCGCTCCGGGGAGTGGAAGCCATGCGAAGTGTTCTGTGGATGGTGGTGGGCCTGTGCGTGGGATGTGCGACCTCCCCGGAGCGGCCCGCGGTTCGCGCCCCGGAGCTGACCCGGCCGGAGGGAGGACTGGTGGTGGCGCTGACCTCCTCGGCGGCCTTTCCCCAGCCCCAGGCGGACGCCTTCGCCGGCTTCGTGCAGGAGTCCACCGGTCAGCCCACCCGGGGGGTGGTGTTTCCGGACTACGACTCGCTGGCGGTGGCGCTGGCGGCGGGGAAGGTGGACATCGCGTTCTTGAGTCCGCTGGCGTTCGTGCGGGCCACCGATCAGGGGAAGGTGCAGGCAGTGTTGCGCGCGGTGCGCCACGGACGGGACACCTACCGCTCGGTGCTCTTCGCCCGCCGGGACACCCGGCTGGATAGCCTGGAGGCGCTGGGCCGCGCCCACAACCTGCGCGCGGTGTGGGTGGATGCCTCCTCCGCCACCGGGTACATGTTCCCCAAGGCGATGATGGTGCAGCGGGGGCTGGATCCGGCGGGGCTGTTCTCCTCCCAGGACTTCCTGGGCAGCCACGATGCGGTCTGCCAGGCGGTGGCCGAGGGGAGGGCGGAGGTGGGCGCCACCTTCCTCAATGATCCGGCCGCCACCGAGGTGCAGGGCTGCCGGGCGGTGCTGGGGGAGGAGGTCTCCTTGTTGAGGGTGATCGCCGCCACCGAGGACATCCCCAACGACGTGCTGGCGGTCCGGGAGGGGTTTCCTCCGGAGGCCAAGGGTCGGCTGATGATCGGGGCCACCCTGCTGGGCAGCTCGGAGGAGGGGAAGCGCACCTTGCAGCTGGCCTTCCACGCGGAGGGCTTCTCGCAGATCAAGCGCGACGACTACGAGGTCGTGCGCAAGGCGGTGGAGGTGTTCCGCCCGTAGGCAGCGCGAGCGGCTGGGAAGCCACCGATGGCGGAGGAGGGGGCTGGGTGGCTGTTCAGCGAGCGCGGGCCACTTCCGCTGGGTGGGAGGAAGAGTCAGTCGGTCCGGGCTACGGCGGTGGAACGTGGATCCTGGGGGTAGGTGATCCGCAGCCCCCGCACCTTCGCGAACGGGGTCAGCCGGTGTGGGACCGATCGCTTCTCGGTCTCCAGGTGCAGGACAGTCGCCCCGCGGACCCACAGCGCATCGGCCAGCAGGCTCCGGTGGCAGCGCCAGCGCAGGGCCTCCGCGCACATCACCGCGCACGGGCCCTGCGCGCACCACGCCTGGAGCTGCTCCAGCCCGGAGGCGAACTCCTCGGTGAGCATGTGGTCCGCATAGCCGCGGAAGCTCTTGTTCCTCCAGCCCTGGTTCGGCGACGCCGCGCCCAGGCCGTAGCGGAGCCCGCCCAGCTCGGCGAGGTGGTGATAGCCGAGTCCCACCTTGGGCATCACCCGGGTCAGCTCCTCGCGATTGAACTGGGGGTTGGTGCGTGACCGCGGCACGGTGCGGATGTCGACCAGGGTGGCCACCCCATGCGCCCACAGCAGGGCGATCAGCTCCTCCTGGGATCGGGTGGAGTGCCCCACCGGATAGACGGTGAGCCCGGCGAAGGGTCCCTTCCTCCGGGAGCGGGCGCCTCCCGGCGTTGTCCTGGAGAGGAGCGTGCGGGGCGGCGTCATCCGGTCTCAGGCCAGCGGCAGCATGTCGATCGACCGCCAGGTCTCCATCATCCAGTCGTGATCCTCGGGATCCTCGGAGGTGATCGCGCACAGCGCCCGGCGGTCTCCGGATTGGCAGAGGGCGATCAGGCTGCAGGCCTCTCCCCCGGTGCGGACCATCGCCCGGGAGCGGACCCGCTCGCCGCGGTGTTCGACGATCGAGGTGGAGACCGCGCCCTCCGGAACCTGGGGAGCGGCGGTGGAAGGCTCCAGCGGGGTGAAGCGGATGGTGCGGCGGTGATCGCGTCCCACCCAGGTCTTGTTCGGCAGCAGCGACTCCGCCAGCGAGCCGGGGATGCGCAAGGACCAGCCCTGCTCCAGCAGCACCCGCAGCGGGCGTCGGCGGTAGCCGATCTTGGCCTCGGTCTCCTCACGGGCGGCGCGGCGGGAGACCTCCTCCGAGAGGGTCCCGCCCATCCCCAGGTAGCCCAGCAGATCGCGCCACTCGCTCCAGGGGAAGTCCAGGGAGGGATCGTCCCGGTACGCCGCGGCCAGCCGCACCGCCACGTCCCGGAACAGCCGACGCTCCTCCTCCAGCAGTGGCGGACGCCACACCATCTCCGTCCACAGCCGGGTCTTCGCCCGGCCCAGCTGGGTGGCGCCGCGGGTGCCCTCCTCCCACCAGGGGAAGACGTCCATTCCAGAGCGGGGGTCGGCGTGTACCGCCTCCAGCCAGGAGAGATCGCGGGGGCCCATCGGGGTCAACAGCGGGGCCTGGGAGTCGAAGGCGTGTCCAAAGCGCAAGGAGAGGGCCACGTTGCTCTGTCCGGCCCGGTGCAGGGCCAGCGCCTGCCCGGCCGCGTCGGAGAGCCAGGCCAACATGTTCTGCTCCAGGGCCGAGGCATCGCCGGAGTGGAAGTAGCCGGTGGGATCGCCCACCTGGTTCTCCGCGTCCGGGTCGACCCACACGATCTGGAACTCCTCGCCCAGCCGGCGCAGCAGATCGCACAGGTAGCGGTGGTAGCCGGGCCCCACGGTGAAGGTGTTGGCGGCGACCACGAAGCGCCCCCCACCCGCCGCGGCGAAGGAGACGTCGTCCGCGGCCGGATGCAGGCGCAGGAAGAGGTTGGGGCGCCCCTGGGAGTCCACGTCGAAGCGAGCGCCTTCCAGCAGCTCCGCGGTCTCGCGCTTGAGCCAGGCCTCCACCCGCCCCAGCCAGGGCGCGGGCAGATCCGGGCTGGAGAGGAGCGCCTCGGAACGACCCGCCAGTACCAACCTCAAACGCATGCCATGGCCCCCATCACTTCCAGGTTGAACCTCTTCACTCCCTTGGCTGTTCCAGCGTAGGTCGCCCCGGGCAACGGCAGGAAGGCAGACAAGGGCTCCGGCTGCTCGAACGGAGGACGGGCGGAAGCAGCGGTAGGGCAGGGGAATCGAACCCCCCGAAGAACGCCTTCGCGCCCCTCCATCGGTTTTGAAGACCGAGCCGGCCACCAGATCCAGAGGCCCTACCGTCGCTGGTTCTGCCCCCGAGGGACCTTGGAGTCAATCCTTCGGGGATTGGCTGTGAGGGGACCTCAGGGGCGATCGCCTCTGAGGCCCGCGGACCAGACGAGGCCCGAGGTCAAGGAGGGCATTCGCTCCACTTTCACCCGGGGCCCGAGCGGGGCTGTCAGGCGACAGCAATTTCTGACCCCCGCGCGCCACTAAAACTGACCCCCTCCAGGGCCGGTTGGACAGCAGGGCTACAGGGACGACTTCGCCAGCAGACCCGCCTTCTGGACTTCGGCGCCCTGGCCGGGCGCGGACGCTTGCTGAGCCAGCGCACACCGTGCTGGCGGTCCCCCCAGTGCCGGATCTTGTTTCCCCACGGGATCCCGATCCCGGAGGACCGAGCGGGGCGCCCGCAAACGAGCCCCGACCGGTCTCGGGGAGAAGTGGCTCATATGATCAACCTGTCCCCGCAAACCTGCGCCCGAGAGCGCGAAAAGTGGATCCTATGGTCCACTTCTCCTCTGGCCCCTCTCCGCACCCATTTCCGGCGCTGGCCTCTGGCCCCTCTCCGCACCCAGCTCCGGCGCTGGCCTCTGCACCCGACCACCCGGCTGGACCTTCCCCACCCTCGGCATTGGCGGAGTCCGGCGTGCTGCTGACCCTGAGCGCCGCGTCGACGAGGACCATCTCCTGGGGCTGGGCGAAGACCGCCGGCTGCGGCGAAGGACTTGGGCGAACTCAGCCGGGTGCGACGAAGGACTTAAGCGAAGACCGCCGAGCGGGACGAAGGACTGAGCGAAGGCCGCCGGGCCGGACGCAGGGGCTGGGCGGACGAAGTCCTCTGGCTACGAGTTTGTACCGGCAAAACCGCCTGAGCCCCGGACGAAGTAGGCGGGCGGTGAGACTTCGTCCGGGGGGGCCCGAACACCGGCATCCGGCCTGCGCAATCGGGCAATAATCATCCTGTGGCATGGAAACCCACCCACGTGAGCGCCGATAATCTGTTCCGCCCGGCACCCATGACCATCGACATCAAGCAGGTCTCGTCCCGTCCTTTGCCCACCGCAGTGAGGGTGGACTCCCCCTCCACGAATCCCTCCGCGGGTCCCGCTCGGAATTCCGCACTGCAGCGGGACAGCTTTCAGCAGGGGACCTCGCAGGTTGCACGCACCTCCGGCCCGGTGGTGGCCCCGGACGCGGGAGCGGCTCTGAACCCAGCCGCGTCTGCCGCGCCAGCCGTCCAGACTCCGGAGGTGATTGACGTCTACTTCCACGTCATCAACAAAGGGACGGGGGCAAAGAACGGGAATGTCACCCGCGCGCAGATCGACGCGCAGGTGAAGGTGCTCAACGACGCCTACCAGGGGACGGGCTTCCAGTTCCGGCTGGCGGACGTGGATCGCACCAAGAATGCCAAGTGGTACACCGCCGAGCCGGGGTCCACGGCGGAACTCCAGATGAAGCGCACCCTGCGCAAGGGCGACTCAGAGGCCCTGAACCTCTACAGCGCCAGCCCTTCGGGCGGGCTGCTGGGGTGGGCCACCTTCCCCAACGACTATCGTGGTGCGCCCAAGCAGGACGGAGTGGTGCTGCTCAACAGCAGCCTGCCGGGTGGTTCGGGTGCGCCCTACAACGAGGGTGACACCGCCACCCATGAGGTCGGTCACTGGATGGGCCTGTTCCACACCTTCGATCAGGCGAAGGGGGCCGGTCTTCCCAAGGGCGACCTGGTGTCCGATACCCCCGCCCACGAGGTGAACTACGGCAAGCCGCCGGAGAACACCGATACGCTCCCCAAGAAGCCGGGCTTGGATCCGGTCCACAACTACATGAATTACACGGACGACGCCTGGATGTCCGAGTTCACGCCCGGCCAGGTGACGCGGATGCAGGAGCAGTGGCAGCAGTTCCGCGAGACCGATCAGGCCGCCACGTAGTCAGAGTCTCGCGCCGTGACCGACGACGATGTTGCCCGGGGCACCCGAAGGTAGGGGCGGCCCTGATGAGTCCGTTTGCTGCGGGCGTTGTGGCACTCAGCCGAGCCAACGCACCCAAAGAGACTTTGGGCCCTTCGACTTCGAGCTCTTCGACTTCGAGCTCTTCGACTTCGAGCCCTTCGACTTCGAGCCCTTCGACTTCGGGCCCTTCGACCTCGAGCCCTTCGACTGAGGGCCCTTCAACGTAGCGACCTTGGCAGATGCGCGCTTGGCAGCGGCGACTCTGGCCGCAGCGACCCTGGCCGCAGCGCGCTTGGCCGCAGCGCGCTTGGCCGCAGCGCGCTTGGCCGCAGCGCGCTTGGCCGCAGCGCGCTTGGCCGCAGCGCGCTTG
>JAKFFE010000036.1:0-145862 GCA_036675345.1 Myxococcaceae bacterium
GGCATCCCCAAGAGACGCGCAGCCAACTTCGGAGGTCACATCTACGGCCTGGCGACTCTTCGGCATCAGCCGCTTAGATCACAACCCGAAGATGTGTGGGATCCTGAGAGCCTGTCCCCTTTACTGGGACGGTGCGTCAGCCGCGGGAGATCTGGTTGGGCAGCTCGTTCTGGTCGTCGTGGCGGGGCGGAAAGTGGGTCGCCAGCGCCTCTCCGGCCAGGTCGATCCCCTCCACCAGGCCTTGTCCGAACTGGCCCTCGGCGAAGCGCTGGGAGACCCGGCCCGCCACCTGGTCCCAGAAGCCGGGCGGGACCTTGTCGTTGATCCCCTGGTCCCCCAGCACCGCGAACTGATGCTCACGCACCGCCACGTAGAACAGCACCCCGTTGCGCTCGCGGGTGGCGGTCAGCCCCAGCTGTTCGAAGGTCCGCTTGGCCTCCTCCAGGATCGACCCGCCGGCATGGGCGGCCGAGGCCAGGTGCACCCGCAGCTCTCCAGAGGTGCGCTTCTCGAAGGATTCGATCTCCAGCACCACCTTCTCCTCCTCCTGGGGGGAGAGGAACACCGCCGGCACCGAGTGGGTGCGGGAGAGGCCCTTGGCGTACAGCCAGCCCCCGGCCAGCAGCGCCACCAGGCCCAGCAGGATCGCCACCACGCTGGGCAGCACGTTGGGCAATTGCCAGGAGTGGGGATCCACGTCCCGCACCGCCCGCGCGAACAGCACCGCCCCGGTGATCCCCGCCGCCAGCCCCAGCAGGACCAGCAGCGCTCCGCCCAGCCGCTGGCCGTGGTCCGACAGATCGGTCTTCGCTCCGGTCGCCATCTACCAGCCCCCCGAGGCGCCGCCGCCCCCGAATGATCCACCGCCAAAGCCGCCGCCGCCCCCACCGCCGAAGCCGCCCCCTCCTCCGCCAAACCCTCCGCCCCGGCTCCGTCCGGAACCCCCGGCCGAGCCGATCAGCAGCCACGCCCACCAGGGCAGCCCGCCGCCCATCCCGCGCCGGTAGCCGCGGCCCATGTGGCGCGGCCGGCGGGAACCGAACAGCCCCCGGATGAAGCTGATGAACACCAGCGCCATGCACAGCAGGCCGCAGAGGGGACTGGACGAGCCCCGCGCCCGGCCGGTGCTGCGGGTGGCCCCACCCACCGGCGCCGGCAGCGGCTTGCCGGTGGCGGCCAGCGCCATCGCCGCCACCCCGGCCTCGATCCCCGCCGCCGGATCCCCGGACCGGAAGTGGGGGGCGATCTGCTCCTGGATGATCCGCGAGGCCTTGAGGTCGGTCAGCCCGCCCTCCAGCCCGTAGCCGACCTCGATCCGCAGCTTTCGCTCCTGCATGAACACCGCCAGCAGCGCCCCGCTGTCGGTGTCCTTGCGGCCCACCTTCCAGGCCTCCACCACCTGCAGGGTGGCGTCCTCCAGCGCCGCCTCTCCCAGGGTGGGGAAGATCGCCACCGCGATCTGCACCCCCGACTCCTCGTTCAGCTGCAGCACCCGCGCCTCCAGCCGCTCCTTCTCCGCCTGGGAGAGGACCCCGGCGCCGTCGTAGACGTAGCGCGCGGGCGGCGGGGGAACGGTGAAGCCCTGCCCCACGTCGGCGGCGGACAACGCCAGCACTACCGCCAGCAGCGCGGAGGCGCCCATCCTAGAACTTCACCTTCGGGGCTTCCTTCGCCGCGGCGTCCGACTGGAAGTAGGGCTTCTCGCGGAAGCCGAACATCCCCGCCGCGAAGCTGCCCGGGAACTGGCGCACCGACACGTTGTAGGTGCTGACCGCGTCGTTGAAGCGCTTGCGCTCCACGCTGATCCGGTTCTCGGTGCCTTCAATCTGCGACTGGAGGTTCTGGAAGTTGGCGTTGGCCTTCAGCTCCGGGTACGCCTCCACCGCCACCATCAAGCGGGAGAGTCCGGCGCCCAGCTGGCGCTGCGCCTCCTCGAACTGGCGGAACTTCTCCGGGTCGTCCAGCAGCTCCGGGGTGACCTGGATCGACCCGGCGCGGGCCCGGGCCTCGGCCAGGCCGGTGAAGGTGCTCTGCTCGAAGGCGGCGGCGCCCTTCACCGTCTCCACCAGGTTGGGGATCAGGTCCATCCGCCGCTGGTAGACGTTCTCCACCTGGCTCCAGGCGCGGCGGACCTCCTCGTCCTTGGAGACCAGGGAGTTGCGGGTCCCCATCAGCCACACCCCGCCCAGCACCAGCGCCACCACGATCGCGATCAGTCCAAGCTTCATGGCTGCCCGTTTAGTCCCTCTGCTGGAGAGGGAGAAGGGCCGTTGACTGCTTTCCGCCCCGGGAGTTGCACCGCCCAACACCTGGGGGAGCCGGATTTGCCCGCGGCCTCAGGGAGCAACCGTCCGCCGCGAGGGCAAGCGGGCAGGCGACGGGGTCCGACCCCTGCACTGTCGTACCTGGTCGGACGCCCCACCTTAGTCCCCGGAGGCACACATGGAAGAGAGAGCCGGCGCCATCTTACTGGTGGAGGACGATCGCGACATCCGTGAGTCCTTCCAGGACTTGCTGGAGCTGGCCGGCTTCCGGATGCGGGTGGCGGAGGACGGCCGCCAGGCGCTGGATCAGCTGGCGCAGGATCCCCTCCCCGCGGTGGTGCTGCTGGACATGATGTTGCCGATCGTCAGCGGCAACGAGGTGCTGGCCGCGATGCGCCAAAGCGACCGGCTGGCCCGGGTCCCGGTGGTGATCCTCTCCACCGGGACCAAGCTGATGGATGCCAAGGATCGGGCGCGCTACGCCAGCACCTATGGGGTCACCGCGGTGCTGCCCAAGCCGGTGGATCCCGAACGGTTGCTGGAGATCCTCCACCGGTTGATCCCCTCGGTGGCGGCGCGCCCGCTGGCGGCCGAGGAGCACGCGGCGCCGATCTAGCTGTCGGCTGTCCGACCCCGAGGCGTTGCGTCATTGGTCGCCGGTCCCAGAGAGGGGATGCTGTGCTGGACGTGATGCCCACCCCCCACAGCCCGCCCCGGATCCTGGTCGTGGATGACGACGAGGCCAAGCGCTACACCATCGTCCGGCCGCTCAAGTCGCTGGGGGTGGAGATCGAAGAGGCCACCTCCGCCGCCCAGGCCCTGGAGCTGGCCCGCTCGGATCCGGATCTGATCATCCTGGATGTGAAGTTGCCGGACGGCAGCGGCTTTGAGGTCTGCGAACGGATCAAGGCCGACCCGGCCACCGCCCCCATCCCGGTGCTGTACGTCTCCGCGGTCTTCCGCACCCCGGAGGACCGGGTGCGGGGTCTGAAGGGCGGCGCCGACGGCTACCTGGTCACGCCGATCAACCGCGAGGAGCTGGTGGCCACGGTGGAGGTCTGGCTGCGGGCCCGCGCCGCCGAACGGGACCGCCGCCGGCTGACCGCGGCGCTGGAGCGGGAGCGGGCGTTCCTGGAGCAGGTGATTGATCAGCTGCCGGTGGGAGTGCTGATCGCCGACGCTCCGGACGGCCGGCTGCTGTTCACCAACCATGTGGCGCGCGAGCTGTACGGCCCGGCGCTGCAGCAGATCGGGGAAGTGGTGCAGCTGGGGAGGCTGCCGGTCCGCCCGGTGGAGGGGGGCAGCCTCCGGCCGGAGGAGCACCCGCTGGTCCGGGCCCTGCACGGAGAGAAGGTCCAGGGTCAGGAGCTGCACGAGTCCTTCCCCGGCGGACCGGATCGGGTGTTCTCCAACAGCGCCGCTCCGGTGCGGGATCCGTCTGGGGCCCTGGTGGGCGCGGTGCTGGTGTTCGAGGAGGTCACCGAACGCAAGCAGGACGAGGAGCAGTTGCGGCGGGTGGGCCAGCTGCGCGAGGAGCTGATCGGGATCCTGGGCCACGACCTGCGCAACCCGGTGCAGGCGATCAAGATGTCCCTGCACCTGCTGGAGAGCAGCGCGCTGCCGTTCCGCCAGCAGAACGCGGTGACCCGCATCCACTCCAGCACCGAACGGATGCGCCGGATGATCGACGACATGGTGGACTTCGCCTCCAGCCGGCTGGGGGGGAGGATCCACCTGCGGCCGGTGGAGCTGGAGCTCTCGGAGGTGATCTCCGAGGTGCTGCAGGAGCTGGAGTCGGTCCACCCCAGCCGGATCCTGGTGCGGGAGCGGCTGGAGGCGGTGCAGGGGACCTGGGACCCGGACCGGCTGGCCCAGGTGGCCTCCAACCTGATCGGCAACGCCCTGCAGCACAGCCCGGCCGACTCGCCGGTGACTGTGCGCTTGTGGGGCGAGGGCGGGCTGGCGGTGCTGGAGGTCCACAACGGGGGCAGGCCGATCCCGCTGGAGGATCAGAAGACCCTGTTCGCGCCCTTCCGCCGCGGCGCCCAGGCCCAGGCCAACCGGGGAGTGGGGTTGGGCCTGTACATCACCGATCAGATCGTGCTCGCCCACCGGGGGAAGATCTCGGTGCGCTCCACCGCCGAGCGCGGCACCACCTTCCGGGTGGAGCTGCCGCTGCAGTCCGCGCTCTCCTGATCCAAGAGCGAAGAGGCCGAAGGCGCCCTTCAAGGCGCCCCGGCCTCTCCCCCTCTTGCCCGTCTAGAAAACGGTGGTGGTCAGCGGGGTGCTCAGGTCGGCCACGTCCGCCACCCGGATTCCGGCGTCGGAGATCGCGTACACGAAGTTGTCCGCGATCACGCTGCGACGGATCGCCGGAGACCAGGAGTAGGTCCAGGTCTGCGAACCCCAGCTGTGGGTCTGCGACTGGATCAGGTCGTTCATCCCCAGCGCCCCCAGGGGGGTAAAGCCGGTCCCGGTGCTGACCGAGAACACCCGCAGGTCGGACACGAACGAACTCCAGTAGTCGGTCTCGGTGCTGGCGGAAGAGTTCCAGTCCGCGAAGGGCATCGCCAGCAGCCCGCGCTCGGGGAAGTAGTTGAAGGCCTTGTGGTCGTACGCGGCCTCCGACCAGCCAGAGGCGGTCCCCACCTGCTGGGTGAACTTCAGCCGGGGGTTGGCGAAGTCGGTGACGTCGAAGATCGACAGCTGCAGCGACGAACCCCAGCCGCCGTCCGAGGTCCCGATGGTGAGCAGGTGGCCGTCATCCAGCGGGTGGATGTAGGTCGAGAAGCCGGGGACCTTCAGCTCGCCCACCTTGCGGGGGTGGGCCGGATCGCTGAGGTCGAAGGTGAACAGCGGATCCACCTGCAGGAAGGTGACCACGTAGGCCTTCTCTCCCAGGAAGCGCGCGCTGTAGATCGACTCCCCCTCGGCGATCGCCTCCGACTCGCCGACCTTCACCAGCGCCGAGCCCTGTTGGCCCAGCACGGTGATCCGGTTGGTGGTGCTCCACAGCCCCCAGGTGTTGTCCGGGTTGGCCTCGTCCTCGGTGCGGGTGTTGGCGGTGGTGGCCACCCGCAGCATCCCCTGGTGCTCGTCCATCGAGAACTGGTCCACCAAGTGGCCGGCCACTCCGCCGGAGGCCACGTACACCGCCCGGGCCGGGTTGGTGATGTCGAACTTGTGCAGGTAGGTGTGGTCGGTCTGGCCCGGCTGCGGCCACCACCACCAGTGCCCGCTGGCCACGTAGAGAGCAGTGGGGGAGGCGTAGACCTCGCCCGCCTCCGCCAGCACCGAGGTCCGCTGCAGCCCGGCGCCCAGCGCGGAGGACAGCTCCGAGGGATCGAGGGGGAGGGTGACCACGCTCACCACCCCCAGCCGGGTGGGGGCGTTGGCGCGGGAGAACTCCGAGCACTGGTAGCCGAGGGAGTGCAGCTCACCGTCCGCGCCGCGGTACCGGCCCTCGGGCAGCCACTGCTCCAGGGGGGCGGCGCGGATCAGCCGCTCGTTGGAGGCGATCAGCGCGTCGATCGAGGCGCCCCAGGTCAGCGGGTTGGCCCAGCCTCCGGTGGGGTACCACTGCACCCCCTGGGGCCAGTGCGGCGAGTCGCCGGTCACCAGCCGCACCCGGCCGTCCACCAGCCGGGAGTTCACGTAGTACCCGGGCAGGTACAGCTCCCGGACCACCCGGGGGCTGGAGAGGGTGGAGACGTCCACCACCGTGACCTTCAGCGTATTGGAGGCGTAGCAGCCTGCCGGACCCTCGCAAGGCATCAGCGCCATCCCGTCGCCGGTCTGCGCGGTGCCCCACTCGGCGTAGACGCCGGAGAAGATCGCCAGCCGATCCCCATCCAGGAACATCTCCCTCGGGTAGCCCTCCAGCTCCAGCCGGCCCACCGTCTGGAGCTGCTCCGCCGGCCAGCTCTGGTTCACGTACAGGGTGCTTCCGGAGAGCACGAACATCCGGGTGCCGTCGTTCTTCACGAAGTCCGCCTCCTCCACCCCCTGCACCTGGTTGTTGGTGGTGGTGTAGGCGGTGGGTCCGCTGGCGCTCGGTCTGCCCCCGCCGAAGGCATCCTGGGCCACCTGCACCGGGAAGCCCCAACCTCCCGAGTGCTCCTTGAGCTGCAGCAGCTGCGCCCGCATCTGCGCCACCGCGGTGTCCTCGATGGAGGACTCCAGCTCGCCGCAGTTGTCGAAGTTCTCCAGCGCCACCTGCGACTGGATCGGCCGGTTGCGTGCGTCGGACGGATCGCATCCCGCCAGCAACCCCGCCCCCACCAGCCCTGCCCACAGAAACCCGTGCATCCTCATCCGGTGCTCCCCCTGCATGACTTCCACTCCGGCCCGGCGCGAACCGCGCTGTGCGCCTCGTGCGCTGGGCGGATTGCGACCGGTGTGCCAAGGGAAGCGGGACGCAATTCCAGGGTGTTACCGCAGCTCGGGCCTCAGAAAGCTGAGGAACACCCCCCGGTCCCTCCGGAGGAATCTGAGAGCGCCAAGGCCGGCAGCATCCCCTAGATTGATCCTCGTGACCCGCCGTCGACCCGCTGCACCGATCGCGTACCTGGCGCTGCTGGCGCTGGGCCTGGGCGCCTGTCGTCCCACCCCGGCGCCTGAGTGCCAGCGGTTGGTGGCCTGTGCGGGGGCGTTGATTCCAGGTTCCGTTGGCGAGCTGGAGAAGGCCTACGGACCGGAGGGGAGCTGCTGGGTGAGCCGCTCCACGGCGAAGGGGTGCGCGCGGAGCTGCGAGGAGGCGCTGCAGGGCCTGGAGACCGAACCCGGGTTCGCCGGGGCCGCCGCCTGTGCCAGGCGGTGAGGCCCCGGAAGGCCGGTTTGGACTACAGGACCTTCATGAAGGCCACCAGGTCCGCCTTGTCCTGATCCGAGAGATCCCCCAGCTCCAGCATGTTGAAGAAGGCGTCGTAGTGCTCCACCACGTCCTCCAGGGTCTTGAGCGAGTTGTCGTGGAAGTAGGGCGCGGTGTTCTTGATGTTCCGCAGGCTGGTCATCTTGAAGGCGTTGACCATCGTCGGATCGCCGAAGGTCAGGCCCACGCCCGGATCGGAGGACGGGATCGCCGTCTCGGTGCCGTCCTCGGCCACGAACACGTAGGTGAGGACCGGGTTGTCCAGGTAGTTGAACTCGGAGATTCCCACGCTCGAGGCGCGCATGAAGAACTGGGTCTCCGGGCCCACGTGCCCGTTGAGGAGGGGACCGGTGTGGCAGAAGCCACAGAGGGAGGCCTCACCCACGAAGAACTCCCGGCCCCGCTGCTCGGAGGCGGTCTTGCCGGCGGGGAGGGAGGGGGCGGCGCCGCCGCGGGCGAAGTTCAAGGTGGCGCGGGAGGAGAACAGCGCCTTCTGCTCGAAGAAGGCCACGTCGTCCAGCTCGCGGGCGGTGGGGGTGCGGGTGGCCTCGGCGTGCCCGTGGATCGCGCCCGCCGCCTGCTCCTGCAGGGTCTGGTTGCGCAGGTCCAGCATCAGGAACGGATCCAGCGCCGGCGCGTCCTGGGTGCTGGGGATGCCCCGGCGCAGGGTGACCGTGCGCGCGGTGGGATCCTCGGCGAGGTAAACGTTGGGCGGCAGCGGGAGGGTGACATTGACCGTGGCGTCCCGCAGCAGCAGCGAGTAGCTGGCGCCATCTCCCTGGTCGCTGTCCACCGCCCGGAACAGCGGGTCGCGGCGGTTGCGCTGGAAGCGGCGCTGGGCCTCGGCGGGGGTCACCGTCCCGGTGGTCAGCGAGTGGCAGCTGACGCAGGTGCGGTCGTTGCCGCCGAACTTCTCGGTGGTGAAGACCTTGGCCCCGCGCAGCAGGGACTGGGCCTCCGACCAGCTCAGCTCCGAGGAGAGCTCGGCCATCAGGGTGTCCGGATCGCTGCCCGGGTCCTCGACGGTCAGGCTGCTCTCGCCGCAGGCGGTGAGCATCAACAGGGCGATCGCAGACGGGGACAGGGTGCGCAGGGTCATCAGGAACTTCCTCCGGGTGGGCCCGCCTTGAGCACCCGCCATGCCAGCCACTGGCCGTTGCAGGGGGGCAGAATCATTGAGGTTGGGCTCCAGCCCCTGGGGACGGATTTCACACCCGCTGGGCGCCGCCCAGCCGCCTGAGCACCCGGTTCCAAGTCATTCCAGGCGCTTGGGTGGAGGGGGACGGTTTTCACACCGTGAATTCCTTCCCCGGCTACGCTGGAGGTGAATGGACCCGGACTCGGTGAGCGAGAAGGCGCGAGGGAAGGTCACGCCCACGGTGCTGGTGGCGGAGGTGGAGCCACGGCTGTGCGAGGCGTTCCGCCAGGCGCTCGGGCCGGACCATCGGGTGGTGGAGTTCGGGTCCTCGGGCGCGCTGGAGGCCTGGGTGTCCCGGGCAGCGGCGGGGGCGGCGGACGCGGTGATCCTCGGCGACCAGCTGCGCGACCCCGGGATCCTGGAGGTGGTGGCCTCTCTGCGCGAGTCCGAGGCCGCGGGGGACGCGGCGTTGATCGTCAGCCACCAGGCGGCCGCCTCTCCCCAGCTGGACGCGCTGGCCGCGCAGGGAGTGGTCTTCTATTTCCTGCGCCAGCCGTTCCGGCACTCGGTGCTGCGGCAGGTGGTCAGCCGCGGGGTGCAGGCCACAATGCTGCGGCGGGAGAACGCGCGGCTGCGGGAACAGCTGGACCGGATCCACGGACGGCTGGCGCGGGAGAACCGCTTCCTGCGCACGCGCGCCGCCTGGACCGGAGAGCTCAAGGGTTTGCTGGGACAGAGCCCGGCGCTTAAGCAGGTCCTCTCCGAGCTGGAGCGGGTGCGGGTCACCGACGCCACCGTCCACCTCCACGGCGAGACCGGCACCGGCAAGGAGCTGATGGCGCGGGCGCTGCACCAAAGCGGCCCCCGCGCCGGGGGACCGTTCCTGGCGGTCAACTGCGCCGGGATGCCGGAGTCGCTGCTGCAGAGCACCCTCTTTGGCCACCGCCGCGGCTCCTTCACCGGCGCGGACCGGGACCACTCGGGGCTGTTCACCGAGGCCGACGGGGGCACCCTGTTCTTGGACGAGGTGGCGGAGCTGCCCCCCTCGCTGCAGGCGGCGCTGCTGCGTGCGGTGCAGGAGCGGGAGGTGACCCCGGTGGGCGCCACCCGCCCGGTGAAGGTGGACGTGCGGCTGATCTCCGCCACCCACGCCGATCTCCGCGCCGAGGTGGCGGCCGGCCGCTTCCGCGAGGATCTCTACTTCCGTCTGATGGTGGTGGCGGTGCGGCTGCCCCCGCTGCGGGAGCGGCTCTCGGATGTGCCGCTGCTTGCCAACCACTTCGTGACCCTGCACCGCCAGCGCCTGGGCCGGCGGGGTGGCGATCTCACCGAGGCCGCGCTGCGGGTGCTCACCACCTACCCCTGGCCGGGGAACGTGCGCGAACTGGAGCACGAGATGGAGCGGCTGGTGGTGCTCTCCGACGAGGAGACGCCGCTGGGGCCGGAGCTGCTCTCCCCCCAGGTCAGCCGGCCGGCGGGAGGCCCGGCGCGGGAGGAGGGGGTCTTCATCCCCGAGGGGCTCTCCTATGACCACGCGGTGGAGCTGCTGATGCGCAGGCTGATCGACGACGCGCTGGCCGCCACCGGGGGAGGGATCGCCTCCGCCGCCGCCCGGCTGGGGATGGAGCGGAGCCGGCTGGGGAAGCTGCGCCGCCGCCTGCAGCCGGGAGCGCCCGAGTGAGCCTGCCCGCGCGCGCCCAGACCCGCCGGGAGGTCCGTCGGCCCTGCTGGCTGCAGACCGGCGCCGACCGGGTGCTGGCCCACACCAGCGATCTCTCCGCCCAGGGGCTCTCGGTCCAGCTGCCCTGGACCCCGAAGCTGACCCTCCCCCAGCCGGGGGACCTGCTGGGGTTCCAGCTGGGGCTGGGAGAGGCCCAGCTGGTGGAGGGCACCGCCAAGGTCAGCTGGGTGGATGGAGACGACCGGGACAGCCACGACAAGCGGGTGGCGGGGTTGGGGCTGGAGCTGGTCACCCTGGAGGAGGAGGGGGCGGCTGCGCTGGAGAACTTCGTGCTCCGGTTCCGGCACAAGCTGGTGCTGGTGGACGACGACCCGGAGGCGGCCGAGCTGTATGCCGGGCTGCGGGACCAGTACGAGGTGTTCCACTGCCAGACGCCGGATCAGGCCCTGGAGGTGCTGGCCCGGGAGGAGGTGGCGGTGCTGCTGACCGCGGAGGAGCTCCCGGGGATGGACTGCCTGCAGTTCTTCCACCGGGTCTCCCAGACCCTGCCCAAGGTGGCGGCCTCCCGGGTGGTGGCCTGCGAGTACACCGCGGTGGGGCAGCTGCTGCTGTTCGTGAACCTGGGCAAGCTGTACTCGTATTTGCGCAAGCCCTTCGACGCGCCGGACCTCCACCAGACGGTGCGCCGCGCGGTGGACGGGTACGTGCTGGCCACCGAGCAGCGGGCCCTGCTCACCCAGCTGGCGCGGGCCAACGAGCGGCTGCGGGAGGAGAACGCCTTTCTGCGCCAGCGCTCCACCGGCCGCCAGGGCTTCGAGGAGATCGTCGGTCACAGCGCCGAGCTGCGGCGGACCCTGGAGGAGCTGGTCCGGGTGCAGCGCGCGGACAGCACCGTCCACCTCCACGGCGAGACCGGCACCGGCAAGGAGCTGTGCGCGCGGGCCCTGCACTCCGGAGGGAGGCGGCGCGCCGGCCCGTTCGTGGTCCAGGGGTGCGCCGGGATCTCCGAGGGCCTGGTCCAGAGCACCTTCTTCGGCTACCGCCAGGGCGCGTTCACCGGCGCGGACCGGGACCACCCGGGGGTGTTCCAGCAGGCCGACGGGGGGACCCTGTTCCTGGACGAGGTGGGCGAGCTGTCCGCCCCCGCCCAGGCGGCGCTGCTGCGGGTGCTGCAGGAGGGCGAGGTCCACCCCCTGGGGGCGCCCCGCCCGGTGCCGGTGGACGTGCGGATCCTCTCCTCCTCCAGCCGCGACCTGCGGGAGGAGGTGGGACGGGGACGGTTCCGGGAGGATCTCTTCTTCCGGCTGATGGTGCTCTCGGTGCGGATCCCTCCCTTGCGGGAGCGGCAAGGTGACGTGGCGGTGCTGGCGGCGCACTTCCTGGACGCCCACTGCGAGCGGCGGGGCAAGAACCTGCGCGGGTTCACCGGGGAGGCGATGCGGGCCCTGGAGCAGTACCGCTGGCCGGGCAACGTGCGCGAGCTCTCCAATGAGATCGAGCGGGTGGTGGTGTTCGCCGACGAGGACCAGAAGGTCCACGCCGGACACCTCTCCCGGCACCTGCGTCCACGCGGCGCCTCGGCCACCGAGCTGCCGGCGGTGACCGGGCCGGGCCAGTGGGTTCCCTCGGCGCTGTTCTTCGACGAGGCGGTCCTCCACCTGGAACGGGCGCTGGTGCAGCAGGCGCTGGAGAAGGCAGGCGGGAATGTCACCCAGGCCGCGGCCTCGCTGCAGATGGAGCGCAGCCGGTTGGCGAAGCTGAAGGAGCGATTGTTTCCGCCGGCGGGCTGACCGACCCTTTACGGTTCGGCGGCGGCGCTGCGGTTCTGCGGTTCGCGGGTGGGCCGGAGGATGAAGTCCTGCAGGTTGTTCTGCGAGTCCTGGCCGTTGCCGGCGGAGACGTCGGCGCCGGTGGTCATCGACTCCGCGGTGGAGGCGGTGTGGGCCTTGCGCTCGATGCTCTGGTCGCCGTCGGCAGCCACCGCCGGAGCGGACTCGGCGGCGCCGCTGCCCCAGCCCACCTGGTCGGTCACCGACTCGCCGGGAGCGATCAGGAACAGGCTGCCCCCGCCGGCGCTCATGGTCAGCCCGGTCTGCGGGGTGCCGCCGCGAGTCAGCCGCTCGTCGGGGGTGCCGCCAAAGCCGTTCTGGCCCACCAGGTAGAAGCCGTGGGCGGGGATGGAGGCCGCGGCGCCGAACTCGTGGTACCGGCCGACGCTGCCGCCGGTGCTGCGGTAGTCCAGCCTCCAGCCGGAGAGGCTGATCGCCGCCGGGTGCGGGTTGTACAGCTCCACGAACTCGTCGCTGGGGCCGGCCGCGGACTCACCGGCCAGCTCGCTGATCACCGGCGAAGGGCCGGCGTCCACCCCGCCGTCGGTGCCTCCGTCGCCGCTGGGATCGGTTCCTCCATCCCAGTCCAGGATCTCCTGCCCGCAGCCGGGGGCCACGGTGATCACCAGCGCGGCCAGCGCGCCGCTGAGCAGCAGCGCCGGCGTGGAGGTGCGGAGGCCCATGGTCAGAAGCGCACCTGGACGGAGTTGCCGGTGAAGCGCCAGCCCAGCGGTGGGGAACCGCCGGCGGAGCGGGCCAGCACCGCCTCCACGATCCCGGTCCCGGCCAGCGCCAGCCCCGCGTAGAACGCCACGTGGTAGGCGACGTGCAGCGCCTCCGCCATCGGGCGGTCCTGGGGATGGAAGTAGCCGACGCGCAGGAACTGGCCATCCACCTTCATCGATTCGAACAGCCCCAGGGTGGTGGCGGAGATCGCGAACAGCGCCGTCTCCCCCACCAGGAAGGCCACCCCCTTGCCGGAGTCGCCATTGGCGAACTGCCCCACCCCGAACGGGATCAGCGACAGATGGGCTGGGGGACGGGGCGCCGCCGGAGGGGGGAGGGGGACCAGCCGGGGTTCACCCAGCGCAGCGGGGGGCGGCTCCACCGGGCGGGCGGCGAGCTCCGCCGCCACCTCCCGCTGGGAGTCCTCGTGCAGCGCCACCAGCTCGGGGACGAACAGCGCCGGATCCAGCCGCGCCCCCGGGTCGGAGCGGGCCAGCGACAACAGCTGCGCCTTGGCGGAGGCGATGTCCCCCAGCGCGTAGTACGCCGCCGCCAGGTAGATCCGGGCCCGGCTGCGCTGGGGAGGGGAGAGCCGCGGCGACTCCACCACCGTGACCAGGGTGTTCTTGGCCTCGGTGAACTCGCCGCCGTCGTAGTGACGGATCGCCTCGCTCACCTTCAGGTCCGCCTGGGCCAGCGTCACCGGAGAGGTCAGCCACAGGAGCAGGATCGCGAGGCGCGACATGGGCGGCATCCTACCTGAACAGCCGCGCGCTGGCTGAGCGGTTCAGTGGGTGATGGGCAGCAGTTCAGTCTGCAGCGTCCAACTGCCGGACGCGTCGGGCGGGTACCAGCCTACGACCGCCCGGTCCTTTCCAAAGGCGACCGAGCCGTAGCCGTTGAACGTCGGGTAACTGAAGCTGGAGATCGGACCTCCGTCGGGCGCTACATGGCAGACGTAGAGGCCCTTGTGTGGGTCATGCACGGCGTAGCGGAGCCCATCGCTCCGCGCGCTGACCGAACGCACCTCAGAGCCCGGCAAGGGGAGGCACCATTCGTCAGCGCCCGTTCCGAGATCGATCGCGCAGAGAGCGTTTTGGCTGCTGTAGGCGCGGGACCCGATCAGGGCCAGCGGCCACCGCTCAGCGCCAATCGGCGGGAGTAGCTGACCGTCCTGTGCCCGGACTCGTTCGCCGTCCGAAAAATAGAGAACGCCCTCGTGTTTCGCGAGGGGCGCGGCCCGGGCCTTCGTCTCCTGCCGCTCCCAGAGGAGCTCACCGGTCCGCGACCGGCCTTCGAGTTTCGACTCGGGCGCCACGCTCGTACCGCCGAAAACGAGCACGCCCTGATCTTCCCCCAACGGCGCCATCTGGTAGGGCATCGCGAACAGAAGCATCCCGGAGCGGGGCTCCACGCAGTCCTGCCGCTGGTCTGAATCGCGTTTCAGGCAGACCACCGACTCCAGCGCGACTGCCCGCCCGCTCTGCGTCCAGAGGGGCGCGCCAGTGGCGACCTCGAAAGCCCGCGTCACCTGCCCTTGCGAGCCGTAGTCCTCGCGCGTGACGATCAGGACATCCTCGACGACGACGCTGTCGAATGAGCCGGATTGCCCAATCGTCCCCTCAAGTCTGAACGTTCGCGTTCCGGACGACAGCTCGAACCGCTCGACCGCCCATTCCGTCTTCCAGCGGTGCTTCACCACCAGTGAGTCGCCGACGACGAGCTGTTGGAACGAGGGTCCCGAGGTCAGTGGCATTTGCACGCCAGACGGTGTGATCACCCGGAGATACTCACTGGGAGGCCCCATCAGGGATGAGGTTCCGAAGAAGAAGTCCCCGGAGGCATGGGAGAACCAATCCCGGTAGCCATGTCTCTCCTCCCGGACTGGCGGCGCGATCGGCACCGGTCTCGCACCGAGCTGGCAGCCCGCCTCGCCATAGGTTCCCTCGAAACCACAGGGCGACTCACACGGCGTTCCCTCTGCGGGTGCGGCCGGGGTACAGGCGCCCGCTCGGCAGCTGCCGATAACACCTGCCTCGCAGGCAGCGCCATCATTCGCAGGCACGCAGGCGCCGGTTCCAAGCTCCGTGCCCGTGCAGACGTCCTTGGGGACGCACGGGATTGCACGCCCCATGAGCGACGTGCGCAGCACATGGTCGTCGCTGGCGATCAGGAGCTCGCCGCGATGGTCTCCCAGGCGAGTCGCAGTGAACGCGACGAAGACCCTGAGCGAGTCTCCCTGCTCACGGTGCTCGCGCACCACCTCGAACGGGCCGGAGACGCTGATCGACACGTCGCCATGGAGGCCGTAGGCCGTGATCGCTCGTTCCCGCCGGCTACCAACCTCTACGCGGTCGAAGACGACCTCGATGGAGCTGGCGTCGAGCCTGGGGCTCTCACAGCCAAAGAAGACTACCGCCGCTGTCCCTGCGATCAGAATGTTCCGCATTTCCCCGACCTCCGTCCGGCTTGAAGGAGATCGGCACGAAGGTTGTCCGCCGCAATGCGCGGCGTCTGAATTGAACGGAGTCCTACGTCGGGGGGGAGGCGAGAGAGGCGCTCCTTGTGCGCGCCGACGGACCGCCTCTTTGTCTTCACTCTCGTTGCGAATCTGAGGGCCGTGTGTTGCCGGGTTTACCGCGGGTGCCTACTTTCGGCGTCTCCGAGGGGGAAGGCAGGATGGTGAAGCGGAACATCGCGGCGTTGCTGACTCTTGCCTCACTTGGATGCGGGTTGGCCGAATCACCTGGAGCCCATCCGGACCTGAGCCCGAAGGACGCGCTCGCGGTGACGCGAGACAGCGAGGTGAGCCGAGGCCTGTCCGGAGAGCTTCTCTTCACGGTCGACGGCTGCGTGGGCGCAATTGCGTTCCTTCCCGACCACGTCGTGCTGAGCCGGTGCGACCAATCGACGAATTCGCGGGTTCTTGAGAAGCGCGCGATGGACGGCACGGTGCTCTGGGCACATCCGCTCGGTTCCGTGCAGGCCCGATATCTCGACGAACGCGTCGTCGCCTTGAAGGACGGTTCCGTCCGTGTCGCGATTCTCCTCCGCGAGAACGAGTCCGCGCCGCCGACCTGGAGGTTCATCGCGCTCACTTCATCTGGAGCGGTAGAATGGGAGCGTGACCTCGACATCTGTGGCCCGCGCGCGCTGCTCGCCGACGCGCAGGGCACGGTGACCTTTACAGAGGGCCGGTGCTACGCCGGCTTCCCAGATGGCGTCGTCCGGTTGGGGCCCGATGGGTCCATTCTCTTCCGCGTGACGGAGACGGAGCTCGGGTTCACGCGATACCTCCTGCACCTCGCGGTCGCAGTCTCGCCGCGAGGGGACGTGATCGTTGGGGAGGCCGACCAGGGCGGCTCCGGCAAGCCGGCGCGGTTCGTCCGGCTCTCCCCTGGCGGTGTCCTGCTGGGAAGTTGGACGACGGCGCCACGCACCGGCTTCTGGGCGCCCGTCTTCCTCGCTGACTCAGGGCACGCCACGGGCGAGATCCAGGGGGTGTCGGGCGATGTCCCGGACAACCGACTCTTCGTATCCGTGAAACCATCGAACCACGTCGAGGCCGTGCGCTTCGTCCCCTTCTCGGAACACCTGCTGACCGCGGATGCCATCCAGGTCCTCACGACCACCCTCGTCACGAGCCCGGTGCATGACGAGGGCGAGACGCTGTTGCGGTGGCGCCATCTCGACACGTCGCACGTCGAAGAGCTGGTGCTCGCGAAGCTGCGTGGCGTCAAGACGCCGAACGCGGACTATCCCGCGGAGTCCTCGGCGTGGGTCTCAGCCTCCGGGTTCGCCGCGGACGGCAGCGCGCTCATCGCGGTCGGGGCCGAGGGACGCGGGTCCATCGGCCCCGCTGGGCTCTCCTTCGAGAATGGCGCTCCGGTGGTGTTCCTGCGCGTGCGCCGCTGAGTCGCCGCGCGGATCTCCCCGCGTGGCTGACATCGGTTCGACGCCGCAGGAGCGGCGCGCATCGGTGTCGCTGAGCGGGCGATCGCCGAGCTCAACCGGAATCGACCGCCGTCCTGCGCCGTCGTGGACCTGCCCCCCGCTACGTGCCGCCGATCAGCCTCAGCGTCGGCAAACGGAATCGCGCGTGGGAGGCCAAGAAGGTGTTCGACGTCGCGGACCTTCGAAGCACCGCGGGTAGGCCCTGCACCTGTACTGCGACTGATGGAGCGTCCTCTGCCGCACCGTGCCGCAACATCAGCAAGCCCGACGGCCGGGCTGATGGACTGGATACCTTCTTGTTCAGGGCAGCGGCTGGAACTCGGCGCGCAGCACCTGCTCGGCGCCGGAGTCGATCCGCACCGTCTGCTGGAAGGGGGCCCGGTGGGGGTTGCGCAGCTCGATCAGGTGTTCACCGGGAGGAAGGGACAGATCCCGGACCGGGGGCGAGCGGCCCTTGGGCTTGCCGTCCACCACGATGTCCGCCCAGGCGCCCTGCAGGACCAGGTGCAGGGTCCCCGGCGCGGAGGCCACCACCGGGGGCGGCACTGCCTCCACCTCCGCGGCGCGCTGCCCGGTCGAGGGGCGCACCGGGGCCACCCGGACCGGGCGGGGACGGGAGGCGACGGACGGCGGGGAGGACTGCTCAGGGGGAGGCGTCTGTGGCGTGGAGAGGGGGCTCGGCGCGGGGGCGGTGGTGATCGCTGACGGGGCGGTGGGGCCCGCCGACGAAGCGGCGGTGATCGCCGACGGGACAGTGGTGCTCGCGCTCGTCGGCGCGGTGGGAGTGTCCGTCGGACGCAGCGTCTTCTCTCCCGCGCGCAGCAGCCCGAAGGTCACCGCGCCGCCCAGGATCAGGGCAGCCACCGGGACGGCCACCCGCGCCGCCCGCCGCCAGCCTCTGCCACCCACCCGTGGAGAGGCCAGGGTGGGCACCTTGTCCACGCCGCCCTCCGCGCCGCTGGCATGAAGAAGGTTCCCCTCGGTGAGATAGCTGGCCAAGGTGGCGCGCGGATCCACCACCGACCAGCGCTGGAGCAAGGGCCGGAACACCTCCAGGATCTCGGTGATGTTCTGGAAGCGGTCCTGGGGGGCCCGCTTCAGACAGCGGCGGATCACCTGGGCCAGCTCCGGCTCCAGGGGCTGGTGGGACTCGGGGGGCAGGTAGCCGCCCTCCACGATCTTGTACATCACCGCCGAGGAGGAGGCGCCGTTGAAGGGCAGCTTCCCGGTGGCGATCTCGTACAGCATCACTCCGAAGGAGAACACGTCGCTGCGGGCGTCGGCGCGCTCGCCCTTCACCTGTTCCGGGGAGAGGTAGGCCGGGGTCCCCACTGGCACCCCGCTGGCGGTGAGCCGGACCAGCTCCTCCATCACCGCGATCCCGAAGTCCCCCACCTTCACCGCGCCGTGGGAGGAGATCAGCACGTTGTCCGGCTTGACGTCCCGGTGCACCACCCCGCGCGAGTGGGCAAAGCCGACCCCGCGCGCCACCTCGTAGGCGATCAGCGTGGCGGGGAAGGAGGGCAGCGCGCCCAGCCGCTCCACGTAGTCCCGCAGGGTCCGCCCCTCCACCAGCTCCATCGCGATGTAGCTGTCGGAGACCTCGGAGGCGACCACGTCATAGACCTGCACGATGTTCTCGTGGGTCAGCGCCGCGGCCACCCGCGCCTCACGCTGGAGGCGCTCCTTCATCGAGGAGGAGAAGGGGAGGTTGCGGTGCAGGACCTTGATCGCCACCTCCCGTCCCAACCGCTCGTCGCGGGCCCGCCACACCGAGGCCATTCCGCCCGAGCCCAGCTTGGAGTCCACCCGGTAGCGGGGATCGATCCGGGGCAGGTCCTCGTTGGCCCTCCCCAGCTGCCGCCAGGAGATCTCGTGGAGCACCAGCGGATCCTCCGGCGCCGCGGTGGGCACCGCGCTGAGCCGGGTCAGCGGGAGGGTGGCGGGGAGCTGGGCGCGCACCGCGTCGGAGACCAATACCTGCAGCGGGCCGGCGTAGCGTTGGACGTGGGCCGCGGTGAGCACCGCCCCGCCCAGTGGCCAGCCGCCGGCTCCATCCCGCAGGGCGCCGAAGTGCACGCCGATCCGCAGCCGCATCCGGGTGGACTCCGGGTGGGCGTCCGCGGGGCCGTCGCTGACCTCCTGCTGCAGGGCCACCGCCGCGTCCACCGCCCGGGCCGCGTTGGGGAACAGCGCCACCGCGGCCTCCTCCACGGTCTGGATCACCCGGCCGCCGCAGCCCTCGATCACCGGCAGCAGCAACTGGTGGTGCCGGGGGACGACCTTCGGCGCGCCGAGGTGACCTGGCACCACCTGGTAGATCAGCACCGCGCCCAGCTGCTGCTGCGGATCCCGGAGCACCGCCTGCAGCTGCTCCTGCAGGTCGGGACGGGGCTGGCTCAGCGGAGGGAGCAGCGCCTCCACCGGTGAACCGGACAGGCCCGCGAGATCGAGGTCCTTCCCCGCGGCGGTCACCGCCGTGCCAACGCCTGATCCTTCCGGTGCCTGGGCCATGAATGGCGCCCAGCGTAGCCCAGCCGCAACGCGCTGCTCGACTGGCGGGTCGCTGGTGGCCAGCCGCGGCCCGCGGGGTTGCGTCGTTCACTTCCGTTGACCGACGAACCTGGGTCCCCCGCGGATGCCGCGCCGCGTCTTGTCCCCGCTTGCGAACCTGGCAACGTGCGCGCGCTTTTCCCTCAAAGGAGCCTCTTGCCGATGCGTTCCTCTCTCTGTCTTGCCGCGCTGCTCTCCGCCGTGATTGCCGCTCCCGCGCTCGCCACCAACTACACCCTGTGGATCCACGGGCGGGGGGGCGGAGGCGCGGTCGGGAACTACTCCGACTTCAGCCGCTGGGGCCCTGCTAGCACCGCCGCCGGGGTGAACAAGAAGGCGGTCAACTGGGACGGGCGCAGCCGGATCGCCGACCAGAACGCTGTGATCCGCAACGCCCTGGACTGCTTCTGCACCGGCACCAACTGGTGCTACATCGCCGCGCACTCCGCCGGGGATCTGCAGATCGGCTACGCGCTCTCTCTGTGGGGTGGCAGCGCCCGCTACAAGAAGGACGCCGCCCCCAACTCCAGCGGGGTGTGCGGCAACTCCGACGGCACCACCCAGACCGGCTGGAACATCAAGTGGGTGGACATCGCCTCTGGCGCGGGCGGCGGCAGCGAGCTGGCCGACAACGGCGACTGGGCGGTGAGCGAACCGCTGGTGTCGGACCTGGTGACCACCACCGCGCGCTCGCTCTACAACCACAACGTCACCCGCGGGGTGTGGTTCTACATGTTCGCCGGCGCCAAGGGGACGTTCTACTCCGGCCTCCTCCCCGGGCAGGATGACGACGCGGTGGCCTACCACTCCACCGGCGGCGTCTCCGGCAGCTCCGGCGGATCGTGGTGCAACCCCTCCGACTGGTTCTGCAACGACCTGACCACCGGCACCGCCGCCTGTCAGGGGGGGCGCACCAAGTGGAGCTACCACTCGGTCCAGTTCCGCGATGACGGGGAGGACTACTCCCACGGCAACAACGGCAACTGGGAGGGGATCGTGGCCAAGGTCCGCGCCGACGTCGTCACCTACGCCAAGTAAGTGACCCGCTCGAAGAAGATCGGGTTCGCCTGGGCCGCCAGCCTGGCGCTGGCGCTGGGGGTGATCGCCCTGCCGGTGGAGAGGGCCGCGCCGGAGGAGGAGCCGACCTCCCCCTCCGTTTCCGCGCCTGGGCCCAGCGCCCCGGGGCGGGCCCGGGTGACCGACGCGCCCTCCCGGGAGGTTCCTGGGGAGGCCGCGGCGGAACCCGGAGTGACGCCGGATCGCGAGGGCTGGCGGCTGCGCAAGGAGCGCGCCGAGCAGACCTTGCGGGAGTACCGGGCGGCGACCCGCTACCCGCCGGAGTCCCGTCCGGCGGTGGAGCATCCGGACCAGATGGAGTTCCCCGCCCCCGAGCGCCGGCTGCCGATGGACGGCGACGCGGACCACGAGGGCGCGCTGTCGGTGGTGCTGCATCAGGACCGGGTGTTCCTCTCCGGCGAGGAGTCAGTCACCCTGACCGTGCGCTGCGAGGATCGCCGGGGGACTCCGCAGCGCTGCCAGGTCCCGCCGGCCAGCGCCAGTGAGCTGCCCCGCGAGGGCCGCGCGCCGCTGTCCCCGGTGGCGGTGCCGTTCGGGGAGCTCGGCGGCACCCACACCGCCCGCTTCGCGCCCGGCCAGAGCGGCTTTCTGACCACCTCCGGGACGATCCGGGTGGCGCTGACGGTGAACGCCGGAGAGGTGCGCAAGCACGCCTTCTTCGATCTGCTCTACACCGGGCTGCCGCCGGCCACCTTCACCGGGAGGGTGCGTGACTCGGTGGAGTCGGGGTCGCTGCAGCTGGAGGTGGGGCTGCAGGTGAAGAAGCCGGGCCGCTATGTGATCACCGGGAGGGTGGACGACGCCGGCGGTAAGCCGCTCGCCTGGGTGCAGTTCAACGAAGAGCTGCCGGCGGGTGCGCAGCAGGCGCGGTTGACCGTGTTCGGGAGGTTGATCCTGGACCAGCAGCCGGTGTTCCCGCTCCGCCTCCGCGATCTGGAGGGCTTCCTGCTGCTGGAGCAGGGGGACCCGGACCGGGAGCTGCTCCCCAGCCTGCCGGGAACGGTGCACCAGACCCGCGTCCACCCGGTCACCGCCTTCTCCGGAGAGGAGTGGAGCTCCGAGCAACGGGCCCGCTACCTGGAAGAGCTGCAGCGGGACGTGGACCGCGCGGACGAGGCGCTGAGCGCGGCCGGCGGGGGCTGAGCGGCGGTCCCCCCAGAAGACCGGGTCCCCAGGACCCGTCGCAGGCCCAGGGGACGCGCTTGGCGGAGGCTACTTGATCGCGATCCCCAGGAACTCCACATCCCCCTTGGCGCCTTCCTTGCGGGTGATCGTCACCTCGAACCACCAGTAGCTCGCCAGCCCCGGGTTCAGGTCCTTGATGTCCACCTCGATGGTGGAGCCGTAACCGGAGGTGGGAGGGAAGGCCGGGGTGATGTTCGCCCAGGTCTGGGCGACCGCCGGGCTGGAGAAGTGGGCGTAGCGAAGCTTGACGTTGAGGTAGGTGCTGGAGCCTTCGTCCTCGTCCTTGTACGAGATCACCAGCTTGTGCCAGTTCTTGTACGAGGCGCCGACCGGGGCACCCCAGCTGCCGTCCTGCCACTGATCCATCGGCAGCGCGCAGGTCAGCCGGATCGTCCCGTAGGCGCCGGGCTGGAAGCCCACCCCCACGCCGCGGTTCTCATAAAGCCCCTCCTGGATCGCCTTGTGGTCGGGGACGCAGGCGTTCCCAATCACCGCCCAATCATGACCGTCCGCCAACGCCACCGACGCCCCCAACAGAACGACCATGGCCAGCATCTTGCGCATCGCGTGCTCCCTCAAAGGAATGGACGCGGCGGCTGTGCACCGACGATGCCAGGCCGGCTCTGACGTCCGTCCCTCTGGGGCCAACCCTCCGCGCTGCGCAGTCGTTGCTCGGGTGAGCAAACGCTGCCTCCCAAGCGCTCATTTGGGACATCGAGGCTTCGGCTGCGTTGGAGGCAGTTGACCGTCCGCTGCGTCCCTGGCGAGAATTTTCCCACTTCAACGGAGCTCGCTTGTTCAACTCGTCCCGCCTCTCCCCTTCGTGGTCCTGGTGTCTGCTCGCGGTCGCCATCGTGATTTCCTCCGGGTGTCCGTCCTCCGATCCGCAGCTCGTCGTCGCCTCCGGGCAGAACCAATCGGGGACGGTCGGCCAGCCGCTGAGCCAGCCGATCCGCGTGAAGGTCCTGGCCAAGGGCGGTTCGCCTGCCAGCGGAGTCACAGTCTCGTTCGTGCCCGCTGAGGGGCAGGGCGCTGTCTCCGCCGCGTCCGTCGAGACCGACGCGGATGGGATCGCGCAGTCGGTGTGGACGCTGGGGACGGCACCCGGACCCCAGCGGCTCACTGTGTCCGCCAGCCTGGACACCGGGGCCCTGCCGCCCCTCGTCGTGGAGGCCACCGCGGTTCCCGGCCCTCCTTCTACGATCACGGTGTCAATGGAGCGGCCGACGCTTCAGTTCTGGGCAGACACCACGGTGGCAGCGGCGATCGTCGCGGATGCCCTCGGAAATGTCCTCGACCTCCCGGTGGCGTGGTCCTCCAGCGACGGCGCGATCGCCGCGGTCGACGCCACCGGACGGGTCACCAGCGGCAGGGGCGGAGCTGCGATCCTGACCGCGACCACCGGTGGCCTCACCGGGTCCGCCGAGGTGAACGTGGCCGCCCCCTCGGTCTCGAATGCTGCGTGCCCGCCCTCTTCCATTCCGACACCGGGAACGATCTCCGCGCAGGTCCCCACCTTCACCTCGGTCGATCTGTTCGATGGCCCCGGCCTGCGCTACGGCATTCCGGAGTTCCTGGCGGTGGACCTCGACGCCGATGACATCGACGAGGTGGTGGTGTTCAACAGCAACTTCGCCCACCAGCCGGAGGACGTGCAGGGCGGCGAGGTTCGCGTCTGGAAGCTCCAGGGCGATCGTTACGTGGACCAGACGTCGACTGTGCTCCCGAGCGGACCGATGGTGGCCGACCACACCCGGGCCTATGCGGTGGCCGACTTCGACGGCAATGGACGCCCCGACATCTTCGCTGGCCAGCACGGCTTCGACGGGCCTCCCTTTCCGGGGGCGCCGAACTTCCTGCTGCTGTCGCAGGCGGATGGAACCCTGGTGAATGTGGCGCCTACCGCGATGCAGCCGTTCGAGGCGAACACCTATACGCACGGGCTCGCGGCGGCCGACGTGAACTGCGACGGAACGGTGGACCTCTTCGAGGCCAACCTCAACTCGCCCAACACCCCCGACCCTCACCTGTTCATCAACTCGGGGGCGGCGCAGTTCACTGCGGAGGACGCCCGGATCTTCGCGATCCAGGGAGGGACGCCGCTGCCGACCTACACCTCCGCCGAGTTCTGCGATCTCGACCGTGATGGCGACGCGGACCTGCTCCTCGGAGGCTGGACGCCGTGGGAGGTGTTTCCCGACGAGCTGCTGGTGAACGACGGAGCAGGAAACTTCCGCGCCGCGGCCCAAGGGACGCTGCCGGTCGGGCGCTTTGGCGCCGATGGCACCACCACCCTGGAGATGCGGTGCGTGGACGTCGACCAGGACGGCTGGAACGACATCTTCGGGTCGGCGACCAGCAAGGGCTACACGGCGGGAAGCCTCTTTCTGTGGCGCAACAATGGAGATGGAACCTTCAGCGACTTGACGGAGGCGGCGATCCCGAACGCGGGTCGCTCCACCGAGTGGCTGGCCAGGCTGCACGTGGTCGACTTCAACCGCGACGGCTGGCCGGACCTCCACGCCTCGGGGCTGCCCTCCAATGGCGCTCCGCCGACGGACGCGGCGGTGGCCGATGTCTACATGAACACCGGGGGGCAGTTCGCCTACTCGCGCCCGGCAATCCAGTACGTGGCGTTCAGCGTCCCGGTCCGGACGGTTGCGTCCGGGCGCACCGACCTCGTGTATCTGAACTACGGCCCCGGGGAGAACACCGTCCCGCGCCTGATGCGAAGCGATCTCCCGTAGCCCGGCGGGCGCAGGCGCTGCCTTACCGCCGCGGCCCCGCGCTCCACAGCCCCAGCTTCCGGGCGCGCCTCCCCAGGGTGACCGGATCCATCTGCAGGGTCCTGGCCGCCCGGCGCAACACCCCCTCCGCCTTCCCCAGCGCGTCACGCAGGATCTCCTTCTCCGCCTGCGCCATCCGCTGCTCGAAGCTGGGACCGTGCGCCCCCGGCTCTCCGCCCCGGGCGCGGGCCACCAGCGCGTCCGGGAGCTGGGCGGGGGTGATCGGCTCCGCCGGCGCGGACAGCAGCACCGCCCGCTCCACCACGTTGCGCAATTCGCGGACATTGCCCGGCCAGGGGTACGCGCGCAGCACCGCCTCCGCCTCGGGGGAGAACCCGGGGCTGTTGCGCTCCAGGGTGGTGTTGAAGGCGCCGCGGAAGGCGTGGGCCAGCGGCAGCACGTCCTCTCCCCGCTGGCGCAGCGGCGGCAGCTCCAGGGTGAAGGTGTTGAGCCGGTAGAAGAGGTCGCTGCGGAATCTCCCGCCCCGGACCTCCTCTTCCAGCGACTTGTTGCTGGCCACCACCAACCGCACGTCCACCTGGCGGACCACGCTGTCGCCCACCGGGCGGACCTCCCCGGTCTCGATCACCCGCAGCAGCTTGGCCTGCAGGTTGGGGGTGGTGTTCTCGATCTCGTCCAGGAAGATGGTGCCGCCGTCGGCCAGCTGGAACAGCCCGGGGTGGTCCGCGATCGCTCCGGTGAACGCGCCCTTCACGTGGCCAAACAGCTCGCTCTCCAGCAGCGTCTCCGGCAGCGCCCCGCAGTCCTGGACAACGATCGCCGCCGCGTTGCGGTTGCTCAGCCGGTGCACGGTCCTGGCCACCACCTCCTTGCCGGTGCCGGTCTCCCCCTGCAGCAGCACCGCCACCCGGTGCGGGGCCACCACCCGCACCAGCTCCAGCACCCGTCGCATCCCCGGGCTCTGGAAACCGGGGGCCTCGGCGTCGTCGCCCACCGGCGCCTCGGCGCGGGCCCGCTCGCGCAGCAGGTGGCGCTCCAGCTCCAGCCCCATCCTCCGCTGCTCGATCTGCCGCTGGTGGTGCTGGCAGGCCTCCAGCAAGCTGCTGCGCAGCTCGGCGTGGGCCGCGTCCAGGCTCAGGGCCCGGAACAGCTGGCCGCGGTTGAACAGCTCCACCAGGTTCGGCGCCCGGGCCGGAGCCCAGTAGATCAAGGAGGGGGCGATCTCCCGGGGCCGGTCCCGGAGGGTAGAGCCTTCCCCCAGCAGCTCCACCACCTGGTCCATCACCTTCAGGGCGCGGGTCTCCGCGGTCCCGAACACCACCACCGCCGAGATGTCTCCCCGGGCCAGGGCGTCGCGGATCTCCAGATCCGAGCCCACGAACAGGATCTCCACCGAGTCCCCCATCGCCGCGCGCAGGGCCAACTCCGCGGTGCGGGTGGCGTAGGTGACCACCACCCGCAGCCGATGGGCGAGCAGATACCGGGCCAGCTTCACCTGGTCCCCGCCCTCGAAGCGGCCGAACTGGATCCCCAGCGCGGCGGTGGCGCCCTCCTGGGCGTGGGTGGCGTCGGCCCGCCAGCGCACCAGGCCCCGGACGCGGATCCGCGTCCCCGGGAGCTTGAACTCCAGGTCCAGCTCCTCCCCTTCCTGCGGACCCTCGGTGGGCGAAGGGGGACTGGCAATCAGCCCCATCCCGGTCTCGCTGAGGTTCACCGACCAGCACCCGCGGAGCGCCGGCCGGGTCAGCACCTGCACGTAGAACGGCTTTCTCTCCGCCCGCTGCACCTGGGTCCGGTGGTCTCTGCTCACCGCTGAAGCATCACCGATTCAGCGGTGATGCATCCAGACCCCTAGAGCGGAAAGCGGGCGCCGGAGACGCCAGGGTGGTTCAGGATTGAAGTGTACCATTGGGTACAGCGCCCAGTGATTCCGCGGGCTTCGCTGTTGGCCCGCTTGCTGCTCTGGGAGCCCGGGAAGGTTGAAGCGTCCGGCCGCGAGGGACGTTTCCAGGGGCGCCACGTGAAACAGATCCGGTTCGCAGGGGTGGGTTCATTCGTTCCCAAGAACACCGTCTCCAATGAGCGGATCGCGCAGGCGATCCCCGGCTGGCCGGCGGAGCGGATCGAGGAGAAGCTGGGGATCCACGAGCGCCGCTTCCTGTGGGAGTTCGACGAGCGCACCGGCAAGGCGATTCCCCCTCCGGACGACGCCCGGCTCTACCCGGCCTGCAACGTGGACATGTGCGAGGTGGCGCTGCGCGAGGCGCTGGCGATGGGCGGGGTGGCGCCGGGGGAGCTGGACGCGGTGTTCGTGGTCACCTGCTCCCCGGACCAGGTCAGCTTCAACCACGACGCGATGGCCGTCCACCAGCGCCTGGGCTGCCGGCAGGACACCTTCGCCCTGGTGATTGACGACGGGTGCGGTGGCACCCCGTACGTGATCGACCTGGCGCGCCGGATGCTGGAGGGCGGGACCTTCAAGACCATCGCGGTGGTGGCCTCCTCCTTCACCTCCCCCTATCTGAACCGCGAGGTGTTCACCTCCGAGCTGGAGCTGGCCTCGGGCAAGAAGCTCTCCGGGATCCTCTCGATGTACGTGTTCGGAGACGGGGCCAGCGCGGTGGTGCTGCGCGCCGCCGAGGCGGACGGAAGCCCCAGCGGGCTGGTCGCCTCCCTGGCCGGCAACGCCCACGATCAGCTGGTGATCCACCGCGCGGGTGGCGCGCTCAACCTGCCCTTCCAGGGGCGGACCCAGCCGGCGGACCACGCCTTCATCGTCGACGGCCTGCGGGTGGCCCGCAGCTACCCGGTGTTCATGCGCCGGTGCCTGGAGGAGGTGACCGGCGGGGATCCGGCGGTGCTGGCGCAGGTGAAGCGCTTCTACTTCCACCAGCCGAACCGGCGGCTGATGGACCGGTTCATCCAGGACCAGGGCCTGGCCCCGGAGAAGGTCGCCTGTCACGTGGACCGCTACGGCAACACCTCCGCCGCCGGGATGATGACCCTGCTGGCCGAGGACCTGCGCCAGGGCGTGGTCCGCCTGGGCAGTGGAGACCTGGTGCTGGTGGCGGCGGTCGGCGCCAACGTCCACTACGGCGCGCAGTTGGTGCGCCTCTAAGGAGTCGAAATGAACGCGCTGTCTCTCCCCAAGCCTTCTCCGGTGCGGATCAGCTCTCCCGACTTCCGGGCCCGGATCACCCTCGCCACCGCGGCGGACACCGCCAAGGGGATGTTCTTCAACGGCGTGCTGGACGCGGTGCAGAAGCTGCTGGACGCCGACGCCCGCGAGAAGTGCCTG
Organism: Myxococcaceae bacterium; assembly: GCA_036675345.1. Taxonomy (GTDB): domain Bacteria; phylum Myxococcota; class Myxococcia; order Myxococcales; family Myxococcaceae; genus JALYOC01. The sequence continues at coordinate 27,323 of JAKFFE010000036.1, forward strand.
GCCGCGTCCGGGGAGAAGAAGTTCATCGACTTCTTCAACTACCCGATCGCCACCTTCCTCCCGATGGTGTTCACCGCCGCGGAGTTGCTTGCCCCGTCCTGCCAGGGCCACGACGCCGCCTTCCGCAAGCTGGGGAAGCAGGCCGCCACCGACTTCCTCACCAGCGGGGTGGGCAAGACCCTGCTGGTGCTGGCCGGCCACGAGCCGGCGCGGCTGGTCTCCGCGGTGCCCACCGCCTTCAAGACCTCGGTCAGCTACGGCGAGCGGCGGGTGGAGTTCCTGGGCCCGCGCCACGCGGTGGTGAAGGTGACCCGGGACTTCATGCCCCACCCGTACCACGAGGGGGTGCTGGCGGCGGCGGTGGAGGCGATGCACTCGCGCAACGTCAAGGTGGTGGGCAAGCGCACCGCCACCCTGGACGCCGAGTACGACCTGACCTGGGAAGCGCTCAACGACAAGGGAGGTGCCGCATGAAGAACGTGCGAACTGTGATCGGCCTGGTGGCGGTGGTGGTGTCCACGGTGGCCGCGGGGCAGGAGGTCCGGGTCCATCAGTTCCGCAGCATGGACGATGCGCGGGTGGTGGCGGATCCCGCGGTGTGCGCGGCGGCCCCCTTCGCGGTCAACCTGCGGCTGGCGGCCAGCCTGTGGTCCACCCAGACCCGCTCCCGCGATGGGCGGGTGGTCAACGATGACGCCCGGCGGATCGGCACCGCCACCGCTTGCGGACAGATCACCAACTTCGCCTTTCCCCCCGGGCTGCAGCAGAACTTCCACGTGCGCTTCGATCTCCCGGACGGCTCCTACACCGCCAGCGGGACCTGCACCCTGGTCAGCAACAACGTCCCCCAGGGCGGAGTGGTGCTGGCCGGCTGCTCCTTGAAGGTGATCTCCGCCCCCCACCGGGTGGTGGGGGGGATGGCCACCAGCGCCAGCGTGCTCAACCCGTTCGGGCTGGCCGGGTTCAACACCGGGTCCTACTGGACGCTGATGGTCTACGAGGAGCCGCGGACCCGGGGCCACCACGCCTCGGAGCCCAGCCGGATGGAGTGGGTGGAGGAGCAACGCAGCGCGGCCGAGATCCAGGCCGCCGGGGAGACCAAGTGATGACCCAGGAGTCCTTGCCGGTGACGGTGGCAGTGGCGCAGCCCGATGGAACGGTGGAGCGGGTGCTGGTGGGCCAGGCGGTGCAGGGCCCCACCGGGCTGGAGCTGCGGTTGAACTCGCTGGCGGTGGGGCTGGCTCCCACCCTGCAGGCGGTTCCTCCCCTCAATCCCGCCACCGCCAACCGCCCGTCGCTGAAGGGCGCGGCGGTGGTGGCGCACACCATCGATGATCTGCAGCGGATGGCGGACCGCGCCCGACGCGCGCTGGCCGATCCCCGCAAGCAGCGCTGGCACGCGGATGAGCGGACCCTGCTGGCGGAGATCGAGCTGGAGCTGATGCGCAAACGTCAGTCGATCCTGGCCGCGGTGCCCTGAGCCCCGACTGCCCGAAAGTCGTAGACCGGAATCACCCCGGGAATATCGGTGCCAAGGTTCGTTGCTATGTGGATGGCATCGAACCTCCGCTCCCTGTGCGCAGTGCTCGCGACCCTGGCGTTGATGGTCGGCTGCGGCCCCGGTGAGGACACGCCGGATGGCGGCCGGGGCGACGGCGGAGTGGACGGGGGTCCTGCCAGCGACGGCGGAGTGGACGGCGGTCCTGCCAGCGACGCCGGGGTGGACGGCGGCCAGGCCCCGGCGGCCGCGGCGCTGCGGCACTTCGGGGCCAGCGCGCTGGGGCCCACCTCGGTGTCCCTCTCCTGGGAAGCGGGGGAGGGGGCCGTGGTCGGGTTCCAGCTGGAGCGCAGCCTGGCCCTGGAGGGACCGTTCTCGCTGCTGGTCAGCCCCGGAGCGCAGTCCTCCGGCCACGTCGATTCGGAGCTGACCCCCGACACCACCTACTGGTACCGGGCCCGGGCGCTGGCAGAGGGCGGGCCTTCCCCCTGGTCGGCGGTGGTCTCGGTCACCCCCACCCAGGCGGCCAGCGTCGCCCCCGCCGCGCCGGGCGCGCTGGCGGTCAACCCGCTCAGCGACCAGTCCCTGACGCTGAGCTGGACCCTGGCCGACCCCGACGCCAGCGTGGAGGTGGAGCGCGCCTCGATGGTGAGCGGACCGTTCGTCCGGGTGCACACCACCGCCGCCGGGGCGCTGCAGTTCCAGGACACCGGCCTGAGCCCCAGCACCGCCTACTGGTACCGGGTGCGCGCGGTGCGGGCCGGCCTGGTCTCCGACCACAGCGCCGCCGCCTGGGCCTCCACCCAGCAGGTGGGCAGTCCCGCCGCCCCCACCGGGCTGGCCGCGGTGCAGGAGAGCGCCAACAACCAGAGCACGGTCCGTCTCACCTGGACCGACGGGGCGGGTGAGACCGGGTACCAGCTCCAGCACTCGATCGACGGCACCAACTGGGGCACGTTGATCGAGCTGCCGGAGGGGTCTGCCTCCTGGGTCCACCTCACCCCGGCCTTCGGCAACAACCAGTACCGGGTGCGGGCGGTGAACGCCGGTGGCGCTTCGGCCTGGGCGGAGGTCGGGCTGTATGCGGGTCCGATCCTGGCCGGCTACCTGTGCTTCCCTCCCACCGCCGCCTCCGCCACCGCCACCTCCGAGACCACCGTCCGGATCAACTGGACCTACGCCGAGGCGGCGTCGTGCCGGCGGGTGGCGGTGGAGCGGGCCACCAGCGCGGACGGACCCTTCGTGGAGGTGGCCCGGCAAGACTTCTTCTGGGTCTGGCCCCCCATTCCGCTCGACACCGGGCTGTTCGAGGACACCGGTCGCACCCCGGGCACCGAATACTTCTACCGGCTGCGCAGCATCGGCACCTCCCCCGAGTGGAGCTCGTCGGGCTACGCCGCCACCGTCTCCGCCCAGACCCCCAACTCGCTGGGCCCGCCCACCGGGCTGAGCGTCAATGTGGTCTCCTCCTCCGCGGCGGAGTTCTCCTGGGTGGATCCCGCCACCGACGAGACCGGGTTCGCGGTGGAGCTGGCCACCGCCGCCGCCGGACCGTTCTCGGAGGTGTTCCGGGTGGGCGCCAACCTCACCCTCTCCCACGCCCAGGGGTTCTCTCCCGGGACCCAATACTGGGTGCGGGTGCGGACGGTGAAGGGGAGCACCGTCTCTCCGCCCTCCACCGCGGTGGCCTTCACCACCGCCAGCGTGCTGGTGCTGCGCGCCACCGCCGATGCCACGGTCTACAAGAGCACCTCCTCCAACGCCGCCCAGGGCGAGAACTTCTCCGACGAGGCCAACGCGGTCGGCTGCATGTTCACCTGGTTCCTGGACCTCAACTACCAGACCTACCTCTTCCACCACTGCGGCGCTTCGCTGCTCCGCTTCGACACCAGCGGGTTCGCCGGCCGGACCGTGCTCGGCGCCAGCCTCAAGCTCACTCCCGGCCAGCTGGGCACCGGACCGATGAACGACGCCTTCTACGCGGTGTTCGCCCTCGCCTCCGCCTGGAACCCGACCACGGTGACCTACAACAACCTCCCGGCCCGCCACCCGGACGGCTGGGCGGTGGCGGCCCCCACCACCAGCGCCCCCTCGGTGTTCAACGTCACGGCGATCGCCCAGAAGTGGGCCCAGGGGCAGTGGGCGCAGCACGGGCTGTACGTGCAGCAGTATCCGATCACCGATCGGCTGCCGCCCAACAACAAGGACCACCAGCTGCAGACCACCTACTACTGCAGCCTGGAGCAGTCCTGCGGATCGAACGACTACCTCCCCACCCTGATCGTGGAGTATCGCTAACCATGCGCACCGCTCTTCTGGATTCACCGGCCCGCCTGCTGGGACTGGCCCTCCTCGCTCTCACCTCCGCCTGCGCCTCCTCCCCGTGCGAGCCTCCCGGGGAGCCGATCGTCCACCAGGGTTCGATCTCCGCCAGCGAGACCTGGGTGAGCGGGATCCACCACCTCACCGGCACCGTCACCGTGGGCTCCGGAGCGACCCTCACCGTCGCCGCCTGCTCGGAGCTGCGGCTGGCTCCCAACGCCAACCTGGTGATCTCCCAGTCCGCCGGCGGGCTGGTCGCCGAGGGCACCGAGACCGAGCCGATCCGGCTGGTGCGGGCGGACCCGGGCACCGCATGGGGAAACCTGTTCGTGTTCGCGCCCGCCACCGCCTCCCTCTCCCACGTGGTGCTGGAGGGCGGCGGGGGCACCGAGACCGATCTGACCCGGGCGGAGTTCGCCGGCGCCGCGCTGGTGGCGCGGGGTGATCAGGACACGCTCCCGGAGGTTTTGGAGGTGCAGAACGTGGGAGTGCTGGGCTCCACCGGGATCGGTGTGTTCATGCTCAATGCCCGCTTCGCCGCCGGCTCGGACGGGCTGGTGGTCTCCGGCTCCGGGTGGTTCCCGCTCTACACCGGCGCCAACACCCTCAGCGAGCTCCCCGCCGGCAGCTACACCGGCAACGAGGTGGATGAGATCCTCCTCCAGCAGGTGGGCGCCGCCGGGTATCAGACCAACCGCCCGCTGGTGACGGACGTCACCATCCACGATCGCGGCGTGCCGTACCGGGTGGGCACCACCTCCGCCAGCATCGTGGTCGGGGACGGCTACCCCAACAGCCCGCCGGTGCTGCTGACGGTGGAGGCAGGGGTGACCTTGAAGTTCGTCCCCCAGGCCTCGCAGGCCAGCCAGCTGCGGATCACCGCCGGCTACCGGGACGGCAGCTACTTCGCGCAAGGGGCGCTCCGGGTCCTCGGCACCGCCAATGCGCCGGTGCGCTTCACCTCCGCCGCCGCCACTCCCGCCGCCGGAGACTGGGCCGGGCTCTACTTCCACCACGTGGTCGATCCCCGGACCTCGATCAACCACGCCCAGGTGGAGTACGCCGGCGCGGACAGCAGCAGCACCGGGGTGTGCAAGGCCTCCCCGGGGGCCAGCAACTACGACGCCGACTGCTCGTTGATCCTCTTCCTGGAGGACGGGGAGACCCCGACCGCGTTCGTCACCAACACCCGCTTTGCCCACGGGCTGGGCTGCGGGGTGTACCGCGGCTGGCGCGGCGCCGAGGTGGACTTCCTGGCCACCAACGAGTTCGTGGACCTCCAGGGGTGCCGCCAGTCGGGCGTGGTCCCCGAGGTGGGCACGTGTCCGGACTGCTCGCTGTAGCCCAGCCTCTCCCGACTCACCGGGCTGACCCAGTGCGCGCCGCCACCCTCACCCACCGTGCAATCCCCCTGGGACGCCGGGGGGCCACGTGGCAGCCTGCCCGGGCCGTGCCGGAACCCGTCCCACCCCTGCCCGCCTCCCTGGAGGCGCTGGCCCGCGAACACCAGCCGCAGCTGCTGGCGACCGCGCTGCGCCTGTGCAAGAGCCGCCCGGACGCCACCGACCTGGTCCAGGACACCTTCGTCCGCGCGCTGGGGGCGTTCTCCCGGCTGCGCCCGGGGACCAACCTCCCCGCCTACCTGGCCACGGTGCTGCACCACCTGTTCATCGACCGGGTCCGCCGTCAGGGAGTGGAGATCCCCTCCGAACCGGACCAGCTCAAGAACCTGGCCCTCCCCCAGGAGGAGCTGGAACCCTCCCGCTGGCAGCAGGTGGAGGACGAGGAGCTGGGGCGCGCCATCGACCGGTTGCCGGAGGAGTTCAAGGCGGTGTTCGTGCTCCACGCCCGTGGGCTCTCCTACCAGGAGATCGCCACCCGGCTGGAGATTCCCCGGCCCACGGTGGGCACGCGGTTGGCCCGCGCCCGGCGCCGGCTGCGGGAGCTGCTGGAGGAGTCCCGGTGAGCCGCCCCTGTGAGCAGCTGGACGCGTTCGCCGACGGCGAGCTGGATCCGGTCCAGGCCGACGCCTTCCGTGGGCACCTGGCCCACTGCCCCGACTGTCCCGGCGGGCTGCGGGAGCTGCTGGCCCTGCAGGCGCGGGTGCGCAGCCTGCCTCCCCAGCAGCTGATCCTCCCCGGCCGCAGCGTTGGGCGCCCGCGCCGGTGGTGGGCCTTGGCGCCGGTGCTGGCGCTGCTGGCCCTGGCCCTGTTCTGGACCCGCGTCGGCCCCTCCCCGGAACCGGTGCAGGTGGCGGGGCTGACCCGGGCGGTGGAGGGACGGCTGAGCCACCCGCTGCTGGCCGCCCACCGCCCCTATGACGCGGCCCGCTCCGGCACCTCGCAGTCCGCGCCCTTGCCGCTGGGAGCGCTGGCCCGGCTGGAGGCGCAGGGCGACTCCCATGGCGTGGCCGACGCGTACCTGGATCGCGGCGAGCTGGGCCAGGCGGAGGCCTTCCTGCGCGGGCTGCCCGACACCGCGGACGTGCGCAGCGACCGGGCCGCGCTGGCCCTGGCCCAGGGAGAGGCCGCCGCCGCGCTGAAGTGGGCGGAGGCGGCGCTGGCCCAGACCGCGCAGCACCCGGCGGCCCGCTGGAACCGGGCCCTGGCGCTGGGACAGCTGGGCCTCACCCAGCTGGCGGCCCGGGAGCTGCGGAGCGTGGAGACCCTGGGCGAGCCCGGCTGGGCCCAGGAGGCGAAGCTGCGGGCCGCCGCCCTGGAGGAGGCGCAGCAGCAGCAGCGGACGGGTTGGGAGCGGCTGCGCGCCGCCGGCGAGGCGATGGTGGCCGGCGGGCCGGTGCTGGACGCGGAGGCCGCGGCCCACCACCCCGGGTTGGCCCGGCTGTATTGGTACGACGCGCTGCGCACCGCCGCGGATCCCGCCCGGCTGGACGCGCTGCGACCCCTGGCGGTGGCGCTGGATGGTCGCTCGGGCGGGGAGGTGCTGCAGCGGCTGCTGGCCCAGGTCACTCCCTCGCCGTCGCTGGCCGCCGACTACCTGCGACTGACGCGACGGGAGACCCCGGCGCCGGATCCCCAGGCGCTGTTGGCCGCCGCCACCCGCGCCGGTCGGACCGAGCTGGCGCTGGGGGTGATGTTGCTCAGTGGCGCCGCCACCGCGCAGCCGCAGCGGTATCAGGCCCTGGCCGCTGCCAGCGGGGATCCCTGGTTCCTGCTGCTGGCGGAGCAGACCCTGGCCCGCGCCCAGGCCGCGGCGGGGGACCTGCCCCGCGCGGAGGAGACCCTGGGTCGGTTGCTGGAGCGCTGCCCGCTGCGCGGCCTGGAGTACCGCTGTGGTTTGGCGGCGATCCAGCTGGCCCAGCTGCGGGTCTCCGCCCACCGGCTGGACGACGCGGCCCCGCTGATCGATCAGGGGGAGGCCTTCGCGCGGGCGGCGGGAGACTGGGGGCTGGGCCTGCAGCTGCTGGCCCTGCGCGCGGAGGCGGCCCGGCTGGGAGACGCGCTGAGCGTGGCCGCGGCCACCCTTCAGGAGCACCAGCTCCGCTCGCCGGAGGGCTGCGCCACCCAGCGCTACCTGCACCTCTCCTTGGCCACCATCTACTTCCAGCAAGGACGGGCGGAGGCGGCCCGCGCCGAGCTGGTCGCCACCCCGGACTGCGGCGAGCCGCTCCCGGTGCAGGGCGCGCTGTTGCTGGGAGACCTGCAACGCTTCGGGGCCCATGCGGCGGAGGAGGCCCGCGCCCGCACCGCCCTGGAGGCGCGGCTGCCGGCAGCCACCGCGGGGGAGGCCCTGTTGCTGCAGACGGTGCTGGGCCGGCTGGAGCTGGCCACCGGGAATCCGGCCGGCGCGGATCGGCTGCGCGAGGTGATCGCCCGCCAGGGGGTGGAGGGCCCGGACGCCGCGCGCGCCCGTGGCTACGCCTTCTCTTCCCTGGCCATGGAGGCCGCCGCCGGTGGCCGCTTCGAACAGGTGGTCATCCTGCTCGCCGCGGAGCAGGACGTCGCCGCGCCCTCCTCGTGCGCGGTGGCGGTGGCGGTGGACGACGAGCGTCGGCTGTTCGCGGTGCTGGACGCGCGCGGTGGGGCCCAGGGGCTGCTCCAGCGGGCGGAGCCGGGCGCCTGGCAGACCCCGGTGGCGGTGCCGGAAGCGTTGCTGGGCCACCTGGAGGACTGCGCGCAGGTGGCGGTGCTGGCCCGTCCCCCGGTGCAAGGCGCGGCCCGGCTGCTGCCCGCCAAATGGGCCTGGTCCTTCGGGGTGGGCGGCACGCGAAAGCCGCCAGTGGGCCCCGAGCGTCGGGTGATCGTCACCGACGTCCAGCCGCCCGTCTCCCTGGGGCTGCGGGCCCTGGCGCCGTTTCGCGGTGACCCGCAGGGGGCGCGGCTGCTGCGCGGCGCGGCGGCCACTCCGGAGGCAGTGCTGGCCGCGGCGCGGTCCGCCACCGAGCTGCAGTTGCATGTCCACGGCCGGGTGGGCGGCGCCGTCAGCGGGGCAGCGCACCTGGTGCTCAGCCCGGATCCGGAGGGCGCGTTCGCGTTGGGCGCGGAGGCGATCCGAAGCGTCCGGCTGGAGGGGGCCCCCACCGTGGTGCTGGCGGCGTGTGACTCCGGCCAGGTGGCCGCCTACCTTCATCGGGCCTGGGGCTTGCCGCAGGCCTTCCGCGAAGCCGGAGCCCGGGCGGTGTTCGCCGCGCGGGGCGCGCTTCCGGACGCCTCCTCCGCCGCCTTCTTCGACGGGGTGCTGGGCCGGATCCGCGCCGGGGAGGCGCCCGCCCGCGCGCTGCGCGACGAAAGGGTAGCGTGGTTGGACCGCGGGGCCGATTGGGTTTCAGACGTGGTGCTGTTCGAATGACCTGTTCGCAGTCGAAGGGAGAGACGATGAAGCCGTTCATCCGTTGGAGCGTGGTGGGGCTGCTGTGCCTGGGTTGTAGCGGGGAGCAGGTGTCGCCCTCTGCGGAGACCGCCCGGGCCGGGCTCTCCGAGCGGGAGTATTTCTCCGACCCCTCCTCGGTCTCGCCGGATCCGGTGCCCTTCTCCACCTTCGAAGGACCGCTGTGGCCAGAGGGCAAGCAGGTGGTGGTGCTCAGCGCCGGCTACGACGGGAAGGAAGGGGCCTTCATCGCCTACGGGGTGGACGTGGGCGAGCAGCAGGTCCGCTACGTGATCGCCGGACGCGGAGAAGAGTACCCCCGCTTCGCGGAGCGTCTGGCCGCGGAGCTGCTGCTGGGCGACGTCGGGCGTTGCCGGATCGGCCTCGGCCAGGTGCCGATCCCGCTGCCCCCGCCGGTCAACCCGGACGGCGAACCCTTCAGCGAGGTCTTCCGCCGCGCCGCCCTGGTGGCGGCCGACGCCTGCCCGTAATCCGGGTACCAGGGCCCGCCGCCCGCCGCCTGGCGATGGGCGGGCGAAGTGGCCCGGCGATGTGCGGGCGGAGTGGCCCCGGCGAATGGCCCCGGCGAAGTGGCCCGGGGGAGCGCTCAGCGGGGCAGCTTGGGGGAGACCCACTGCACCATCGCCTCCTCCAGCTTCCCGGCCGCGCCGCGCAGGCCCACCGTCGCCGCCTCATCCTCCAGCGCCTTGCGGGCGGCGGCCTGGAAGCCCCACCGGGGGCGGTAGTCGATCAGCGTCCAGTAGCGATCGTCGTGGGGGAGTAGATCCCCCTTGAGTCCCAGCACCAGCTCCCGGGCCAGGCCGAAGTCCGCCCGGGTCACCAGCTTGAGCCACCAGGAGGAGAGGGAGACGCTCAAGAAGGGGACCGGGACCCCGGGGACCCGCCGGCCGCGCAGCCCGGCGATCAGCGAGAGGATCTCCCGCGCGCTCACCGTGTCCGGGCCGGGGAGATCGAACCAGGCGCTGTGCGGCAACGGGAGTTGCAGCGCGCGCACCAGGGCCACCACCACGTCCTCCAGCGCCACCGGGCAGGTGCGGGACGCGGTCCAGGAGGGCAACAGCATCGCCGGTAGCCGCATCGCCAGGTCGCGGACGATCTGCCAGGAGGCGCTGCCCTGGCCGATGATCATCGACGCCCTCAGCTCCAGCGTCGGGACCGTCCCCGCCCGCAGCAGCTCTCCCACCGCCAGTCGGCTCTGGAGGTGTTCGGAGGGCTGGGAGGCAGGGGCCACTCCCCCCAGGTAGACGATCCGCCGCACCCCGGCCCGGGCCGCCGCGTCCCGGAACTGCTCCGCCGCGCGGCGCTCGGTCTGGGCGTAGTCGTGCGCTCCGCCGCCCATCGCGTGGACCAGGAAGTAGACCGCGTCCATTCCCTCCATCGCCCGCGCCAGCTCCTCCGCCCGGTTGACGTCGCACTGCACCCACTCCACCTGGGGCTGGGTCCGGGCGCGCGCGACGTTGCGGGTGGTGGCGCGGACGCGGTGCCCGGCCTCCACCAGCGCCGGGACCAGGGCCCGGCCCACGAACCCGGTGGCTCCGGTCACCAGCACCTGCTGCAGGGGCGGTTGAGGCTCCATCTGCAGCGGTCTACCACCGGGGTGGAGGGGGCCGCGGTCAGCCCGGGGAGGAGGGTGCGCTGGGAGACGAAGCGGCGTCGTTGGCCAGGTGGCGGGCAAAGGCCCGCATCACCCACAGGTGCACCCGGGCCTGGGTGGCCATGTAGAGGAGCCAGGGCAGCCGGGGGACGAAGTCGTGGATCGCGGCCAGCACGAAGTCCCCCTCCAGCACCGACCGGAACTCCAGCCGGGGACGGGCCCCCTTCGCCTGACCGGAGAGCAGCCCCCCGGTGACGAAGAACAGCTTTCGATCCGGGGTGCTCCGCTGGGGAGCGAAGGTCAGCACCAGCAGCGGCCGGGGGAGGGGCCACAGCCAGAACAGACAGGTCCCATTCTTCTCCACCGTGACCTTGAGCAGGTGGCGAAGGAAGCGGGGCAGCCAGCGCACGTACTCCTCGGCCACCCAGGTGGCGCTGCGGCCCGGCCCCACCGCCAACCTCTGCACCGAGCACACCCGGCGATCGCGCGAATGGGGACGGGCGTGGAGCTGGGGTTCCGACCCCGCCAACACGTCCGCCTCCTCCGGAGGACGTGGCGGCGAGGAACCCGGCTGCTGGGAGGAGGGGACGGCGTCGGGGCCGACCAGATCGTAGGCGCGTCCCCACAGCGCCGGCTGGTCCACCGCGGATCCCAGCAGCGATACCAGCCGGGCCAGCGGGAGCGGATCGCTGGGGCCGTAGGTCAGCTCCACCGCCGCGCCCTGGGGGAGGAGGATCCTCCCCGCCCGCAGGGTGGTCAGCGGCACCCCCTGGGAGGCCAGGGTCCACTCCACCTCCCGGCGGCTGGAGTCGCCGCCCAGCAGGCCACCCAGGTAGACGATCCCGCGGACCCCCACCCTCGCCGCCGCGCGGGCGAAGTTGTCGGCGCAGATCAGCTCCAGATCCTCGTAGCGCCCCTGGGTCAGCCGCGCCGAAGGCATCGGCGCGTGGACCAGGTACACCGCCACCTCCGCCCCGGCCAGGGCCTCCTCGGCCTCGCGCAGGTTGAACAGATCGAAGGCCCGCCACTCCACCCCCGGCACCGGCGGGTGCGACTGCGCCTTCCGCTCCAGGGCAATCACCCGGTGCGAGGAGGCCAGCGCCCGCACCACCGAGAGACCCAGGGCGTCGCCGGCCCCGGCGATCGCCACCCGGAGAGGTGGACCCGGACTCATCGGGAGCGGGTTGCTCCGGGGTCCGGCAGCAGGCCGGCTGCCACCAGGCTCTCCGCCAGCAACCGCAGCGCCTTGGGCCCCACCCCGTGCAGCTTCGCCAGCTCCTCCGGCGGCCGCCTCGCCGCCTCGGCCAGGGTGGTGATGCCAGCGCCCTGCAGCGCCCGCAGCGCCGGCTTGCCCATCGACGAGGGGAGCGGCTGGGAAGGGGAGGGCGGGGGTTGCGTCTTCTGCTGGGTGGCCACCGTCGCTCCTGCGCCTGGACGCGTGCACGATGTCCGGCGCCGCCGCCAGGGGCGAGCCGGACCGGAGGCTACCGTCCGGCGGTGAGCAGCTGGTTGAAGCGGCGGGTGACCTCGGCCATCTGCTCCGGGTTCTGGCCCTTCATCGCCGCCCGGCCCAGGTCCAGCAGCGAGCGCACGGTGGCCACCGCCGCCTGCGCGTCCTGGCTGGGGTTCTCCTGCGCGCTGCGCTCCAGGATGCGGGCCAGCTTCTCTCCCCGCTCCAGCAGCCGCTTGAAGTTCTCCTCCCCGCTCTTCTCGTCCTTCTTCTCCTGGCCCTTGGCGTACTGGCCCTGCTCCTTCTTCAGCTTGTCCACCTCGCCGGGGGTCAGCTCGGTGCGGGCCTCGATCCGGACCGCCTGTTCGGCGCCGGTGGTGGTGTCCACCGCCCGGACGGTGAGGGTCCCTTCCGAGGTCATCTCGAAGGTCACCTCCAGCGGGGTGTCGGCGCGGGCGTTGGTTTGCAGATCCTTGAGCACCACCTCCCCCAGCTTGGTGTTCTCGTCGCAGTACTCGCTCTCCCCCTGGAAGATCGGGATCCGCGCCTCGGTCTGGCCGTGCTTGCCGGGGACGAACACCTCCTTGGCCACCACCGGGATCGCGGTGTTCTTGGCGATCAGCCGCCGGGTCTTGTTCCCCAGCACCCCCACCCCCAGCGAGTGGCTGGCCACGTCGATCAGCAGCGCCGCGCCGCCCTGGTCGGCCAGCTCGGAGGCGTGCACCGCCGCGCCCAGCGCCACCACCTCGTCGGGGTTCATGCTGATGTTGGGCGGCTTGTGGAAGTAGTCCTCCACCAGCCGGCGCACCAGTGGCACCCGGGTCATTCCTCCCACCAGCAGCACCTGATCGATCGCCTGCGGATCGTTCGGATCCAGCCGGGCGTCGCTCATCACCTGGGCGCACACCTCCAGGCAGCGGCGGGAGAGCGGGTCGGAGATGTTCTCGAAGAAGGACCGGGTCAGCGCGGTGTTGATCTCGATGTGCGGCTTGCCGCCCCGCAGGTGGCTGCCCAGATCGTTGATCGAGATGTAGGCCTCTTCGGCCAGGGTCAGCTCGCGCTTGGATCGCTCGGCGGCCAGCTTCAGCCGCTGCATCGAGACCGGGTCGGTGCGGATCTCCTCGCGGCGATCGTCGGGGATCTGCGCCAGCAGCCACTGCACGATCCGGTTGTCGAAGTCCTCGCCGCCCAGCTGCGGATCGCCGCCGGTGGCCTTGACCTCGAACACCCCGTTCTGGACCTCCAGGATCGAGACGTCGAAGGTTCCGCCGCCGAGGTCGAACACCAGCGCCCGGCCCTCGAACTTCTGGGCCAGCCCGTAGGCCACCGCCGCCGCGGTGGGCTCGTTGACGATCCGCAACACCTCCAGGCCGGCAATCGCCGCCGCCTCCTTGGTGCCCTGGCGCTGGCCGTCGTCGAAGTTGGCGGGGACGGTGATCACCGCCTTGTGCACCGGACGGCCGTAGTAGGCCTGCGCGTCCAGCTTCAGCTCTCCCAGCACCATCGCCGAGATCTGGGTGATCGGCAGCACCTGCCCGGCGACCTTGATCCGGATCTCGCCTTGCGGCCCGGCGATCAGCGGATAGGGGACCAGGTACTTGGCCTGGGCCGCCAGCTCCGGGGACCAGCGCCGGCCGATGAACCGCTTGGTGGCGTAGGCCACGTTCTCCGGCAGCTCCTCCGCCAGGGTCCGCGCCACCTCGCCCACCACCCGGTCTCCGCCGTGGGTGAACCCCACCATGGAGGGCGTCAGCCGGCCTCCGTGGCGGGAGGGGATCACGCGCGGAGTCCCGTCCTCCACGGTGGCAGTGGCGCTGTAGGTGGTGCCGAGATCGATTCCGATGACGGGCTCGCGCATGGGCGTGCGGCCTCCCCCTGTGTGGGCCGTTCCCCCGCATCATCCGTGCATCTTCTGATTCGTCCAACTTGTCTGACCGCAAAGGTCGACCCGGGTCGGACCTCAATTGCGCCCACCCCGGCGCGGTGCTAAGGCGCGCGCACCATGCAGAACCTCTCCATCGCCCGCCGTTACGCCCGGGCGCTGATCGACGTGGCCGCCGAGACCGGATCCCTGGATCCCGTCGCCAATCAGCTGGACACCCTGTCCACCCTGATGCGCGACAGCGCCGACTTGAGGGATGTGCTCCTCAACCCCGCCTACTCCCGTGAACAGCGGGGCGCGGTGCTGGGTGGGATCCTCAAGTCCATCCCCAAGCTGGATCCGGCGGTGAACAGCCTGGTCCAGCTGCTGCTGGACCGTCAGCGCTTCGCCGCCATGCCGGACATCGCCCGCCAGTTCCGGGAGATGGCCGACAGCCGCGCCGGACGGGTGCGGGGAACGGTGACCTCTGCCGCCCCCCTCTCCGCCGACGCACTGCGCGGCGTGGAGCAGGCGCTGGAGAAGCTGGTGCAGCGGGACGTGGTCCTGGAGTCGGCGGTGGACCCGGCGCTGCTGGGCGGTGTCTCCGCCCAGGTGGGTTCGATCCTGTTTGACGGTTCTTTGCGGACCCAGCTGGAAGATCTCCGGCGTTCGCTCAAGGCCCGGTAGGCCTGGTTGCCCGCTCTGGAGGCACGGAACCGTGCCTTCACCCACGGTGAGAACCGGGGTGTCGCAGGGCGGCAGTCTGTGGTTTGATGGCGCGCCCCTGACGCTTCATGTCAGGGAGCCCATCCCTCAGCGGGGGACCCCATGGCCGAGGCCGAGTCCTCGCAGAAGCAGCACGAGATTTCGTTGAACATCGCGGACCCGCTTTGCGGACGCGTGCTCAACGGACGTTTCAGCATCGTCGAGCCGATTGGCTCCGGCGGGATGGGGAAGGTCTACAAGGCCATTCAGTCCCCGCTGGACCGGGTGGTGGCGCTCAAGGTGCTGCACCCGCACTTCGCCAACAGCAAGGACCCGGGCTTCGTCAAGCGGTTCGTGCTGGAGGCCTCGCTCACCTCCCGGCTGCGCCACCCGAACACGGTCACCGTGATCGACTACGGGCAGACCGAGGACGGGATCTTCTACATCGCGATGGAGTACCTGGAGGGTCACACCGTCGCCGAGATGCTGGCCAAGCACGGGCCGATCTCCTGGCAGCGGGGGATCGGGATCGGGCAACAGGTTTGCCGCTCTTTGCGCGAGGCGCACAAGTTCGGGATCCTCCACCGGGACCTCAAGCCCGCCAACGTGATGCTGTTGGACGAGGCGGACAACGACGTGGTCAAGGTGCTGGACTTCGGCCTGGTCAAGTCCTTCGTCCCCGAGTCGGAGGCGGTCAACCCGGCGATCACCCAGAACGGGATGCTGCTGGGGTCTCCGCAGTACATGGCCCCCGAACAGGCCAAGAACCAGAGCGATCCCCGCAGCGACATCTACTCCTTCGGCATCCTGCTCTACGAGATGCTGACCACCCGCCCTCCCTTCCAGGCCAAGGACTACCTGGAAGTGATCGTGAAGCACATCAAGGACCCCCCGCCGACCTTCCGTCAGATGCGGCCGGACCTGGATCTGCCGGTGGAGGTGGAGCGGGTGGTGATGCGCTGCCTGGAGAAGGAGCCGCACCACCGCTACCAGACCATGGACGAGCTGCTGGACGCGCTGCGCCTGGTGGGCGGCGGTCAGGTGGGGCTCTCCTCCAGCTTCCAGGCGCAGCAGGCCGCCTCCCAGACCGGGAAGTGGGCGCTGCCTCCCGGGGTCACCCCGCCCCCGCTGCCGGGCGGACGCGGCCTGGCCACCCCCAATCCCAACAACCCGGCGATGCTGCCGGCCACCCCCGCCCCCTCCGGGGGGAACGTCCCCACCGGCGCGCACATGCGCACCCCCACCGGGCAGTTCTACCACCTGACCCAGCCGCAGTCGGGCGGGCAGACCCCGGCCCCGTCGGCCCCCACGCCGCTGTTCGGGTCGGTGCACAAGACGATGCCTCCCGGTCCGGCCCTTCCCCCGGCGGAGCCCAACCTGTTCTCGGTGGCCTCCACCGAGGAGACCGGCAACCCGGCGGTGAAGAACGCGGTGATCGCCGCGGTGGCCCTGCTGGTGCTGGGGTTGGGCGGCTGGCTGCTTTCCCGCGACACCCGCGGCGAAGCGGAGCAGGCCCAGGCGGCCAAGCCGGCGGTGGTCCCCGGCGCCGCTTCGCCCACCGACAAGCCCGCCGACGCCGCTCCGGCCCGGGCGGTGCGCTTCAAGGTCTCCACCGAACCTTCCGGGGCCCAGGTGTTCATGGGGGCCCGCGATCTGGGCCGCACCCCCACCAGCTTCGAGGTTCCCCCCGGCCCGGATGGCACCGCCACCGCGGAGTTGGTGTTCATCCTCGACGGTCACCACCCCCTGGCGGTCACCGCCGGCGGCTCGGGGGATGTGCTGATCACCCAGCGGCTGCAGCGCAAGGCCAGCGAACGTCCGGCTCCCTCCGGTGGTGGCGCGCGGGTGGCCAGAAGCGCGCCTCCTCCCCGGGATGAGGTCCCGGAGACGGTGGCCCCGCCCCCCGAGGCGCCCCGGGCGGAGGTGGCCGCCACGCCCGCGCTGGGTGGCCCCGGCTCCGGTGGCTTCCAGGGGGATCCCTACGCCTCTCCCTACGCCGCCTCGGCCACTGCCTCCGCGGTGGCCAACCGCCCGGCGACCATCGAGGCCGCCCCCTCGGAGGGGATCACCGTCCCCGCCGCGGCGATCGTGGCCGCCCCGGCCACCACCCGCGCCTCGGATGGCAGCGAGATCATCGCCTTCGGGGAGGGGATGGAACGCCCGGTCCCGATCGAATCCGGCAAGCCGGTGCAGTACTCGCGCGAGGCGCTCACCGCCCAGGTCCAGGGGCTGATGATCGTCAAGTGCGTGATCACCACCGCCGGCCGGCTGGAGAACTGCCGGGTGATCAAGTCGCTGCCCTACATGGAGAAGCCGGTGCTGGAGTCGCTCTACTCGCGCCTCTACAAGCCGGTCACCTTCCAGGGCCGGCCGGTGTCGGTCAGCTACGTGTTCGACGTGAAGCTGGTCCTTCCCCGCCGCTGAGGGCCCCCTCCATGGCCGGCAACTTCGAACGCGACTTTGGCTACCTGATGCCGTTCCTGGACCGGATGGTGGACTCCGCCCGCTCCGCGGATCCCAAGGTCCGTCCGGAGCTGCTCTCGCTGGTGGAAGGGGAGAAGGCCCGCTGGCAGCGGATCCAGGCCCTGCTCTCCGGCGCTGCGGCCTCCGACCGGCCCGCCCCCACCCAGGGCCCCCGCCACCGCGCCGGGTCCGCCCCGGTGGAGGACGTGGCCCAGGCCCCGGTCCGGGGCTTCACCGTCGGCTCGCTGCGGCGGAGCTGAGGCTACTCCCCGCCGGTCTGGCTGAGCACCAGCCCGGAGGAGCTGGCCGGCAAGAACACCAGGTTGAGATCGTTCCGGTCCACCAGTCCGGCGACCGCCGCCCCTCCGTAGGTCTCCAGCACCTGCGGTCGCCAGCTGACGCCCGAGTCATCGGAGCGCAGGAGGGAGAACTCGCTGCCCGCGTACACCGTCTGGCTGGGGGCCGGGGCGGTGAACAAGTACTTCGAATACCGCAAATAGCCCGCCGCGTTCTCCGGGAGCAGCTCCCAGATCTGGGTGTCGAAGGGCATCCGCGCCACCCGGCTGTCTCCCACCAGCGCCACCAGGGCGTTGGGAGTGGCGACCAGCTCCCTGGGCACGAAGCCAAAGGTCTCCGGCACCAAGTTTCCCACCGGGGTCCAGGTGTTGGTCCCGGCCGCGGGCCGGGTATAGGCCTGGGAGGAGAGGCCGCCGCCGCCCAGCACCGTGTACAGCTGGAGGTTGGCGCCATCGAACCGGGCCACCACCCCGGCCGCGGAGCCGGAGCCGAGCCCGGTCCCGTCATTGGACCAGCCGCCGTCCGGCTCCTTGCGGAGCAACCGGAAGGAGTCAATCAGGTACAGCAGGCCGGAATCCGCCTGGGTCTTCAGCCTGCTTCCACTGATCACGGCTCCGGTCGGGTCCACCACCTGGGACCAGGGTCCCCCCGGGGCCTGGCGGAACAGGTCGCCCCCCTCCACCAGCGCATAGAGCACCGACTGGCCTGCCTCCGGGACGACCGCCAGGGAGGTCACACCCCGGAATCCCGACACCGCGCCCCGATCCTCCCAGGTCCTTCCCTGATCGCGGCTGAAGGCGACCCGGCCCGAGCGGGTTCCGGCGTAGAGCCCCAAGCCGTCCTGCGCCAGGGCCTGCAGCCAGGGGCTCTCCATCCCCTGATGCATCGGAGAGAAGGCGTTTCCGGTGGGGGTGTCCCGGCGGACCACGCCGCCGCCGCCGGCCATGATCAACCGGCCGGAGGAGTCGGAGAGCAGGGCGTGGACGTCCCGCAGCTGCAGCAAGGAGTTCCAGGCGACCGGGCTGCCGGAGGGATCCAGCTCGAAGACCTGCTGGAAGTCGGACAGCGCGTACCGGGCGGTGGCGGGGTTGGCGTGAAAGGCCAGACAGCTTCCGGCGGGGGAGGTCTCGGGCGGAATGCTCCAGGTCAGCCCCAGGTTCCAGCTCTGGCGCAGCTCCCCGAAGTGGGTGCCGTACCAGAACTCGTCCGCGCCCAGACCGGGCTCGGCGACGGACACCTCCTGGGTATCGAAGTAGGAGAAGGTCAGCCCCCCATTGGTGCTGAGCGCGGAGAGGCCCTGATGACCCATCAGGTGGATCGCGTCCGGGTTGAGGGGATGCACCCGCAGCTGGCGCACCGAGGTCACCGTATGGCCGGAGAGCCGGGTGAAGCTCGCGCCCTGATTGTCGCTGAAGAACAGCGACTGGTCACTGGCGGCGAACAGCCTTCCGTCGGTGGCTCGCTGCGCCAGCGCGCGGATGATCGTCGGTTGGCCGTTCTCGGTCAGCTCGGTGCGCAGCCAGCTCATCCCGCCATTGTTGGAGCGAAAGAGGATGTCGGAAGCGAAGTACACCCGCTGGCCGTCGAGCCGGTCCACCACCAGGTGGGTGTCCCGCGCCACTCGGTCCACCGCCGGATGGAGGACCCGGGTCCAGGTGTCCAGCCCATTGTCCGACCGATAGAGGTCGGAGGAGGTGCCCACGTAGTACACCTCGGGAGAGCCACCGCGGGCCATCCACCGCACCCCGCCGAAGTCGTTCAGCCCCCTCGCGGTGCGGCGCTCCCAGGCCACATAGCGGAACAGGCCGGTGACCAGCACCGTGCCGCCCGGGCCCTCCAGCCGCAGCGGCACATCCCCCACCGCACCGTGAGGAGGAGCCGTCCCGGTGAGGGTGGTCCGATCGGGGCTGATCGTCACCGGGAGGACCTCATGATCCGCCAGGAACAGCCGGGTTCCGGGATAGAAGTCGCTCCCCTGCACGGTCACCTGGGTTCCCCCCCACTTGGGCGCCCGCTGGGGAATGACCGACTGCACCACCGAGGGGGCCCGGTAGGTGAACTTCCCCGGGAACTCGAACTCCCCGTTGAGGTTGACGACCTTGAGCACCGCCGGGCCCAGGACGCCGATCGGGGAGGTGGCCTGGACCTCGTTGCGGCTCTTGTAGACCACGTTGAGCAGCCGGTTCCCCCCCAGGAAGAGGTCCCCGCCCGCCTCCAGGGCGGCGCCGCGGATGGTCAGCGCGGTGCCGCCGGTGATCGGCCCCTCCGCCGGCTCCACGGTGGAGACGGTGGTCTTGCAGATGGCGTCATGGTCCTCGCACCAGCTCTCGGCGCCGGTGTCCACACAGCCGACCAGGCCCAGACAGGCGACCAGCGCCCAACCGATCCGCGCGTTCATCGAAGCACCCAGGAGAAGGAGACGTTGCCCCCGGTGGGGCCCACCGTGACCTGCACCCCGGGGGGCTGGTCCAGCACGAACAGCGCCGCCCCCGCCCCGCCCGCCAACACCCCCACCGCGGTGGCGATCAGCGAGATCGTCTGCAGACCGGCGATTCCCCCCAGCGTCTGGTCCAGCTGGGCCCGGGAGGCGATCACCACCTGGCCCCCGTCCAGTTGGGCCCGGGAGACGTGGGCCGCCCCGAAGAAGCCGATCCCGGTGGCCAGTGCCGCCGCCCCCGTCCCGGCCACCACCCACTTGGCCAGCCCGAAGCGGGTACCGGGGTCGGCGGGAGGCGCCGGCTGCAGCGTCGGTGCGGCGGCCAGCTGTCCGGGAGGAGGAGGCATCGGCAGCTCGGTGCGGGCCACCGTCTTCACCTCCGGAGGCGGGGCGCCGGCCTTGCGCAACTGCTGATGGAGCTTGGGCGCCAGCTGGCCGGCGACCTCGTTGATCCAGTCCAGCAGGGCGTCGTCATCCCGGACCCGGGTGGAGGCGCTGCCGATGGTCCGGCCATCGTTGGCCGCGATCACGTTGAGGTTGATCACCCAGCTGCCCTTGCCGGTGCGGGCCAGGCTGCCGGTGATCACCCCGTCCACCCCCAGCGCCCCGGCCAGCTCGGCCAGACACTCGGAGGAGGTCTCCCCGCAGCCCAGCAGCGACTTCTGGCGCTCCAGGCCGATGATCGCCGCCACCTGGGACTGGGTGGTGACCAGGATCCCGTGGGTCCGGAACTGCTGGGCCAGGTAGTCCACGAAGAAGTCGCCCGACTTGGGGTCGACTCCCACGTAGGTGAGACCGGGGGCGGCAAGCTTGATGGGAGTGGCGGCGGCCGTGGAGAGGGCCAGCGCGCTCAAGGCGACAATCAGGTTCATGGGCCCCCGGAGGCTACAACAGGCGGCGCCCCGGCCGGGAGACCGCGGGGGGCATCGTAATCCCTCGTGGGACCGTTAAGCGCCCCAGGGCCTCGGTTGGGAGGGGGGCTGTTTCCCGGCGTTGCTACCTGGCCCCGGGGGGTGTTAGGAGGGCGGGCCTTTTTTCGCGGCCCGGTTTTGGGGGCCCCGCAATTTGCGGCACCAGGAAACGACAATGGAAATCCGCGCGGACGAGATCAGCAGAATCATCCGGGATCAGATCAAGGATTACGGCAAGAAGGTCACGGTGGCCGAGACCGGCACCGTGCTCTCGGTGGGCGACGGGATCGCCCGCGTGTACGGCCTGGAGGGCGTGCAGTCGGGTGAGTTGGTGGAGTTCGCCAATGGCGTCCGCGGCCTGGTCCTCAACCTCGAGGAGGACAACGTCGGGATCGCGATCATGGGCGAGTTCCAGGACATCCGCGAGGGTGACACCGTCAAGCGCACCAACCAGATCGCCTCCGTTCCGGTGGGCAAGGGCCTCCTGGGCCGGGTGGTGAACGCCCTGGGCCAGCCGATCGACGGCAAGGGTCCGATCCAGGCCACCGAGTCCCGCCGGCTGGAGACCAAGGCCCCGGGCATCGTGAAGCGCAAGTCGGTGCACGAGCCCCTGCAGACCGGCCTCAAGGCGCTGGACGCACTGGTGCCGATCGGCCGTGGACAGCGCGAGCTGATCATCGGTGACCGCCAGACCGGCAAGACCGCGGTGGCGCTGGACACGATCATCAACCAGCGCGGCCTGAACGTGTTCTGCATCTACGTGGCCATCGGCCAGAAGCAGTCCACCGTGGCCCAGGTGGTGGACAAGCTGCAGAAGTTCGGCGCCATGGAGTACACCACCGTGGTCGCGGCCAACGCCTCCGACCCGGCCCCGATGCAGTTCTTCGCGCCCTACACCGGCGTGACCATGGGGGAGTACTTCCGCGACAACAAGATGCACGCGCTGATCGTGTACGACGACCTCTCCAAGCAGGCCGTCGCCTACCGCCAGCTGTCGCTGCTGCTCCGCCGCCCGCCGGGCCGTGAGGCGTACCCGGGCGACGTGTTCTTCATCCACTCCCGCCTGCTGGAGCGGGCCGCCAAGCTCTCCGACGAGGAGGGGGCCGGGTCGCTGACCGCGCTGCCGATCATCGAGACCCAGGCCGGCGACGTGTCCGCGTACATCCCCACCAACGTGATCTCGATCACCGACGGGCAGATCTTCCTGGAGACCGACCTGTTCTTCGCCGGCGTCCGCCCGGCGATCAACGTCGGTCTCTCGGTGTCCCGCGTCGGTTCCGCCGCGCAGATCAAGGCGATGAAGCAGGTCGCCGGATCGATGAAGCTGGAGCTGGCCCAGTACCGCGAGCTGGCCGCCTTCGCCCAGTTCGGCTCCGACCTGGACAAGGCCACCCAGGAGACCCTGGCACGTGGCGAGCGGCTGGTGGAGCTGCTCAAGCAGGTCCAGTACGACCCGATGCCGGTGGAGCGCCAGGTGCTGCAGATCTACGCCGCCACCAACCGCGACGATCCCAAGAAGCGCGGCTGGATCCGCGACGTGCCGGTGAAGGACGTCGGCCGCTGGACCAAGGAGTTCCTGGAGTACGTGGACGGCAAGAACCCCCAGCTGATCGCCGACCTGGCCGCGAAGAAGGAGTTCACCGCGGACATCAAGACCCGGGTGAACCAGGCGATCACCGAGTTCAACGACGTGTTCCTGCCCACCAAGTAGCTCCAGGCGGTCACCGAGCCGTTGACCGGACCCCGCACCTCGCTTCCGAGGTGGCGGGGTCTGGTGTTTCTGGGGCACCCGCGGCCCAGGTGGGCGGGAGTGGCAGTTCCGTTGGCCCCAGAGATCTCCGGGCCAGCAGGGGGGCGGTCGAGGTAGGCTCCGCCGGCCCGCACCCCGTTTCGACTCCCATGAGCGCATCCACCGAAGGCAAACCGAGAATCGTGGTCGTGGACGACGAGCTCTCGGTGCGGGTGCTGCTGACCTCCATCCTCTCCCGGGCCGGCTACGTGGTGACCACCTACGAGAACGCCGAGTCGGCGCTGGCGGAGCTGCAGACCCAGCAGCCGCGGCTGGTGATCGTGGACCGGGTGCTGCCGGGGATGGACGGGATCGACTTCTTCCGCCAGGCCCGCGCCCGGCTGCCCCACCTCCAGGGGATCCTGATCAGCGGCTACCCCTCGGAGGGGATCATGGCCCGGGCCCTGGACGCCGGTCTCAAGGAGTACGTGGTCAAGCCGTTCCAGGTCTCGGACGTGCTCACCGTCTGCGAAGCGGTGATGAAGATGGCGCCCTCTCCGACCTCCGCGGAGTAGTCAGCGGCTCAGCGGCGGCTGCGAGGACAGCGCGTAGCGGACCAGGCCGGCGGTGGTGTGGATCCCCAGCTTGGACATGATGTGCGCCCGGTGGTTCTCCACCGTCTTGGGCCGCAGCCCCAGCTGTTCGGCGATCTCCCGGCCGGTGAAGCCCTCGGAGATCAGGTTCAGCACCTGGCGCTCGCGGTCGGTGAGCGGGTCGGCGTTGTCCTCCTCCTTCAGGTACCCGCGCAGCACGTAGTGGGAGACCTGCGGGCTGAGGTACGCCTCGTCGCGCATCACCTGGCGGATCGCCTCGCACAGCCCGCGCACCCCGGCGCCCTTGAGCACGTAGCCCCGGGCGCCGGCCCGCAGCGCCCGATCCAGGGTGGCCGCGTCGTCGTGCATGGTCAGCACCACCGGGCGGATGTCCGGGCGGGTGCGGCGCAGCTGCTTGAGCGCCTCCAGCCCATCTGGCCCCTTGAGGCTGATGTCGAAGATGGCCACGTCCGGCTGGACGCTCTCGCACAGGGCCACCATCTCCTGGGCGGTGGAGGCCTCGCCCAGCACCTCCAGATCGGGCTCCTGGGCCAACAGGGTGCGCACCCCCTCGCGGACCACCTGGTGGTCGTCGAGGAGGACGAGGCGGATCTTCTTGTCGTTCATCATGGGGTCAGCTCGCCGGGAACCGGAAGGTGGATGGAGATGCGGGTGCCCTCGGTGGGCCTGCTCTGCAGGGACACCGTACCGCCAAGGAAGGCGCAACGCTCCTGGATGCCGCGCAGGCCGGTGCCGGTCCGCGGCGCGGCGGGCTCGAAGCCCTGGCCGTCGTCGTGGACCTCCAGCACCACCTCCCGGGGGCGGACCTGGAGCAGGATCCCCACCTCGGTGGCCGCGGCATGGCGGCTGACGTTGGTCAGCGCCTCTTGCAGCACCCGCAGCAGGCAGGTGGCGATCTCGGTGGAGCGGATCGCCCCCCCGGTGGCCCGGAAGGAGGTGGGGACCCCGGTGCGCAGCTCGAAGCGCTCGGCGTAGGAGCCCAGCACCCCGGCCACCTCCGCCCCCTCCACCAGCTCCGGGGGCCGCAGGTCGTAGACCACCCGGCGCAGGTCGGACATCGCGTCGCCGCAGGCGGTGTGGGCCCGGTCCAACAGCTCCTGGGCGGCGGGGGCGGGCAGCTCGCGGCGCAGCAGCTCCAGATCCAGCTGCAGCGCGGTCAAGGCCTGGCCGACGCTGTCGTGGAGGTCGCGCGCCAGCCGGCCCCGCTCGGTCTCCTGGATCTGCACCACCCGCTCGGAGAGGGCCCGCAGCTCCTGGACCGCCGAGGCCATCCACTTGCCCAGGTCGGTGTTCGCCTGCCGTTCCATCGCCTCCGCGGCCCTAAGCCGGGTGATCTCCTCCTGCAGCAGGTCCTCACTGCCCCGCAGCAGCCGCGGCCCACCCAGCCAGGCCGCCAGCCCCAGGGACCCGCCCAGCGCCCCCACGGACAGTGCCGCCGCCCAGGCAGGCAGCCCGTGGGGCACGGAGAAGGCGCCCAGCCACAACAGCGCCCCGCCTCCCCCCACCGACCAGGCGAGCAGCAGCCTTCGTCGCCGGAGGTTCTCTGCCGCCTGGGCCGGGTTCATGGACACTTCCAACGTCTATGGGTGGAAACACCTACGCAGTGGTTTGCGACTCCGCAAAGGTTACACAGCCCGCGGCCTCCGAAAAGCACTGCTGGCAGGCGGTCTTCACTGCTGGACGGGAAGTTGATCCGCCGGGAACGGGGGGTGCAGAGTGTTGCCCGCCATGTCGAACACCCTCCCAAAAGTCCGACGCAGAGCGTCACCCGGAACCGCAGGGTTCACCCTGATCGAAGTGATGATCGTGGTGGCGCTGATCGGTCTGCTGGCGGCGCTGGCCGGCCCGGCCATGATCTACGGGACCCGCCGGGCCCGGGCCAACAACGCCATCTTCGAATCCACCTCGCTGACCACGGTCGCGCAGATGCGGGCCACCAGCGCCGGGGTCCCCCAGTATGTGATCTGGTACTCGGGCAAGCTCGGCTCGGGGGTGGTGCTGCTGGAACGCGCCGACCCCGCCCCCACCTGGGCCTCGGTGGACCTCACCTCCCGCGCCGGGCTGACCACCTCCCTGGGCGGGCGGATCATCGACCACACCGCCTTCGAGGACGGGGTGGTGTACCTCCCGCTCGACCCCCCGCCGGTTCCCAGCATGGTGGGCGGCTTCCCCGCCCCCTTCACCGCCATCTCCATCGCCGCCGCCGGGGCGGGGGACTTGCTGGAGGCCTGCACCTTCTGCACCGCCGCCAGCGGAGGATCGCTGGGGGCGCTGCGCTTCCACCCCAACGGCTCGGCCACCATGGCCACCGCCGCCAACGCCAGCGGCGGGGCCCTGGCGCTGGGCAACCTGCAAGGCACCAACACCGGGCCCACCACCAAGGTGCTGGCCATCTCCGTCCCCAGCGGGATGGTGAGGATCTTCCAATGATGCGCCTTCCCAATCGTGCCCAGCGTGGCGAGACGTTGATCGAAGCGATGATCTCCCTGGCGATCATGTCGGTGGGGCTGCTGGGGATCCTCCAGATGAACGCCCTGGCCAGCCAGCAGTCGGGGATCGCCCGCCGGGAGACCATCGCCGCCACCATCGCCCGGGATCTGGTGGATGCCTTCGAGCGCCTTCCCTACGACCACGCCGCCCTCTCCGTCAGCACCAGCGCGCTGGACGCCACCTTCGTGGATCCCTCCAACGCCAACGGGCTGCACCGGCTGACCGACGTGGAGGCGGGTCGTCCGCTGCTGGGCGCGGCCGGCGCCATCCTCGGTTCGGACGTGGAGACCGGGGCCATCGAGGTGATGTGGCGGGCCCGGGAGGTGGGGTCCTCCAAGCGGATCGCGGTGATGGTGGTCTTCCCGGGCGCCAATGGCAGGGACAAGCAGCTGACCCTGTGGACGGCCAAGGCCGACCTCGCCGCGGTCCTGGGCGGCGATCGCAGCATCATCCCGGAGATCTAGATGCGGACCGCGCGCGGCTTCACCCTGATTGAGCTGATGGTGACGATGCTGATCGCCTCGGTGGCGGTGGCGGCGGTGAGCACCGTCTTCCTCACCCAGGTCCAGATGTACCAGCGGCACGAGGGACGGCGCAGCTCGCAGGCCAGCGCCCGCACCAGCCTCACCTTCCTGGAGGAGCGGGTGCGCCGGGCCGGTTACGGGGTGGACCCGGCCCTGGCCTTCATTCCCTTCGACTCCTACAACGCCGCCGGCGATGCCGCCGGGGTGAACTTCCCGGACGCGGTGGCGGTGCACAGCCGCGACCCCCGCTTCACCGCTCGCACCCTCACCGCCGCCGACGACGACAGCCTGGACTTCACCCCGGCGCTGACCGAGGCGCTGGAGCCGGGGCAGATCCTGCTGGCGGTGTGCTCCGGTGGCGAGAGCCACGCCTACTCGGTGGTCTCCGCCCGGGCCCTGGCCGGCGCTACCACCGTCAGTCTGCGCAACGCGGCCGTCGCCGAGAGCCCGCGGGGGGCGCCCGGTCCCCGCTTCCACCAGCAGGCCCAGCTCAACGACGGCTGCTACGACGACGGGACCGCCACCCTGATCAAGGTGGAGCGCTCCTCCTTCTACGTGGCCGCCTTTGACGACGACCGCGACGCTGCCACCCCGCCGGTCCCGTACCTGATGCTGCACCGGGGGCTGGACTCCAACGGGGATGGCTCCTTCAACGCCGATGACTCGGTGCCCCTGGCCCAGGGGGTGGAACAGCTGCAGTTGGCCTACATCCTCAACAGCAACGACGACGCGCCGCCCACCATCGTGGGCGTGACCGATGCCCCCGGCTACGGAGACGCCTGGGCCGCCTCGGCCACCGGCCCGGAGATGGAGGACTTCTACAGCGACGCCTCCCGGCTGGTGAACCACCCGGCCAACATCCGCCAGGTGCGGATCACCCTGGTGGTCCGGGGCGCGGTCCGGGAGCAGGAGCGGGTGGGCGATAACGCAATCACCGGCGAGTCCGGCGCGGCGCTGGCAGGGGGAGCCATCCCCTGGAAGGCGCTGGAGAACCTGGGGACCCCGGTGACCACCCCCGCCTTCTCCCCCCAGGCAGGCGGCTATGCCCGCACCGTGCTGCGGGTCTCGGTGGCCCCCAAGAATCTGCTGATGAAGAACCAGTTCCAGAGCCCCGCAGTCGGGGGAGGGTGAGTCCGATGCGCCAACGACGAAGCGACCAGTCACAGCGGGGATTCTCCCTGGTGTTCACCATGCTGATCATCGTGCTGCTCACCCTGCTGGTGGCCGGCGCCATCGCCTTCACCGGCTCCGAGCAGTCCGCGGCGGTGCTCCGCAGCCGCGCCGAGCGGCAGAGCGCGTGCCTGCAGGCGGCCCGCAACGAGTTCCTGTCCCGGATCCGGGTCCTGGCCTCCAACGTGGAGGACATCACCTTCGACCAGACGGTGCCGATGCCGGGGGGCGAGACCCTGCGGCTGCGCACCGGCCACCGGGCGGGATCCACGGTGCTCACCTCGGTGGAGCGGCTGCCGGACACCGCCGCCCCTTCCGGGAACCGGGGGCAGGATCTGACCAACCGGTCCGGGCGCGGCGGATCGCTGCGCGCCGCCTACTACCGGGTCACCGCGACCTGTCAGGACCAGGCCAACGGGCCTGAGCAGGAAGTCGAATTCGGTATCCGGGTGGGGATCTGACCTTGAGAAAGACAAGTGCCATGAGAACGTTCTCGGTTGCGGTCCTCTCTTCGCTGTCCTTGCTGGTGGTCCCCGCGTCCGCCGGTGCCCAGGAGGCGGCCTGCTGCCAGCTGACCACCAGCGTCTCCCAGGACGTGATCCGGGGGCAGGACGTGGAAGCGGATGAGCGGTTCTTCGCCACCGAGGGCGCCCCGCCCAACATCCACTTCCTGATCGACAACTCGGGATCGATGAACGAGCTGGCGGTGCACGCCGCGCTGGACCGGGAGCTCGACGACCGGGAGGGCTTGGCGGTGCGTTGCGCCAACAACACCCTCAACGACCTGCTGCTGGCCACCGGCTGGAACCCGGACCCCGCGGTGCGGGCCACCGACGCCAAGTACGCCTACCAGGACACCGGCACAGGAGAGGGCTCCGACACCGGCTTTCCCAACCTGTTCGTGCGCAACAAGTACTACCGCTACCAGACCTGGTGGGACACCAGCGACAAGAGCAAGCAGGACAGCCCCCCGGCGATGAGTCGCGCCAACGCCGGCGAGGTGTGCAACGGCTACTTCGGGTACTCGACCCTGGGTCTGGAGTACGCCGCCTGCACCGCGTGCCTGAACACCAAGGGCTACTACATTGATCCCAACATCGACTTCGAGGACCCGAAGTACGAAGACGATGTGATCTTCACCGGCGAGTTCCTGAACCTCAACCCGCCCAAGTACGTCACCTTGCGGATCGTGTTGAAGAACGTGATCAAGAACCTGCGCCGGATGCGGGCCGGTTACAGCATCTTCAACGACAGCGACGGCGGCGATCTGGTCCAGGGACAGAACCCGTCCTGCAAGCAGATCATCAAGGACGGCAGCTCCTTCGACTCCAACCGCGCCTCCTACATCAACGACATCAACAGCATCCACTTCAAGACCTCCACCCCGCTGGCGGAGGCCCTGTTCAACGTGGGCCAGTACTTCTCTTCGTCCAACAGCATCTACACCACCAAGTACGGGTTCGACTCCAGCTACCTCAAGACCGACTTCAAGAACGGCTCGCTGAACTCCGAGACCCGCAGCGTCTGCTGGGGGTGTCAGGACAGCAACGTGGTGATCCTCACTGACGGTGAACCCACCAACGACAGCAGCCTCCCCGTCTCCCGGTTGGAGAAGATCAACGGACTCAAGACCCCCCGGCTGGGCTGCTCCACCACCAGCGGGGACTGCAAGGTGGTGTGTCCGGACGAGGACTCCAACGGCACTCCCGACTGCGGCAACGGCGACCACCAGAAGCTGGACGACGTGGCCAAGTTCCTCCACGAGAACGACCTTCAAGAGTCCACCCCCGCCACCATCGGCGACCTGAACACCGCCAGCGATCAGACCCTGAACATCTACGCGGTGGCCTTTGGCCTCAGCAGCCCGCTGCTCAAGAACACCACCGTGGTGGGCGGCAACTCCGACGGGGACTGGTACTACGAGGCGGACGACCGGGCCTCGCTGGAGCTGGCGCTGTTGAGCATCATCGGCAACATCGAGACCCGGGCCACCTCCTTCTCGGCGGCCTCGGTGGCCAGCTTCCAGATCAACCGCAGCGGCGGTTCGCTGCTGCCCCGCTTCAAGCCCAGCGCCACCCTCAACGCCCCGCGGGAGGGCTTCCTCTATCGCTTCGAGGTGGGCTCGGAGGAGGTGCTGGGCTGCGATCCGGTCAAGGCCGCCACCCTGCTGACCGATCCCCCCGGAGCCGGCGATCCCAACGACCTCAACCGGGACGGAACCTGCAACGACGTCAACCTGATCGACGCCAACGGCAAGGCGGTGATTGAAGACTCCGAGGGCGGGTTCGTGCTGGCCAACGCCCCCACCACCCCGGCGGTGCCCTTCTGGGAAGCGGGAGCGGTGCTCAAGGCGCGGGGCGCCCCGGCCTGGACCACCCGGAAGATCTGGACCGTGGTGGACGACTCGGGAGACGGGAAGATTGACGCCTCCGACACCCCGTTCGAGTTCACCGCCGCCAACGCGGCGAAGCTGCTCCCCTACCTGGGGATCACCCAGGATCCGGCGTTCTGCGCGGATCTGGCCACCAAGATGGGCTCGGCCCTCACCCCGGTGCAGTGCGCGGAGGTGGTGATCCGCTGGTACCGCGGCGCCAACCAGCTCTCCACCGATCCGCTCAAGCGGCTGCAGGATCGCCGCTTCCTGCTGCACGACATCTTCCACTCCGCGCCGGTGTCGATCGATCCGCCCCTGGACCGGCGCTACTGCGGGCTGACCAACCAATGCACCGAGGCTTTGTACGGCACCGACACCCCGCTGGCGGAGTACGGCACCGCGCCGGTCAAGGACGCCTACGACACCTACGTGGACGACCGGGGCAAGCGTTCCAAGGTGGCGGTGGTGGGTTCCAACGGCGGGATGCTGCACGCCTTCCACAACGGCAACTTCCTGGGCACCGACCCGGACACCGGGCTGCCGCTGCATGACGCCGGGACCGGCAAGGAGCTGTGGGCGTTCGTTCCCCCGGACATGCTCCCCAAGATGGCCAACGCGCTGGGCAAGCACGGCTACTTCGTGGACTCCAGCCCGATGGTCCGGGAAGTCTGGGTGGACAGCAACTCAGACGGCAAGAAGCAGCGCGACGAGTACCGCACCGTGGCGGTCACCGGGTCGGGCACCGGCGGCGTCCACCGCTTCGCGCTGGATCTGACCCGCCTGCTGGGGACCACCAACACCAACGTGGGGGAGGACTTCGCCCAGGGTGACTTCCTGTGGATGTGGCCGCAGCCCTGCGACCAGGAGGCGCTGCTGGTCGGAGAGGCCACCACCAACTTCTCGCCCAAGCCGCCGCCGATCGGTCCGGTGGCGATCCGCGACGACTCCTCCGGTCCGCTGAACATCGACGGGGTGAAGGCCAAGGAGCAGTGGATCGTCTTCATGAACGGCGGCTACGACAAGTACCTCAACCGGGGACGGATGCTGGCGATGCTGGACATCCGGACCGGCAAGTCGATCTGGACCATGTCCTTCAACGACGGCAGCCCCAACTCCAGCAAGGCGATGTTCCCCTTCGCGGCGGGTGTGGGGATGCTGGACATCGGCCAGGGGGTGACCTCCTCGCTGGACTTCGATCTGCTCTTCGACACCGCCACCGTGGGCGACTACGGCGGTCAGGTGTGGACGGTCCGCTTCTGGAGCCCGGGGGAGATCGACGCCACCACCGGGAAGGTCGGCAATTGGTTCGCCGCCCGGTCCTTCCAGGCCACGCCCACCGGCAAGGATCTGGCGGATCAGGTGAACGCCACCACCGCCAACTCCGGCCAGTACAAGGAGCCGTTTAGCCAGGTGACCTCCAACACCATCGACCCCAAGGATGGGACGCTGCACACCTACCTGGGGTCCGGGGATCGCAACAACCTCACCGACACCGGTGGCCCCACCTGCCGGCTCTCCAACCTGCGGGGCTGCATCGCCCAGGGTTGCAACGTGGGCCCGGTCACCATGACCACCACCCGCAGCGGGACCACCGCCGCCACCCTGGCCAATGATCCGGTGGCGTTCGCCTACGGGACCAGCAGCCAGACCACCGCCGCCGCCAACTCCTGCACCTCCGGCTTCAGCACCACCCTCAGCTGGAAGGTGGCCAGCGGCGGCTCCTGCACCACCAACATGCTCACCGACGCCGGCGGGGCGGTGCCGCAGATCCGGGTGTCCTGCAACGGCACCACCTGCACCCGGGAGGATGACTGGGCCAAGTTGAAGGGGGTGATGGCCACCGCTCCGGAGAACACCGCGCGCTTCTACGGGTTCCTCAGCTACGGCCGGGATCGGATCTTCAACACCTCCGCGGCGGCCGGCACCTACGACGATGGGCGACTGGACGACGTGGACCTGGTGGACATCACCGACACCACCTCCACCGGCGCCGGGGTGGTCTCCGGCAACGTCGCCACCTCCGCCGACAAGGGCTGGAGGCTGCGGCTTCCGCTGGGGGACGAGCGCACCGGCTCCGCGACCGCGATCGTGGACGGCTGCGTGCTGTTCAACACCTTCCAGCCGGGCGACACGGTGGGCGCGATCTGCCCCGGAACGGGCACCAACAACGCCCGCTTCTACCAGGCGGACTTCATCACCGGCGCGCCCAACTGCGCGTTCAGCTTCATCGACCCCACCACCGGCAGCTACCGGCGCAGCATCCACCGGACGGTGGTGGCGGTCCCGGGAGACCCGGCGCCGCAGCTGATGCTCTCCGGGGGGTACGCCGCCACCGGGGTGATCACCCTGGAGGCGGGCAACACCCAGGGCAACCGGGTCTCGGAGGAGAAGGAGCTGATCCAGAGCATGTACCAGCTGCCGATCGACGCCGAGGAGCACGCGTGCCGTCACGAGGCCAACGGATGCAAGTAGTCCGCTGGGCACTGATGCTGGGGCTGGCCGCGGCCTGGGCCGGCTGCAACCGCGGACCGGAGGAGACCCCGCGGGAGGGGACCTCCTCCGCCTCGGGAGGCGAGGCGGCGCCCGGCGAGGAGGGGACCGCCGCGGCGAAGGATCGCCCAGGCGCCAACCCCACCGCCCCGGCGGAGCCGCTGCCGATGGTGGATGGCCACCCGGTCCCGGCGGTGCCCCTGGAGGAGCTGCGCCCGGGACTGTCCCGGGACTCGCTGATGTCCACGGTGGGCGACTGCGTGGAGCGGGTGAAGCTGATCAAACCCACCCCGGCCCGGATGAGCCTGGAGGTCTTCCAGCCCAAGGATCCGGCCTGTGAAGAGCGGCTGGGCAAGCGCCACTTCGTGGTGGTGGGGAACAGCCTGCAGTCGATTGAGCAGGGCCTGCGCGAGAAGCCCAGCGAGATTGCCCGGCCCCCCCGGGAGTCAGACCGCCTCAAGTAGCAGGGTGTTGCCCACTGGATGGGAACCCGGCGTCGCCGGGGCCCAGTGGGCAGTCGCCGCTTGAACAGGGTGGCAGGGCTGCACACCTTGTCGCCCATGAGCGCGTTTGAGGTCTGGCCCGGTCGCCCCTACACCCTGGGCGCCACCGTCGATGGACGAGGGGTGAACTTCGCGGTGGCCTCCCGGGTCGCCACCCGGGTGGAAGTCTGTCTCTACGATTCCCAGGAGCCCTCCCGGGAGACGGGGCGGTTCGATCTCCCCGAGTACACCAACGGGGTCTGGCACGGGTACGTCCCCGGGCTGAAGCCGGGGCAGCTGTACGGGCTGCGGGTGCATGGCCCCTACGACCCGGCGCGCGGGCACCGCTGCAACCCGGCCAAGCTGCTGGTGGACCCGTACGCCAAGGCGCTCCACGGCGAGGTGGACTGGTCCCAGCCGGTGTTCGGCTACCGGCTGGGGAACCCGGAGGGGGACCTGGAGCGGGACGATCAGGACAGCGCCCCGGGGATGCCGCGTTCGGTGGTGGTGGCGGACGGGTTTGATTGGGGGGAGGACAAGAAGCCGGAGACCCCCTGGCGGGAGACGGTGCTCTACGAGGGGCACGTCAAGGGGCTGACCATGCTCCACCCCGAGGTCCCCCAAGCGCTGCGCGGGACCTACGCCGGGGTGGCCCACCCGGCGGTGATCGACCACCTGGTGAAGCTGGGGATCACCGCCCTGGAATTGCTGCCGGTGCACGAGGCGGCGGACGACTCCTTCCTGGGGGAGAAGGGCCTCTCCAACTACTGGGGCTACAACACCCTGGGCTTCTTCGCGCCCCAGGCCCGGCTCGCCAGCGGCAAGGCCCCGGGCGCGCAGGTCGCCGAGTTCAAGCAGATGGTCAAGGCGCTGCACGCCGCGGGGATCGAGGTGATCCTGGACGTGGTCTACAACCACACCTGCGAGGGCAACCACCTGGGCCCCACCCTGTCCTGGAAGGGGATCGACAACGCGGCCTACTACTGGACCATGCCCGAGGCCCGCTACTACCTGGACTTCTCCGGGTGCGGGAACTCACTGCGGGTCCCGGACCCGGTGACCGCGCGGATGGTGGCGGACTCGCTGCGCTACTGGGCCACCGAGATGCGGGTGGACGGCTTCCGCTTCGATCTGGCCCCGGTGCTGGGCCGCGTGGGGAAGGGGGAGTTCGATCCCCAGGCCGCCTTCTTCCAGATCCTCCAGCAGGACCCGGTGCTCTCCCGGGTGAAGCTGATCTCCGAACCGTGGGACACCGGGATGGGTGGCTACCAGGTGGGCGGGTTCCCGGCGCCCTTTCGCGAGTGGAACGGCAAGTACCGGGACGCGATGCGCAAGTTCTGGAAGGGAGACGAGAACCAGGCCGGCGAGGTGGGGTACCGGCTGACCGGCTCGGCGGACCTGTACCAGGGCCTGGGACGGCGCCCGCAGGCCTCGGTGAACTTCGTCACCTGCCACGACGGCTTCACCCTCCACGACCTGGTCACCTACAGCCACAAGCACAACGAGGCCAACGGGGAGCACAACCGCGACGGCGCGGACGACAACCAGTCCTGGAACTGCGGAGTGGAGGGGGAGACGCAGGATCCCCAGATCATCGCCCTGCGCGAGCGGCAGAAGCGAAATCTCCTGGCCACCCTGCTCCTCTCCCAGGGAGTGCCGATGCTCTGCGCCGGCGACGAGCTGGGCCGCACCCAGCAAGGAAACAACAACGCCTACTGCCAGGACAACGAGCTCTCCTGGCTTCACTGGGACCTGGACGATCGCGGTCGCTCGTTGCTGGAGTTCACCCGCAAGCTGATCCAGCTGCGGCATGCGCAGCCGGTGCTGCAGCGGCGCCGCTTCTTCCGCGGCGACTACCTGTGGGACTCGCAGTTCAAGGACCTGGCCTGGTACCAGCCCGACGGCACTCCGATGGACAAGGAGGCCTGGGAGCGACCGTGGCTCAAGTCGATGGCCTTCGTGCTGGGGGGGGACGCCATCCCCTCCACCGATGAGCGGGGGCAACGGATCTTCGGAGACGCGCTGTTGGTGATGATGAACGCCCACCACGAGGCGATCACCTTCACCCTCCCGCGAGAGGAGGGGGTCGCCTGGCGGCTGGCGCTGTACACCGGCGACGACCAGGCGCCCAGCGAAGGACCGGCCCCCCAGACCTTCACCCTGCTCGGGAGGTCGATGGCGGTGTTCACCCAGGCCCGGTGACAGCAGGCGTTACCAACTCCCAAATCCCACCGGCCAAATCCAGCTCGTAGGCAGCACCCACGCCAGTCGGGGCTCTCAGCCCTTCCGGGCGACGAACCGGCGCAGGTTCCCCTTCGCCCGCAGGGTGAGGGGATCGATCCGCAGCCCCGCCGCGGTGACATTGGCCTCGGTGTCCCGGTTGGGATGGCAGCCACCGGCCACCCGGGTCCAGGTCGGTTGGATCAGATCCTGATAGCCAGCGCCGATCCGGGAGGTGGAACGGACATGCTCCAGCATCCGGAGCTGTCCTTCGTCCTTCAGCACCCGGCGGACCTCCGCCAGTCCGCGGAGTGGATCGGGGACGCTGCAGAACACCAGCCCGGAGACCACGGTCTCGAACGTCCCATCCCGGAACGGCAGGTCCTCGGCGGAGGCGCGCACCAGCGCCACCCGGGCTCCGGTGCGGGAGCGGGACCGGCGCAGGGTGTCCAAGCTGGGCTCCACCGCCACCACCTGCGTCTCCACCGGATACAGGGGCAGGTTCCGTCCGGTGCCGCTGCCCACCTCCAGGGTCAACCCCTGGGCCCCGCCGGTCAGCCACCGGCGCCACCGGCTCAGCCCGGTGGCCTCCAGCAGCGAGCACATCGCGTCGTACACCCAGGGGATCTGCTCCACTCCGCGCATGGGGGAAGTCTAACGCTCGTCCTCCAGGCGCAGCGACCGGTTGAGGGCGATCGCCGCCTTGGCTCCCTCGGCCACCGCCACCGAGATCTGCTGCAGGTCCCGCGACGCGTCTCCGGCCGCGAACAGCCCCTCCACGTTGGTCTCCTCCCGGCGCCCGGTCTTGATCGTCCCGTGGCGGTTGAACAGGCAGCCGAGGTCGGAGGCGATCACACAGCGCTGCTCGGGGCGGGGCTGGAAGAACAGCGCGTCCACCTCCAGCGGCCCGCCCTCCAGCACCACCCGGGCCAGCCTGCCGTCCCGGGCCTCCAGCCGCAGCACCCTTTCGGGATGCACCCGGATCCCGTTGCGTCCCAGCCGCGCCAGCAGGGCAGGGGAGAGCCGGGGCGGTCCGTGGGTCAACAGCACCACCGAATCGCTCCAGGTCTTCAGCGCCAGCGCCTCCTCGGCGGCGGCGGCCCCGCTTCCCAGGGAGGCCAGTTGGCGGCCGCGCACCTCCCAGCCGTCGCAGTAGGGGCAGTGGTGGACCCCGCGGCCGTACAGCGCCTTGAACCCGGGGATCTCCGGCAGCCGGTCCCGCAGTCCGGTGGCCACCAGCATCCTCCGCCCCAGCAACCTCGCTCCTCCCTGCAAGCGGATCTGGAAGGTGCCGTTGGCCAGCTTCCGGGCCTTCACCGCGCGCTCCCGCAGCAGCCGCACCCCATACGGACGCAGCTGCGCGCGGCCCAGGCGACGCAGCTCCTGGGGAGGAATCCCGTCGCGGGTGAAGAAGCCATGGGAGGCCACCGCGGCGTAGTTGCGGGGGCGCTCGTCGTCCACCACCACCACCTTGCGCAGGCAACGCCCCAGCACCAGCGCCGCCGACAGCCCGGCGGGGCCGGCTCCCACGATCACCACGTCCCAGATCGTTCCCGCCCCTCGCGCGCTGGCCATGCGCGCCACGCTGCAAGAGGGGACGGACCCGGTCGAGCCCGCAGTGGACGAAGCGTCCGGGACCGACATAGGTACCAGCCCGCATGGACGCCCCCTCGCCCCCCTCCGCCCCGCGCTCCCGGACCCCGCCCTTCAAGAAGCCCTGGTTCTGGTTGCTGCTGATCGGCGCGCTGGCCTCCACCGGGGTGCTGATCCGCGGGGTGACCGACCGGATGCTGCGGCCTCCTCCGGTGCTGGTCACCCTCCCGGCGTTCGCCTTCACCAACCAGCGCGGGGAGGCCTTCGGCAGCCAGCAACTGAAGGGGAAGGTGTGGATCGCCAACTTCATCTTCACCCGCTGCCCCGAGATCTGCCCGCGCTTCACCGGCGAGATGCGCAAGGTGCAGGCCAAGACCCAGGCCACCAAGCCGCCGATCCAGCTGGTGTCCTTCTCGGTGGATCCGGCCTACGACCAGCCGGCGGTGCTGGCCGAATACGCCGAGCGCCATCAGGCCGACCCCCGCCGCTGGAGCTTCCTCACCGGAGCGCCGGAGCAGGTGAAGGGCACGGTGATGGAGGGCTTCAAGGTGGTGCTGGGAGGCGGAGACGGCGGCGCCGACGATCCGGACAACATCTTCCACGGCACCCACTTCGTGCTGGTGGACGACGCGCTGCAGGTCCGCGGCTACTACCGGTCGGATGATCCGGTCGCCGTGAAGAACCTGATTCGCGACGCCCGGATCCTCTCCCGCCAACGCGACTAGTTCTGCCCGCGCAGGCCCGACTTGCGCAGCACCCGCGGGGAACGGTCGGTGGACATCACCACCGAGGGGCGGGCCACCGAACGGACCTCGGCGCCCTCGTTGCCGTACTCGGACAGCAGCAGCGCCACCCAGGCCACCCGCTCGGTCTCCCCCCGCTCCCACAGCCTGGCCGGCAGCGCCATCACCATCGGCTCCGGATCCTCCGCGCCGCAGCTGCGGGCCCCGACGAAGGTGCCGTCCTGGCCCTTCTCCATCCGGAAGGCGCACTGGCTGACGTAGCCCTCCACCACCGAGGGGGAGATCCGGAGCGAGGCCCCCTGACCCTCCAGCTCGCCCATCGCGGTGGTGGTGTCCTGCTCGCTGCGGACGTTCAGCTCCACCGGGAGCTCGCGGTAGGTGCCCCGCACCACGCCGTCCTCCCAGCTCATCGCCACCGGCTGTCCGGCCGCGGTGCCGGAGAGTCCGGAGGGGGCCCGCTGGATCTCCAGCTTGTCGCTGCGCAGCCCGCGCTCGTTGAAGGACAGCACCATCGCCGAGTCGGCCAGCACCGCCGGGCCGTCCCCGGCCCGGACAGTCTGCTCCGGGCCCGCGCACCCCAGGGTCCCCAGCGCCAGCGCGACTCCCACTGCAGTCCAAGCGATCTTCTTCACGACAGCCTCCCGGGCTCCGGAGGTCCGCACCTCGCGGACCGCTCCTGCCAGTTGGAGCGCGCGGGCGGCGGATGTGACCGGACGGAGGGCAACCAGCCGGGCGAGGAGTCGCCGCCTGTCGAAGCCTGCGTCACTAGGTTTCTTCCACGGAGGAGAGGCACGAATGGCGACCAGGCTGCTGGGCAGGGTGAAGGCGAAGGTGATCGAGACGGGCTCGGAGCTCGGGGCGCGGGTGGCCAGCCGTGCCCTGGACGCGGCGGAGGCGATGGACCGCGTCCGGCTGAACGTGGAGCGGATCCGACACGACGCGCCGGAGCGGCTGTTGGCGGCGGCCCGCAAGGTCCCGGTGGTGGGCAAGCGGGTGGATGACGCGCCACAGGCGTTGCGCGCGGCTGCTTCCCGGGTCCCCTTCGTGGCGCGCCGTCTCAAGCCCGCGGCGGCGCCGAAGCAGGAGGCGGCGGCCTCCCCCAAGGTCTCGCGTCGGACCGCACCGCCGCCGTCCGCGCCCAGCAAGGTGGAGTTCCGCCCGCCCGGTCCGGGGGAGGAGTACTTCACCGGGCGGAAGGTGATCACCTCGCGCGGCCGCAAGACGGTGCCGGCGGCGGCGGCCAAGCGGGTCCGGGCCAAGTCCGCGCCCCAGCCGTTCAAGGCCAAGCGCGGGCAGAAGAAGAAGCACCACTAGCGCCATGGCTTCCTCCCACCGGGGGAGAGTCCGCTTCGGGCCCGCCGGTTGGTCCTACCGGGACTGGGAGGGAGTGGTCTACCCGCGGCCACACCGGAAGGACTTCGACCCGCTGGCGTACCTGGCCGGGTTCTTCGACACGGTGGAGGTGAACACCACGTTCTATCGGCCGGCCACCGCGGCGGTGGCCCGCACCTGGGCCCGGCGGGTGGCCCACAACCCGGACTTCCAGTTCACCGCCAAGCTGTGGCGCCGCTTCACCCACCAGCGGGAGGCGTGGACCCGCGAGGAGGTGAAGCAGACCCGGGCCGGGCTGGAAGCGCTGGCCGCGCACCGCCGGCTGGGGGCGGTGCTGATCCAGTTCCCGTGGTCCTTCCGGCGCACCGAGGAGAACCGCGCCTGGCTGCGGGACGTGGTCCGGGAGTTTGACGATCTGCCCCTGGTGCTGGAGGTCCGGCACGCCTCCTGGAACGTGCCCGACTTCTATGCCGCGTTGGCGGAGCAGGGGTTGGGGTTCGTGAACATCGATCAGCCGCTGTTCAAGAACTCGCTCCCGCCCTCGGCGCGGGTCACCAGCCACGTGGCCTACGTCCGGGTCCACGGCCGCAACTACCACGACTGGTTTCGTCAAGCCGCCGGGCGGGATGACCGGTACAACTACCTGTACACCGCCCGCCAGCTGGAGCCGTGGGCAGAGCGGATCGACGCCCTGGCCCGGGCCCCGGAGACTCGCAGCCTGTTCGTGGTCACCAACAACCACTTCCGCGGCAAGGCGCCCGCCAATGCGCTGATGCTCCAGTCGCTGGTCCAGCACCGCCCGGTGGAGGGTCCGCCACAACTGGTGGAGGAGTACGCGGAGACGCTGCAGGGGCTGGTGCTGCCCCGGGCCGGAGCCGCTCCGGAGCACGAGCACCCCGTCGGGCCGTGAGCGCCGCGGAGCGGCAGGAGAGTCCGGCCCCCCAGCCCAGCTGGGGCCGTGAGCTCAGGGCCAGCGCAGCTGCAAGCAGAGGCCGGCGATCGAGCCGGGAGCGGCGGGCAGCAGCTGCGCCGTCACCTCCTCCTCGTCGTAGACCAACACCATTCCCTGGGTCAGGTAGCCGACCGCGGCCATCACCAGTCCCCCGGTCTGCAGCACTCCGCTGATCAGGGAGAAGGTCCGCAGCAGGATGGAGGTCTGCGCGGGGTGCGAGGAGGCCTGGTGGAACCCGAAGCTCACGAAGGGACCGACCACCGGAAGCAGCAGCGCCATCGGCGAGAGATCAAAGCCAGTGTCGTTGTTGAGCTGTTGGCCCATCACCATCGGGAGCGCCAGGGCGGCCACCGCGCTGGTGAGCGAATAGCTGAGCACCAAGGTCAACCCGCCGCCCACAATCCACCCGCTGTGGTCGCGGTTCATCACGTGGGCGTTCTCCGGGATCGGCCCGCCCTGGTACGGCTCGGTGCGCCACTGGAGCGGGCTTGCGCCCGGGGCCGGGAGCCGGGCCGGCGCGTCCAGCGGCAGCGCCGCCAGGGAAACCGAGAGCAGCGCGGCGAGCAGCATCAACGCTTCTTGGCCGGCCGGGCCTTGGCGCGAGGACCGGCCTTGGCGACCCGCGCGGCGGCGGACTTGGGCGCCTGCTTGGCGCTGCGCACCGCCGGCTTGGCGCTGCGGGTCGGCGCCTTCGCCGGCGGCTTGGCGACCCGGACCGGGGTCTGAACGCCGGGCACCGACGGCTGGGCGGCGCGCACGGTGACGCTGCCGACCGGGGCCTTGACGCTGTGGGCCGCCGCCTTCTTGGGAGCGGTCTTCACCCCCTGCAGCGGCGAGCTCCGGGGAAGCTTGGCGGCGGCGGCCTCCGCCTGCTGCCGGCGGGCGCGGATCGCGTCCTTCAGCTCGCTGGGGGTCAGGTCCACCTGGGCCTGCGAGAGCCGGTACCAGAGATCCCCGCGCAGCCGGCCCTGGTTCATCGCCTGCTGGGGCGGTTCGGTCAGCGCGATCACGAACTTGGGCCGCTCCTCCCGCTCCTGCAGACAGCGGACCAGCTTCCCCTGATCCTCCTGGGAGAGGACGCTGATATCCGTAATCAGCACCACCCCCCGGGGCCGGCTCAGCGCCGCCGCCAGCTCCGCGCCGGAGGAGACCACGCCCAGCGGCCCCTCCCCCTCGAAGCAGCGCTGCGCCTCCTCCGCCCAGGCCCGACGATCATGGACGCTGCCGCCCCAGAGGAGCAGGGACGCCCGATTCACCACCAGGTCCGACTCGCTGTAGCCGTGATAGGTCATAACGCTCCAAAGGCGGTGTGCTTCGGCTCTTCGCTCAGCACCGCCCGGAACAACGGGACCGGCTGGCTCTTCCCCTTG
The DNA here is from genome assembly GCA_036675345.1 of Myxococcaceae bacterium. Classification (GTDB taxonomy): domain Bacteria; phylum Myxococcota; class Myxococcia; order Myxococcales; family Myxococcaceae; genus JALYOC01. Next base: position 67,792 of record JAKFFE010000036.1, read on the forward strand.
AGACGGACCGACGGAAGCTGCTCGAACCTTCCACCTGCGCCGATCAGCTCCACGGTCCGCTCCCCCACCAGCACTTCCCCGGGACCGGCCAACGCGCACAGCCGCGCGGCCACGTTCACCGCGTCACCGATACAAGTGTATTCGGTCCGCAGCTGCGACCCCAGATTTCCTGCAATCACCGGTCCGGTGTTGATCCCGATCCCCAGCTCCAGCATCGGGGGGGCCTCGGACACCCGGCCCTCCAGGAACGCGCGCTGGCGCTCGTCGTTGAGCACCTTCATCGCGTCCATCATCATCGTCGCCGCCTGCATCGCCCGCAGGGTGTCGTCCGGGCGGCGCACCGGCGCGCCGAACACCGCCATCAGCCCGTCGCCCAGGAACTTGTCCAGGGTCCCGCCGCAGGTCAGCACCGCGTCGGAGAGGCCGCCCAGCACCTCGTTGAGGATGGTGACCACCGTCTCTGGCGGCAGGGACTCGGCCAGGGAGGTGAAGTTGCGGATGTCGGCGAACAGCATCGTCGCCTCCCGCTTCTCACCGGTGAGGACGATCTCCTCGTTGCTCTTGAGGATCTCCTCCACCACCGCGTCCGAGGTGTAGCGGACGAACAGCTTGCGGACCCGCTCGGTCTCTCCGGTGCGGCGCAGCACGCTCTCGATGCGGGCGGACAGCTCCTCCATCGAGGCGCTCTTGTTGACGTAGTCGTCGGCGCCGGCGCGCAGCCCGCCCACCTTCTGGGATTCGGTGTCGTTGGCGGTGAGGATGATCACCGGCACCGACCGGGCCGGGCCGTCCTTGAGCCGGCGGCACAGCTCCGACCCGTCCATCCCCGGCATCTCCAGATCCGAGAGCACGATGGTGGGCTTGACCTCGCTCACGTTCTCCAGCGCGGCGAAGGCGTCCTCGAAGCACAGCACCTCGTAGCCCTTGTCCTTGAGCCCCTCCTCCACGAACGCCCGCGCCAGCGGCGAGTCGTCCACCACCATCACCCGCACGTTGCCCGGCTTGGCCGCCGGCTTGGATCGGTCGCTGCCCTTGGTCTGCAGGGAGAGCGCCTCGTAGATGTGCTTGTAGGTACAGAAGCCGCGCTCGACCAGGATCTCCCCCAGCCGGCGCCCGTCCCGCTTCTGCCGCTCCAGGCACTCCTCCACCTGCTCCTGGGTGACGTGCTTGAGCCCCACCAGCAGCTCCCCCAGCGGGGGCCGCTCGGCGGCGGTGGCGTCGGTCAGCCCCAGGGATTTGAGCAGCGCGGTCTGCAGCTGCCCGCGGGTGACGTAGCCCAGGGACACCAGCGCCTCACCCACCCGCTGGGTGGTGAGCGATTGCAGCGACAACGCCTCCTGGAGTTGGAGTCGTGTCACCAGTCCCAGTTGGACGAGAAGCTCTCCGAAGAGCGGGTTCGCGTCGCTCATGCGGTCACCGCAGGCATCGAGACGCCAAGTGTAGGCCAGGATCGGCCAACCCCTTCTTTTTCTCGAACGTCCGTTGCCGGTCACCGGCCCCGGTCCACGGGATGGGGGCGGGCCTACATCCTCCCACCCGGACCGACAACCGGGACTGTGATATCTGCACCTCCCCCTACCGACGGAGCAACCAATGAGTGGAGAGCGGCCCCTCAACATCCTGGCCCTCGCCAGCTACTTCAAGGGTGAGCGGTTCATGGAGCAGGCGCACCGCCGAGGTGCCCGCGTCTACCTGTTCACCCAGGCGAAGCTGCTGCAGAAGCCCTGGCCCCGTGCCTCGCTGGTCGACATCTTCGCCCAGCCGGACGGAAGCAACCTGGAGCACACCCTGAACACGGTGAGCTACCTGGCGCGCAACATCCAGTTCGACCGGATCGTGGCCCTGGACGACTTCGACGTGGAGACCGCCGCCTCGCTGCGCGAGCACCTGCGGATGCCGGGGATGGGGGACACCACCGCCCGCCACTTCCGGGACAAGCTGGCGATGCGGGTCAAGGCGCGGGAGGACGGGATCCCGGTGCCGGACTTCGTGCACGTGCTCAACCACCAGCAGATCCGCGACTTCATCGCCCGCACCCCGGCGCCGTGGATGTTCAAGCCGCGGTCGGAGGCCTCGGCCACCGGGATCATCAAGATCGAGAACGAGGCGCAGCTGTGGCAGGTGATGGAGCAGAAGGGCGACCGGCAGAGCCAGTACCTGCTGGAGAAGTACCTGCCCGGTGACGTCTACCATGTGGACTCCATCGTCTCCGAGCGACAGGTGGTGTTCCAGGCGGTGAACCGCTGCGGCAAGCCGCCCTTCAACGTGGCCCACGGGGGAGGGATCTTCACCAGCACCACCGTGCTTCGCGGGTCGGAGGACGAGAAGGCGCTGATGGCGCTGAACCAGACCGTGCTGGCCAAGCTGGGCCTGGTGCGCGGCGTCTCCCACGTGGAGTTCATCAAGGGCCGCGAGGACGGGAAGTTCTACATGTTGGAGGCGGCGGCCCGGGTGGGTGGGGCGCACATCGCCGACATGGTGGAGGCGGCCACCGGGATCAACCTGTGGGAGGAGTGGGCGAACATCGAGGTGGACGGGGGCAAGAAGCCCTACGTGCTGCCCAAGCCCCGCGCCGAGTATGGCGGCCTGCTGGTCACCCTGGCCAAGCAGGAGAAGCCGGACCTGGCCCCGTACAACGACCCGGAGGTGGTGTACCGCGCCGACGAGGCCAACCACGCCGGGCTGGTGGTGCGCGCCAAGGAGCACGACCGGGTCCAGCAGCTGGTCAGCGGCTACCAGGAGCGGTTCATCCGCGACTTCTCCACCTTCATGCCCGCCGCCGAGAAGTCGCTGCACTGAGACGGCGGACCACCGCCTGATCGACTGCCTACCCCCGGGATGGCCGGCGCTTCCGGCCTCCCGACTCGTCTAGGATTGCCCCGTGGATCCCACCAAACGCCCGCTGTTCAATCAGGCCTTCACCGCCGATCCGGAGTTCTTCTCCCGCTACATGAACCGGCTGGAGAGTCAGCTGGGGCCGTTCCCGTTCCGGGTGGCGGAGACCCCGCTGATCCTCACCGGTGAACTGCGGGATCGGCTGGCCCGCTACTCCCAGGAGATCGTGGCCCAGCTCTCGCAGCCGGCCCGGCTGGCGGAGCTGAAGAAGGCGATCCCGGCCAAGTACGACGTGCCGGGGATGGACGGGCTGCCCAACTGCGTCCAGGTGGACTTCGCGCTCACCCACGACGCGGACGGCAACGTGGACGGCAAGGTGGTGGAGCTGCAGGCCTTCCCGTCCCTCTACGCGCTGATGACCTTCATGGCCGACTCCTGGGCGGAGTCGCTCAACGAGGTGGAGGGGCTGAAGAAGAAGTGGGGTTGCTTCATCGGCCTCTCCCGCGAGCAGGCGATGGACCTGATGCGCCGCACCCTGCTGGCGGGAAACCGGCCGGAGGAGGTGGTGCTGGTGGACGTGGATCCCCAGGACCAGAAGACCGCCCCGGACTTCGTGGCCACCCAGCGGCTGTTCGGGGTGGATCCGGTGTGCGTGACCAAGCTGATCAAGAAGGGCCGGCAGCTGTTCCGGGAGAAGGACGGGAAGCTGCTGCAGGTCAAACGCATCTACAACCGGATGGTGTTTGACGAGCTGGAGGTGAAGAACACCCAGGTCCCCTTCAACTGGAACGACGACCTGGACATCACCTGGGTCCCGCATCCGAACTGGTACTGGGTGTGGAGCAAGTTCTCGCTGCCTCACCTGGACCACTCCGCCATCCCCCGGGCCCGCTACCTCTCCGAGGTCAAGGAGATCCCCGCCGACCTCTCCCGCTTCGTGCTCAAGCCGCTGTTCTCCTTCGCCGGCGCCGGGGTGGTGGTGGACGTGACCGCAGCGGATCTGGAGAAGATCCCCGCCGATCAGCGCGACAAGTGGGTGCTGCAGGAGAAGATCGACTACGCCCCGGTGATCTCCATGCCGGACGGCAACGGGGTGAAGGCCGAGGTCCGGGTGATGCTGCTGCGGCCGCCCGACTCCCAGGAGCTGACCCCGCTGTTGTGTCTGGTCCGGCTCTCCCGCGGGAAGATGCTGGGAGTGGACTTCAACAAGGGGATGACCTGGGTGGGCGGCAGCGTGGGGATCTGGGAGGAGTAGCCGCTACCGGCTGCCCACCATCACCGGCAGCGGGCCCACCGGGAAGGTCACGTCCAGCTTCACCGTGACCGACTCCCCCACCTTCATGGTGCCGAACATCAGGGTGGGCGGGGTGACGTTCCACTCGGTCATCTTCAGGGCGTACTCGCCGCGCACCCGCAGGGTCTGACCCTCCTGGGTGGCCACCACCTCCAACCGGATCGGCCGGGTGGCGCCGGCCAGGGTCAGCTCCCCCTTCAGCCCCACCGGGACCTTGGCGCCGTTGGCGGCCCTGGCCTCCGCGCCCTGGAGGGTGAACACGATCGCGCTGTGCTGCTTGGCCTTGAGCGCCACGCGCATGTGGTCGTTCATCGTCCCGTTCCTGCAATCCAGGGCCGGGACCGCGATCCGCACCCGTCCCCCCTGCAGGGCGGTGGCCACCGTCTCCAGGGTCAGGGCCTCTCCCTCCCGCAGCGAGATCTGGGTGTCGGCGGTCTTGGCCGCGCAGGTCCAGGCCTGGACGGTGGAGGTCCCCTCGAAGCTGACCCGGGCCGAGGAGGCCTGCAGCTCCGCCCCCAGGGCGGGGGTGGTGGTGAGGAGGAGGGCCGGGAGCAGGATGCGTTTCATGGTGTGACCTCGGGGGGAACAGCGGGTTCAAGCTCAAGCACCAGCGGCGCCGGGAGGGGTGCAGGGAGTTCGATCCGCAGCGGCAGCCGGCGCGCGTCGTCGGAGATCAGGAAGCGCAGGACGGCCGGGCCGCCAAAGCGCTGGGGATCGTGGACCGACATCTCCAGCCGCACCGCGGGGACCTTTTGCCCGCCGAAGCGCACCTGCTCCCGGCCGATCAGCCGGACGGTGACCGGGTTCTTGGCCGCGTCGTAGTGGCGGTCCACCCGGACCGTGCCCTCGGTGAAGGGGAGGGTGCGGATCAGGAAGATGAAGGAGAGCTCGTCGAGCGGCTCGGCGGTGGTGCTGATGCCCGAGGCGGTCAACGACGTCCAGCGACGGGAGGCCGGATCCAGCCGGACCCTCGTCTCGGACGAAAAGAACGGGTTCTTCTCCCGCGACTCGTAGCGCAGGGCGGCGAACCGCTCGGTGCTCAGCCAGGAGCGCGAGTGCAGTTGTAGCCGCTGGAAGCCCAGCACCACGTCGATGTCGAAGGCCAGCACCACCGCCGGGGCGCCCTCCAGCAGCTGCTGGGGCAGCACCTGCAGCACGCCCTGGCCACGGGCCCTCACCCCCGCCAGCGACACCCGGTAGTGCAGCTGCTCTCCCACTGCGAACGGCCGGGCCTCGGCGCCCACCGCGGTTCCATCCGCGGTCAGGGTGGCCAGCAGCAGGGCCAGCGCGGTGTGAGCGGGGAAGAACATCTCGCCGCTTCACACTTCAACGCCCGTGCCACCCTGCGCCCAGAGGGGCGGCGCCTTACGGGCCCCGCACAAATTTCCCGGGCCCACCCCGCTTCGCAGGAACTGCGCCCCCGCACGCAGCAACGCCGGCCCGGGAGTGTCCAGGGCCGGCGTCGTGGGTCACTTCCGACCGCAGGGAGGACTACACCCCGCGCATGGTCTCGGCGATCAGGTGATCCACCACCGCGTTCATGTTCCCGCCGCTCTTGTCGAAGACCTCGATCTGGCGGTGGGCGCTGGTGCCCTCCTCCACGATCTTCATGATCGTCTTCATGTGCTCACGGGTGCCGAAGATCTCGGTGGTCTCGTCCACCAGATCCACCATCTCCCGCATCAGCTCCGAGAACGGCCGCTCCTGCTGCATCCCGAAGTCGATCAGCTTGGCGTCGGTGCCGGAGCGGATCGCCCGCCACTTGTTCTCTTCGATCAGGCTGCGGGCGTAGGAGCGCCAGCCGGTGTTCCGCTTCAGCATCAGGTACAGCTTGCCCATCAGCGCCTGGACCAGGGCCACCACCGCCACCGTGTGCTCCAGGTTGGTGGGCATGTCGCAGATCCGGATCTCCACCGTGTCGAAGTGCCAGTGGGGCCGGACGTCCCACCAGATCTTCTTCCCGTTGTCGATGCAGCCGGTCTTCACCAGCAGCTGCACGAAGCGCTCGAAGGCGGAGAAGCTCTCGAACTCGTCCGGGATCCCGGTGCGGGGGAAGCGCTTGAACTGCAGCGCCCGGTTGCTCATCAGGCCCGACTTGCGGCCCATCCAGAACGGGGAGCTGGCGGTCAGCGCCAGCAGGTGGGGCAGGAAGTAGCGGATCTGGTTGGCCAGCACCACCGCCACGTCCTTGTCCTTGATCCCCACGTGGACGTGCAGCCCGAAGATCAGGTTCGCCCGGGCCACGTCCTGCAGGTCGTGGACGATGCCGTGGTAGCGATCGTGGTCGGTGATCTCCTGTGTCTTCCAGTCCGAGAACGGGTGGGTGGAGGCGGCGATGATCCGCAGCCCGCCCTTGCGGGCAAGCCGATCCAGCTCCAGCCGCATCTCGGTCAGCTGCGACCGCACGTCGGTGATGTCGCGGCAGATGGAGGTGCCCACCTCCACCATCGACTGGTGCATCTCCGGCCGGACGCGCTCGCGGAGCACGGTCTTGCCGCCCTCCACGATCTGGCTCACGTATGAGCGCAGCTCGCGCGTCTCGGGGTGGACGATCTGGTACTCCTCCTCCACGCCGAGGGTGAACTGTCCGTCGATCATTTTCGCTGTGCTCCGAAGGTGACCTGCTGAGATCGCAGTCTACGCGGTCTTCTTGGACGCTGCCGAACCGGGCTCCAACGACCAGCCCCGGCCACCGGACCTCAGCTCGCCTGCCGGGCGGGGCTTCGGCTTCTCCAGGAAGCGGCGGAAGGCGAACCCGTCGTGGTTCCCGCGCCCCTCCTTGGCCATCTTCATGGCGAACCGGGCCATCTCATCCACCACCAGGTGGAAGTGCTTGGGGAGGATGGAGTGGATGTCCATGTCCGGGGCGGGGTTGGTGAAGTCGATCGCGTAGGGCTGGCCGTCCTTGATCGCGAACTCCACCGAGTTCATGTCGTAGCCCAGCGCCTGGTTGAGTGCCCAGCAGGAGTCCAGGATCTTCTGCTCCAGCTCCTGGGAGAGGAAGGACCCGTTGTTCTCGATGTAGCAGCCGGACCAGCCGCGGTGATCCTTGCGGCGGGGGTCGTACTGGATGGGGAGGATGAACTCCTTGCCGATACAGATTGCTCGCACGTAGTTATCGAAGTCGATGAACTCCTGGAGGGTCATCACCAGCTGGTCGGTCTTGTCGTAACAGGCCAGCAGCTCCTCCATGTTGTTGACCCGGTACACGTGCTTCCAGCCGCCGCCGTCCGCCGGTTTCATGATCGCCGGGAAGCCCACGTACTCGGTGATCGCCTTCCAGTTGAGCGGGTACTCCAGGTTGCGCAGCGACTTCTTGGGGTCGATCGCCGGGATGTACGAGTGCTGGGGCAGCATCACCGTGCGCGGGACCTGGACCCCGATCTTGGAGGCCAGGGAGAAGCCGAAGAACTTCTCGTCGGCGCTCCACCAGAACGGATCGTTGATCACGTAGGTGCCGGACAGCGACGCCGCCTTGAGGGCGAACCGGTAGAACGGCACCTCGTGGGAGAGCCGGTCAATCAGCACGTCATAGGGGCAGTCCCAGGTCTCGTCGATGCCGCCAATCTTGGCGATCTCGGCGTGGAAGCCAGGGTTCTCGTTCACCTTGGCGATGAACGCAGGCGGGAAGGTGTTCTCCATCCCGACGATGAGGCCAATCCGGTAGGTCATGCCCCTGATCTTCGTGGACCGGAAGGGGGGGCGTCCAGCGGACAGCGGTGACTTTCGCTACCCGGTCGCCGACCGGATCCCTTCTTCCTCGAAGGACTGCATGTCCACCGTCTCCGGAAGCGGCACCGGCCGCCAGCCCCGGTAGGGCGCCAGCTCGTTGAAACGGCGGGCCAGCCAGGTGGGCAGCAGCAGGGCGAAGGTCCGGGCCAGCCGGGAGGGGTCCTTGAGGGTCTTGATCATCCGCTCGTAGAGCGCGTTGCCGTAGGCGTCCTTGAGGTCCGCCGCGTGCTCCGGGCGGTTGATCCAGGCCATCACCCCCGGGTTGTCCGCCTCCGGGTGGAACTGGGTCCCCACCACCCCGGGGCCGAACTTGAACGCCAGGTTGCCCCGGCCCTTGTCGATCTCCCCGCCCGGGCGGCTCTCCACCGCCCACAGCGCGCCGCCCAGCCCGGCCAGCTTCTTCTCGTCCAGGTCCACCGCCTCCCAGCTGCGGTGCTCCCACACGAACAGCCGGTCGCCGAAGGGCCGGAACAGCTCGGTCCGCTGACCCTCCTCGGTGATGTAGCAGGGCATCACCCCGAACTTGAGGGCGTCCCGCTTGACCATCTGCGCCACCGCGAAGTGGTTGATGGCGATCTCGAAGGAGTGACACACCACGAACAGCGAGGTGGCCTGCACCGGATCCTGGAGGTTGGCCTCGATCACCGAATCCAGGAATTTCCGGTAGCCTGTACACCAGGCGTCCTCGTAGCCGTCGAACGGCGAGCCGGGACCGCCGGAGGACATCACCAGATCCGCCTGCAGATCCGGCAGTTCGCCCAGGTTCCTCGGCTGCACGTGCCGGAAGTGGACTTCCAGCCCCGGGTTGGCCGCCCGGGCCTGCTGCGCCAGGGCGTCAAAGGTCCTGCGGAAACAGCGGGTGGCCTGATTGGCTACACCGTTGTTCATATCCACAAGACACAGCCGCAGGGGTGACGCAGTCATGAAGCGCCCCATTGTAGTAGGTTCCAGTTGTCTTTGACATATGCACCCCCTGCCCGGTTGGCAGGTGATCACAAGCTCTCCTACTCCCAGAGAACACACCCCAGATGAGCGAGCAGGCACGCGCAGGACTGATGGACGCGGCAGTCGATCCGCGAACCCGGGCCCCCCTTCCGATCGCCGAACGGATCGGCGCGGACCCCAAGTTCACCGGCAAAGGAGTGGTGGCCGCCTTCCTGGACTCCGGCTTCTACGCCCACCCAGATCTCACCCAGCCCCACACCCGGATCCACGCCTACGAGGATCTGATCCACCGCAAGTCGGGGGTCGAGCACCTGGCGGAGGCGGACACCTCCAGCTGGCACGGGATGATGACCTCGGTGGTGGCGGGCGGGAACGGGACCCTCTCCAAGGGCAAGTTCCGCTCCCTGGCCCCGGACCTGGGGCTGGTGCTGCTCAAGGTCGGGACCATGTCCCGGGTCCACCACGACGACATCACCCGGGGGATCGAGTGGGTGCTGATCAACCGCGCCCGCTACGACATCCGGATCCTCAACATCTCCTGCGGTGGCGACTACGAGATCTCCTACCTGGAGGACACCATGTCCCGCTTCGCCGAGGCGGCGGTGCGGGCGGGGATCGTGGTGATCGCCGCGGTGGGCAACAACGGCCAGCGCCCCGGCTACATCGTCCCCCCGGCCAGCGTGCCGGCGGTGATCAGCGTCGGCGGCCTGGACGACTACGGCAACCCCACCCTGGGGAAGGTCACCCCCTACCGGTCCTCCTACGGCCCGACCATTGACGGGATCATGAAGCCGGAGGTGATCACCCTGGCGGACTGGGTCCCGGCGCCGATCCTCCCCAACACCCCCACCGCCGCCCAGGCCGCGCTGCTCTCCCAGCTCAACGAGGCCAAGGACGACCAGCTGCAGGGGCTGATCGCCAGGAACCCGGGGATCTTCGCCTCCCTGGACGAGGTGAAGGATCGCGCCCCGTACCACATCCGCCAGGTGGTCTCGGCGTGTCTGCGGGACGGGCTGGTGATCGACGAGCACTACAAGATGGTGGACGGCACCAGCTTCGCCGCCCCGATCGTCACCTCGGTGGTGGCCCAGATGCTGGAGGCCAACCCGGCGCTCAAGCCGCTGGAGGTGAAGCGGATCCTGATCCAGACCGCCCGCCGTCTCCACGACGTGCCGGTGGACCGGCAGGGCTGGGGCGCGATCCAGCCCCGGCTGGCGGTGGAGAAGGCGCTGGAGTTCAAGTCCCGCTAGGCGGGCGCTTCTGCAGCGCGGTCAGCAGCCGCGCTGCCTCCGGCGCCAGGTCCGGATGTCCGGAGTCGGCCACCTGCTGGGCATAGCCCAGCGCCTCCTCCGGGTGTTCCTTGGCCAGCGCCAGGGCCAGGTTGAAGGCGGTGATCGCGTCCTGTGGGTGGGCCTCGTGGATCGGCCGCAGCAGCTCCGCCGCCTGGGCCATCCCCCCCTCCTCCTCGAAGTACAGGTTGGCCAGATCATTGGCCGCCCCCGGTTCGTCCGGGGCCAGGGTCACCGCGCGCAGCAAGACCGAGATCGCCCGCTCCCGGTCCCCCTTGGCGATGAACACCTCCGCCAGGGCGCGCATCGGCTCCGGAGCGGTGGCGTCCAGCAGGGCCAGCCTCTCCAGCGTCTTTTGGGCCTGATCCAGCTCGCCGGCGAAGGTCAGCGCCTCTCCCAGCTGGAACAGGTACTGCAACTCCTCCGGGGCCTGGGCCACCAGCGCCCGGGCGGTCTGCACCGCTGCGCTCCAGTTCTCGGCGCGGGTGGCCACGTCGTAGCGGTGCTCCAGCAGCGACAGATCGCCGGGGTCCAGCCGGGAGGCCTGATCCAGCGCGGCCAGCGCCCCCTCCGGATCCTCCGCCGCCTCCCGGGCCTCCGCCAGTCCGGTCCACAGCCGCGCCTGGCCGGGGGCGATCCGGCAGGCGGTGGTCAGGTGCTCCACCGCCGCCTGGGCATCCCCGCGCTCCAGCGCCGCGTCCGCCGCCTCCAGGGAGGGCACCGGGTTCGCTGGTTCCTGGGCAATCGCCTCCCGGAAGGCCTGCTCCGCCGCCTTCGTCTTCCCCTGGCGGGACAGCGCGCGGGCCAGGTTCAGCCGCGGGTAGACGCCCGCCTCCGGGGCCGCGGCCAGCCGCTGCAATGCCTCCAGCGCGCCGGCCTCGCCCTCCTCGAAGCGGTGCAGCGCCTGGTGGCTGAGAGCCTCCGGATGGTGGGGAGCGCGCTCCAGCAGTCGCTGGGCGAACTCCACCGCGGAGGCAAGATCATGGGACAGCGCATGGACCCGCATCAGCCCCAGCAGGCAGCCTTCGTCGGAAGGGTCCTGGGTCAGACCCGCTTCGAAGCGCTCGGTGGCCTCGTCCCCCTGACCGGACAGGAGCGCCTGGAAACCATCGGCCGCGGATCGTGAGAGTGCAGTCACGGCGCGGAGGGTATCCCAGGGGCCGCTCCCTGCACGTGCTCTGGAGTGTATTCCGGGTGTCGTTTGCTCCCCGTCCCCCCGGCACCTCCCTCCCGGAAGGGGAACCCCAGCACTAGGGTTGGGGGCTGCTGTTGGAGGGGAGTCCTTCTTTGGAGCTGCGAAGTCACTCCTGGCGCCGGTTCGTGGGTCGCAACCTCGCCGCGGTGGCGGTGTTGACGCTGGGGGTCTCGGTGACCGGCCTGGCCACCCGCTATGGGTGGGCGGCGGCGGTGGCGGCGGATCAGCACCGCTTCGAGGAGTCGGCGGACAACGTGGTGCGGGCGATCGAGGTCCGGATGGACGCCTACATCTCCGCCCTCTACGCCGCCCGCGCCTTCTTCCATTCCTCGTACGAGATCGAAGGCCGGGAGTTCAGGCGGTTCGTGGAGGCGATCGAGATCGGCGACCGCTACCGGGGAATCCAGGGGCTGGGGTTCACCCGGGTGCTGCAAGCGGATCAGGTCGCCGATTACGAACGCCAGATCCGGGGGCTGGGTCAGGAGGGCTTCCGGGTCTTCCCCGCGGAGCCGAAGCGGGACGTCTACAGCGCGATCACCTTCCTGGAACCGCTGGACGAGAAGAACCGCCGGGCGATCGGCTTCGACATGATGTCCGATCCGGTGCGCCGGGAGGCGATGCTGCGGGCGCAGGCCGGCAAGCTCCCCGCCGCCTCCGGGAAGGTGATCCTGGTCCAGGAGCTGGATCCCACCCGGAGGCAGCCGGGGTTCTTGATCTACCTGGCGGTGTCCGACGACGCCGGCCAGCCCCTGGGCTGGGTGTACAGCCCGTTCCGGGCACACGATCTGTTGCGCGGGATCTTCCCCTCCCGTCCGGCGATCGACTTCCAGATCTACGCCGGGACCGAGGTGGACCCGGACGCGCTGTACTTCGACGAGGGCGGCACCGATTCCCCGTCCCGGGAGAACCGGCGCCTGGTGACCCAGCGCACGCTGAAGGTGGCCGGACAGCCCTGGACGGTGGCGGTCCAGTCCCGGCCGGAGTTCTACCGCAGCTCCTCCCGGGCCAGTCTGTGGTGGGTCCCGCTGCTGGGGCTGGTGGCCAGCGGGCTGCTGTTCGGCATCGTCCGGCTGCAGTCGCGCGCCCGCGAACTCTCCGAGGCGCGGGAGCGGCGCACCGCCTTCATGGCCGAGGCCGGGCGCCTGCTCAACGAATCGCTGGACCTGGACACCACCCTGCAGAAGCTGGCCGGGCTGTGCGTCCACAACCTGTGCGACTGGTGTCTGATCTACCTGTTGGACGAGGAGGGGCGGCTGCACGAGCGGACCCTGGTCCACCGGGACCCGGCGCTGACCCGGATGGGGCAGGCGGGGATCGCACTCTTCCCCCGGGATGACGACGGTCCCTCCGGGGTGGGCAACGTGGTCCGCACCGGTCGCTCCGAGCTGGTCCCGGAGGTCCCGGCGGCGGTGATGGAGGCTCTGGTCCGGACCCCGGAGCAACGGGAGGTGATGCGCCAGGTCCAGCTCCGCTCGTATATGTGCGTGCCGATGCAGGTGCGGGGGAAGGTGATTGGCGCCATCTCCTTCCTGGGTTCGATCCCCGGGCAGTTCCGCCCCAACGAGCTGGCGGTGGCGGAGGAGCTGGCCCGGCTGGCGGCCTCGGCGGTGGACAACTCGCACCTCTACAGCCGCGCCCAGCAGGCGGTGCGGATCCGCGACGAGTTCCTCTCCGTCGCCTCCCACGAGCTGAAGACCCCGATCACCTCCCTGACCCTGAAGCTGGATCTGATGAAGCGGCTGCCGGCGGCCTCCACCGATCCCCGCTGGCGGCGTTCAGAGCAGGTGATGGAACGGCAGCTGCGACGGCTGGGGCGGCTGGTGGACAGCCTGCTGGATGTCTCGCGGATCTCCGCCGGGCGGCTGCGGCTGGATCTGGAGGAGCTGGATCTGGCCGCCACCGCCCGGGAGGTCGCCGCCTCCCTGTCCGACGAGCTGGCGGCTTCGGGCACCGCGCTGGAGCTGAACCTCCCCCCGCACCTGATCGGCCGGTGGGATCGGATGCGGGTGGAGCAGGTGATCCTCAACCTGCTGGGCAACGCCATCAAGTACGGAGAGGGCAAGCCGGTGTCCCTCACCCTGGAGGAGGCGGGGGAGGACGCCCGGCTGATCGTCCGGGACCGCGGCATCGGCGTCTCCGCGGCGGACCTGGACCGGATCTTCCAGCGCTTCGAACGCGCCGTCCCCTCCGCCCACTACGGGGGGCTGGGGCTGGGCCTGTACATCTCCCGGCAGATCGTGGAAGCGCTGGGCGGGACCATCCACGCCGCCAGCGAGACCGAGGGGGCCACCTTCACCGTGGTGCTGCCCCGCACCGGTCCCCCGGCGGGGCTGCCGGTGCGTCCCGCGCCGCTGGACCCGGAAAAGGAAAGGCCGCTGCATCCGTGAAGGAGGCAGCGGCCCTGGGATGCTTGCCCTCTGGCCGACTACGGCAGCCCGATGCCCAGGCCCAGCGCGGGCAGGAACTGCGGGGTGAAGATCCCCGGCGCCGCCCAGCTGCCGCTGGTGGTCATGCTGGCGGACAGCCCGAGGCGGAAGATCCCCGCCCGGTAGGCCACGCCCAGGTTGGCGCCGCTGGGGAACAGCAGTCGGGTCTGCAGCCCACCGGTGAGGAACAGGCCCCCCACCAGCGGGTGCTCGTAGGTCAGGCTCTGGGTGCCAATCGAGAGGTTCAGGTGGAACCCCTGCACCGGCAGCCGCCAGACCACGGTGATCTGCTCCAGCAGGCGCAGCGTCTTGTCCAGCGCGCCGGTCCCGTACATCGGCAGGTCGTAGTGGAGGAAGGTCCCGGGCGCCTCGGAGAGCAGATCCACCCGGTCGAAGCCGAAGCCCCAGGTGCGCTCGGCGGGGACGGTGGCGGTGTCCGGGGCCGGGGTGACCTCCGGGGCCTGGGCCAGGGTGACGGTCAGCAGCAAAGCAATCACAGACACGAGGCACGCTCCGGGTAATCGGTGATCAGCTTGTCCACCGGCCAGCTGCAGTAGGCGTCCAGGAGGTCCGCGGTGTTCAGGGTCCACAGCTGGACCGACAGGCCCCGCGCCCGGGCGGCCTCCACGATCCGGCGGTCGGTGACCCGGTACTGCAAGAGCAGCCCGGTGGCGCCGGTCTGGGTGGCGATCGCCAGCGGATCTCCCAGGCCCAGCTGGGCCAGCAGCTCGTTGCTGAGGCCGACCAGGGTGCTGTTGTCGTCCTGCTTGAACTTGGGCCAGGTGAGGCTGACGTCCACCCCGTCGGGCACCGCCGCCACCGCCAGGGGGATGAAGTCCACCTCGGTGGAGCTGACGTACCAGGGGTTGGGCAGGCCGCTGTCGCGCATCGCCACCACCACCTGCTGAACGAAGTCCGCCGCGGGGAGGGTCAGCCCGTCCGCGTACTTGATGTCGAACTGCAGGGTCATCTCCGGGGAGCCGGCCACCTCGGTGAACAGCTCGGCCAGGGTCATGTGGGTCTCGGACACCACCTCCGCGTCCGGCATCTCCGGGTCGGCCACCCCGCCGCAGCGGTAGCCGGTGCGCAGCGCGTCCAGGGTGAGGTCCTTGATCAGCAGCCGCTCACCCACCAGCGGCGAACCGTCGGCGTGGGTGCACAGGGTCTGGTGCAGCCAGGGATCGTGCGAGAGCACCGGGACCCCGTCCGCGGTGAGCACGATGTCGAACTCGATTCCGGGGTAGTTGGCGGCCACCGCCCCCCGCACCGCGGTGCGGGAGTTCTCGGGCCATTTACCGGCGGCGGCGCGGTGCGCCATCACCTGGGGAGCGCCGGGCGGATCGACCAGACCGCAGGCCGAACCCGCCGCCGCGATGAGCGAAGCGAGGAGGAGACGTTTCATGGGGGCGCAGTCCTATCAGCGGCCAGCCGCGATGTCCTGCAGGTGCTTGCGGGCGCGGGGGAGGAACTCGGTCGCTTCCAGCTGCAGCGGACGGGTGGTGGAGCCCAGCTCGATCGCCAGCCGCTGGTAGACCTTGTCCGCCATCCAGGCGCCGGCGGCGCGCGGGAGGAGCGGATCCTTGAGCAGCGGATCGAAGAAGCGGGCCTCCTCGATCTCGCTGGCCGAGTCCAGCGATGCCAGCAGCTCCTTGGCGATCAGCCGCTCCCGCTTGCGGGCCGCGGTCAGCTGGTACTCCGGCACCGAGAGGACCTGGTGTTCGGGCGCGTCCGGCACCAGCTGCCGGGTGGCGAAGGAGGCCGCGCCCTCCCGGTACACCCGCCGGGCCAGCGGCCCCAGCGACGAGGAGTCCGGCTGCAGCTGCTGGTGGGTCAGCGCGAACAGCTCCCGGGCCAGCACCGCCCGCCGCTGGGGAGCGGCGGCCAGATCCGGGTGGCGGGCGTTGATCAACCGCAGCGGCCGCCCATCCGCGGTGGTCCCCCGGAACAGCGCCTGGGGTTCCACCGCCACCGCGAACACCAGCTGCAGCCGCGGAGGCGGGCCCAGCAGCGCGGTGATCGCCTTGTCCAGGGCCGCCACGTCTTCTGACGCCGCGGCCTCGAAGATCTCCACCAGGTCCAGGATCGCCTCGGTGCTGGCGATCAGCCGGATCAGATTCTCGTTCCCCGGATCCTCGGAGGCGGCGCCGGCGGCCGCGAACAGCGCGGCGTGCCGCTGCTGGTAGACCCCCCAGACGTCCTCCACCTTGCCGGTATCCAGCTCGGCGCGGACCGCGGACAGGAAGCCGGGCAGGGTGTCCACCACCTCCAGCCGGCCGCCCGACTCCCGGGGCTGCATGTAGTCGGGACGGGGCTGGGAGGCACAGCCCAGCAGGGCGGTGCAGCAGAACAGGGCAGCGGACAGACGCATGGGGTGCAGGTCTTACCAAGAGAGCAGGCGTGCCGGGGGCAGCCGACGTTGAAACCCGGCCCCGCTGGCACTTAAGCTATTGAAGTCTCAATGGCTTTTGATCCAGACCCTCCCCGCACGGAAGAACTCGGCGAACGCGAGCGGGAGGTGTTGCGCGCGGTGGTGCAGGAGTACATCGCCTCCGGCGGTCCGGTGGGCTCCTCGCATCTGGCCCGTCGTCCGGAGTTCGAGGTCTCCTCGGCCACCCTGCGCAATGTGCTGGCGGACCTGGAGGAGCTGGGCTTCCTGGAGAAGCCGCACACCTCCGCCGGACGGATCCCCACCGACCGGGCCTACCGCTTCTACGTGGACACCCTGGTCAAGCTGAAGGACCCTCCGCCCCGCGAGCGGGAGCTGATCCAGCAGGGCCTCTCGGTGGACCACGCGGTGGAGGAGGTGCTGCAGGAGACCTCCAAGGTGCTGCACCACCTGACCCATCATGCGGGGGTGGTGCTCAGCCCGCGCTCCGCCTCGGTGGTGTTCCAGCGGATCGAGTTCGTCCGGCTGCGGGAGAACCGGGTGCTGGCGATCCTGGTGGGGCAGAACGGCCAGGTGCAGAACCGGGCCTTCACCATCGAGTACCCGCTCTCCCCCGAGGATCTGGTGCGGGCCGGCAACTACCTCAACGAGCTGCTGCGGCAGGTCCCGCTGGAGGAGGTCCGGGATCGGATCCTCCAGGAGCTGACCCGCGATCAGGCCCAGTACGATCAGCTGGCCGGCAAGGCGTTGAAGCTGGGCGCGGCGGCCACCGATCTGCAGACCCCGGACCGGATGTTCATCGAAGGCACCGGGTCGTTTTTGGAGGCCCCGGAGTTCGCCGACGTGCAGCGGATGCGGGCCCTGTTCCGGGCGCTGGAGCAGAAGCACCAGCTGCTCTCGCTGCTGGACCGGGTGCAGCGGACCAAGGAGATGCAGATCTTCATCGGCACCGAGAGCGAGTTCTCCTCCGCGGGAGACGTCTCGGTGATCGCCAGTCCCTACGGCGCCGGCGGCGAGGTGCTGGGCGCGGTGGGGGTGATCGGCCCCACCCGGATGAACTACCAGAAGGTGATCCCGCTGGTGAACTTCACCGCCCAGATCCTCTCCAAGGTGCTGGGCCAGTGAGCCCAGCGGTGATCCGGCGGATCCAGCCGGCGGACGACGCGGTGATGGCCCGGATCATCCGGGAGGTGATGCCGGAGTTCGGCGCCTGCGGCGCGGGCTTTGCGATCACCGACCCGGAGGTGGATCACCTCAGCGCCGCCTACGCCGCCCCCCGGCACGCCTACTTCGTGGTGGAAGAGGAGGGTCGGGTGCTGGGCGGAGGCGGGGTGGGGCCGCTGACCGGCGCCGCGGAAGACGTCTGCGAGCTGCGCAAGATGTACTTCCTCCCTGCGCTGCGAGGCCAGGGCGTGGGAGAGCGGCTGATGCGCCAGTGCCTGCAGGCCGCGCGGGAGCTGGGCTTTGCCACCTGCTACCTGGAGACCCTGACCGGGATGAAGGCCGCCCAGCGGCTCTACGCCCGGGTGGGCTTCGAGAAGGTCCCAGGGCCGATGGGCGCCACCGGCCACTTCGGCTGCGACACCTACTACGCGCTGAAGCTCTGACCCGCCGCGGGCCGGACCCTGTCCCTTGTTCCCGGGGCGGACCGCCCGCTACCGGTAGGTGACGATCAGCTTCGGACCGCGGCCGCCCGGGTCTTCCTTGCTGTGGAACTCGAACAGATCGATGGAGCTGGTGGTGACATACGGCAGCAGCCAGTTGGTCAGCCCCAGCTGCCAGCCCTGGTTGACGAAGGTGCCGCCCACCCAGTTGCGGACGGTGGAGGTCTGATCCAGCTCGAAGACCTGCCCGGAGTAGATCGGCGGGTCGTAGCGGGTCTCCGAGTACACGTAGTGCTGCAGTCCCTGGGAGGAGTTCCAGGTCACCGTGGTCCCGCTCCACGCGGAGGCCAGCGCATAGATGAACCACGGCCGCGGAACGTAGCCGACCCCATAGGTGCTGGTGGTGAGCACCAGCTTCGCGCTGAGGATCGTCCTGCCCGCCAGCGCGCTCAGGTCGAACTTGAGCAGCGTCTGCGAGCAGGAGGCATCAATCCGCTCCGGCGCAAACCCGATCGGCGGCGAGTAGTACCAGATGCACCCCACCCCGACCGCCGGGACGCCGAACATCCCCTCGCCCTGGAAGACCGAGCTGTTCCGCTCCGGGACCAGGCTGCTGTACATCAGGTTGTTGTCGTCGGTGGGAGTGAGCGTCACCGTCTGGTTCGGCGGAACGCTGGTGGGGACGGTGACCGTGGTCGTCCCGGTGAGGCTCTCGGCGGCGGCGGTGATGGTCGCGCTGCCGGAGGCCACCGCGGTCACCCGCCCGGAGGAGGTCACGGTGGCCACGGCGGGGTTGCTGCTGGACCAGGCCGCCGAGGCGGTCAGGTCCCGGGTGACCGTGCTGTCCGGATAGAGCCCGGTGGCCGCCAGCTGCAGCTGCGCTCCCACCGCGAGCTGGGTGGTGGCCGGGAGGACGTTCAAGGTCTGCAGGGGTGGGTGGGTCACCGTCAGCGTGTTGGTGGCAGTGAGCAAAGCGCCGCCGCTGTGGGTCCGCGCGGTGAGGGTCACCACTCCCGGAGCCAGCGCCGCCACCCGGCCCTCGGGAAGGATCGCGGCCACGGTCGGGTCGCTGGAGGACCAGGTGACGGCGGTGTAGTTGGAGCCGATCGCGCCGAAGTTCGCGTCCACCTGGAAGGCCGGGAAGTTCTGCCCCACCCACATCGTCTTCGCGGTGAACGAGATCCCCACCAGCGCGAACTCCGGAGTGGTGACGGGGACGATGCTGCGGCTGCTGATCGCCCCGGCCTGCGCGGTGATCGAGACCCCGCTGATGGCTGCCACCCCCGAGACCAAGCCGGTGGCGGTCACCGTGGCGTAATCGGAATCGCTGCTGGTCCAGGTCACCGCCTGGGTGACGTCACCGGTGGTGCCGTCGGTGTAGGTCGCGGTGGCGGTCAGCTGCTGTGTCTGCGCGGTGGTGATCGACGCGTAGGGCGGGGTGACGGTGAGGCTGGCGATCCGCTTGCTGGTCACGGTCAGCGTCGCGGTCCCGGACTTCTCCCCGGCGCGGGCGGTGAGGGTCGCTCCACCCTGCGACAGCCCGCTGACGAAGCCGGTGGCGGTGATCGGGGCGATGGCTGCGGCGCTGGACTCCCAGTCCACCAGGGCGCTGATGTTCCGGGTGGACCCGTCGGCGAAGGTGCCGGTGGCGACGTAGCGCTGGGTGTCGGCCAACCCCAGCTGCAGGGTCGCTGGCGCCACCTCCACCGAGGACAGCGCCAAGGCGGTGATGGTCACCTCGGTGTGGGCGGAGAGGGTCCCGGCGGTGGCGGTCAGGCGCGAGGTGCCCTCCGATGGGAACAGGCTAAGCCGAGATCAGACCCGCAGAGCAAGGGGCTTGCTGCGGCACCGGCAGCCCTGCGGGGCCCCTCTTGTTCCCATCCGGCGCGAGGTCAGCGCTGGCTGTGATCTCGCGACGGGGACGAAGGCCTCCCCTCTCAACGCTTGGGCGGAAGCACCGTGAGGACGCGTTCCACGAAGTTCTTGTACGCGGCCATGTAGTCGCGCAGGAACGTGGCCATGCTTTCGTCGGAGACCTCGCCGTCCTCGCCGAACACACCCGGCTTGTAGGTGATGTACGCCTCCACCTCGTTGAACAGCGGCGAGTTGCAGAAGGCCAGCACCGCGCGAAGGCCCTGCTGGCCCACCGCGGTCCCGATGCTTCCGGGCGAGGCGCCGATGATTCCGGACGGTTTGTGGTTGAACGAGTTCTTTCCCCACGGCCGGCTCGCCCAGTCGATCGCGTTCTTCAGCGCCCCCGGAATCGAGCGGTTGTACTCCGGGCTGACGAAGAGCACCGCATCCACCGCGGCGATCGCGGCCTTCAGCGCCTTCCCCTCCGGCGGGTAGTCCGGATCGAAGTCGTAGTTGTAGAGCGGCAGGTCCTTGATCGGGATCTCGGTGAAATCCAGCTCCGGAGGCGCCAGCCGGATCAGCGCCTTGGAGAGCGTCCGGTTGATCGACTTCCTGGACAAGCTGCCAACGAAGTACCCGACCTTGAAGCGTGCCATGGCGTCTCCCCCCGCGCGTTGCGCTCAGAGAGTGAGGGTGTGCACGGCGGGGCCGGGGCAACGGGTAACCCGAGCACAGCGACCGAGCGCCTGCCCAGAAGCAGGGTACGGAAAACCTCCGTCCAGCGATCCGCTTGCGGGTCATCCGCCCCCAGCGTGGCCGGCGTCAGACCGAGGGCTTGAGTGAAGCCCTCTCCACCCTGCGGATCCCGGTCAGGGTCACCGGCGGCCCGGTGAAGCTGCGGCGCATGTACAGGGCCCAGTACAGCCCCAGCGCCACCAGCGATCCGGCGAAGGTGTAGCCGGCCAGCTGGTGGGGAGGCAGTACGAACAGCACGGTCACCACCGCCACCCAGCCCAGCGCCAGGAGGTTGATCGGCAGCGACCAGCGGCCCAGGTCCCAAGGACCGCGGGTGGCCCACACCCCGGTGCGCCGCGCCCACAGCCCGATGGCGATCGGCACCGCGTAGGACGCGTACAGCGCCAGGGTGGAGAGCGCCACCATCGCCGAGTAGGCCTGGGCCCAGACCGCCACCAGCAGTGCGCACAGGCAGGAGGCCCACACCGCCACGTGCGGACTGCGGAACCGCGGCGACACCAAGGACAGGTACCCGCTCAGCGGCAGGCCCCGGTCCCTCGCAAACGCGTACAGCATCCGGGAGTTGGAGGTGATCGACGCCAGGCCGCAGAACCACATCGCCCCCATCACGATCCACACCAGCGCGTTGCCCAGCCCCTCTCCCAGGGCGGTGCGGAGGATGTGGATGAAGGGGTTGGAGGCCGCCGCGGTGGCCGGGAGATCCTGGATCGCCAGCGTCACCCCCAGCAGCATCACGTACCCGACGATCGCGCTCACCAGCACCGAGAGGAAGATCCCCCAGGGGGCGTTGCGGCTGGGATCGCGCGTCTCCTCGGTGACGTGGGCCGAGGCGTCGTAGCCGGTGAAGGTCCACTGCGCCTGGAGCAGGGCGATCAGGAAGGCGTACGAGTAGGGGTAGGCCTCGCTGGTGAACCGGGTGGTGAGGAACCCCAGGTCCTGCCGGGGGGCCCACAGCATCAGCGCCCCCAGCACCAGCGCCACCCCCACGATGTGGTACCAGGCGGAAAGCCGGTTCAGCAGCGAGACCGCGGTCACCCCCACGTGGTTCAACAGTCCGTGGGAGATCAGGATCCCCGCGTACACCGGCAGCACGTAGGCCCGGTCGGAGGGGCCGCCCAGCATCGCCACCACGAACTCCGCCAGCCCGTAGTCGATGCCGGCGGTGATCGCGAACTGGCCCAGGGTGTTGAGCCAGGCGGTGAGGAACCCCCAGCCCGGTCCGCCCAGCATCGCCGCCCAGTGGTACAGCGCCCCGGCGGTGGGGAAGGCCGAGGCCAGCTGCGCCAGGCTGGCCGCCACCCCCAGGGTCATCACCGCCACCAGCGGCCACCCCACCAGCATCACGTACGGCCCGCCGAAGCGCAGCCCGTGCCCGTAGAGGGTCACCGCGCCGGTGAGGATGGAGATGATCGAGAAGGAGACCGCGAAGTTCGCGAAGCCGCCCATGTCCCGCAGCAGGGCCTGCGCGTAGCCCAGCTTGCGCAGCTGCTCTTCGTCCCGGCCCTGCTGGTTCGCTTCCGATCCGTTCAAGGGAGGCCTCCGTGGAGGCCTACTTAGACATCCCCTCCGGCCCCGGGGATCCCCCCGGAACCGGCGACTGCGCGCCAACGGACACCGCGGGGGCGGCGGCTACTGCAGATCCAGCGGGTCGAACTGGTAGGCGGCGGTGACCAGGAACCACCGGCCCGGCTGCGGGTAGGGGTGGGGGGTGGCGCCGCCCTGCTCGTAGCGCTGATCGAGCAGGTTGTAGATGTGGCCCTCCACCGACAGCCCCTCCACCAGGAGCCGGGTCACCCGGATCCCGGCGTTGAGCACCAGGTACGCACCCACCCGGTTGTCCGGTTCGTTGTAGGTGACCCCGTTTCCGAAGCGGATGTCGATCGGCGAGAGCTGGGAGCTGGCCACCCGCGCGCCCAGGTCGAACCACAGGTGAGGGTAGAGGAAGGCCAGCGGGTTCACCTCCGCCATCAGGTTCGCCTGCAGCGCCGGGACGTTGAAGATCTCGCTGCCCCGGGTGCCGTAGTCCTGGGCGTCCAGCACGTGCTGGTAGGTGGCGTTGGCGCGCACCCGGTAGTTCTCCCGCAGGTAGGCCAGCTCCAGCTCCGCGCCCGCGGTCCGCAGCGCGCCGGCGTTCTGGTAGATGGGCTCGGTGGGGAGCGCCTGGTTGTTGCGGTACACGAAGTCGGTGAGGTCGTTGAAGAACAGGTTCAAGGACCCCGCCAGCTTGTCGTCCATCAGCCGCACGCTGGGGGTCAGCTGCAGCGAGCGCAGGTGCTCGGGGGTGAGGCCCTCCGCGCCGCGGTAGGAGGCCAGCGAGTTGTAGCGGTACCAGTAGGGCGCATCCACGAAGGCCTGGGAGTAGGACAGCTTCACGTCCACCCAGTGCCGGGGGGCATAGATCACCGCCAGTCGCGGGCTGATGTCGGTGACGTTGGGGCCCCGGTGGCGGTCCTTGTTGTCGTAGCGCACCCCGAGGTTGAAGATCAGATCCTCGCGCAGCCGGTGCTTGAGCTGGATGAACCCGGACCAGGTGGTCTCCGAACCCGGATCCAGGACCTTCTGCTCCCGGGTGTCCGCCACGTTGGCCCACTGCCCGTTGGCCTGCGCCATCAGGAAGCTGTCCAGCAGGGTCATCCGCTCCGCCTGGGCCCCGACCATCACGTTGCCGCTGCCCCCCACCGGCAGCTGGTAGCTGTAGCGGGCCTGGGCGATCGCCCCGTAGTCGTGCTCGTTCCAGTTCAGGCCGATCGCGCCGTTGACCGACGGGTTGGTGTTCAGCACCGCGGTGAGCAGGTTCTGGTCGAAGTACACCCGGGCCTCCGCGCTCCAGTGGTCGCCAAAGCTCTTCTGCCAGGTGGCGTTGAGGTGCTCCGACCGCGAGGTCAACCCCGGCCCGATCCCGTTCAGGGTGCGGATCGCCTGGTAGTCGTAGACCTCTCCGGTGGTGCCGCTGGCGGTGAACGGCTCCACGTACGATCCCTGCCGGGAGGACATCAGCAAGGAGAAGTCCCCCAGCTTCCAGCTGGCGCCCACGTCGTAGGACCCCGGCCCGCGGATGGCGTGCAACAGCGCGGTCCCGTCCCGGGGGACCGAGGCGTAGTCCTCGGCGGCGCTGATCGCCCGGGCCTCGCCGTCGGACTGGAAGTAGGTGGCCCACAGCAGCAACTCCTGGCCCGCTCCCAGCTGCTTGCCGGCGGACAGCGACAGCTTCTTCTGGCCGAAGTTGCCCATCCCCACCCGCAGCTCGATCCCATCCACCTCCGCCGCGTCCCGGGTGACGATGTTGATCACCGCGGTCAGCGCCACGTTCCCGTAGAGGGAGGAGCCGGGGCCCCGCAGGACCTCGATCTGCTTCACCTTCTCCAGCCCGATGCTGTAGTCGGGGGCGGCCATCGAGTAGGCGCGGCTGTTGAGCCGGTGCCCGTCGAGCAGGATCAGGATCTTCTGCTGCGAGGACGCGTACACCCCGCGCATCGCCACGTTGAGCTCGTTGTGGTCCTCGGCCAGGGTCATCCCCGGCACGTAGGTGACCAGCACATCCAGGAGGTTCCGGGCGCCCAGGGCCCGGATCATCTCCCGGGTGATCACCGTCACCGGGACCGGGGTCTCGCTCAGCGGCTCCAGTTGCTGGGAGGCGGAGATCACCTGCACCTTCCCCAGCTCCTGCTCCAGCCCCAGGAAGTACTCCACCGAGGAGCTGTCCTCGGCCTCCTCTTCTCCGACCTCCTGGCCCACCGCGTTCAGGCTCAGCCCGGTCAGGACCAGGCACAGCACCCGCTTCATGTGGTTCATCCGCTACCCCCTTGAGACTTCACGAACTGGCTCACCGCCGCCAACAGGCGCCGGGCATCAATTGGCTTGGGAACGATGGTCTGGCAGCCGGCGCGGCGGCACTCCTCCAGGATCTCCGGCGAGTCCTCGGAGGTGACCATGATCACCGGCACCGCGCTCAGCTCCGGGGTGGCGCGCATCCAGCGCAGCGCCGCGGCCCCGGTCATCCTCGGCATCCGGTAGTCGAGCAGGATCCCATCCGGCTGGTGACGCAGCGCCGCGTCAATCGCCTCCTGACCGTCGCGGGCCACGAACAGCTCGTAGTCCCGGCCCAGCAGGTGCCGCTCCAGGCTGAGCACGGTCTCCGAATCGTCCACCAGCAGCAGCCGGCGGCGGCGGCCGGGGACCCCGGTGTGGCTCAGTTGGGCCAACAGCGCGTCCGCCACCTCCTCCAGCTCCACTGCCCGCTCCGCGGCCCCGCTCTCCAGCGCCACCCTGGGCATCCCGTATACCGCCGAGGACTCCGGGCCCTGGGCCAGGGTCTGTCCGGAGGCGGCGCGGATCAGCTGCAGCCCCGCCACCCCGTCCTCACCCATCCCGGTGAGGATCACCCCCGAGGCGGCCGGCCCCAGCTCCCGGGCCAGCGACCCCAGCAGCACCGTTCCGGAAGGACAGAAGCCGCGCACCGCCGGGCCCGGCTGCAGCCGCAGCAGCCCGCGGGAGAGCACCAGGTGGGTGCCGATCGGCGCCAGGTAGGCGTGGCCGGGCAGGGGCGCCTCCCCATCCTGGGCCACCGTCACCGGCAGCGCGCACTGGGTGCCCAGCCAGTCCGCCAGTCCCCGCTCGAAGCCCTCGGCGATGTGCTGCACGATCAGCAGTGGGGCGGGGAAGGTGGCGGGCAGCGCCGAGAGCACCCGCTGCAGGGCCTGCGGGCCTCCGGTGGAGGCGACGATCCCCACCGCCTGCGGCCGCTGCACCACCCGGGTGGGGAGGGCCGGCGCCGGCCGCGGGCCGGGGCTGGGCGGCCGGGGAGAGGCGCCCACCTGGGCCACCTTGCGCAGCGCCTCCCGGATCGCCTCCGCCTCCTTGGCGAAGCGGTCCGCCCCCCGCGCGGAGGAGGGCTTGGCCACCACCTCCAGCGCGCCGGCGGCCAGCGCCTGGAAGGTGACCTTCTCCTTGTCGTCTCCGGAGATGGAGGTCACCACCACGATCGGGGTGAAGCGTTCGGAGAGGATCTGCCGGATGGCGGAGAGGCCATCTTGCCGGGGCATGTGCACGTCCATGGCGATCACGTCCGGCCGGAGGATGCGGGCCCGCTCCACCGCCTCCAACCCGTCCGCCGCCTCGCCCACGATCTCCAGCCGGGGATCGTGGGACAGCAACACCCGCATCACGTCCCGGAAGGTCCGCGAGTCGTCCACGATCAGCACGCGCACGCTCATCCGGCGACCTCCGGCAACAGCCGCCGCACCGCGTCCAGCAGCTGGTGTTCGGCCTGCTGCTTGATCACATACGCGTCCGCGCCCGCCTCCAGCCCCGCCCGCCGCTCGTCCGGGCTCTCCAGCGCGGTCAGCACCACCACCGGGAGGCTGGCCAGCCGGGCATGGGATCGCACCCGCCGCAGCAGCTCCAGCCCATCCATCCCCGGCATCTGCACGTCGGTGACCAGGGCCTGGAAGCCGCCGCCCTCCAGCAGCCGCAGCGCCTGTTCGGCGCCGCCCGCCGCCACCACCGTATAGCCGGATCCCTCCAGCACCGACTTGAGCGCCAGCCGGGTGGTGACCGTGTCATCCACCACCAGCAGCTGCGGCAGCCGGGAGGAGGGCTGCTCGGTGGCGGTGCCCAGGGCGTTGAGCAGCGCCGAGACCTGCAGCACCGGGACCAGCTCCCCGTCCGCGTGCAGCGCGCCGCCCGAATACCAGCGGGACGCGCCGACGTGGTTGCCCAGGGAGTGGACCACCAGCTCCTCCTGGCCCAGCAGCTCCTCCACCGCCAGCACCGCGGAGCCCAGCGGGGTGCTCAGCAGCAGCGCCGGCCCGGTGTCCCTGCCCGGCGCGCTGCCCAGCATCCGGGAGAGGCGCGCGAAGGGGAGGGTGACCCCGTCCACGGTGGCCACCGGCTGGCCGGCCACCGTCCCCACCTCGCCCCCCTTGAGCCGCAGCAGCCTCCCCACCTTCCCCTGGGGCACCGCGAAGCGCTGCGAGCCGGCGCGCACCAGCACGCACAGCTCGGCGCCGATGGTCTGGGGCAGGTCCAGGGTGAAGGTGGTCCCCTGACCGGGCACCGACTCGGTCTCCACCTCGCCGCCCAGCGCGCGCACCGCGTGCAGCACCGCGTCCATCCCCACCCCGCGCCCGGAGACCTCGGTCACCGTCTGGGTGGTGGTGAAGCCGGGGGCGAAGATCAGCGCCTGGATCTGCCGCTCGGTCATCGAGGTGACTTCGGAGGGGGAGAGCAGCCCCCGGCGCACCGCGGTCTCGCGGATCTTCACCGTGTCCAGCCCGGCCCCATCGTCGCTGACTACCATCGCCAGCCGGGAACCCCGGGCCTCCACCCGCAACGACAGCACCGCCTCCTCCGGCTTGCCGGCGGCGCGGCGCAGCGCGGGGGACTCCACGCCGTGATCCAGCGCGTTGCGCACCAGGTGCACCAGCGGCTCGCGCAGGGAGTTGATCATCCCCCGGTCGATTCGCACCCCGTGGCCAGTCAGCTCGATCCGCACCCGCTTCTGCAGCCGGGAGGCCACGTCCCGCGCCGCCACCTCCACCGTGGCCAGCAGCTCCGCCGCCGCCACCGTGCGCAGCTCGCGCAGCCCCTCCTTGACCTGGGTGGTGAGGATCCGCTGCCCGTCCACGTCCCGGCTGGCCTCCCGCACCAGCCCTCCCAGCTTGCCCGCCGCGGAGCGCAGGCCGCCCAGGGCGGAGGCCACCGGCCCCGCCGGTCCGGGAAGGTCCGCGGCCCGCAGGGCGGAGAGGGCCTCCTCCAGCAGGTGGGCCAGCGCGGTCAGCTCGTCGGCCACCCGCCCCACCCGCCGGGTCCGGCCCCCCTGGCGTCCGGAGGCCTGGGTCAGCTCCTCCACCTGCCCCACCAGCCGGTCCAGCGGCACGCTGGAGACCCGGATCGAGCGGCCGGTCTCGCCTTCGCCGCGCCGCGGGGCCTCGCCGGGAACCGGCACCGCCGGCGCGCTGGCGGGAGCGGCGCCCGGCTGCAGCGCCTGGCGCAGGGTCTCCAGCTCCAGGGACAACGCCGCCGCGGCCGCTTTCCGCGACTCGCCGGTGGCGGCCTTGAGTCCGCCCGCCGCCTGGTGCAGCAGCTCCGCTTGCTGGGCAATCGCGGGGGAACCCGCGGCGCCGGTGATCCCCCGCAGCCGGTGGGTGTGCCGGCGGATCTCGGTGGCCGCCTGCAGGGCGGTCGCCTCCTCCGCGCTCCCGGCGGCGGGCAGCTGACCGAAGATGCTCTCCAGGATCTCCGCCGCCTCCACCCCGAAGGTGGCCCGCAGCGACGGGGGGACCTCGGTGGCGGGAGGAGGAGCGGAGGGGCTGGGGGCGGCGGAACCCTGCCTGGCGGTGTCGTCCCGGACGAAGGCCTCGCGCAGCCGCTGCGACTGCGCCCGGACCGCCTCCCGTCCGTCGTCGGGGGCCAGCACCGCCAGCTCTCCGGCGGCTTGGGCGGTGGCGGTCAGCCCGAACACCGAGGCCGCCCGCTCCACCGCCCCGGCCCGCTGGGTGAGGGTGGCCCGGTCCTCCCGGCCCAGCGCGCCGGCGGCCAGCGCCACCAGCTCCTGCACGTCTTGCAAGAACCCGGGGGCGAACACCACCCAGGGGTCGTCCACCGAACCCGGCTCCACCCCCTCCGCCGGACGGGGGGACTGCGGCGCCAGCTCCGGGATCGCCCCCGGGAGCAGCGCCGCGGACAGCGACTCCAGCTCGCCGATCTCCCCTTCTCCGCCCTGCTCCAGGGACACCACCGCGGTCTCGATGGCGGCCAGCGCCCGCATCGCCGCCGCCACCACCGGGCGGGCCAGCCGGGCGTTGGCCGCCGCCTCCGCCGCGGATTCAATGGCGTGCGCCAGCTTGCCGATGTCCTCCAACCCCAGGGTGGCCGCCGAACCCTTCAGCCCGTGCGCGGTCCGCAGCAGCCGGGCCCGGCTCTCCTCCGAGGGGGCCGCCTCCAGCGCCACCACCTCCTGGGCCAGGGTGGCCACCGACTCGCGGGCCTCGGCCACGAAGATCGGCAGCAGCTGATCCAGCAGCGCGCGATCCACCGGTCAGGCCTCCCGCGCCGCGGCGGCGGCGGTCTGGGCCAGATCCAGGAGCAGGATCCGATCCGCCGTCACCCCGGTGTAGGGACCGGCGGGCGGCGAGGACACGGTCAAGGGATCGATCTCCGTCCGCCCCTGGATGTCCTCCACCACCAGCCCGAAGCGATCCCCTCCGCGGGACTGGACCACCACGATCCAGGACAGGTCCGCCAGCCGGGCCTCGGCCAGCCCCAGCAGCGGCCGCAGGTCAAAGGCGCACAGCACCTGCCCGGCGGAGGCGAACAGCCCGGCCAGGTGGGGGGAAGCCCCGGGCAGCGGGGTCAGCGTCCGCGCGTCGATGGCCCGCACCGCCTCGGTCATCTCCACCGCGCACCGCTGGGTCCCCAGGCTGAACACGAACACCCCCCGGCTGGGGGCCTGGGCCGCGTCCAGCCGGCGGGCCACCTCGCGGGCGCGGCGCTGGAGCAGCGCCTCCCGCTGCTGCACCGTCAGCTCGGTGACCAGCAACCGCGCGTCGGCCTCATCCAGCCGGCGGTAGAGTTCCTGGAAGTCGACCTGCCTGCGTCGATCGGTCATCGGTGCGAAGTCACGGGAGGAGGCGGCGTTCAGACCTGGTAGCGGCGGGTCAGCTCGGAGAGCCGGCGGGAGAGGGTGGTGAGGCTGCCGGCGACCTGTTCGATGCCCCGGGTGCCGGTCAGCGTCTCGGACATCGATCCGGACAGCTGGGTGATCGCGGAGAGGATCTGCTCCACCCCCACCGTCTGATGCCGGGTGTTGCCCACGATCGCCCGGGCGGCGGCGGAGGAGTCCTTCACCACCTCGGTCAACCCCAGGATCGAGCTGCCCGCGCCGCGGGTCAGCGCCATGGTGGCCAGGGCGCGCTTGCTGCCCTCCTCGGTGGCGGCCACCGCGGCCCGGGTGCCCTTCTGGACCTCGGAGACGATCGCCCGCACCTGGGTGGCGGCCTGCTTGGACTGCTCGGCCAGGTTGCGCATCTCCAGCGCCACCACCCCGAACCCGCGGCCCTGCTCGCCCGCCTTGGCCGCCTCGATCGAGGCGTTGAGGGCCAGGATGTTGGACTGCTCGGCCAGGTCCTTGACCGTGGACATGATGTCCCCGATCTGCAGCGCCCGCTCCGAGAGGTCGGTGATGCTCAAGGCGATCTCCCGGACCTGTTCGCCCAGCATCTCCATCGCCCGGACGCTCTCCTCCACCGCCCGCTGCCCGTCGCGAGACAGCTCCTCCGAGCGCTGGGTCATCTTGATCACCGAGTCTGCCTGTTCAATCGACTGGCGGCTGGTCTCGGCGATCTCGGTCACGGTGACCGAGGTCTCGGAGATGGCGGAGGACTGGCTGGAGGCCAGCGCCGACTGCTGGGTGGAGGTGGCCAGCACGGTGGCCGCCTCCCGGTCGATGTCCTGGGCCGCCGCCTGCAGATCCACCAGCAGGTGGCGCAGGGTGCCCACCATCTGGGTGAAGCTGTCCGCCACCGCGCCGATCTCATCGTTGCTCTGCACCGGGACCGCCTGGCGCAGATCCCCTTGGCCCACCCGCAGCGCCGCCGCGGCCAGCTTCTCCAGCGGGTTGGTGAGGATGCGGGTGATCAGCATCGTGGCCGCCACGCAGCCCAGCAGCACCAGCAGCGCCAGCCCGCCGGCGCTCCAGGCGATGTTGGAGAGGGTCTGCTGCAGCGGCCGGAGCCGGAAGCCCACCGCGGCCACCCCCACCGCCTGGGCGGGCGTCTGGCCGGGAGGGGCGGTGTTCCCCAGCAGGTTGAGCGGATCCAGATCCGCCTCCGCCCCCTGGTTGCGCTCGTTGACGCTGATCGGCGCGCTGAAGTCCAGGTAGTCCTCGTTGCCCAGGCGCAGCTCGCGCCGGGCGCTCTGGGCGGCGGGGGCGGCGATCCCCAGCTTGGGCAGGTCCTGGGCGCGGGCCTCGGCCAGCACCTCTCCCGACGGCCCGCGGATGATCACCCAGGCCACGTCCGGCACCTCCCGGACGGTGGCCTCGGCGGCGGCGGTCAGCCCCACCGTGTCCTTGGAGAAGGTCTCGAAGGCCACGTTGCTGGCCAGCTGGCGGGCCACCGCGTCGCCGCGCTTCTCCAGTTCGGTGCGGGCCAGCTCGCGCATCTGGACCGCCAGGCGGCCGCCCAGGATGGTGGCCACCAGGGCCGCGGCGGCCGCGGTCATCAGGGCGATCTTCCAGCGAAGTCCGGTGCGGATCAGCCGGCCGGGAGCAGGGGAGGAGGAGGACATAGTTCTAGAACACCCGCCGGGCTTGTCCACGGACCGCGTCCGCCAGGGAGATCCCCAGCAGCTCGGCGGCCCGACCATTGAGGTACACCACTCCCGCCGGCAGCTCCTGCGTCTCCGCGGCGCTGGCGGCGATCACCCGCCGGGCGGCGCGCGCGGCGGCCTCGCCCAGCTGGGAGTATTCGGCCTCGAAGGCCACCAGCGCCCCCGCCTTGGCGATCCCCTGCGAGAACCCGATCAGCGGCAGCCGGTTGGAGAGCGAGGTCTCGACCAGGAACTTCACCGTGTCCACGCTGATCACCGTGGCATCCGGCACCAGCCACAGCGCGTCCACCCGGCCCACCATCCCGCGCACCGCCGAGGCCACCTCTCCGCGCGAGGCGACCTGGGCCCGGACCAGCTTGAAGCCGGCCTCGCTGGCCGCGCGGCCGTAGGCGTCCACGATGGCGCTGGACTGCGCCGGGTCGAACACCACGCCCAGGGTCTGCGCCTTGGGCAGCAGCTGGCGCACCGTCTTCAGCTGCGCCTGGGGGTCGGCGAACATCGGCAGCACCCGGGTGGCGGCGGCGGGTCCCAGCACAGCCGGGTTGGGGACCATGGTGTACAGGGTGGGGGCGGAGGGCTTGTGCCCCGCCACCAGCCGGGAGGCCTCGGGGCCAATCGCCAGCACCAGGGCCGCCGGTCGGTTCAGCTCCCGGATCGCCCGCTCGGCGCCGCCGGCCTCGGAGAGGCTGACCTGCCGCAGGGCGCGGCCGCTGGCCTTCTGGAACGAGGACTCCACCGTGCGGTAGGGGGCCAGGTCCGAGGTGCGGACCACCAGCACCTCATCGCCGGGTGCCGCTTTGGAGCTTTGCGGCAGCGCCGCCAGCCACACCATCAACATCAGCCCACGTCTCAAGAACCCCTCCCGTCGCCGTCGGCCGCCCTGGCCGCCTGCAGCCTGCGCAGGGCGGAGGTCTTCAGCGCGTGCGCTGCCTCCAGTGAAGGTTGCAGATAGCCGGCCCGGCGGGCCGCCACCAGCGCGGTGGCGAAGTCTCCGCGCTGCTCCGCGGCCAGCGCGTCCTGCAGACACTGGGTGGCCTCCTCCGATTCGCTGCGCGGGCCGACAGCCTCCGGTGCCTCCGGCGCCCTGGCGGCGACCGGGGGGGCCAGCACCGGGCTCGGCGCCGGCCCCTGCGCCTGGGCCTGCGCCTGCGCCGCCGGGGCGACCCCCCCGGCGGGAGGGGGACGGGCCAGCACGGTCACGTCGTGGTCCTCCACCGGCTGCAGCCCCAGCCCGGCGGACACGGTGAGCTCCGGGTAGCCCAGCACCAGCAGTCCCTCTGGCCCCAGCGCCGCGGCCAGGGTGGCCAGCACCGCCCGGGCCCGATCCGGCTGGAAGTACAACAGGACGTTGCGGCAGAGGATCACATCGAAGCCCTGGGCCGGCGCCTGGCCCAGCAGGTTGTGCTGCGCGAACAGCATCCGTCCCCGCAGCGGCTCCCGCAGTCGCTGCAAGGTCCCCTCCGGCTGGAAGTACCGGGCCTTCAGCTCCGCGGGGGTGGCCCGGAAGCTCCAGGCCCCGTAGGCGCCCTGCTGGGCGGTGGCGATGGCCTGGGCAGAGATGTCGGTGCCCAGCAGCTCCATCGCCTCCGCCGGCACCCCGTACTCCAACAGCGCGATCGCGAAGCTGCACACCTCTTCTCCGGTGGAGCAGCCGGCGGACCAGATCCGCAGCGGCCGTCCGGGGTGGGCCCGGGGCGCGACCCGGTTGGCGGCCAGCTGCAGCTGACTGGGGTGCCGGAACAGGTAGGTCTCGCGGACCACCGCCTCCTCGATCAGCGCCTCCACCGCGGCCTCCTCCCCGCGCTCCACCGCGGCAGCGAACCCCGCGGCGCTCTCTCCCCGCCGGCGCCCCGCCTCCTCAGCCCAGCCGGCCAGGTGGTCCTGCACCCTCGCGGTCAGCGCGTGTCCCAGCCGCTGCACCAGCACCGCCTCCAGGGGATTCATCCCAGGGCCTCCGTCATCCAGCCCCGCACCTGCGCCGCGGAGAGCACCGGCACCAGCGAGTCCCCCACCTGGCACAGGGCCTCCAGGTCTCCGGCGCCCCGCCAGCGCTCCCGCAGGGTCTCCGGCAGGGCCTGCTGCACCAGCCGCGGCCGGTCCACCAGCGAGTGCACCGCGTCCACCGCCAGCGCCACCGGGGGACCGCCCTCCAGCGCCAGGATCAACCCCTCCACCGCCAGCGTCCGGCGGTGGCCGAAGCGCCGGGCCAGATCCACCAGGGTGGTGGGCGCGCCGCGGAACACGAACTGCCCACAGATCCACTCCGGAGCGCCCGGCACCGGGGTGACCGCCACCATCGGACAGACCCCCGACAGCGCGGTGGCCTCCAGCAGGAAACGCAGCTGGGCACACTCTCCCAGCACGTACATCCCGGGCAGCTCGCCGCCCGAGGAGGAGGCCACCCACTCCCGCCACAGCCGGTGTGCTTCGCGCTGGGCGGCGGCCAGGCGCTCGCCCAGTTTCCCGTCCCGCTCCAGCCTGGCTGGAAGTGTCCTTGTGCCAACAGTCACCTGGGGAGTCTGTGCGGGTGCCAGGGTCCTGGCAAGTGACCAAAAGGGAGGGCAAGCGGCTGAGGAGACCCCGAGGGTGCGATATGTTCTCCTCCATTCCTCCGGTGTCCGCCCACCTCGATCCCACCCAGCAGCTGCTCGCCGCGGAAGGTCAGCGGGACCCTCCCCTGGAGGAGCACCTGGCCGTGTGTGAGACCTGCCGCCAGCAGGTCCAGGAGTTGATCCGGCTCAACTCCGCCGCCGCCGCTCCCCTCCCGGAGGACTCGGGGGCCTGGGCGGCGGACCCGGGGCCCATCCCCTGGGCGGACGATCCGGACATGGCCCCGGCGGAGGAGGTGGCCGCCGCGCCGGTGCCCCGGGGCGGGATGGTGGGCCGCTACCAGCTGCTGGACGAGCTGGGCCAGGGCGGCATGGGGGTGGTGTACGCCGCCCACGACCAGGAGCTGGACCGCAAGGTGGCGGTGAAGCTGCTCAAGCCGGGCCGCGGTGGAGACGGGCACGCGCGGCTGCTGCGCGAGGCGCAGGCGATGGCCCGCATCTCCCACCCCAACGTGCTGCCGGTGTTCGACGTGGGGACCTTCGGCCGCCAGGTGTTCGTGGCGATGGAGTTCGTGGACGGCGGCACCCTGCGGGACTGGCTGAAGAAGAAGCCCTCCTGGCGCGAGGTGCTGGGGCGCTTCCTCTCCGCCGGCCGGGGGCTGGCCGCCGCGCACCAGGTGGGCCTGGTCCACCGGGACTTCAAGCCGGACAACGTGCTGGTGGGGAAGGACGGCCGGGTGTTCGTCACCGACTTCGGCCTTGCCCGGCTGGTCTCCGACACCCGCCCGGACGTCTCCGCCGAGCCCACCGAGGTCAGCCGCACCGGCACCGGGCTCTCCGCCCAGCTGACCCAGGCCGGGGTGGTGATGGGGACCCCGGCGTACATGGCGCCGGAGCAGCACCTGGGCCGGATGGCGGATGCCCGCAGCGACCAGTTCTCCTTCGCCGCCGCCCTCTACTGGGGGCTGTGGCGCAAGCGGCCCTTCGATCCCCAGCGGCTGGCCGCGGCGGCGGCGTTGTCCGACGAGGGCAGCGTGGTCACCCGCACCAGCGGGCTGCGTCGCCGGCCGCTCAACGAGGTGATCCAGCCGCCGCCCGCCGAACCCAAGGTCCCCACCTGGCTCCGGGAGGCGGTGTTGCGGGCGCTGGCGCTCAACCCCGAGGATCGCTACCCGTCGATGGAGGCGCTGCTCTCCGAACTGGAGAAGCGGATCGCGGTCAACCGCCGCAGCACCTGGGCGGCGGCGGCGGCGGTGACCCTGCTGGCCGGCACCACCGGGGTGGTGGGCTACCGGCAGCTGGAGGCCCGGGCCCAGCTGTGCTCCGGAGGGCCGCAGCTGCTCAGCGACGCCTGGGACCCCGGGGTGAGGGAGGCGATGACCCAGGCCTTCGTGGGCACCGGGGTCCCGGACGCCGCCGAGCAGTCCACCCGCACCGCCGGGGTGCTGGACGCCTACCGCCAGCAGTGGTTGGGGATGCACCGGGAGGCCTGCGAGGCGACCCGGATCCGCGAGGAGCAGTCCGACCAGGTGCTGACCCTGCGGATGTCCTGTCTGGATCGCCGGCTCCAGGAGCTGCGCAGCCTCTCCGGGCTGCTGCGGGCGCCGGATCCCAAGCTGGTCCGCCAGGCGGTGGACGCGGCGCTGCAGCTGGCCCCGGTGCGCGGGTGCGCGGACATCAGCGCCCTGACCGGACGGGCGCCGCTGCCGGAGGATCCGTCCTTGCGGGAGCAGATCTCCCAGGTGACCTCGGTGCTGGCGGAGGCCAACGCGCTGCGCTTCGCCGGGCGCTTCGCCGACTCGCTGGCGCGGATCGAACCCCAGGTGGAGGTGGCCCGGTCGCTGCGCTACCGGCCGCTGGAGGCGGAGGTGCTGTACACCCGCGGCTACGCGCTGGACCGGACCGGGAAGCGGGAGGCGGGCGAGGCGGCGCTGGTCTCGGCCTACTTCGCCGCGGACTCCGGCCGGGACGACGTGCTGCGGGCCCAGGCCGCCAGCCGGCTGCTGTTCACCGCCGGGCAGCAGTCACGGCTGGCGGACGCGCAGCGTTGGGAGGCGGCGGCCCGGGCGGCGCTGGAGCGCCTGGGCGGGAACCGCGAGCTGGAGGCAGACCTCCTGAGCATGGTGGGCAACCTCCAGATGACGGAGGGCAAGCTGGAGGAGGGGATGGCGTCCCTGCGCCAGGGGCTGGAGCTGATCACCGCCGAGCTGGGCACCGAGTCCCCCAAGCGCGCCATCCACCTGGGGAACGTGGGCGGAGGGCTGGTGCAGCTGGGGAGGAACGCGGAGGCGATCCCGGTCCTCACCGAGGCGATCGGGATCATCGAACGGCTGCGCGGGAAGGACCACTCCACCCTGGCCGCGCCGCTCAACGGGTTGTCCGGAGCGCTGCTGGAGCTGCGGCGGTTCGATCAGTCCCACGCCGCGCTGGACCGGTCCTTGGCGATCGTCCGCAGCCGCTACGGACCGAAGCATCCCTGGGTGGGCGGGTCGCTGGATCGCAAGGCCACCATCTACCAGGCGGAGGGAAAGTTGCAGGAGGCGCTGGAGACCTACCGGGCCGCGCTGGCCTCCAAGCGCCTGTCGCTGCCGCCCACCGATCCGGATCTCTCCTACTCGCTGGATGGGATCGGCCAGTGTCTGCTGACCCTGGGGCGGCCCGGAGAGGCGCTGCCGGTGCTGGAGGAGGCGCTGTCCCTGCGGGGGAACGATCCGCTGGGGTTGGCCGATACCCGCTTCGCCCTGGCCCGGACCCTCTCCGCGCTGCGAAAGGATCCCCGGCGGGTGCTTCAGCTGACTGCCCAGGCGCGAGAGGACTACCTGCGCGCCGCCCGCCCCACTCAGAGCGAAGCGGTGGAGCGGTGGTTGGCCACCGCCACCCGCTAAAGCTAGCCGCCGTCTTCGGGATCGCCGGCGAGGCCCTTGGAGCCGGTGCCCGGATCATCCCACGCCGCGTTGAAGCTGCCCGGCGGAGGGGTGCTGTGTTCGGCGTTGTAGACCACCGCCCCCACCCGCTCCATGAAGGCGTTGGCGCCCATCATCGTCGGCTTCCCGGTGCCGTCGTCCAGGACGTAGAGCTTGAACGGGCCCATCTCCACCACGTTGAGCACCCGCACCCAGTGCCCCCCGGTGCCGTCCTCGTTGGCCATCCAGACCGTGGGCGGCTCGCCGGCCTCCACCTGCTCATCGATGGTCTTCTCGGCGACCTCCCTCAGCCGCTCCGCCTCCTCCGGGGTGGTCTCCTCCAGCTCATCGCCGGTGGGGACGGTGACCGTCTCGTAGTCGGTGACCGCGTCCGTGGAGCCGGCGCCGGAGGTGCGCTCCTGCATCTGGGCGACCTCGGAGGCGGTCATCCCGTCGAAGATGTCCAGCACCGCGCCGAGGAACCCCCCGCCGGCACGGCGGTTGCCCTGATCCACCGGGTTGGCGAAGGCCTCCACGAAGATCTGCTGGGTGAGGCTCAACCCATCGGTCCGATCGCTGGGGGGGCCCTGGAAGGTGAGGACCTCGGTCTGGCCGGAGGGAGTGCGGATCCGGGTCTGGCCGGTCTCCGCCAGCTCGGTCTGGGTCCGCGCGAAGGCGGCGGGATTGGAGTGGGCGAAGCTGGCCATCGCCTGCACCGGCCCGCAGTTGCGGTCCCCGGGAGGCTGTTCGCCCCGGGTGGTGTAGACGTCGCTGATGATCTGGTTCACCAGGTCATCGCGCGGCACCTGGCCCGGCTCCGGGGTCACCTCGCTGGGGTCGGCGGCGAACTCACCCACGTAGTCCAGCATCGACTTGTCGCCCCCGTCGGTCTGGCGCAGGGTGCCATCGAACAGCAGGCTCTGCAGCTGCTGGGCCTCTTCGGTCCCGGCGCGGCCCTCCACCGCCAGGTACGCGCCCAGCTCGCCGTCCGCCAGCAGGCCATCCACCTCATCCACGGCCTTGCCCGAAGGACGGGTGGCCGCCTCGGTGTGCAGCGCCACGTACTTCTCCTGCTCCTCGCGGGGCGCGGCCAGGTACTCGCCGGCCAGCCCCTCTTCCAGGGCATGGTCCATCGCCGCCTGGGTCTCCGGTTCGGCGGCCCGGTACTGGGTGTTGAACTGGGTCCGGTTCTCGGGGGGCAGCTGGTCGTATTCGCGCCGCTGCTCGGGGGTCATCTCCCCGGTGACGTCCTGGTTCGCCGGATCCGCGGAGGGCTGGGTCTCCGTCGGCTTGCCGCTCTCCCGGACGGTGCCGGCCTCGACCGGAGGACGGGCCAGCAGCTCCAGCTCCCGGGCCGAGACGGTGGGCACGCTCTGGTCCAGGGGCTGCGCCGCGCCCGGCTGGCCCAGCTGCGCCGCCATCCGCAGACGGTCTCCGCCCTCGAAGGGGCGGTACTGGGTGGCGGGGGGCGCGGTCAGCACCGGCGCGGCCGCCGGAGCCACCGCCGCTGGGGCGGGCGTCGGCGTCACGGCGGGGGGATTCGGCTTGGGACTCTTGAGTGGATCGATGCCCATGGACTCCTCCAGACCCCAGGATTGTCGCCGGATCGGGGGGAAGGTTGCCGCGGCCTCTGGGCGCAAAACGTAAGCAAGATTTACCGCGCAGAGGTTAAGTGCTCGCAGTGACAGGAGAAGCAAAGAGAGCGGTGTCGCCCCGAAGAAACAACACGGCCGTTATGTTTGTGGGTTTTCGGGGGGCGCGGGCGCGATCACCCGCAGGGCGCGGGGGATCACCTCGAAGCGGGCGGGGGTGGTTCCGGCCATCTCCCCGTCCACATCCAGCTCCAGCGGCGGATCGGTCTCCACGCTCACCGTGCGGGCCATCAGGTGGGTGACCGCGTCATGGTGCACGTGCCGTCCGCGGCGGACCAGCATCCCGATCCGGCCCAGGGAGAGCAGATCCCGGATCCGCAGCCGCTCGTCCTCGCTGGAGGTCCCCTCGAAGGCGATCACGTACACGTCCAGCAGCCGATCGTGCAGCGAGGCCTGGGGGGCGATCAGACTGCCGCCGCCATGGTAGCGCCCGTTGCCCACCACCACCTGGGCGCAGTCCAACTCCAGGGTGGTGTCCTCGGTCACCACCCGGGCCTTGAACGGCGAGAGCTTGAAGGCCTCGGAGGCCGCCGCGGTCGCATAGGCCAGCTTCCCCACCCGGCGCTTGAGGCCGGGGTTCACGTTCTTGGCGATGTCGCTGGTCACCCCCAGCGAGGCGGCGTTGAGGAAGTAGCGACCGTTGACCCGTCCCAGATCCACCCGCCGGGTCGAACCCTGGGCCAGGATCTGGCAGGCAACGTCCAGGTCCGCGGGGATGTGCAGCGAGCGGGCAAAGTCGTTCCCGGTGCCGCAGGGGAGGATCCCCAGGGCCACGTCGGTGCCGGCCAACACGTTGGCGGCGGCACTGAGCGAGCCGTCCCCTCCGCCGACGAGGATCCGCCGCACCCCGGCGCGCACCGCGCCCTCGATCAGCGCCTCCAGCCGGGCCGGGTCCTCCAGGGCCACCGCGTCGGTCAGCTCCAGGCCCAGCTCCCCCAGGCGGTCGCGGGCGTGCTCGAACTGCGCTTCGCCCACCCGGGAGCGGGTGTTCACCACCAGCAGCGCCGGACCCTCCTCCACCGACGGGTCGCGGGAGGGGGGCGGCATCCAGGCGTCGGTCTCGGTCCTCACCCGCCAAGAGTGGGGGTGGGAGGCGCGCTCTGCAGCCGGCAGCGGGGGAGGGCTCGCCTCCCTACCTGGTCGGCTCCCGGATGACCACGCCGGTGGCGGTGGCGGTCTTCACGCACAGCAAGATCGGGATCGGCAGCAGACAGTTGAGCAGCGCGTGGATGCCCTCGGTGGGGGTCTGATGGGCGGTCTTCACCTCCACCCGGTGGCCGCCCATCGCCTTGGCGTTGGCCACCAGCCCCTTGTTGATCACCGTGTCCAGGTCCGCCTGGACCAGCGGGATCAGGTGCAGGAACAGGGACAGCCCCACCGCGTCCGCCTGGATCACCGCGATCGGCTCGCCGGAGCCCACCACTTCGGTCCGGATCACCGAGGCGGTGGAGATGCTCAGACACCCGGAGAGCGAGACCGCCAACGCCAGCGCCAACACCTTCTTCATGAACTCCTCCACGGCGCGGGTCGTAACACCCGCCCCCCGGCTGTCAAAGGGAGCAGCGGGCCGTCCGTCCGCCACCGACCAGCGCGCTCAATTGCAATGGGGCCTGCCGGTTGGTAGCTCAAGGCACTTCCATGGCCACCGCGCTCTTCCGCCCCGGGGACCGCCCTTGGCTGCACCTGGGACTCCTCGGGCTCACCGCGGTCACCACCGTGCTGGGTTACATCTTCTCCATCTACGGATGGTGGTTCACCGGCGCCGGTCCCTTCCCGCCGGAGCTGCTGATCAACGCCTTGAAGTTCAG
Organism: Myxococcaceae bacterium; assembly: GCA_036675345.1. Lineage (GTDB taxonomy): Bacteria > Myxococcota > Myxococcia > Myxococcales > Myxococcaceae > JALYOC01. The sequence goes on from JAKFFE010000036.1 coordinate 107,349, forward strand.
CGCGGCGATCCTGGCCATCCTCGGCACCCACGAGATGGGCCACTACCTGGCGGCGCGCTGGCACGGGGTGGACACCTCGCTGCCGTACTTCATCCCGATGCCACCGGTGATCTCCATCGGCACCCTGGGCGCGGTGATCCGGATCCGGGGGCCGATCCCCAGCCTCAAGGCGTTGGTGGACATCGGCGCTTCCGGGCCGCTGGCCGGGCTGGTGGTGGCAGTGGGGGTGATGGTGCTGGGGCTGCGAGAGGCCACGGTGGTGGAGGCGGTCCCGCTGGACTCCCGGTTCCCCGGCAGCGCCTCGCTGTGGGCCCTGCTGGGGGAGCTGTACCGGTACCTGATGGCGCAGCTGGCGGAGACCCCCTCGGGGCCCGACGCGGCGCTGGGCGCCTACGGCACCGTCTACAACGAGGGGTTGCTGCTGCGCGGGATGGCCCGGTGGGTGGTGGGGCTGCATCCCGGGCAGGATCTGCTGGCCGGCCCGCTGTGGATCGCCGGCTGGTTCGGGCTGCTGGTCACCACCCTCAACCTGTTCCCGATCGGTCAGCTGGATGGAGGGCACGTGGTCTACGCCCTGTTCGGAAGGTGGGCGGTGTGGATCGGGCGGCTCACCGCCGGGGGACTGCTGGCGCTGACCCTGTTCTGGAGCGCCGGCTGGCTGATCTGGCTGCTGGTGACCGTGAAGTTCATCGGCTTCCAGCATCCGCCGGTCACCGATCCGGCCCAACCGCTGCCCACCAGTCGCAAGGTGATCGCGGTGCTGTGCCTGATAGCGTTCGTGCTCTGCGTGGTTCCGATCCCCTTCTCCGTGCAGCGACTCTCGTGAAATTCCTCTGTCCCGCCTGCGACCGCCTCGCGGAGATCGCCTCCCACCGACTGGACCAGGGAACGCTGGTGCTCCGCTGTGCCCGCTGCGACGCGGAGAGCCGGGAGGAGGCCGGGCCCGCGTCGCCCGGTCCCCGAAGCCCGATGCCTGCTCCGTTCGCGCAGGAGCCGGGGTCGCGTTCCTTCTCCGACCCGGCCTCGGTTCCCGTGTCGCGATCCTTCCCCGACCCGGCCTCGGTTCCGGCGTCGCGATCCTTCTCCGACCCGGCCTCGGCTCCGGCGTCGCGCTCCTTCCCCGACCCGGCTTCGGCAGCCCCGTCCGGCGCGAGCGCTTCTCCCACCGGAGCCGAGTCCCCCGGCCAGGTGGTGTTTCTGCGCGCCCTCTCTCCCTCCACCGCCTATCCCGGCTCCCGGGAGGATCCGCTGGCGGTGCCCGAAGGCTACTGCCCCAAGTGCATCTCGCCGCGACGGACGGGCGGTCCGTCCTGCGCCTCCTGTGGGCTGAGCTTCGCCGCCTTCAACCCGGAGGAGCACGTTCCGCCGGCGCCGCTGCTGGAATCCTGGAAGGTGCTGGCCCAGTCCTGGGAGGACAACGACGCCCACGACCGCTTCCTCCAGCGGGCCGCCGCGCAGGGGACGCTGGCCGCCGCCGGCCGGCTGTACCGGATCCAGCTGGCCTACAACCGCGACGATCCCTACGCCGCCCGGGGCCGCGATGAGGTGGTGAAGCTGGCCGCCGCCGCCAGCGCCCTGAACCTGGCGGCCGCGGAGCGCCAGACCTCCGGCCTCTCCAAGCGCACCCAGTACGCGCTGCTGGGCGTGCTGGGGTTGTTCTTGCTGGTGATGCTGGGCCTGCTGATCCGCTCGCTGACCTCGATGGGGGCGGGCTGATGCACCTGACCGTGGAGGGGCTGCTGGGCCCCGGCGGGGCGTTGGCCAACGCCTTCGAACGCTACGAGCACCGCCCCGAGCAGCTGCGGATGGCGCGGGAGATCGAGCGCACCCTGGGCAGCCGCGGCTACCTGCTGGCGGAGGCGGGGACCGGCACCGGCAAGACCCTGGCCTATCTGGTCCCGGCGATCCTCTCCGGGCGCAAGGTGATCATCTCCACCGCCACCAAGACCCTGCAGGAGCAGATCTTCTTCAAGGACATCCCGCTGCTCAAGGAGCGGGTGGGGATGGAGTTCGAGGCCGCCTACCTCAAGGGGCGCAGCAACTACCTGTGCCTCCACCGCTTCGAGGCCTTCGATCGCAACCCGCTGTTCCCCAACCGGGAGGAGGCCGAGCTGTGGCCTTCGGTGCGCGACTGGGCGCTGCGGACCCAGACCGGGGACCGGGCGGAGCTGGATCTGCCCGACGCCTACTCCGCCTGGCCGGCGCTGAGCACCACCTCCGAGAGCTGCCTGGGCTCCAAGTGCCCGCTGTACGATCCCTGCCACGTCACCCAGACCCGCCGCCGCGCCGAAGGGGCGGATGTGCTGGTGGTCAACCACCACCTGTTCTTCGCCGACCTGGCGCTGCGCACCCTGGGCGCGGGGGTGGAGGGGATCCTCCCCCGCTATGACGCGGTGATCTTCGACGAGGCGCACGCGGTGGAGGACGCCGCCACCTCCTACTTCGGCTCGCAGGTCTCCAACTACCGGGTGGAGGACCTGGTCACCGACACCCAGAAGGCGCTGACCACCCAGGACAACCGCGCCGGGATGCTCTCCGCCCTGGCCCTGAAGGTGAAGGGCACCGCGGACGCGTTCTTCCGCGAGCTGCCCGCGGCGCTGCGGCTCTCCTACTCCGAGAACTCGATCCGGCTCACCGGGCAGTCCTTCGGCCGGCTGCAGCTGGTGGCGGACGGGGTGGTGGACTCGCTCAAGGCCCTGGGGGCGATGGCGCAGGATCAGGAGGAGCCGGAGGTGCGGGCCATTGCCCGGCGCACCCTGGAGGTGGCCAACGACCTGGACTTCATCCGGACGGCCGACTCGCGGGACCACGTGTTCTGGGCCGAGGCCCGGGGGAGGGGAGTGTTCCTGCGCGCCGCCCCCATCGACGTGGCCAAGGAGCTGCAAAAACGGCTGTACCGCACCGTGGACACCGCGGTGTTCACCTCCGCCACCCTGACCGCGGACCGCAGCTTCGACTTCTTCTCCGGCCGGATGGGCCTTCAAGGAGAAGGAGCCGAGGAGCTGGGTCCGGTGCGCACGGTCGCGGTGGCCTCCCCCTTCGACTTTCCCCGCCAGTCCGCCCTCTACCTGCCGCAGTCGCTGCCCGAACCCAACGCCCCCGGGTTCGTGGAGGCGGTGGCCGAGGAGATCGTGGCCCTGGCCAAGATCACCGATGGCCGGGCGTTTGCCCTCTTCACCAGCCTGCGCAACATGGAGCAGGCCTACCACCTGTGTAAGAACCGGCTCCCCTACCGGGTGCTGCTGCAGGGAGAACGTCCCAAGACCGCGCTGCTGGATGCGTTCCGGGCCGAGCCCTCGGTGCTGTTCGCCGCCCACTCCTTCTGGGAGGGGGTGGATGTCCCCGGCAGCGCGCTGTCGCTGGTGATCATCGACAAGCTGCCCTTCGCCTCTCCGGGGGATCCGCTGGTGGCGGCGCGGATCGATCAGCTGCGCGAGCGGGGGATCGAACCGTTCGGGGCCTACCAGCTGCCCGAGGCGGCCATCGCCCTGCGCCAGGGGTTCGGCCGGCTGATCCGCACCGCGGACGATCGCGGGATCGTGGCCATCCTCGACCGGCGGATTCGCACCAAGGCGTACGGGCGCGCCTTCGTCCGCAGCCTCCCGCCCGCCAAGCCGTTCGCCGAGCGGGACGCGCTGGAGCAGTGGTACCTGCGGCCGCAGTAGCGCTTGGCTGAAAAACAAAGGGCCCGGCGGTCTGCCGAGCCCTCCACGCAGCGGGTGCGAGACCAGCCCGCGCCCGCATCCTGTCTGACCTCTACAGCTCCCGGGACATCAGGAGCCGAAGCTTGCCCGACTTCTTGGAGACCACGGTGGCCACCGTGGTGAAGCCTTCCTTGCGGTAGAAGCTGACCGCGGGCGCGTTGGCCGGGTCCACCCGCAGGGCCAGCGTCTTGCGGTACATGTCGCGGGCGGTCTGCAGCGCGTGGTTGAGCAACATCGCTCCCACACCCTTCCGCTGGAGATCGTTCTTCACCACGATGTTCCGCATGTACGCCGCGCCGGGCACCGGACCGTCACGCTCCACGGTCACGTAGCCGACCACGTTGTTCTGTACCCGGGCCACCGAGATGAAGGGACGCAACTTGGTGAGGGCCTCCAGACTCTGGTCATAGGTCTCACTGCGACCCTTCCAGGGCTCGGACTCCGAACGGAGCTTCGCGACCACCGGAAGGTCCGCATCGCCCGCCTGTGCAAACTTCACGGCCGAGTTCAGGTCCTGACCGGCGACTGCATTGGCCAGGTCCATCACCGGCAAGGGGTTCTTCGTCACGGGCTGATCCGCCTTCATCGTCATGCCTGGGCAACCTCCGTCCGCCCTCTGAGGGCTCGATCCTAACCTCTACCGCCCCAACGTTCCATGCCGAGAAAAGCTCGCACCATGTGCGCGCTTCCCGGCTCCACCGTACACCTTGCAAGCGGCCGGCCGATTCGACCGGTTGCTGTCGGCCGTGCTTTCGAAGATCTGCGCTGTCTTCTATAAACAGGGTCGAGGCCGCCCTTACCTTGCAACTGAACCATGCGCAGCGCGAGCTGACGGTCAAGATCGTCTATTACGGCCCCGGGCTCTCCGGGAAGACCACCAATCTCCAGAAGATCCACGAGAGGACCAGCGACGAGGTCCGTGGACGGCTGCTGACGGTGGAGACCCACGACGATCGCACCCTGTTCTTCGACCTGCTGCCGGTGTTCTTCCACACCGCCAATGGCTTCAAGGTGAAGGTGAAGCTGTTCACCGTCCCCGGCCAGGTCCTGCACAACGCCACCCGCCGGATCGTCCTCCAGAATGCGGATGGGGTGGCGTTCATCGCCGATTCCCGACGCTCGGCGGGTCCGGACAACAACGCCTACTGGCGGAATCTGATGGAGAACATGCGGGAGAACGGCCTGAGTCCGGCCGAGGTCCCGGTGGTGATCCAGTACAACAAGCAGGATCTGCCGGACGCCAAGACCGACGCGGAGATCCAGGAGACGGCCAAGCGGGGCAAGGAGCCGGTGCTGGGCGCGGTGGCCATCCGGGGGGTGGGAGTGCTGGAGACCCTGCACGCGGTGCTCCGGGAGGCCTACCGGGCAATGGAGCGCCGGGCCCACCTGGAGAAGAACATCGGCCTCAGCGAGAAGGAGTTCCTGGGGCAGATCTTCCGCAACGTGGATCTGAAGGGCACCGCGCTGGCGGAGGAGTTCGGGGCCAAGGTCCCGCCCGCCGCGGGGAGCGTGGGATGAAGCCGGTCTCCTCCCACGAGGTGTCGGAGACCGCTCCCCGGCGGGAGTCGGTGCTCCAGCGCAAGCTGACCCTCTCGGAGATGCTGGACATCCCCAGCTTCACCGAGGTGGTGAAGGGCTTCGTCGAACTCTACAAGGTGGGGATCAAGGTCTTCGAGGACCGGGGCGCCAAGGTCGTGGACGTCAAGGTGGGCAACGGGGACTTCTGCGGCTACGTGTTCTCGTTCGCCGAGGGCCGCTCGCGCTGCACCAGCACCGTGGCCCGGGTGAAGGACGGACCGATTGACGAGACCCGGGGCAGCCGGCTGCCGCAGCTGGCGGACTTCGCTCCCCCCGCCGGGATGCGCACCATCCAGTGCTTCACCGGCCTGCGCTACATGGTGATGCCGGTGCTATGGGAAGGGGACCGGCTGGGGCGGATCATCTTCGGGCCGTTTACCCCCGAGGAGCTGAGCGAGTTCCCGCCCACCCTCACCGAGCTCTCCTCCCAGGGGCTGGACCTGGCCACCGCCCAGACCCACCTGGCGAAGATCCGCCGCGGTCCGGAGACCACCATCGCCAAGGTGATGGTGCACTTCGCCCAGCTGCTGGAGACGATGGTCGCCGCCGGGCAGAAGATGTACCTGACCTCGCAGCTGCACATCGAGGCCACCCTGGAGACCAACCGGGACCTGGAGAACCACAACCGCCGCCTGGCGGAGATGAACGCCAAGCTCAAGGAGCTGGACCGCCTCAAGTCCAGCTTCCTGGCCACCGTCAGCCACGAGCTGCGCACCCCGCTGACCTCGATCATCGGCTATTCGGAGATGCTGGCCGAGGGCCTGGCCGGGCCGATGAACGACGAGCAGGGCGACTATGTCCGCACGATCATGGACAAGGGCGAGACCCTGCTGAAGCTGATCACCTCCATCCTGGACATCAGCCAGATCGAGGCCGGCAAGGTGCGGCTGAACTTCGAGCCGGTGGACGTGAACGAGATCGTCCGCTCCTCGGTGACCAGCGTGAAGCCGCAGGCGGGGAAGAAGGGGGTGCAGATCGAAGAGCGCCTCCCCCAGGCCGGCGAGGTCCGGATCACCGCCGACCGGGAGAAGCTCAAGCAGGTGGTGGTGAACCTGCTGGCCAACGCGGTGAAGTTCACCCCCAAGGGAGGCACCGTCTCGGTCTACGTCTCCGGGGTGGGCGTGCAGCCCGAGCTCTCCGGCGAGGGCTACCGGATCGTGGTCGAGGACACCGGGGTGGGCATCCCCCAGGACCAGTTCGACCGGATCTTCGAGAGCTTCTACCAGGTGGACAACAGCTCCACCCGCGAGTTCGGCGGCGCCGGGATCGGCCTGGCGATCGTGAAGAGCTTCGTCAACGGCCACGGCGGGCAGGTGCGGGTGACCTCGGAGATCGGCAAGGGGTCGCGCTTCGTGGCGGTGCTGCCGCTGGTGCCCCCCTCGCCGAAGTTCAACCAGGTCTCCCCCCCGGCGATGCTGGCCGCGGTGGAGATGGACCGGTTCTGAGCGAGTTCGGACGCATCGCCCGCTTCGCCTCGGTGTTCGGGGTGGCCGCGGCGCCCCGCGGTCCGGGGGATGACTGCGCGGTGCTGGCCGGCTCCCGCACCGACCTGTGCGTCACCACCGATGCGCTGGTGGAGGGGGTGCACTTCACCCTGGAGCACTTCTCCTTCCGGGACATCGGGCACAAGGCCCTGGCGGTGAACCTCTCGGATCTGGCGGCGATGGGGGCCACCCCGAAGTGGTTCGTGTGCGCCATTGCCCACCCCGCCGGGTTCCCGGTGGCCCAACTGCAGCAGCTGGCCCGGGGGATGGCCGCGCTGGCCCGGACCTCGGGGATCGAGCTGGTGGGAGGGAACTTCACCCGCGCCTCCGAGCTGTCGATCACAGTCACCGCCGCCGGGGAGGTCCCCTCCGGACGGGCGCTGACCCGCGGTGGGGCCCGGGCCGGAGATCGGCTGTTCGTCACCGGCACCCTGGGGGAGGCGCGGCTGGGGCTGCGTCGACTGCGGGAAGGGGCGACTGGGGGGGCGGCTGTTCGTCGCCAGCGGCGCCCGGTACCCCGGCTGGAGGCGGGGAGGATTGCGCTGCGCTATGCCCGGGCGGGGATCGATCTCTCGGATGGGCTGGCCCAGGACCTGGGACACCTGTGCCGGGCCTCCGGGGTGGGAGCCCGGCTGGAGTTGGCCCGGCTCCCGGTGGGGGCGGAGCTGAGGCGGGCCTTTCCCGATCCGGTGCAGCGGTGGCAGTTCGCCCTGGCCGGGGGCGAGGACTACGAGCTGCTGCTGGCGGTGCCTCCCCGGCGGGCCGAGGCCTTTCGCACAGCGTGCAAGCGGGCCCGGATTGGGGTGACCCCGGTCGGAGAGGTGGTTTCCGGAGGGCAAATCATGGTCCTCTCTCCGGGGGGAGCGGCGCTCTCCCTCCCGCCGGGGTACGACCACTTCCCCAGCGATCGAGCAGGCTAGAGCGCATTTGACCCACCCCGGGTTCGGAGAAATGATTCCGGCCGCTTCACCTTCCGAGATCCCTACGACCGTGCGCCGGCCCCTTCGCGACGACCTTCCCTCTCCGCTCAGCAGCTCCCGCCGCGATCTCCACCGCGTGGTGCGGAGCGCCGAGGAGCGGAACCTGGGCCGGGACATCTCGCTGCACTTCAAGATCCTGATCGGCTACGTGGTGCTGGGCGTCGCCCTCTCCCTGGCGCTGATCCTCACCGAGGACACCGGGCTCTCCTGGCAGATGCGGGCGGCGATCGCCGCGGGGGTCACCCTGGTGCTGGCGGTGTCGATGCCGTCGTTGATCGCCCGGGTCACCCGGGTGCGGGTGCTCTCCCGGTCCGCGCTGGAGATCTCCCGCGGGGACCTCTCCAAGCCGGTGCAGACCCAGGCCAGCCTGGGTAAGGACGAGATCGACGAGCTGTCCACCGCGATCTCCAACATGCAGGAGAACCTGCGCGACCTGGTGGGACACATCCAGCACACCGCCCAGTCGGTGTCCGACTCCGCCACCGAGCTGCAGCGGTCCGCGGAGAACGTGAACGCCTCCACCGAGGAGGTCGCCTCCTCGATGGAGAAGATCGCGGTGGGCGCCGAGTCCCAGTCCAACCTGGTGGGCCAGGCCTCCCAGGTGATCACCGAGATGGCCGGGTCGATCCAGCGCACCGCCGTCTCCGCCGAGGACGCCGCCCGCGCCTCGGCCGAGACCTCCGGCGCCGCCGAGCAGGGGTCGAAGGCCGCGCTGCTGGCCGGGGACAAGGTGAAGAAGGTCTTCTCCCGGATCGAGAGCGCCAGCCAGGAGGTGTTCGCCTTCGGGGAGAAGACGCAGGAGATCTCCAAGATCGTGGATGTGATCACCCAGGTGGCGCAGCAGACCAACCTCCTGGCGCTCAACGCCACCATCGAGGCCGCCCGCGCCGGCGAATACGGCCGCGGCTTCGCGGTGGTCGCCGACGAGGTCCGCAAGCTGGCCGAGTCCGCCGGCCGCAGCGCTGAGCAGATCTCCCGGCTGGCTCGGGATATCTCCAACCAGTCGGTGGCGGTGGTCTCGGCGATGAAGGAGGGCATCGAAGAGCTCTCCGAGGGCCGCGAGGACCTGAACACCATCGTCCGCTCGATGGGCGCGATCACCGACACCGCCCGCAAGGGCGTGGAGAAGGTGCACCTGATCTCCGAGTCCGCCAAGGAGCAGCTGAAGGGTTCGGACCAGATGGTCACCGCGATCCGCGAGATCAGCCAGGTGGCCCGCGCCAACGCCGCCTCCACCGAGGCCATCCAGTCGGTGATGAGCGAGCAGACCGGCGCGGTCTCCAACATGACCTCCGCCGCCCAGGAGCTGATCAACCTCTCCCTGGAACTGCAGAGCGTGGTGAGAAGGTTCCGGCTGAGCGCGTAGGCGGCACCAGATGAAGACCTGGTCGGAGTTCTGGCCGTTCTATCTGAACGAACACCGGAAGCCGGCCACCCGCTGGCTTCACTTCGCGGGCAGCAGTCTGGCGCTGTTCCTGTTCACGCTGGCCATCGTCTCCTCTCGGCCCGGGTTGGTGCTCGCGGCGATCCTCTCCGGCTACGCCTTCGCCTGGGTCAGCCACTTCGGCATCGAGCGGAACCGCCCCGCCTCCTTCAAGTACCCGCTCTGGTCGCTGCTGGCCGACTGGAAGATGTGGGCCCTGATGATCACCGGAAGGCTGGGCCCGGAGCTGAAGCGGCTGGGGATCTCTGGGTAGCCTCACGGCGCGCCCTCCCGCCGACCGCGCCCTCCCGCCGACCGCGCCCTCCCGCCGACCGCGCCCTCCCGCCGACCGCGCCCTCCCGCGCCGCGCCCTCCCGCCGACCGCGCCCTCCCGCGCCGCGCCCTCCCGCGCCGCGCCCGACCGCGACCCGCCACTGCGAGTCGCTCCGGGCGCTCAACACAACGGAGTGCCCTCACGGTCACTCCGCTGCGAGAAAACGCGCCGGAAATCGCAGCGCAGTGACCTGTGGGGCACTCCGTTGTGTTGGGGTGTCAGCCCGGTGTGGTCTGGTGTGCGCAACAGGGGGTATGCGATGGGGGATGAAGCCTGGAACCGGTTGCTGCAGGTGGCGAAGAAGCAGACCGGGCTGATTACCCGCGAGCAGGTGCTCAAGTTGGGCTACCCCAAGCACAGTTGGGACTACCAGGTGCGCAGAGGCATGGTTCGCCTGATCCACTCCGGGCTCTATGAGCTTTCCCCTCCGGGGTTCGACGACCCCCGGGAGCTCCAAGCAGCGCTGCTGTGCACCGGAGAGGGCGCGGTGCTCTCCCACCGGACCGCGGCGCGAAGCCACGGCCTGTGGGGTGTGGACGGGTTCCCGTTGGAGGTCAGCGTGCCCAACCGGCGGCGGATGTCGGTGCCCGGGGTCACCCTTTGGCGGAATGTCGTCGGTCCCGAGGACCTGTGCCGCTTCCAGGGACTGCCGATGACGGCGCCGGTGCGCACCGTGCTGGACCTGGTCCCACTGCTGGACGCGGTCACCCTGGCGATCCTCCTCGAGTCCGCGCGGCGACTGGGGAAGGGTTTCCTGGTCTCGCTCAAGGAACGGGTGAAGACCTTCGCGCTCACCCACGAGAAGCGAGAGCTCCTGACCGCGCTGATCGAAGACTGCGAGCAGCGCCCCCGAGCATACGGCAGCGTCTTCGAGGTGCAGTTCCGTTACCGCCTGCTGTTCATGGGCCTGCCCCCGCCACAGCCGCAGTTCCCGGTTCGTCGGACCAACGGCAAGTTCTACTACCTGGACTTCGCTTGGCCGGAGGTGAAGCTGGCGGTGGAGACCCAGGGGTACGAGACCCGGCAAACCGAGGCCTCCTTCACCGGTGACTCCAGCCGCACCACCGAGTTGGTTTCGTTGGGATAGAGGATCCAGCCGGTGACCTACCCGATGTTCAAGGAGGGCTTCCCCAAGGTGATGGGCGACGTCGCCGCCGCGTACCGAGGTCGATTGGCAGAGCTGAATCGGCAGCGCCCGCTGCTCCTCGGCGCGTGAGATCGGGGAACCACGGATGAGCTCAGCACCCAAGGAGATCGGCGGCCGTTTGGGAACGAGGGGTCCGCCTCATCCCCCTCGCCTGTTCCTCGGAACCAGACCCACCATGACCAAGACCACCGCATCTGCGATGCACGTCGTTCCAACCACCGAGGCGGCGTCGGTCGCTGCCCTCAATCCCAATCCGGTGCAGTCCGCGCGCCGCGTCCTCCTGGAAGGCCATCGTGGAGTGGCTGCCTGCCGACCCCACTTGAGCATCGCGGTCCTGGCCACCTTGCTCGGGTGTACCAACCCGGAGCCGACCCCTCCCGTCGCCAGCACCGAGACCTGCGTGGTCCAGCAGATCGGAGACGGAGACAGCCTGACCTGTGAGGGAGGGCGACGGGTCCGCCTGCTGCTGATCGATGCTCCGGAGCTGGCGCAACGGGAGCCGGGACAACAGGCGCAGCGCGCGTTCGTCGGACTGGCGCCGCGAGGAACCCGACTGCGCCTGGAGTTGGACGTGCAGCCCACCGACACCCATGGCCGGACCCTGGCCTACGCCTACCTTCCGGATGGACGGATGGTGAATGAGGAGCTGGCTCGACTGGGAATGGTGGTGACGCTGACCTACCCGCCCAACGTGCGGCACGTGGAGCGGATCCAGGCCGCGGTGGAGTCGGCTCGACGATCCCGACACGGCCTGTGGGCGAAGGACGCCTTCCGCTGCCTGCCCCGCGACTTCCGTGGCGGCCGGTGCGGCGAAGGGGGTGGGCGGCGGAGGTAACCCGCCTGGACGAACCCGAAACGGTTGTCGAGCGCCCTGCGCCCTGCGCCCTGCGCCCTGCGCCCTGCGCGGGGCGATGGGGCGATGGGGCGATGGGGCGGGCCCGAAACGCTTCGCGGCGAGAACCCCAGGCCCCCCGCGTTCGGAACTACCCGCCGTCACCCGGGCGTGCGAAGTTCTCCCTGACCGATGCGGCACGTCATCTTCCGCGTGGAGAAGGAACGCTACGCCCTGCCGCTGTCGGCGGTCCGTGAGGTGGTGGTCTCTCCCGAAGTGTGGAGCCGGGTGCCGCGGGCGCCGCCGGCCATCCGTGGGGTGATCAACCTGCGGGGCCGGGTGGTGACGGTGGTGGAGCTGGCGCACCTGATTGGACTGACCGGTCCAACCACGCCACCCCAGAAGGTCGTACTCCTGGACCGGGGTCGTCGTGACCTGGGGTTGCTGGTCACCGAAGTGGACGGCATCGAAGAGATTGAAAAAGTGGGCCCCGCGCCAGGAAAGCAGGCGACAGCGGTTCGGGGTGTTGCAAGATTGAAGGGGTTGGCGGTGACGGTCCTCGACCCTGAAGGTGTGGACACGGCCGTCGCGGCACTGTTTAACCCGAAGTAGGTCCGCAGTAGCAGCGCAGCAGGTGCACTGCTAGTGTCCGCGACCCGAAATCTCCCGAGGGGCGGCTGCACAATGGCAAAGCGGGTCCTGGTCGTCGACGACGCGATCTTCATGCGGAACATGATCAAGGACATCTTCGCGTCTGGCGGCTTTGAGGTCGTCGGCGAGGCTGCCAACGGCCTGGAAGCGGTCGAGAAGTACAAGGAGCTCAAGCCGGACCTGACGACGATGGACATCGTCATGCCCTTCAAGAGCGGCATCGAGGCCACGCGCGAGATCATCAAGGCCGACGCCAACGCGGTGATCATCATGTGCTCCGCGCTGGGTCAGGAGTCCCTGGTGATGGAGGCCATCGAAGCCGGCGCCTCCGACTTCATCGTCAAGCCGTTCCGCGCCGAAGACGTCCTGGCGGTGGTGAAGAAGGTCCTCGGCGACGGCTAAGCAGTTCCGTCCCCGGCCGCTTCCGCCACCTTCCGCAGGAAGGCCTCCACCCGCTCCACCGCGTCGAACAGCGCCTGGGGATCCAGGGTGGGCTCGATGCAGCGCACCTCGATGGTGGGGTGCAGCGGGAACTGCTCCACCGCGCCCAGCACGTTGAGGTCGCGGTGCTTGCTGACCTTGGCCAGCTGCAGCGCGGCGGCGAAGACCTCGAACGACAGCTCCGCGGGTGCCTCGCGGGCCACCCTCAGCACGTCCTCCGGGGGAGGTCCCAGGTGCCGACTGCGACGGGTGGTCCTCGCCGCCTCCCGCAACCCGGCCCCCGGTTGATGGGCGCGCAGCAGCAGCGCCGACAGCCGCCGGGTGCTCATCCAGGGATCGCGATCCAGGTGCAGGTGAAGCCCCCCGTCCTGGGGAACGGTGCAGCCCAACGCGGCGGCCGCCTCCAGGACTGCGGTCAGCACTTCCCGGCGGTGCTCACGGGACAGCGGCCGGGTCACCACCTCACACACCCGCTCCGAGTCGGAGACGGTCCGCTCGGCGGCCGGGATCACCAGCGAGTGCCCGAAGCGATCCACCAGCCGATCCCGGAACCAGCTTCCCTGGAAGCAGCGCGCCAGCGGGGCCAGCTTAACCTGCGGATCCTCCGAGGAGGACCAGCAGTGCTGCTCGATCCACTTCGCCAGCCGGACATCGTCGGTGCGCAGCCAGATCCCGAGCGACGCGGCCACCTGGGGTCGGAGCCCGGCGCGCACGGTGGGATCGTCCACCACCGTCACCAGCGGGTTGCCATCCTCCCCCAGCGCCCGGAAGGCCGGGGTGAGCAGACAGACGGGGCGGCCGGCGGGATCACGCTCGCCCAGGGAGAAGTACTTGAACCCCGCCTCCACCCGCCGCGGCTCACCGCCGGCGATGCGCAGGGTCAGCTCTCGCCGGGTGATGCCCGGGGGAGCCAGCAGCTCCAGCTCAAAGCCGGTGAGGCTGGCGGGACCGAATGGCAGGGGAGGGGAGGACACCGCAGCGCGACTCAGTCCCGCTGCGCCCGCACCTGGACCGTGGAGAGCAACAACCGCCCTCCCTCGTCGTAGGAGTGGATCACCCGCTGATCTCCGCGCACCGAGGAGACGATGCGGGTCACCGGGACCTGCGACCCTTCCACGCTGGCGAAGGCCACCGAGGCGGGAACCTGATCCGCGGACTTCACCTGTTCGGTGCCCGCGTCCTGATCCACGAACACGATCTTCCCCGGATGGGTAGGAACGCTCATCACCCGGCCGCCTTCATCCCGGCGAACACCTGATCCAGCACCGCGAAGCGGGCGGGAAAGGCCTGGCGGAACCGCTCATGCTCCGGAGTGCCGCGGGTGGCCAGGTACACCGCGCTGGTCTCGGAGACATCCTCGGTGGGGGAGTTGGTGGCGTAGTTGGAGATGGAGATCCCGTCCTTCTCCGCGGCCGCCTTCCACGGGCTCCAGGCCTTGGCCTCCGGGTCGTTGCCCCACTGCTGGAAGCTCCAGGCGTGACCTGCTTCGTGGATCAGGGTCTCGGCGATGTCTTCGGTCCCCAGGGGATAGGTCTGGGGATAGATGGTGACCAGCCCCTCCTCGCCACAGGTCATGTACGAGGTGAAGTCCGGGGTGTTGTACTCCTGGGCCCAGTAGTCATCGCTCGGATTGCGGGTGGCGCTCAGCTCCACGCGGGTGAGCACCGAGAGGGTCTCCGGCGGCAGCTGGCTCAGCGCCCGGGCCACCTCGTCGATGGTGTGGTTGGTGCGCTCCCCGTACACCGAGCCGTTCTGGCTGGTGGAGGGAGGATCCATCTTCGGCATCCGCACCGGGAGGGTGTGGCCCTTGACCGTCACCTGGTAGCTGTCGAACCCGCCCTCGCGGGTGGGCTTGGAGATCCGCACCCCGGACTCGGGCGGTCCCTGGACCAACGGGTCCTGGACCTCCGGCCGCTGACCTTCCAGCACCGAACCCAGCGCCTGCGCCTGGTCCCGCTTCGACAGGGACATCCACTCTGCCCCCTTCAGCGTCTGGGACAGCTCGTACGGGCCGACTCTTCGGTGGCCGGAAGGTCCAGGAACAGCTTCAGCGCCGCCTGCTGGTTCTTGGGCAGCGCCTTGAAGCCAGGGGAGGCATCGAGCAGCTTCTGGAGCTCCTGGCGGGTGGCCGGCTCGATCTTCTCGCCGATCTCGGAGCCGTACTCGTCGACCCCGGAGCCCTTCTCGCCGATCTCGGCGCCCTTCTCGCCGACGTCGAAGTGATGCTCATCGACCCCGGAGCCCTTCTCGCCAATCTCGGCGCCCTTCTCGCCGACGTCGAAGTGATGCTCGTCGACCCCGGAGCCCTTCTCGCCGATCTCGGCGCCCTTCTCGCCGACGTCGAAGTGATGTTCGTCGACCCCGGAGCCCTTCTCGCCAATCTCGGCGCCCTTCTCGCCGACGTCGAAGTGATGCTCATCGACCTCGGAGCCCTTGGCGCCGACCCCGCCGGCGGTGGGGTGGGCCTCCACCCCGTGGGGATGGGCGTGGCGCTCGGCGGGCTTCCCCAGGAAGGCAAAGGTCTGCTTCGCCTGTTCGGTCGCCTCCGGGGAAGCCTTGACCCGACCCAGCAGGCGCGAGAACTCCGGGGGCATGAAGGTGGGGAGCTCCGGAGCGGCGGCGGCCCCCGAGGAGGGGACCGGGATCGTCTGACCCGTGGGGGCGGTCCGGAACTGATCCACGGCGATCCGGGGCGCGGCGGTGGGCGCGACCGCCGCGGGGGCCACGGTCGAGGTCGTCCTGGGAGCCACCGGCTCGGGGGGCTTGCCGATTTTGGAAGTCATTTCAGGTCCTTGGGCGCGGCGGTCTCAGAAAACGACTGGCCCCGCTGCTGATTGTCGCGCTGCGGCGTGCCCTGTTCTCAAAAAATAGGAACCAGATGGTTTTTAAAGTGCCCGCTGGGGAGGCAGGCACGCCGGAACTCTCGCTCCAGGGCGCGCGGGGGTATCCTGCCACCTCTCCTGGGGATGAAGCGCCGATGAGCCTCGACATGTCGAAGTACCTCGGCCTCTTCGTCAGCGAGGCCACCGAGCACCTCGAGGCGCTCGCCCAGGATCTGGTGGCGCTGGAGAAGAAGCCGGGGCCGCAGACCATCGACTCCATGTTCCGGCACGCGCACAGCGTGAAGGGGATGGCGGCCTCGATGGGCTTCGAGACGATCGCGGTGGTGGCTCACCGGATCGAGGATCTGGTGGACGCGGTCCGCTCCGAGCCGGAGAAGCTGACCCGGGAGCTGGTGGATCTGATCCTCAGCGCCACCGATGTCCTCCTGGGCTTCGTCCGCGCCGCGCTCGACGGGGGACCCACCCAGGACGCCGGGCCGCTGCTGGGTCAGCTCAATGACCGGGTGATCGCGCTCCAGGGAAGGCCCGTGCAGGCCACCCGGGTGGCGGAGGATGTCACCGTCCATCGCGCCGGTCCGGAAGCAGGGGCTCCGGATCCGAAGGGGGTGGCAGCTCCCGCCGACGTCGCCGCGCCCGCCACCGGAACCGCGGCCCCGGGTGCAATCGGAACCCCGGCGGTGACCGGAAGTCCCGTCGCGACCGCCTCCGCTCCCGAGCCGGCCCCGGCGGCCAAGTCCGACTCCGGCCTGGGCCTTCCTCCCCGCTTCGCGGTCAAGGTCCGGGTCCAGCCCACCAGCCAGGCCCCGGGGGTGCGCGGCTTCCTGGTCCACAAGAAGCTCTCCGGCCTGGGGAACGTGTTCGACCTCAAGCCGGCGCTGGAGGACATCCGGGCCGGACGGATCCCGGATGGGCTGATCTCCCTGGAGCTGGAGACCTCGGTGGGCGAGGAAGGCCTGGCCCAGGCGCTGCGCAACGTCTCCGAGGTGGACACCGTCTCGATCAAGGCGGTGCAGCAGCAGGCAGTGGCGCCGATGCCTCCGCCCCCGGCGGCGGCGCCGGACGGTCCGAAGATCGTCGGCCAGGAGCCGGCCCGCACCGTCCGGGTGAAGACCGAGCTGCTGGACTACTTCCTGGACACGGTGGGGGAGATGCTCCTGGCCACCGCCCGCATCCGCGAGGTGGGCAAGGTGCTGCCCAGCAACGCGCGCCCGGTGCTGGAGGAGAGCGTCTACCGGCTGCACGCCCTGGTGAAGGACCTCCACGACAAGGTGATGAGCGTCCGGATGACGCCGATCAGCGTCATCACCGACCGCCTCCCCCGCGCCGCCCGGGACATCGCCCGCAAGCGCGACCGCGACGTGGACCTGGTGATCACCGGCGCGGAGATCGAGCTGGACCGGGCGATCATCGACGACCTCTCCGATCCCTTGCTCCACATCCTGCGCAACTGCATCGACCACGGGCTGGAGGCGCCCGAGGCCCGGGTGGCCGCCAAGAAGCCGCCCAAAGGCAAGGTGCAGGTCTCGGTCCGCCGCGGCCGGGACCGGGTGATCGTGGAGATCGAAGACGACGGGCAGGGGATGGACGCCGGCCGTCTCAAGGCCAAGGCGCTGGAGCGGGGGCTGATCACCCAGGAGCAGCTGACCCGCATGACCGACCGCGAGGCGTTCATGCTGGCCTGCCTCCCCGGGGTCTCCACCGCCAAGGACGTCACCGACATCTCCGGCCGCGGGGTGGGGATGGACGCGGTCAAGCGCACGGTGGAGAACGTGGGCGGCTCGCTGGAGATCGAATCCGAGCGCGGCCGCGGCACCCGCTTCACCCTGCGGCTCCCCCTCACCGTGGCGGTGGTCCAGCTGCTCCTGGTCCAGGTGGGCAACGAGATCGTCGGCCTCCCCATCGCCAAGGTGCTGGGCGCGCTGGAGGCGGAGCCGGACAAGCTCTCCCGCAGCCGGGACCGGGCGCTGCTCCCCTACGGGACCACCCTGCTCCCGGTGCACTCCATGGCCGAATTGATCGGCGTCCCCTCCGACAACACCGCCCGGACCCGGCCCTTCGTGGTGATGGAGGGGGACGCGGGCAAGGTGGCGCTGCAGGTGGATCGGCTGCTGGGGCAGGAAGAAGTGGTGCTCAAAGCACTTTCTCGCCCCCTGGATCTGGTGCCTGGCCTCTCTGGCGTTACCATTCTGGGCACCGGTCGGCCTATCTTCATCCTGGACGTCCCCCGCCTGTTGGCAGCCTGAACATGGAAAGCCCCACCGAACTGCAGTTGGACGCGCTCCGCGAGGTCACCAACATCGGCGTTGGGCAGGCGGCCTCCGCCCTCTCCCGCCTGGTCGGTGGCCGGGCGGTGCGGATCGACGTCCCCCGCGCCCACGTGGCGGACCGCTCCACCCTGCCGTCGCTGCTGGAGATCCCCTCCGAGCCGCTGCTGGTGGCCTCTTTCGAGGTGCTGGGCGAGCTGTGGGGGCAACTGCTGATGGTGATGACCCAGGCCGATGCCCGCCGGCTGGCGCGGCTGCTCACCGGCTCCTCCGGAAACGTGGAGCTGGAGCGCAGCGCGCTGTCCGAGGCCGGGAACATCGTCGCCTCCGCCTGCCTCTCGGCAATCGGCGACCTGGCCCGGATGACCCTGCTCCCCTCCATCCCCGCGGTGGTGGAGCAGGTGGACGGGGCCCTGCTCCTGGAGGAGGCCCTGCACGAGGTGGAGGCCGGACCCGGACTGGGAGTGGTGCTGGAGGCGCGGTTCGTGGCCAGCACCGAGCTGCCGGTCAGCGGACAAATCCTGATGGTCCCGGCCCTCTCCAGCGTCAAACGCCTCCTTCAGCGTCTGGGGGTGTAGAACCCCGTTTCATGGATGAGAAGTCACTCGCACAACTGCTGACGCAGGTGCGCGCAGGCAAGGTTTCGGTCGAGTCCGCCGTGGGCAGGCTCAAGGATCTCCCCTTCGCCGAGCTGGGCTACGCCACGCTCGACACCCACCGCTCGCTCCGCTTCGGGGTCCCGGAGGTGGTCTTGGGCGAACCCAAGACGGTGGAGCACCTGCTGGGGATCGTGGCCGCGCTCCACGAGCGCAAGCAAACGGTGCTGGTCACCCGGCTGCAGCCGGACAAGGCGGAGGCGCTGCTGCACGCCTTTCCCCAGGGCCGCTACGACGAGGTGGCGCGGATCTTCCAGATCAAGCACGGCAAGCCGAAGGCGGGGGTGATCGCCGTCGTCACCGGCGGCACCTCCGACATCCCGGTGGCGGAGGAGGCGGCGGTCACCGCCGAGGCGATGGGCGCCACCGTCAAGCGGGTCTACGACGTGGGGGTGGCCGGCATCCACCGGCTGCTGCGCCGCCGGGCCGAGATCCAGGAGGCGCACGTGGCGGTGGTGGTGGCCGGGATGGAGGGCGCGCTGGCCTCCGCGGTGGGCGGGCTGGTGGGGATCCCGGTGGTGGCGGTCCCCACCTCGGTCGGCTACGGCGCCAACTTCGGCGGCGTCTCCGCGCTGCTGGCGATGCTCAACTCCTGCGCCTCCAACGTGGCCACCATGAACATCGACAACGGCTTTGGCGCCGGCTTCTACGCGGCGCTGATCTCCCGCACCAAGGGCCGGCGATGAGCCAAAAGGTCCTCTTCCTGGAGCCGGTGGGAGGGATCGCCGGGGACATGTTCCTGGCCGCGGCGCTGGATCTGGGCGTCCCGCTCGCGGAGCTGACCCACGCCCTCTCCGGGCTGCGGCTGCCCGGCTGGCGCTTCCAGGTCACCCGCGCGGCGCGCCACGCGATCTCCGGGACCCACGTGGATGTGGTGGTGGACGAGGCCGCGGCCCGGGGGCACCACCGCGGGCTCTCCGACATCCGCCGGATGATCGAAGGCGCGGACACCCTCCCGGCGGGGGTGAAGGAGCGGGCGCTGGCCATCTTCCAGGTGATCGGGGTGGCGGAGGCGAAGATCCACGACGTCCCCCTGGAGCAGGTCCACTTCCACGAGGTGGGGGCGGTGGACTCGATCGTGGACGTGTGCGGAGCGGCGGTGGTGCTGCACCTGCTGGGCGAGCCGCGGCTGCTCAGCGCGCCCCCGCCGCTGGGCTCCGGCTTCGTCCGCGCCGCCCACGGCAACATCCCGGTCCCGGCGCCCGCCACCTACGAGATCCTCAAGGACCTGCCGGTCCGCTTCGAGGGGGTGGGGGAGCTGACCACGCCCACCGGGGCGGCGATCCTCAAGGCGCTGGCCCGGATCGAACGCCCGCGCGAGCTGGTGGTGGAGAAGATCGGCTACGGGGTGGGGACCAAGGACTTCGCCGATCGCCCCAACGTGCTCCGCGCCGCCCTGGGCCGGGTGGAGGAGGACAACCGCGGCTCGGTGGTGATCGAGGCCAACCTGGACGACTGCAGCCCGCAGCTGCTGGGCGGGCTGATCGAGCGGATGCTGGCGCTGGGAGCGCTGGACGCCTGGGTGGCCCCGGTGACGATGAAGAAGAGCCGGCCCGGTCACCTGTTCGGGGTGCTGGCGGCGATGGAGAAGCGCGAGGCCTTGATCTCCGCCCTCCTCACCGAGACCACCACCCTGGGCGTGCGCTACCACCCGGTCGAGCGCTTCGTGCTCGAGCGGAGGTTCGAGGAGGTGACCACCGAATACGGCGTGGTCCGGATCAAGCTGGGGATCCGCGGAGGTGAAATCATCAACGCCAACCCGGAGTATGAAGACTGCAAGCAGCACGCGGAGGCCAAGCAGGTGTCGGTGAAACAAGTATGGGCCGCCGCCTTCACCGCCTATCGTTCCAACAAACCCTGAAGGAGCACCCGATGGCCGACAAGCAGTGGGACAAGAACTTCGTCGCCTTTCTCAAGCGCAGCGGTGAGGACCTCAAGCGGACCGGCGAGGAGATCCGCAAGGAGGCCCAGCGGCTGTTCGAGGAGGTCCGCGACCCGGAGACCCAGGCCAAGCTGAAGGACCGCTTCACCGAGTTCGGCGGCTGGGCCAAGAAGACCGCCGAAGAGGCGGCGGGGATGATCGAGACCGTGGTCAAGAAGGCGGAGGACAGCGTCCGCGCCAAGACCGGCAGCGAGTCCACTCCCCCCAAGGCGTCCCCCCGTCCCCCGGCTGCCCCCGCTGCTGCCAAGAAGGCCGCCGCCAAGCCGGCCAGCAAGACTGTCGGCGCCAAGAAGGCCGGCGGCTCCCGCAAGCCCGGCGTGGGCACCAAGACCGCCAAGAAGACCATCGGCCCCAAGAAGAAGTAGGGGGTTCTCGG
This sequence comes from Myxococcaceae bacterium, assembly GCA_036675345.1. GTDB lineage: Bacteria > Myxococcota > Myxococcia > Myxococcales > Myxococcaceae > JALYOC01. The sequence goes on from JAKFFE010000036.1 coordinate 128,004, forward strand.
GAGATGTGCGTGCCGTACTCCACGGTACGCACCTCCCGTTGATTGCAGCCCCCCTGTACGCAACGGTTTTTCGGGCCCACGGCCCGTGCCATAGTCGCCGCCGTGGCCGATCCGGATAAGGGCAAATTCTCAGCAAACATCGGGCAGGACGTGATCGAAGAGGCGCTCCGCAGCGTGGAGCGGCGAACCTCTTCGGGCGGCTCGGAAACCGCGGACGCCTCCGCTCCCGAAGGTGACCCCGGGACCGGCGAAGCGGCCACCGCCGAAGGCGCGGAGCTGGAGCCCAGCGCCCCCGTGGAGGAGCCCAGCCCCGAGCAGGCGGAGATCGCCGAGCTCAAGGCGCAGCTGGAGTTCTCCCAGGCCAAGGGCCGGGAGCTGATGGAGAAGGTGAAGTCCGAGCACGAGCGCGTGCTGCGGGCCACCGCGGACCTGGACAACTACCGCAAGCGCGCGGTGAAGGAGAAGGAGGAGGTCCAGAAGTTCGGAGTGGAGCGGATGCTCAAGGACTTCCTCCCGGTGGGAGACAACTTCGATCGCGCGCTGGAGCACGCCAAGAGCGCGGCGGACTTCGAGAGCCTGGTGCAGGGCATCAAGATGACCCGCAAGCTCTTCGACGACGCGCTGTCCAAGCATGGGGTGAAGGGCTTCTCCGCCAAGGGGCAGCCGTTCGATCCCCGGTTGCACGAGGCGATGCAGCAGGTGGAGACCACCGAGCTGCCGCCCAACCACGTCTACGCGGAGGTGCTCCGGGGCTATCTGCTCCAGGAGCGGCTGATGCGGCCGGCGCTGGTGATGGTGACCAAGGCCCCGGAGAAGCCGGCGCCCACGGTCGAGGCGGAGCAGGGCAGCGGTGCGGGCGGCGGCGGTGACGGCACTGGCGGGGAACCCTAAAGCTTTGGGGGAAGGGTAAGCAGCAATGGGCAAGGTCATCGGCATCGATCTCGGAACGACGAACTCCTGCGTGGCGGTGATGGAGGGCGGCGAACCGGTCGTCATCCCCAACAGCGAGGGCAGCCGGACCACGCCTTCGATGGTGGCGTTCACCGACGCGGGCGAACGGCTGGTGGGTCAGATCGCCAAGCGGCAGGCGGTGACCAACCCGGAGAACACCATCTTCGCGGTGAAGCGGCTGATTGGCCGCCGCTATGACTCCCCGGAGTCCAAGAAGGCGATCACCGTCAGCCCCTACCGGGTGGTGGCCTCGCCCAACGGGGACGCCTGGGTGGACATCCGGGGCAAGGCCTACAGCCCGCAGGAGGTCTCGGCGATCATCTTGATGAAGATGAAGCAGACCGCCGAGGACTACCTGGGCGAGCCGGTCTCGGAGGCGGTGATCACCGTCCCCGCCTACTTCAACGACAGCCAGCGCCAGGCCACCAAGGACGCCGGCCGGATCGCCGGACTCAACGTCCTGCGGATCATCAACGAGCCCACCGCCGCGGCGCTGGCCTACGGGCTGGACAAGAACAAGGACGGCAAGACCGAGAAGATCGCGGTCTACGACCTGGGCGGCGGAACGTTCGACATCTCGATCCTGGAGCTGAACGCCGGGGTGTTCGAGGTCAAGTCCACCAACGGCGACACCTTCCTGGGCGGCGAGGACTTCGATCAGCGGCTGATCGATCACCTGGCCAAGAACTTCCAGGACCAGTTCGGGATCGATCTGCGGCGGGACCGGATGGCGCTGCAGCGCCTGAAGGAGGCGGCGGAGCGCGCCAAGCACGAGCTCTCCTCGGCCACCGAGACCGAGGTGAACCTGCCCTTCATCACCGCCGACGCCAGCGGCCCCAAGCACCTCACCGAGACCATCGAACGCGGCCTGTTCGAGGGGCTGGTGAAGGACCTGGTGGAGCGGACCCTGGAGCCCTGCAAGATCGCGCTCAAGGACGCCGGGCTCAGCTTCCAGCAGATCAACCAGGTGCTGCTGGTGGGCGGGATGACCCGCATGCCGGCGATCCAGGCCCGGGTGAAGGAGTTCTTCGGCAAGGAGAGCAACAAGGGGATCAACCCGGACGAGGTGGTGGCGGTGGGCGCCGCCATCCAGGGCGGAGTGCTCAAGGGCGAGGTGAAGGACGTCCTGCTGCTGGACGTCACCCCGCTCTCGCTGGGCGTGGAGACCGCCGGCGGGGTGTTCACCAAGATCATCGATAAGAACACCACCATCCCCTGCAAGAAGGGGCAGGTGTTCTCCACCGCGGTGGACAACCAGCCGCTGGTCAGCGTCCACGTGCTCCAGGGCGAGCGCGAGATGGCCGCGGACAACAAGACCCTGGCCCGCTTCGAGCTGGTGGGCATCCCCCCCGCGCCCCGCGGCGTGCCGCAGATCGAGGTCACCTTCGACATCGACGCCAACGGGATCGTGCACGTCTCCGCGCGGGACCTGGGCACCGGCAAGCAGCAGGCGGTGAAGGTGGTCTCCACCTCCGGACTCTCGGAGGAGGAGATCAAGCGGATGATCTCCGACGCCCAGGCGCACCACGCGGACGACAAGAAGAAGCGTGAGCTGGCGGACCTGAACAACAACGCCGAGGGCCTGATGTACACCACCGAGAAGTCGCTCGAGGAGTACGCCTCGATGCTCTCGGAGAAGGATCAGCAGGAGATCCGGACCGACCTGGAGAACCTCAAGCTGGTCCAGAAGTCCCAGGACCCGGTCAAGTTGAAGGAGGCCATCCAGCGGCTGGAAGGGTCGGCGTACCGGATCGCCGATGCGATCTACGCCAACCAGTCCGGCGGATAGCCTCCAGCGTTGCCTCCCCGGGAAAAAAGGCGCCACCCGCGCGTGAAGGGCACGGGCCTCTCCGCCTATCTGCGGCTGGATGCCAAGACCGCCGGGTGCGTGGTGGAGGACATCTCCGAGGGCGGGCTGTTCATCCGCACCGATCGGATGGTCCCGGTGGGGACGCCGATCGCGCTGGATCTGGTGGACCCGGAGCAGAAGAAGGCGATCAAGCTAACCGGCCAGGTGGTGGGGCTGATCCTCAAGGAGGCCGCCGAACGCCGCGGGGTCCCCCAGGGACTGCGGATGCGCTTCGACCGGCTGGACGGCGCCACCCGCGAGTCACTGCAGCGGCTGATGACCCGGCTGGGCGCGCCCACCGAGGCCTCCCCGGTGTTCTACGCGGTGACCAGCCAGCGTCCGAAGGCCAAGGTCGAGACCGAGACCCTGCGCGGCGGTGGACTGCCGGTGGTGCGCCGGAATCCCCCCTCCCTGGCGGAGGCGCCCCCTCAGCGCACCGACGGCAGCGTCGGCCCCCCGGTGCTGTTCCGGGCCGGGCCGGAGGACTCCGCCACCCGCGCCGCGCCGCTGGAGGAGGAGGCGCTGGCCGAGTCCGAGGACGCGCTGGAGGACTTCCGGGGGGAGGCGGAGGCATTGGCCTCCGGCACCGAGCTGGGCCTGACGGGGCTGCCCGCCCTGGGCGACGAGGACTTCCCCGCGCACACCGACCAGGGGCTGGACGCGCTTCCTGCCGGGAGCACCGAGCTGGGAGTGGAGAGCCCGCTGGCCCGGGACCGGGACCAGGACCAGGACCAGGACGAGGAGCGGGAGGAGGACTCCTTCTCGCTGCCCCCGCCCGATGCCCGCACCGTGATGCACGACGTCTCCGCGTACCGGGCCCAGCTGGAGGCGGAGGCAGAGGCGGAGAGAGCCCCGGCCCCGGTTCCGACGCCGCGCCCGTCCTCGCGGTCCTCCGCCGGGAGCGGAGAGGAGCTGGACATGATGCGCGCCCAGGTGGAGCTGCTGGAGCAGGCGCTGCGGGGACGGGACGAGCGGATCGCTGCGCTGGAGGCGGAGGTCCGGCAGCTGCGTCAGCACGGCACTGGCGAGGCGGGGGAGCAGACTCCGGCTCCCGTGGGCCGGCCCCGTCGTCGGTGAGGAAGCCGCGCGGCAGGTAGGCAACTGGCGCTTCCACATTCTGTCATGGAGCTGCCGGCCCCAGGCCCCTACTGATCAGGCATGAGTGGAACTGCCGAGTCCCTGCCCTGGTATCTTCGTCCCCCTCAGACCCGCCGGCTGCTGGTGCTGGCGGAGGACGCCCGGCTGCGGGACACCCTGCTGCGGGGCCTGACCCGGCTGGAGTTCGAGGTGATCGCGCTGCCCAGCGACGAGCTGGACACGGTCCTTCAATCCAAGCCGGACCGGGACTTCCATGCGGTGTTGCTGGACGTGGCCAGTGGGCAGACCGCCCAGATGGCCACCCGCCTGAAGCGGCTGCGGGACGGCGGACTGACGGTGCCCATCCTCTGCCTGGCCTCGGCCTCGGATCGCAACGCGGTGGTGTCCCAGACCACGCTGGGCCTGCTGGCGGCGGTGATCAAGCCGATCGACATCCAGGAGGTGGGCTCGGAGGCCTCCCGGATCATCCACCAGGCGGAGGACGCCAGCCGGTGAGGGCGGGCACCCACCGCGGCGAACGGCGGCGACCCAAGGAAGGGTGCGCGCCGTTCGCGGCCCAGGGTCAACCGGCGGCCACCGCCGCCTGGGACACGCCGGCGTGCTCCTCCGGCTGGTAGGTCACCTCCAGGATCTCCAGGGAGCGCCGCTTCCCGCCGGGCATCAGATAGCTGATCGACTGCCCCGCGCTCATCCCCAGCAGGGCGATCCCCACCGGAGCCAGCACCGAGACCGCGTTCTCCACCGACTCACCGTTCCGGGGAAACAGCAGCTGCACCTCGCGCTCCACGCCAGTCTCCAGATCCTTGTAGCGGACCTTGCTGTTCATGGTCACCACCCCGGCCGGGACCCGGGCCGGAGGCACCACCTGGGCGCGGGCGATCTCCGTCTCCAGGAACTCGGCCACCTCCTCGGGCAGCGCGTGCTGCTCCAGCACCCGCTCCAGCCGGTCGAAGTCGTCGGTGGTGATGATGATCGGGGGGGACTGGGTCATGACTTTCCTCGGGGTTCAGGCTTCGCACGCCCAGGGGGCGGCGAGGGGTTGGGTGCGTACTGCGGGGTTGGATGTGGGTGGCGGCGGCGCTGAACTGCGCTGCCGACATCCCGTGCTGCGTTGGCCCGTCACGGAGCGTCGGCGCGTACAGCGTCGCCGACACCTTTATGCCGGGGCATCGGGGGAGGGGACCATGTCAAAATCTGGAGGGGGTCCCCCGGGGTCGGGGCGAAGGTCCTGGTTGATCGCCTCTTGCAACTCCGCGCCCAGCCGGAAGATCTGATCCGCGTAGGCGAACGCCTTGCGCCCGGACTCGGTCAGCTCCAGTCCCCGCCCATTGCGGACGAACAGCGGAGTGCCCAGCACCCCTTCCAGGTTCTTGATCTGGGTGCTGATCGCCGGCTGGGAGAGATACAGCTCGCGACTGGCCGCAACGATGCTTCCCGTCCTGGCGACGGTCCAGAAGTAGAGCAGGTGGTGGTAGTTGAGCCAGCGCATCACGGGGCCTGCAGGGGGCAAGGGCGCGACGGGAGAACGGCGCCCGCCGGGCTTGAGAGGCAAGTGACGAACCCTGGAGGGCGGGGCGCGTCGTGGGAGAGAAGGTGCTGCGGAGGGGAAGAAACCGTTCAGCGCGCTGCGAGAGCCGCGGGCCGGGAGGTCTTCGAAGCCGCGCTGCCGGACCGCTCCGTGAGACGGAGGGTGTCCGGCGCGTCAGGCATCGAAGGCGTACGTCTCCAGGGTGAACATGATGAGCATTATAACAGGGGCCCCCTCTGGCGGCCACCCGTTGAGATTATGCAATGGTCCTTCGGACACCAGGCGGGCAGTAGGAGACCCATGCGCATCGGCTCGATGATCAACCTGGCGGACTGCGTGCTGATCCTGGACGGACAGCGGATCCCTCTCTCCGAGCCTGATCGCCCTCCAGGCGATCGCTGGATCTTCGGGGTCTCCGCCGCGGATGCGGACTTCCTGTCCGGCCGGGTGGGCGCCTCCGGGATCGTCCAGACCCGCAACGGGGTGGTGCTGCTCCGGCTGCAGGTGGAGGCGGTGGATCCCACCCTGAACCTGGTCCACGGCGTCCACCGGCCGCGCTGACTACAGCCCGCTGGCCACCCACACGTCGTTGTCCAGGGGGCGGACCGCGAAGGCCAGGAAGCGGCCGTCCGGGGAGACGGTGGGAAAGCCGAACCAGGTCGAGCTGGAGTCCCACAGCACCTGCGCCGAGCGGTGCAGCTCCACGAAGAACAGGGTGTAGGGCCGATCCCCTCCGCACACCGCGGTGGCGAACAGCCCGTTGCCCTCGGCGTTGAAGGCCAGGTGCTGCAGCTCGCAGCCGTGCTGGAGGTAGCGATCCACGCTGCGTCCGCCGGCGCCCAGCTCGATCAACCTCACCGCGCCGTTGATCCCCGGAATCGCCAGCCGGGACCCGTCGCGAGAGAGATCCCAGCCGGTGCCGGCGCGGCCCGGATTCTCCAGCCGCAGCAGCTCCGCCCCTCGCCCCTGCTGGAGATTGAAGGCGGTGAACACCAGGCGGGTGCCATCCGCCTCTCCCAGCACGCAGTCCCCGCGGGCCGGGCAGCGGAACTGCGCGCGGGTGGGCGCCAGCTCACCGCCGGAGTGGTCGCAGCGGGCGCGGGTGGAGAGCAGCTCGCGAGGGGGGCCGTCCGGTGAGGCGACCATCAGCCGCGCCTGGTGGGGGAGGGCGTCGTCCTCCGAGTAGGGATGCTCCCAGTACAGCACCTCTCCGGAGGGGGCATGGGCCGGCCAGGTCTCCGAGGCGCGGCTGGCCACCGTCCGGCGCACCGCGCCGGTGGCCAGCTCCTGCTCGAAGACGTCGTTGTTGCCGTCCTGGTCGGAGGTGAACAGCACCGCCTCCCCGGTCGAGCTCCAGCCGGAGGGATGTTCGTTGCGATCAGAGAGGGTCAGCCGCCGCGGATGGAGCAGCTTGCGGCCGCCCTCTCCCAGGTTGGCCACGTACACGTCGCTCTGGGTCTCGGTCCGCGCATAGGCCAGCGACCCGCCGGCCACAGTCAGCAGGCCGGGAGTGGAGCCGCTCCAGGAGTGGAGCATCCGGGGATGCTCGCTGGCCGCGGCGGTGTTCGGGTCCACTGCCAGCGACCAGAGGGTAAAGCCGGTCTCCTGGGGCGGCCGGTCCGCCAGCGCGAACACCAGCCGCCCGTCGGTGGACCAGGCCAGGGCGCTGCCACCGTTCTCCTGGAGCAGCCGCGGGTTCTGCAGCAGCTCCCGGCCCGGGCCGCCCTCCCGGGGAACTGTCTCCACCCGCACCTCCACCCCCTCCGAGGTCCCGTGGATCCGCAGATACGCCAGGTGTCGCCCATCCGGTGACCAGGCCAGCTGCTCCAGCTGATCCCCGGAGGCGTCGACCAGGATCCGCGCCTTCTGCGGCGCTCCCCGCAGCGGGCCCACCGCGATCCCCTTGGGCTCGATCCACGCCAGCCAGGTCCCGTCCGGTGAGGGGCGCGGCCTTCCGAACAGCCCGTTGGCGATCCGCTCCGAGGCTCCCTCCGGGGTCACCCGCCACAGCTGGGTGCCGGTGTCTCCGGGACCCGGTCCCGCCACCAGCAGCGCCGCGCCGCCCTGCAGCCAGGCCACCGAGGTCAGCGGCAGCCGCTCCCGGAAGGGGACCTGGGCGGTGGAGGGCGGGTCCAGCGTGCGCAGGAACAACCCGGAGCGATCCACGTAGGCCAGCGTCCGCCCATCCGGGGACAGCGCCGCGTCGCGCACCGGGTTGTCGGGGGGATTGGCGGTCAGCCGTCGCTCCTGCAGGCGGGGTCCACCGGAGGCAGAGCCCTCCTCCCGGGGGGCCCCCAGCTCGGGCAGCGACCGCCACAGCACCAGCCCGGCGATCGCCAGCGCCGCCACCAGCGCGGTGGAGAGCGCCCGCCGCCAGCGGGAGGGCATCCCCTGGGCGGGATCGAAGCGGGCCTGCAGCTCGCGCAGCGCGTCCAGCAGCTCGCCTCCGTCGGCGAAGCGCTGGGAGGGGCCCTTCTGCAGACAGCGGGTGCACACCGCCACCAGCGAGGCCACCAGTCCCGCCTGGGGACCGGCGCGCATCCGGGCCGGTTCGGAGTCCCGTTCCAGGGCCAGGGCATCCCGCCGGTCGGCGTCCGGCCAGCGGTGGGTGAGCAGCTCGTAGACCAGCACCCCGAACGCGTAGATGTCCGCGCGGGCGTCCACCCGGGCCCCGCTCTTCTGCTCCGGGGACATGTAGCGGGGGGTGCCCACCACCTGCCCGTCCTTGGTGGCGGCCGAGCCGTGGTCGTCGGTGCTGGGAGTGGCCGGGACCCGCTCCTCCGGCGCGGCCAGCAGCTTGGCCAGTCCGAAGTCCAGGATCTTCACCGTGCGGTCCGGCAGCACCATCACGTTATCCGGCTTCAGATCCCGGTGGACGATCCCCGCCTGGTGCGCGCGGGCCAGGCCCTGGGCGATCTGCACCGCGAAGTTCAGCGCCTCCCGGGGGGAGATCGCCGCGTCCTGCAGGTAGCGGCGCAGCGACTGGCCGCCCAGGTACTCCATGGCGATGAACACCGTGCCGGTGGGGTCCTCGCCCAGCTCATAGATGGAGGCGATGTTGGGGTGGTTCACCGCCGCGGTGCTCTGGGCCTCGCGCCACATCCGGCGGCGGCGCTCGCGATCCAGCGACTGGTGGGGAGGGAGGACCTTCAGCGCCACCTGGCGGCGCAGCCGCTCGTCCTCGGCGCGGTACACCACCCCCATCCCGCCGGCGCCGATCCGCTCCAGGATCTTGAAGTGCCCCAGCCGCTCCCCGGGCTGGAAGCCGCCCACCGCCGGGAGCTGGCCGTTGCTGAACGCGCCCGGATCGATGCTGGGGGCCGCGGCCACCTTGCGCAGCAGCTCGCGCATCTCGGCGCTGTCGTCGTCTTCATCCTCCGGAGGGTTGGAGATCTCGCTCAAGGACTCAGTCCTCCTCCAGCAGTTGGTGTTCCCTGGCCAACCGCTTGAGGTCCTCCTTGAGCCGCTCGAAGCGCTTGCGCAGCGCCGCCGACTTGCGGCTGATTGCCTGGGGGGTGTGCTCCTCGTCCTCGCCCAGCATCACCTGCGCCACCTCGTTCCAGGCCAGGTTCCGGTCCACCCGGAGGATGAGCAGGGTCTGGTCATCCGGCTCCAGCGACTCGCGGATCCGCTGCACCTTCTCCTTCACCTCCGAGCGCAGGTAGTTGAGGGTGGAGGAGCGGACCCGGTCCGCGATCTTGGAGATCTCATCGTCCTCCAGCGGCTGGTTGCGGCGCAGGTGGGGCGAGCGCAGGTACCGCTGGGTGGCGTGCCGGGCGATGGTGTAGGCCCAGGTCCGGAACGAGCTCTGCCAGCGGAAGCCCTCCAGCCCGGACCACACGTCCTCGCACAGCTGGGAGAACACCTCGGAGGCCGCGGACTCGTTGCGCAACACCGCCATCACGAAGCCCAGCAGCTCCGGGCCGTAGCCCTCGATGGCCACGGTGGCGGCCTCCTTCCAGCGCGCCGCCTCCGCATGCTCGCGAATCCGCTGCTCGAGAAGCTGCTGCGCTGTCGGGTCTGGGTTGCTCATCGCTCCACCGCGTCACAGTCCAGGGGAGACGTCTCTAGCCGAATGCGGGCCGCAAGGCACGACGGGAGGAGCGGCTTTCCAGATGCGATACCGGATGCGCCGACGCGAGGTGGAATGGAACCACGGACCCCTCTCGGTGTTCGATCCGGTCTGGGACATCCTCCAGGCCGGGAGGCGGAGCAGTGCCGGCGCTCCACCGGTGTCGCCGCCGATCCTCCCCGCCTCTCCGCTCCCGGAGGAGCCGGGGTGAGGCCGCGGCGAGCTCCGCGCCGGGTGCAGGAACCTCCGCGCGACGAACTGCGAGCGTGGGAGGGGATCCGGCCGGAGACGGTGGTTCTCAGCGGTCCCGACGCCCTGCTCCGGCGGAGAGCCGGGCAATCTTCTCCGCGTTGCGCCGGAAGACCGAGTTGCTGGGCTCCAGGGCGATCGCCTTCTGCAGCAGCACCGCCGCCTGGACCAGGTTGGACCGCTTGACCATCACGAGGCCCAGCCGGTTGTAGAGCGCCGCCGGCTTGGGCGCGGTGGCGATCGCCTGCTCCAGCACCTGGACCGCTCCGGCCACGTCCCCCTCGCGCTCCAGCGCGTTGGCCTCCTCCAGCACCGAGTCGGTCCAGCGGGTGTCGGAGAAGGGCGCCCCGTCCGGGCCGTGACCCTTGCCGCGGACCTCGCGCGCCAGCTCCAGCGGCGCAGCGTCGTCGGGGATGGCGAGGTCCAGGTTGCGCCCGCCCAGCTCCGGCTGGGGCTCCTCCTGCCAGGACGGGGCGGAGGCGCGCGGGAGAGGGGGGCGAACCCGGTCCTCCACCACCACCGGTCGCGGCGGCAACCGGGGCGGGGTGGTGCGCACCGGGGTGGCGTCGGTGTCCGGGGGCGCGGAGACGATCCGCCCTTCGGCGCTGAGCGAGGCGCTGGCCTGGAACAGTTCTTCCTCTCCGGGAGACTGCACCGAGGAGCGGGCGTCGGCGGAAGGCGCGGCCACCGCCACCAGCGAGGGATCCGAATCGTCCGCGTAGGAGAGGAACGGCCGGCCCAGGGGGGGCTCTTCCGGGGCCACGGCCAGGGGATCGGGCATCGGAGCGCGGCGGATCTCCGGCTGGGTGACCGCGAAGGCATCCACCCGGGAGGACAGCGCCGGCGCCTGGGAGCCGACGTTGGCCTCCGCCAGGCGGTGTCCCCGTCCCTCCCTCAGCTCCTCGAAGCTGGGCGCGGTCAGCCGCAACCCCCGCGGAAGCGGTGGGGCGGGGGTGGCGCCGGAGGGAGTGGCCCCCGGGCGGGGGGACGATTCGGCGCGGGGCGGGGCACGGGTGGCGCCGGAGGGGGCGGCCTCCGAGCGCGGGGACGGCTGGGCGCGGGTGGCGCCGGAGGGGGTGGCCTCCGAGCGCGGAGACGACTCGGAGCGGGGCGGGGAGCGGGTGGCGCCGGAGGGGGTGGCCTCCGAGCGTGGGGCCGACTCGGCCCGGGGCGGGGCACGGGTGGCGCCAGACGGGGTTGCCTCCGAGCGCGGGGCCGACTCGGCTCGGGGCGGGGCACGGGTGGCGCCGGAGGGAGTGGCCCCCGAGCGCGGAGACGATTCGGCGCGGGGCGGCGAGCGGTTGGCGTCAGTCGGGATGGCCTCCGGACGCCGGGCCAACTCGGCGCGGGGCGGGGCACGGGTAGGGCCGGAAGGCGTCGCCCCCGGGGCCTGGCGCGGGCTTCTGCCGTTGGCCTTGCCCTGCTCGATCAGGGTGGCCGGATCCTGACCCGGTCCCGGCGGCGGGCGCGGCACCAGCTCCACCGAACCCACCAGGGTCTCCGCCTGGAGGGTGACCATCACCTCGATGATCGAGAGCTTGGCCCGCCCGGCGATCTCCGCCACCGTGGCCCGCCCGTCGATGTACGAGACCAGCTCCGCCTCCAGCGGTGGCAGCGGGGTCTGGGTGAGGGTGATTCCGCCCTTGAGCCGGGGGACCAGCAGCGACGGCGGAAGCGAGACCGCGGGCCGGGGGACCAGCAGCGACGGTGGAAGCGAGGCCGCGGGCCGGGCGACTGGCTTCGGCTCGGGCTCCGGGGGCGGCGCGGCGGGACGCCTGGCCTTGCGCGCGCTGCGGGAGAGCAGCGCCTCCACCACGCTGATCGGCTCTGCTTCCAGCGCCGCCTCGTTGAGGATCGACTCACACTGCGGGCAGGCAAAATCGTCGGAGGTCGCCTCGGCGCCGCACTGGGGGCAGAAGATCGTCTCCATCGGTTTGGATCCCCACCTGCTCCAAAGTCGGGCCCGAACCCTGCGGCCTGGTCCCAGCTTAGCCCCCGTCCGCCCCTCGTGTGGAATGGCCGGCCGGGGTTCGGTACGCTTCTGTCCGCTACTCCTCCCCGTCAGGCAGGAATTCTCGCGACCTTGAGTACCTCCTCCCCGGCTGCAACCGGCTTGCTGGCCCGGGCGCTGTTGTCCCAGCTGCCACCGGCCTCCGCCGCCGAGCTGGCCCCGGTCTCCGACCTGGAGGCGCTGCTGGCGGGCCTGGTGCAATCGGGACAGCAGGCCTGGCCCGGGGTGTCTCTGGAGCCGGGGCACTTCCTCCGCCACCTGGCGGAGCGGACTCCGGCCCGGGAGGCGGAGGCCTTCCTTCGGAGCGTGCATGGGGTGGACCTGTATCTGGCCTGCGCCTGCGCGCAGGGAGAGGCCGCCGCGCTCAAGGTGTTCGACCGGCGCTTCCTGGGGCGGATCCCGGAGGTGCTGCGCAAGATGGATCCCGGCGGGGGGCTGATCGAAGAAGTGACCCAGCGGGTGCGGGAGAAGCTGCTGTTCCAGGGGGAGCGCGGCCGGCCGAAGATCGCCGACTACGGCGGCCGGGGCCCGCTGCTGACCTGGGTGCGCGCGGCCGCGATCCGCGCGGCCACCGACCTGCGGCGCGGAGAGAAGGACCAGGTGTCGGTGGACGAGGTGGAGCCCTTCGTCCAGCAGCTGCACTCTGGGGATCCGGAGCTGGAGTACATCAAGGGCAAGCACCGGGAGGACTTCCGCGCCGCCTTCGATCAGGCGCTGGAGTCGCTGAGCGCGCAACAGCGCAACGTGCTGCGGCTGTATCTGATCGATCGGCTGAACATCGCCGCCATCGGCACCCTGTACGGAACCCACCGGTCCACCATCGCCCGCTGGATCGTGGAGGCGCGGGAACGGCTGATGGCGGAGACCCGGCGGCTCCTGGCCGAGCGGCTGCGTTTGTCCTCACCCACCGAGCTGGAGAGTCTGATGGGGCTGGTGAAGAGCCAGCTGGATCTCTCGATCAACTCCTTCCTCAAAGATCGCGGCGAGCCCTAGATGAGCGCTGGCTGTCCGGAGGATGAGCTGCTGGCGGGGTTCGTGGACCGCACCCTGTCCGTCGCCGAGCAGGAACAGGTCGAGCGGCACATCGACGGCTGTGCCTCCTGCCGGGGACTGGTGGCGGAGCTGATGCGCGCCGACCACTCGGAGGGCGCGGAGGAGAGCGACGCCGGACTGCTGGACACCCTGGCCTCTCCCTTCCAGACCGGGACCCTGCTGCTGGCGCAGGGCGAGAAGGTCGGACGGTTCATCGTGCTGGATCGGCTGGGCGTGGGCGGGATGGGGGTGGTGTACGCGGCGCATGATCCTCAGCTGGATCGGAAGGTGGCGCTGAAGCTGCTGCGCGCGGACGTGGCCCAGGGCGCTCCGGGAGACGAGGCCCGTCAGCGGTTGCTGCGGGAGGCCAAGGCGATGGCCCGGCTGGATCACCCAAACGTGATCGGAGTCCACGACACCGGCACCTTCGGGGATGAGATCTTCGTGGCGGTGGAGTTCGTGGACGGGGTGACCCTGCGCGGGTGGCGGGAGCAGAAGCCGCGCTCCTGGAGGGAGGTGCTGGCCACCTACCTGCAGGCGGGACGGGGGCTGGCCGCCGCGCATGCCGCCGGGCTGGTCCACCGGGACTTCAAGCCGGAGAACGCGCTGATCGGCAAGGACGGCCGGGTCCGGGTGACCGACTTCGGGCTGGTCCGCGCCGCCGGGAATCTGTGGCCGTCGCTCACTCCCGCCCCGGTGCCGGTGGGCGCCAACCTCCCGCTGGAGGCGGCGCTGACCCGCGCCAACGCCATCCTCGGGACTCCCGCGTACATGGCCCCCGAACAGCTGGAGGGGAAGGGCGCCGACGAGCGCAGCGACCAGTTCAGCTTCAGTGTCTCGCTGTTCGAGGCGCTGTACGGCACCCGCCCCTATCCGGGGAAGACCCTGGAGGAGGTCCGGCGCCAGGTGAAGAGGGGCAAGCCGGCGTTCCCGGTCACCTCCAAGGTGCCGTTCCGGGTCCGGCGGGTGCTGGCCAAGGGACTCTCGCCCTCTCCGTTTGATCGCCACAGTTCGATGGAGACGATGCTCACCGAGCTGCACCGCGCACGGGTGTTCGTGGCCCGAAGATCGATCGCCCTGGCGTTGACCGGCGGGTTGGCGGTGGTCGCAGCCGGGGTGGCAGTGTGGCCGCGCGGCGCCGGGCCATGTTCGGGATCGGAGCAGAAGCTGGCCGGGGTCTGGGACTCCGCCACCCAGGGAAGGGTCCGTGCCGCGGTGCTGGGAGCCGGCCACCCGGAGGCGGTCTGGCAGGGGCTGGAATCCCAGCTGGGAGAGTGGAGCCGGAACTTCGTGCAAGCCCACCGCGAGGCCTGTGAGGCGACCCGGCTGCGAGGCGAGCAGAGCGACGCGATGCTGGATGCGCGGATGTTCTGTCTGGAGGGAAGGCTGAAGGAGGGCCGCGCGCTGGTGGAGGTGCTGGCCGGCGGGAAGGAGCTGCCGACCGAGGTGGGGCAGGAGCTGAGTCCGCTGGCTGCCTGTTCGGATCTGGAGGCGCTGAGGCTGGGACTGGCGCCGCCTGCCGACGTCCGGGTCCGCGCGAGGGTGGATGAACTGCAGGAGCGGCTGGCGGAGGTGAAGGCCCAGCGGGCGGCCGGAGCTTGGGTGCGCGCGAGGGAGCTGGCGGCTCGCCTGGACCAGCGTTCAGCGGAGGTGGACTATCCGCCGTTGCGCGCGGAGATCCTGTTCCAGCGAGGGGTGCTGGAGTCGCTGGGCGGCGATGAGGCGCTGGCGGAGCGACTGCTGGAGGAGGCGATGCTCTCCGCGGAGTCCGCCCGCGACGATGCGCTGGTGGCCAACGCGGCGCTGAGCCTGATCCAGCTGGTGGGGGTGCGGCAGGGCCGCCTCCCGGAGGCGATGCGGCTGGCCCGCCGGGTGGAGGGCAAGGTCAACCGGCTGGGAGGAGATCGCGAACTGCGAGCGCGGCTGGAGAGGGTGCTGGGGGAACTGGCCCCTTCCCAGGCGACGGCCAAGTAGGGGCTGATTGCCATCGCATGCGAATTTCGGGGCACGGCCGAGACGGTGCGGTCGGTGCCGAGCGGGGCTGCGGCTTGAGGGGGCGGGCGGTGCCGAGGCGGGGCTGCGGCTTGAGGGGGTGGGCGGTGCCGAGGCGGGGCTGCGGCTTGAGGGTGCGGGCGGTGCCGAGGCGGGGCTGCGGCTTGAGGGGGCGGGCGGTGCCGAGCGGGGCTGCGGCTTGAGGGGGCGGGCGGTGCCGAGCGGGCTGCGGCATGAGCGTGTAGGGCGACAGTAAAACTGACCCCCTCGCGCCACTAGAACTGACCCCCTCTCTGAGCCTCCCAATGGAGGCTGATCATGAGAGGCGAAGGCGAAGTTGTGGCACCCCCATCCGTAGGAGGGGTGCCGATGGTGGAGCAGGAGCTCGTCCGGCAGATCCGGACGCTCGCGGAAGCCGGCTGGTGTGCGAAGCGGATAGGCGGGGATACGGCTCGCGGGCGGTGGGGGCCGCGTCCGGCCAGCCAGCTCCAACACAACGGAGTGACCCACAGGTCACTGCGCTGCGAATTCCGCTTTGGTTTCTCGCAACGGAGTGACCGCACGGGCACTGCGTTGTGTTGAGCGCTCTGAACCCGGGCACAGGGGAGTCAGGGAGGCCAGCACCGGGCTCCGGACCCGAGGCCGCGCTCGCCCATCACGACGAGAGGCGGCGCGACCACACGGCCGTCCTGATCTCCAGCACCACGTGCGGGAGTTACACGACGGGCAGGCCAGAGGTCCTCTAGCGGGCGCGCGTCACAGACCGCTTGGGGGTCTTGGCCTTGGCCTTGGGCTTGACGATCTTCTTCACCGCCTTGGCCTTCGGCTTGGCCGCGGACTGGAGCTTCTTCGCGGCCGCCTTGACCGCCTTGACCGCCGGGCGGGACTTCTTCTCGTAGTGGGGTTGGAAGAGCTCCACTTCGACGTTCCCCGGCATCACGAAGTGGATGACCAGGCCGTATCCACGGTCGGCGATCCCATCCTTGAACACCACCCCGTTGGACTTCAGTTCCGCCACCGTCTTGCGGAGGTCGTCGCAGTAGAACGACACGTTGTGCGTTCCGGAGGTGGGGCTGCCCGGGAAGTCGGTGGGGTGGACCCCGACGTCTCCTTCACCGAGGTCGAAGATCAACCAGCCGCCGCCCACGTCGGTGAACGGGATCTTCAGCTTGGTCTGCAGGAACTCACGAAGCGCTGCCGCCTCGTTGGAATAGAACATCGCATGAACGCCCTTGATCATTCGCCCCTCGGTACGAGTGTGGTGGAGGGCGCGGGTGTATCTCGGTCGGCGATGGCGCGGAAGGAAGCCCCACCCTGGACGCGGGAAATCTCCTGGCCTCTGCACTCTTCCAGCCCCCGGGAGGCTGGCGAACATCCGCCCCTTCTTATTCTGCGACCAGTCCGGAGTTGTCGGTGCCCTCGGTGCAAGCGCCTGGATGGACAGTGGATTGTTCGACGCCACCGACAACCCGCGAGTTGTCGCAGAATAGGAGGGGCCGCCCGGTGCTCCCGCCAGGCGAGGGGAGCGCCAACCGGTGAAGCATTGGATGTTGGGTTCGCTGGTCTTCGCGCTGGTAGGCAGTGCCTGCCAATCTCGACCGGAGATTGTCACGCAGGAATGTCCCCAGAGCGCCGTGGAGCGGGTGGTTCAGGAGATCGCGAAGCGGTTTCCACCCGAGCAGATCTCCGGAGACAGCTGCATCCGAGAGGATGTCGGGTACCACTTCGATTGCACTCGAGAGTCGAGATCGGAGGTGATGGTGACGGCCTTCCAGACCTCCGCGTGCCGGCTCGACAGCGGGCTCGCGTTCGACACCACCCGCTTCACCCTCGATGCCCAGGGGCGCGTGGTCAGCACTGAGACCTTTCCCTGAAGTTCGGCTTCCGAACACGACCTTGGAGTCCGGCCGAACCAGGCGCCGCCGAGGGCCGGCTCCCTCTCGGCATCCGACCCGCACACAACGGAGTGCCCCACAGGTCACTGCGCTGCGAAATCCGCTTTGGCGGGCTCAAGCGGTCATTGCTTCGACGGCTCCTGACCTGGAGCTGAGGTGGAGAAGCGAAGGTGGCGGATAATTGATGAAGAGCTGAAGGAGGACGTCTGCCTCCTGGTCCTTGCCGGTGTGCCCGCACGACTCGTGGGTGAAGCTCTTGGTGCGTCGGTATCGACCGTCCTGCGCACGGTGAGGAAGCGGTTCCGGGACCGTCCCCGGTTTTCAAGGGTGTCGACCAGGGATCTCGCTGACATTCGTCGGCGTGTTGCCCAGGGAGAGACTGTTAAGGCCCTGGCCGCGGAGTACGACATCCACCGCACCCTCTTGTCGCGCCGACTCGGTAGCGTTTGGAAGATGCGCAGGGCAGACGAAGGCGTACAGCGGTCGGAGTTGAGGCTTTCTCTCCGCGAGAGGGAGGAGATCTCTCGAGGCGTGGAAGCCGGGCTTTCAGCGAGCGCTATTGCGCGCTCGCTGAACCGCGCAGCCTCGACAGTGACGCGGGAGCTCAAACGTTGTGGAGGGCGGCGCGCGTACCGGGCCTGGCGTGGGGAGGTCCGGTTCGTCCAGAAGGCACGCAGGCCAAAGAGCGCCAAGCTCGCGTCCAACGACGCATTGCGTGCGAAGGTCGAAGAAGGCCTCGCAAACTTCTGGTCGCCCGAGCAGATCTCCAGACGCTTACGCCTCGAGTTCGAAGGGGAGCCGTTGATGCACGTCTCTCACGAGACCATCTATCAATCGCTCTACGTCCAAGGGCGCGGAGCCCTTCGCGCAGAGCTGAAGCGGCATCTCCGATGGAAGCGGATGCAACGAAAGACGCGAGCCGCCTCGCGGGAGGATAGGCGCGGACAGATCCCCGACATGGTCATGATCAGTGCCCGTCCCCCTGAAGTGGAGGCCCGGGCAGTCGTAGGAGACTGGGAGGGAGACCTCATCATCGGCCGCGGAGGAAAGTCGGCGATCGCCACCTTGGTTGAGCGGAAGAGTCGCTTCGTAATGCTCGCGGCACTACCGAACGGTCGCTCCGCTGCCGAGGTGCGGGACGCGCTGGCGCAGCTCGTGAAGCGCCTTCCGGCGGAACTCCGA
>JAKFFE010000029.1:0-1947 GCA_036675345.1 Myxococcaceae bacterium
CGCGAGCTGTCGGACAAGGTGCAGCGGATCGACAAGATCATCGACACCGTGTCCTTCCTGGCCGACCAGTCGGCGGCGCTGGCGATCAACGCGTCGATTGAAGCCTCCCGGGCCGGAGAGGCGGGGCAGGGGTTCGCGGCGGTGGCGCGGGAGGTGCGGTCCCTGGCCAGCGATTCGCGGCGGGCCACCTCCGAAATCCGTGAGGTGCTGGCGGAGATCCGCCACCGGACGGTGCAGATGGAGTCCCAGGTGACCCAGGGCGGACGGACGATCGAGAGCGGGGTGACCCAGGTGGCCCGGCTGTCGGAGGTGGTGGTGTCGCTGGGAGGGACCATCCACTCCGCGGTGGGGCTGATGCGGCAGGTGGAGTCCAGCGCCCGGCAACACCAGGCGGGGGTGGAGCAGGTGCTGCAGGCGGTGACCAACATCCAGCGCGCCTCGGAGTCGATCCGCGACGGGGCGGAGACCCTGACCTCGCTGTCCCGCAAGGCCAACAGCCTCTCCTCCGGCCTGACCCGCGACCAGACCGGGGCCCCCCGGGGCTAAAGGGACCCGCCCGCTGGGCGGGAAGGCGATCCGCCTTTGATTTGATGCACACACTCGATCCGGGCGACCATCCGGTTCCTGTGTTCACCGCCCTGATCTCGACGTTGGTTCTCGCCGCTGCTCCGGGCCCGGAGGCCCGGCTCACCACCTGGCTGGTGCGCTGTGATGCCTCGTCCCCGGACCAGCCACCGTCGTTGAGCGCCCCGGACGTCGCCGCCGCGCTGGAGGGAACCGGCCCGGTGCCTCCGGGCTGGGAGGTGCGGACCCTGCCCTCGATGCTCTCCTCCAGGGGCTGCTGGTTGGCCCGGCGGCTGGAGCCCGCGGAGCAGGAGCCGATCGGGATCTGGCTGGGCCGGGTGAACAGCGCCTGGACCGCGCGCCTGGATGGCCAGGTGATCTGGCGCCGGGGCCGGGAAGCCGGTCCCCACTGGCAGGGCGACCAGTCCTTCCCCGCCTTCACCATCCCCGCCAGCCTGCTGGCCCCCGAGGCGGGTCGGCTCCTGCTGCTGCGGGAGTACGCCCTCTACGGGGGAGTGATGCTGGATCCGGTGCTCCGGATCGACCCCCAGGACTTTCCGCGGCGCTACCATTCGGAGACCTTCTTCTCGGTGACCATGACCCACGCGGTGGCGATCCTGCTGCTGGCGATCGCGGTGGTGGGGGTGATCACCGCCGCGCTGCGGCGCAGCCGGGAGATCCTGTACTTCGCCATCGGCTCGCTGGGCTTCGCCGGGCTGTTCGGGGTGGTGTCCTTCACCTGGGCGCCGTTCGATCACCAGTGGATCAACCGCGCGATCGGCCCGCTGATCTTCTCCGCCTCGCCGTTCTTCGTGCTCTTCTTCCAGCGCCTGTACCGGATCCACGCCCGGCCGCTCTTCGAACGGGTGGTGTTCGGGCAGCTGGCGGTGGCGCTGCTGCTCTCGTTGCTGCTCCCGGTGGAACGGGTGATCGCCGTCCTGCTGGTGACCCTGCCGCTGTATCTGGTGTGGCTGGGGTACGCGGTGTACCTGAACCTCCGCGCCCGCAAGGAGGGCAACCCGGTGGCCCGGGTGGTGGTGTGGGGCTTTCTGTTGATGGCGCTGTTCGTCACCATCGACTGCATCCGGGCCTTCACCGACGGGGGCACCGAGGTGATGCGCAACGGGGTGTTCCAGCTGGGCATCTTCGCCTTCGTGATCTCGGTGCTGGTGGCGATCGCCCGGCAGTTCTTCACCGTCAGCGCCGAGTCGGCCCGGATGCTCCAGCAGCTGCAGGACACCGGAAACGAGCTCAACGGGTTGGTGGTCAATCTGCAGTCCGCGGCCACCCAGCTCTCCTCGGCCACCGCCGAGCAGGTGACCGCGCTGACCGAGACCGCCAGCACCACCACCGAGATGAACCAGACCTCGGCGGTGTCCGCCT
>JAKFFE010000022.1:0-381235 GCA_036675345.1 Myxococcaceae bacterium
AGTTCATCCGTGGGTCCCTCTGTGAAGCTGGTTGCTCGCAACTCCCAGCAATCCACAGAGCCCCGCGGGTGGACAGTTACCTGCCGCTACCCGCGGGTGGGAACAACGTCCTGAGACTTCACAACTAGCTGCCCTCCTGCAGGCCGAACATCAGGCCCAGGAAGGGGAGATCCTGCAGCTGGTGGAACACGTAGACGTGGTCCCCCTCCTGCAGTTCGGTGGTGCCGCGGGGGGCCATCAGCTCGGTTCCGCGGATGATCACCGCCACCGTGGTCTGGTCCGGGAAGGGAAGGTCGGCGATCTTCGCCCCGCAGGCCGCGGAGGCGGCGCCGATGTAGAAGGAGGTCACCTCCCCGCTCAGCAGCTGGGTGGAGTTGATCTCCAGCGCCGCCGGGGGTGAGGGCGGGGCATCCGCGGTCAGCTTCAGCCGGCGGGTCAGCCAGCCCACGGTGGTCCCGGGCAGGAACGCGCTGATCACCACCACGAAGAACACCACGTTGAAGATCTCCCGACCCACCTCCAGCCCCGCCAGGATCGGGAAGGTGGCCAGGATGATCGGCACCGCGCCGCGGAGCCCGATCCAGGCGATGTAGAAGCGCTCGGTCCAGGTGTAGTTGAACGGCCACAGCAACAGCAGGATCGCCACCGGGCGGGCCACGAACGCCAGGGCCAGCGCCACCCCCAGCCCCTGCAGGGCCACCGGCGCCAGCTGGGAGGGGAACACCAGCAGGCCCAGCAGCAGGAACATGGTGACGTGGGACAGCCAGGCCAGCGAGTCATGCACCCGCAGGACCCCGGACCGGTACCGGATCACGTTGTTCCCCAGCATGATCGCCGAGATGTAGACCGCCATGAACCCGCTGCCCTGCAGCAGGGTGGGGACCCCGAAGGCCAGCATCGCCAGGGCCACGGTCAGCACCGGATACAGCCCACCGGCAGGGAGGCGGGCGTGCTTGAGCAGCCAGCGTCCGCCGAGGCCGAAGGCAAAGCCCAGCCCCACCCCCACCACCATCTGGATCACCGCGCCCAGGATCAGGGTGCCCACGGACGGGGCCTCGGAGGCCAGGGCCTGGGTCATCCCCAGGGTGAGGATCACCGCCATCGGGTCGTTGAGGCCCGACTCCAGCTCCAAGGTGGCGCCCACCCGCTTCTTCAGCGCGATCCCGCTGCCGCGCAGCACCGAGAACACCGCCGCCGCGTCGGTGGAGGAGACGATCGCCCCCAGCAGCAACGCGGTGGGCCAGGCGAAGCCCAGCAGCTTCGCGGCCACCGCGGTCAGCCCGGCGATCATCACCACCCCCACGGTGGCCAGCACCGCGGCGGGGCGGATCCCCTCCCGCACCGAGGAGAGCTGGGTGTTGAGTCCACCGTCGAAGAGGATGAACACCAGCGCCGCGGTGCCCAGCCGGAAGGTCAGCTCGTAGTCCTCGAAGTCGATCCCGCCCAGACCGTCCGAGCCGGCCACCATCCCCACCGCCACGAAGAAGATGGCGATCGGGATCCCCGCCTTGTTGGGGAAGCGGCTGAGCAGCACGCTGATCAGCATCAACACCCCGGCGGCGGTCAGGAGCAGGGCGGTGGCGTTCGGCTCGGTCACCTCACTTCAATGCACTGGAGACGACGGCCTTGTCGACCCTGGCCGCGCCGATTTGTTCCAGGGGGCCCGGGGTGAATCCGGCTACGCCCCCTGCTGACGCAGCAGCGACTCCACCACCTGCTTGGCGATGGGGTGGTAGCTGTCCTGGGCGGCCTGGAAGGTGCTGCGGGCCAGGGCGCGGGTCTCCGCCCGGGAGGCCAGCGCCTGGTACAGCGGCTTGAGGTACTTCATCCGGCCCACCTGGCGCAGCACCTGGCCCACCCGCTCATTCGCTGGCGCGTAGCCGGACCGGGTGGCCAGCACCAGCCAGGCCACCAGCACCTCGTAGTTGGTGCTGGCGGTCAGGTGGTGGTCCGCGTCCAGCTTCTGCAGGAAGGCCGCAGGGGCCGGACGGGGGACCGACTCCAGGAACAGCTGCCACTCGGTGGGACCGAACCCGGCGGCGGCCGCGCCCGGATCGCCTCCGGCCAGCTTCTCGATCTGCTCCAGCCGCGCCGAGCGGGGCCGGGGCGCGTTGTCCGGGACCCCGGCGCCGTTCACCCACGCCTCGGCGTTCACCGCCTCCAGGGTCCCCGGCGGCAGCTCGCGGGCGGCGAACTCCAGGAACTCCTCGGTGGTCAGCGACTGGAAGCGGTAGCGCTGCAGGTACGTCTTGAGGAAGCCGGAGAAGGCGTCCCGGCCCACCTGCTCCTCCAGGGTGCGCAGGAACAGGTAGCCCTTCTCGTAGGGGACCTGGGAGAACACCTCGTCCGGATCCACCCCGTCCAGGTGGGTCCGCAGCCGGGTCAGCTCCGGGGTGCCCGCCAGATGGCCCAGGGCCTCGTCCAGCGACCGGCGCCCCAGCGCTGCATGCAGGGAGGCGGTCTCCTCTCCGTCCAGCGCCTCCAGGATCCGCCGTTCTGCGAAGACGGTGAAGCCCTCGTTGAGCCAGAAGTGTTCGGCGGAGGTGTTGGTGACCAGGTTCCCGGTCCAGGAGTGGGCCAGCTCATGGGCCAGCACGTTCACCAACGACCGATCCCCGGCCAGCAGGGTGGGGGTGATGAAGGTCAGCCGCGGGTTCTCCATCCCCCCGTAGGGGAAGGACGGCGGCATGGTGAGCACATCGAAGCGGTCCCAGTCGTAGGGGCCAAACAGCTTCTCCGCGGCGGTGATGAACGCCTCCACCCCGGCGAACTCGAAGGCCGCCTTGTCCACCACCGACGGCTCCGCCCACACCCGCGAGCGCGGCCCCAGGTCCCGGGACACCAGGTCCCCCACCGCGAACGCCAGCAGATAGGGCGGGATGGGCTGGTTCATCGCGAACTGCTCCACCGCCTCTGGCCCCTGCTCGGTCCGGGAGAGGAAGGCGGCGGCGAACACCGCCTTGAGCGCGGAGGGGATGGTCAGCTCCGCCCGGAAGGTGATCCGCACCGCCGGGGTGTCCTGGAGCGGGACCAGGCTGCGGGCGTGGATCGCCTGACACTGGCTGAACAGGAACGGGTGCTGGCCGCCGGCGGTCTGGGCCGGGGTCAGCCACTGCAGCGCGGAGGCGGAGGGCCCGGTGCGGTAGTGCACGGTGAAACGGCGGGTCCCCGGCGGGAGCTGGATCCGGATCCGGTTGCCCAGCACCTTGTCCGGCGGCTCCACCGTGAACTGCAGCTGGGCTCCGGACTCGGAGCGCACCTCGCGGATCTCCAGGTCCCGCCCGTCCAGATCGATCGGGCCTTCGCCGATCGGATCCAGGATCAGGGTGGCCTGGGCGTCCAGGCGGTGGGTGGTGAAGTCCACCCGGGCCTTCCACTCCAGCTCGCGGACCCGCGGCTGGGTGTCGTCGTAATAGGAGTGGGGATCGCGTCGAGCCATGGTCAGCCTCCCTGGGCGCTGCCGACGGGGATCCCCGCCTTCTCCAGCAGCCTCAATGCATTGGTGGTGTCCACGACCCCGTCCCGGAGGCGGTAGTCGAAGACCATTTCTCCGTCGACCAGCAGGTCGCGGAAGTGGACGTTGCGGACCTCCCCTCGGGAGGCCAGCTCGGTAAGCGCCAGATCGTGGGTGGTGACCGCGCCGATCGCCCCGCTGTCCAACAAGAGCTCCAGCACCCGGCGGGAGGCCACCTGGCGCTCGCGGGTGTTGGTGCCCAGCAGGATCTCATCCAGCAGGAACAGGGCGTTGCCGCCCGCGGCCTGGGCCCCGTCCAGCACCGCCTTGAGCCGCAGCACCTCGGCGTAGAAGTAGGAGACGCCGCGCTCCAGCGAGTCCTTGACCCGCATGCTGGTCACCAGCACCAGCCGGGAGAGTCGCAGCGAGTCGGCGCACACCGGGGCCCCGCACAGGGCCAGCACCGCGTTGGCGCCCAGGGCCCGCACCAGGGTGGTCTTCCCGGACATGTTGCTGCCGGTGATCAGCAGCGCCGCCCCCCGGCGATCCAGCGAGACGTCGTTGCGGATCGGCGCCTCCAGCAACGGGTGCCCCAGCCCCCGGGCCACGAACAGCGGCCCTCCGGCGGTGACCTCCGGGAAGGTGAACTCTGGACGGTCGTGGGCCAGCCCGGCCAGGCTGGACAGCGCCTCCAGCTGGGCCAGCGCGTCGAACCAGCCTCGGACATGCGGGCCCTCCTGCTTCCGCCAGGTCTCCAGCCGGAACAGGGTGTGGACGTCCCACAGGGTCAGCAGGTTGATCACCGGGTGCAGCTGGTTGCGGCGCAGGTCGGCAAAGCCCAGCAGCCGCTCGAACCGCCCCAGCCGCTTGGAGACCTGGGCCCCCGGCTCCAGCCCGGCGCCCAGCTGCTGCAGATACGGATGCTCGAAGCGCTGGGCCTCCACCGCCAGAAACGCCCGCTCGAAGCGGGCGGCGCCGGACTCGCCCACCGAGATCAGATCGTAGAAGTGGGAGAAGGTCCGGCGCACCGCCACCAGCACCGCCAGCTGCGCGAACAGGCCCAGCCACCACCAGGCGGTGGCAATCACCCCGTTGCGGCCCAGCACGTAGAGGGTGAGGGTGATCGCCGGCAGCGCCCAGGCCAGCGGCCGGGTCCAGCGCAGGTGATCCAGATACGGACCGCCCTCCGCCCAGGCGATGAACCGACGGGGATCCGCCTTCTGGGTGGAGGCCACCCGCGCCTCCACCGCCAGGGTCTCCCGGAACTGGGCCAGGCCGGTCAATTCGCGCACCGCGCCCTGGCGCTGGCCGATCTCCTCGAAGGGCGGCGGTTGGGAGAGCCAGGAGGCCAGCACCTGCTCTCCGGCGCGGGTCCCGGTCTCGTCCACCAGCTGGAAGATCGACCCCTGGCCGAACACGTCCAGATCGGCGGCGTAGAGGTGTTCGGCGGTCAGGTACTGGGCGCCGGTCTCCTTGAACTGGTGCCAGCGGCCCTCGATCCGGTCCAGCCCGCGCCGGGCCAGCTGCTGCCGGAGCTTGGCCCGCTGCTGCCGCTGCAGCACCCGGTCGTGGAGGATGGCCAGGGCGATGTAGAGCACGAAGATCGCCCCCACCCCGGCGTAGGCGCCTCGGGGCAGCTTGCCCATCCAGATCGCGATCAGGATCCCCGCCGCGGCCACGAAGGCCAGCGCCCGGCCATTGGCGATCCACCCCCCGCGGGAGTCCAAGGTGGCCTCGTCGGCGGTGGCGGAAGTCAGCCGTGTCTGGTGGGCGGCGTGCGCCTGGGCGCGGACCTGGGGGACCATCGCTGACGTCACTTCGGAGGCGGAACCCATCGAGGTCGATCAGCTAGCACGGGGGGCGTGGGCCCTGGGAAAACTAAAGAGGCCCCGCGTCGGACAGCGACGCGAGGCCTCGAAACTGTGGACCGACCAGGAGAGGGACTACTTCTCCTTGGAGGCGATCTTCTTGAGCGCCTTCTGGTCCCGGATGCAGAGGATGCGGCCGACGTTGCCGAGCACGCCCTCGCGCTTCATCTCGTTGATCAGGGTGGAGACGAAGGAGCGGGAGGCGCCCACCAGGTCCGCCAGATCCTGCTGAGTGATCCCGCGCAGGTCGGTCTCGCCGCCGTGCGGGCAGCGCTCGCCGTGGGCCTCGGCCAGGGTGAGCAGGGTGTCCGCCAGCCGGGCCGGGACCTCCTTGAAGGTCAGCCCCAGCACCCGCTTGCGCAGGCCGCGGACGCGGTCGGCGTAGGAGCGGATCACGTCCAGGGCCAGGGTGGGCCGGGCCTCCAGCTGGGCGCGGAAGTCACGGCCTTCAATCGACCACACCTCGGCCTCGCCGGCGGCGATGGCCATCTCCTCCACCGCGGTCCCCTCCGGGCGGAACAGCTCACCGAACAGGTCGCCGGGGCGGAGGATGGAGACCACCGAGCGGCCCCCGTTCTTGCCGATCCGCATCAGCCGGACGCGGCCGTTCTTGAGCAGGTACACGCGGTCGTTGGTGTCACCCGGGCGGTAGATCACCGAGTTGTGCGGGAAGGACTCGACCTTGAAGTAGCCCTTGAAGTCCAACACCTCGGCGCCGGGCACCAGCTTGTTGGCGGTGACCATCATCCCGGAGGAGGTCGGCTGCAGCGGGGCAACAACGTTGGAACCGATCGGACCGAGGGGGCGATTGAAGTGCATGGTCAGCTTCTCCGGGGGGCAGCTTGAGATTGAAGAGGGGTGCCTACGTTTGAACTCGGCGCAGGACCCTTCTCCAAGCCTCATGCCAACTGGCCAACGCCTCATTCCCGACGGACCGACCCGGAAAATCGAGGGGTTAGCAGTTCGGCTGCTTTGTGGACGTCCGACATGTTGGGAATGTGAAACGAACTGTTCAGAACGAACGATCAAGTTGAACGGTTCGTTCAAATCCCGGGCGCTCTGTGGGCGTGACGACAGTTCTGGAATCCAACACTCCCACCGATCCCTGAACGTCCTGGAGAACACCCAGGACCGCGGTCTCAGTCCGGCTGGGAGGCGGAGACCCCGTACTTCTGCAGCTTTCGCTCCAGGGTGGGGCGGCTGATGCCCAGCAGCTGACAGGTCTTGCCCTTGTGGCCGCGGGTCAGCTGCAGGGCCCGGAGGATGTGCTGGCGCTCCAGCTCGTCCAGGCTGGGGAACGTCGCCGGATCATCGAACTGGACGGTGTTGGGCACGCTGGGAGGGGCGGCCGCCTGCCCGGGGTCCAGGGGGGGCAGGGTGTCCCCCACCATCACCTCGCCGGTGGCGTGGACCACCGCGCGTTCCAGCACGTTGCCCAGCTCGCGGACGTTTCCCCGCCAGGGCAGCCGGGTGAGGTGCTGCATCACCTCCGGCGGCACCCGGGTGACCTTCTTGTGCAGCTTGTCGTTGATCAGCTGCAGCATGTGCTGCACCAGCAGCGGGATGTCCTCCCGGCGCTCGCGCAGGGGCGGGATGTGGAGGGTGATCACCTTGAGCCGCTGGTAGAGATCCTCGCGGAAGCGGCCGCTCTCCACCTCGTGGGCAAGATCGCGGTGGGTGGCGGCGATCACCCGCGCCCGCAGCTTGATCTTCTTCACCCCGCCCACCCGCTCGAACTCGCGCTCCTGGAGCACCCGCAGCAGCTTGGACTGCAGCATCAGCGACATGTCGCCGATCTCGTCCAGGAACACCGTCCCGTCCTCCGCCACCTCGAACTTGCCCGGCTTCTGGGCGCTGGCCCCGGTGAATGACCCCTTCTCGTGCCCGAACAGCTCGGACTCCAGCAGGGTGTCCACGATCGCCGAGCAGTTGATCCCCACGAAGGGACGGGGCTCATCGTAGGAGTAGTTGTGGATCACCCGGGCGATCAGCTCCTTGCCGGTGCCCGACTCGCCGGAGATCAACACCGTGGCCCGGGCGGCGTTGGCCACCTTGCCGATGTCCTTCACCAGCTGCTGGATGTGGCCGCTGTTGCCGACGATGTCGCCCAGCCGGAACTCGGACCGCTCCACCGCGATGGTGGCGGTGCGCCGGGACAGCTGGTGCATCTTCAGCGCCCGGTCCACCACCAGGTCCAGCGCCGCCGGATCCGCGAACGGCTTGTGGATGTAGTCGAAGGCCCCGAGCTTGATCGCCCGGATGGTGGTCTCCATGTCGTGGTAGGCGGTGACCATCACGATCGGCGCCTCCCCGCACAGGGTCTTGAGCTCCTCGATGATGTCCAGCCCGGAGCGATCCGGGAGCATCATGTCCAGGATCACCAGGGCAGGCGTGCTCTCGGCGGCCAGCCTCAACGCCTGGGCGGCGGTGGTGGCGGTGAGGACCTGAAAACGCGCGGCTCCGCCCACCTCGATCTCCTCGAAGTGCATCTTCAAGGATTCGAGCAGCGACAGGTCGTCGTCTGCGATGAGCAGCGTTTCCATAGGCACGAGGGTCGGTCAGATCAGGTCGGAAAAAGTAAACGGAACTCGACCCCGCCGCCGCTCCGTTCTTCCACGCTTGCGCGGCCGCCCAGCTGGACCATGGTCCGGGAGAGCGCCGCCAAGGAGAGTCCCGCGCCCCGTGCCAGGCGGGAACCAAAGGGTTCAAAGAGTGTTGCCCGCTCCTCGGGAGGGACCGCGGCGCTGTTGTCCGGCACACAGAGCATCGGCACCGGTTCGGGGTCCGAAGACCAGGTGGCCACGATCTGCAGCGGCGTTCCCGGGGCCAGCCCGGAGGCGGCGTTCATCAGCAGCTGGGCCAACACCGGGCGGAGGCGGGCCATGTCCACCCGGGCCCGCAGCCCCTCGGGTTGCTCGGCCACCTCGACCTTGATCTCCCGCTCGCCCAGCTCCAGCTCCACCAGGGCCGCGGCCTCGGCGACGATGCCGCGCAGGGCCATCGGCTCCAGCACCGGGGGGAGATCCCGGCCGTACTCGGAGAGCAGGGACAGCATCCGCTCCATGGTGCGGATCTCCCGGTTGGCGATCCGCATCCGGCGCTGATCCCGCTCGTTGAGCGCGGCGCTCTTGGCCACCGTCTGCACCGCCATCTTCACCGAGGAGAGCGGGTTGCGCAGCTCGTGGGAGAGGGAGGAGGAGAGGCGAGAGATCTGCACCGGCGGCGCCCCGTGGAGGATGGCGTCCAGATCCAGGATCCCGGCCCGGGCGGTTCCGCCTTGCGAGTCCAGCACCACCCGCAGCCGGGCGGGATCCCGCAGGGTGGAGACCAGGAACTCGGTGGCGCCGCCGTTGCGGGCCTTCTTGTCCAGCTCGGCGGCGCGCTTGAGGCTGATGCCCAGCACCTCGTGGAGCGGCAGGCCCACCAGCTCGTCCGCAGGGCGGCCCAGCACGGCGAGACAGGCTCCCTCCGCGGCGGACACCTGCTGGTCAGGCCTCCAGGCAATCTGAACGACTTGGGTCAGCGAGGGATCCATGCGGGAGGGTTTCGACTGTAACGGCTAAGGTGCGGCCTGTCCCATGTCCCGCTCACCGATGATCGCATCGTCAACCCTTGGTCGGATCGGTAAGGCCTGGGTCCCAGGGCTGCTGTTTGTCAGCGGCGCAACGTCTCTGGTCTACCAGCTGGTCTGGTCCAAGCATCTGGCCAATCTGCTGGGGAACAGCGGCCAGGCACACGCCATCGTGTTGGCCACCTTCATGGGTGGGCTGGCGCTGGGCGCGTATGTCTTCGGGAGGACAGCCGACCGGGTGAAGAGCCCGCTGTTCCTCTACGGCGCGCTGGAGCTGGGGATCGCGCTGTACGCGCTGGCCTTCGATCCGGTGCTCCATCTGCTGGAGCTGGCGTTCCTGGCGGTGGCGCCCGGACTGGGGGAGGGCGCCCGGCTGGCAGCCAAGCTGGGGCTGGCCTCGGTGTCGCTGGTGATCCCCACCATGCTGATGGGCGGGACGCTGCCGGCGCTGGTCCGTCACTTTGCCCAGACGCTGGGATCGGTGCGCCGCGAGCTGTCCCGGCTGTACGCGATCAACAGCCTGGGAGCGGCTCTGGGCGTGTTCGTGGCCGGGGTGTTCCTGGTGCCGCGGGCGGGGCTGAAGGGTTCGGCGGCGGTGGCGATCCTGCTCAACCTGGCGGTGGCCGGGGCGGCGATGATCGCGGCGCGGAGGAAGCCGCGGGCGGAGGCGCCGGCGGAGGATTCCGAAAGTGGGGCCGAGGCGATCTACCCGGCGATCGCGGTGCGGGCTGCGCTGTTCGGAGTGGCGGTCTCCGGGTTCACCTCCATGCTCTACGAGGTGCTGTGGATCCGCCTGCTGGCGATCGTGATGGGGGGGTCCACCTACGCGTTCACCCTGATCCTCACCGCCTTCATCCTCGGGATCGGCCTGGGCAGCTTCTGGCTGATGCGGCGCAAGGAGAGCCAGGACGCGCTGTGGCTGTTCGGGCGGCTGCAGATCGCCCTGGTGGTGGCGGTGGCGATTGCCCTTCCGCTGTATGTGCGGTTGCCGCACCTGTTCTACGTGGCGCAGTACGGGCTCAACCGCAGCCCGATGACCTGGCCCTGGTACCAGGGGGTGGTGTTCTTCTTCTGCTGTCTGGTCCTGCTGCTCCCCACCTTCTTCATGGGGGCGGCGTTTCCGGCGGCGGCCCGGGTGGCCACCTCCAAGGTGGCGGAGCTGGGGCGTCAGCTGGGCGGGGTCTACCTGTGGAACACCCTGGGCACCATCCTGGGCGCGGCGGCCGGCGGGCTGTGGCTGATGCCGGCGCTGGGGATGGAGGGCAGCTTCGCGCTGGGGCTGCTGTGCAACCTGGTCGCCGGCGGGTGGGCGTTGAGCGTGGCGCCCCGGGCGGATGAGTCCAGGGTCCGCGCGATGGCGCCGATGGCGCTGGGGTTGATCGCGGTGGTGGCGCTGGTCGGCACCTGGGGCTGGTCCGGCTATGTGGCCAACGGCGCGATGTTCCGCAGCCGGGGCGCGCCCTACGCCAGCTTCGAGCAGCAGCGGAAGGTGGTGGAGGCAGACCAGGTGCTGTTCCACGACGACGACACCTTCGCCACGGTGCTGGTCGCCGCCCACGAGGGCGGGCACCACAAGTTCATGAAGATCAACGGGAAGGTGGACGCGTCCAATGGCGCGGACATCGACACCCAGATCCTGGCTGGCCACTTCGGGGTGCTGTTCCACCCGCGCGAGGTGAAGAACGTGCTGTTGATCGGCGCCGGTGCGGCGGTGACCGCGGGTTCGCTGCTCAGCCACCCGATCGAACGGCTGGACCTGGTGGAGATCTCCCCGGCGGTGATCGAGGGCGCGCGCTTCTTCGGGGAGGACAACCACCACGCGCTGGATGATCCACGGACCCACGTGCACATCGAGGACGCCAAGACGTTCATGGCGCTGTCGAAGACCAAGTACGACCTGGTGGTGTCGGTGCCCTCCAATCCCTGGGTGGCGGGGGTCTCCGGGCTGTTCACCCAGGACTTCTTCCAGCACGTCTCCAAGCACATGGCGGACGACGGGATCCTGGTGCAGTGGATCCACACCTACGACAGCAGCGAGCCGCTGGTGAAGCTGGTGCTGCGCACGATGCGCGACACGTTTCCGGACTCGACCACCTGGCTGGGGCCGCACGATCTGGCGATGGTGGCCAGCAAGCGGCCGCTGGCGTTCGACTTCGGGGTGATCGCGGAGAGGATGAGGCGGGAGAAGGCGGCGGAGGATCTGGCCCGCTGCGAGGTGCGGGACCTGTTCACCCTGCTGGCCAAGCAGGTCCATTCGCCGGCGAGGCAGAAGGAGTTCGCCGGGGAGGGGCCGCTGAACACCGATGACCGCAACTCGCTGGAGTACGACTCGGCCCGGGCGTTCTTCCTGCGCGCGGACTACGTGCCGGTGAAGGATTCGAGGCGATCCCCGGAGGCGGACCCGGAGCTGTTGATCCACCGGTACATCGCCGAGCGCGCTCCCTCCTCGCAGGAGGTGGGGAACCTGTTCCGCCAGCTCTCCAAGTACCACGCGGTCAATGACCCGCTGGTGCGGTCGGTGGCGGAGCGGTGGAGGCAGCTGGACCCCACCGGAGAGGGCAGCGCCTTTGCCCTGGGAAGGCTTGCCCTGGCGCAGAAGGACCTGCATCTGGCGGAGTCGCTGCTGGCCCCGCTGGCCAGGAACCTCCAGGCGCCACCGGAGGTGCTGACCGCGTACCTCCAGGTCAGCACCGAGCGGGTGTGGGCGGAGCGATCGATCTTCCACCCGGTAGACTTGGCGCTGGCCCGGGAGGTGGCGGGCCGGGCGTGGAGGTTCAAGGCGGACCCGAAAGTGGCGTCTGCGCTGGGGGACTACTGCAAGGCGGTCTCCCGGGAAGAGTGTCCGTCCGAGGCGACCGCGGTTCCGGTCGCTCCGGTCGCTCCGGTCGCTCCGGTCGCTCCGGCCGCTCCGGTCGCCGGTCCGTCCGGTCCGTAGAAGGGGGCATATGCACCGGACTCTGATCTTCGCAGCTGCGGTCCTCGCCTCGGGAGTCAGCGCCGGGGAGCCCAGCGCGCTGGAGCGCGTGATCATCCAGGACGCCAAGGCGGTGCTGGGTCGGCAGGTGGAAGGGGGACTGCACTGTCCTGCTCGACTGCCGGGGTCGTTCGACGAATTGGCTGAAGCGCCGATGCGAAGGCTGCGGGAGTTGAGGGAGTCGGTCCTCAAAGACCTGCCCTACGAGGAGACCCGTTCCTTCCAGGACGCGGCCGCCGGTCGAGGAACCTTCGTCCCCTCCGCGGCCTATGCGGAGTGGATCCAGCAGGCCGCTGGGCCCGCGCGCCAGATACGCGCCGCGCTCTGCGCGAAGGCAGGGCGAGTTGCTCCGGGGTTGATTCTGTTTGGCGGCTGGGGGGAGAAGGCGCCCTACGATTGGCTCGACCTCGGGCGCGCCCTGCAGTTGGCGCACTGGGAGGCGAGGAAGGCGCCGGAGGCCGGTCCGCTGATGCCCGTCTGTCTAGACAGTCTTGCCGCAGCTCAGCTGAGCGCTCCTCATTCACTCATCGGGAGGATGCTGGCCGCTCAATTCGTTCGCGACGGCTTTGATTCCTGTCGGGAGGCGATCAATGTCACCCCGGCGGGAGAGCTGTCCGGGTTGGGGACGGTTCTCAGGGGTCTGGCAAGTCGACCTTCGTTCTCGCAGGTGATGAGAGATGAGCGGGTCTTCGCCCAGTTGGCCTTCTTCGGCGCCAGCTATTCCACCGAGGCCAGGGAGCAACTGCCCCGGGAGGCGGAGGCGTTGATTCTCTGGGGCCAGAACCAGCCCCCCGAACTCAATGGCTTCGATGCACCACCCTTTGCCGCTGGAGCACGTCGCTTCCTCTTCGGCGGGTGGGCCAGGAGGAGGCACTTCGAGCAGATGCAGCAAGCGATTGAGGCGGTGGGACTTCCACTGGAGTCCGCGGTCGCTCGCCTTGCGGAGCTGAACCACGACGTCCCGATGGCGGTCACCCTGGTGGGTCATGATGCTGCCGTCAGCGAGAACTTCGGGCAGATGCTGCGCCGCGATGCGGAGCACCGGGCGATGGTCCAGATGCTGATCATGGCAGTCGAGGTGCGTCGGTTTCGGATGGAACGCGGCGCGTGGCCAACCTCGCTCGCGCAGGTCGAAGGCGGCGCCGAGGCCAGCGAGTGGATGATGTTCCGGATGACGGAGTCTGGCCCCTTGTTGAAGCTGCTGGCCTCGGCCTTCCCTGATGAGGCGGCGAAGCAGTTCCTGCTGGAGGAGATCCATTGAAGCGGCTCCTGTTCCTTCTTATCGCCACCGGCGCGCTGGGGTTTGCCTGCGTCCCGCCGGAGGACCTGCCGGACGGCGGGTCAGCGGACGGCGGAACCTCCGACGGCGGCGTGCCGGAGGACGGGCTCACCGAGGCGG
This sequence comes from Myxococcaceae bacterium, assembly GCA_036675345.1. Taxonomy (GTDB): domain Bacteria; phylum Myxococcota; class Myxococcia; order Myxococcales; family Myxococcaceae; genus JALYOC01. The sequence continues at coordinate 13,267 of JAKFFE010000022.1, forward strand.
AGCGACTGGACCCCGAGGAGCGGGCGTTCTTCGGCCTGGTCAACGCATACCGGCAGCAGAACGGGGTGGCGGCCTTCCAGGGCGTCTCGATCTCCCTCACCCGCGCCGCTCAGTTCCACAGCGACGACATGGCCCAGGAGGACGTCTTCAGTCACACCCTCTCGGATGGCACCACCTGGAGCCAGAACCTGACCCACTTCGGCTACACCGGGGGAACGCGGGCGGAGAACATTGCCGCCGGAAACGCGACCGCCGAAGCGACGTTCACCCAGTGGAAGAACTCCGCCGGCCACAACGCGAACATGCTCAACGGCGATTATCGGGTGATCGGCATCGGCCGGGCCCACGACGCGGCCAGCACCTACGGCTGGTACTGGACCACCACTTTCGGCGGGCAGGTGGACGCGGTGTTCGAGCAGTAGCCCGGGCCTGGGATAGAAGGGGAGCTGGAGGGGACAAGACCGTGGCCAAAGGAAAGAAGCGCAAACATCCGCGCACCGCTGCGAAGGGGCTGAGCGTCCTGCTCCCCGACGTCGGCGGCGTCATTCCCTGCAGCGCGGAGGACATCTCCCTGGGCGGGGTGTTCATCCGCACCACCGAGCAATACCTGCCGGGGACCAAGCTGGGGATCACCCTGCTGCGATCCGGAATGAGCAAGGGACTGAGGGTCCAGTCCACGGTCACCAACATGCGGACCCCGGGGCCGGATCGGCAGCCCGGGGTCGGGGTCCGTTTCGACGCGCTCAGCGGCGAGACCCGGACCCGGCTGGCGAAGTTGCTGTCGGACTTCGGCGTCGATAACCCGGAGGCCGAGGAGGAGGACGCCCACCTCGCCGTGCCGGCCGGGCCTCCACTGGCGACGGAGACCAGTTCGCGCTTCACCCTGGGAAAGCCGTTCCTCTCCTCGGAGCAGCGGATGGATTCCGATCCGGATGCCTCCGCGCTCTCGGACGTGTCGATCACCGTCGAGCGCCCCGCCTCCGAGGCCAAGGTGCCGCCGCCTTTGTGGTCTCGCGGCAATCGCTTCGACGCGCATGATCTGGCGCCGGACCTGATGGACCGGCTGCAGGCGCAGATCCGCGGATTGATATTGCAACTGGGGGCCGCCGAGCAGCGCCTGGCCAGCAGGGACTCGGAGCTGGTGGCTCTGCGCCAGCGGGTACAGGAGCTGGAGTCGGCCCTGGGGAAGCGGGACCTGGAGCTGGCTCAACTTCGTGCTGGGTTGGCGCGCTGACTGCGGTCCCCACGACCGCACCGCAGCTCCAGCTCAGGGGCCCGTCGGAGCAATGACCGGTGGAGCCCACCGGCGCTGACCCGGGCGCTCAACACAACAGAGTGACCGTGCGGGCACTCCGCTGCGAAATATCGAGCCGGAAATCGCAGCGCAGTGACCGCAGGGGCACTCCGTTGTGTTGATGGCCGCCGCCGTCCGACAGGAGGCCGCAGACCTGCGTGGTTTCCGGCGCAAAAGGGAGAACTGGGCCTGAACCCGGAGGTCGCCGGCGGGCTGCGGGACCGGCTGGGTCTGGACCCGAGAGGTCGCCGGCAGGCTGCAGGACCGGCTGGGCCTGGACCCCGGAGAGTTGCCGGTGGGCTGCGGGGCCGGCTGGGCCTGGACCCCGGAGAGGTCGCCGGCGGGCTGCGGGACCGGCTGGGCAGCTGAACCCGAAGAGGTTGCCGGCGGGCTGCGGGGCCGGCTGGGGCCCGGATCCGGAGAGGTCGCCGGCGGGCTGCGGGACCGGCTGGGCAGCTGGACCCGAAGAGGTTGCCGGCGGGCTGCGGGACCGGCTGGGTCTGGACCCGGAGAGGTCGCAGGGGGCGGCGGGACCGGTTGGGCCTGGACCCGGAGCTGGCGCCGCTCGGGCGCTCTACGGGCTACTCAACCCCTGGGCAGCTTCTCGCACGCATCGAAGGTGTCCTCGGCCACGAACTCCAGGCCGGTGAGCGCGACCAGCTTCACTGGGGTGCGCCAGGTCGCCGACGCGTCCAGCTGCAGCTTCGCCACCGCGCAGGAGTCGGCATCCTCGAACTCAGTCGTCGCCGGAGTCAGCCGCATTGCCCGATAGCGGAGGCGCCGGGCGAAGCCGTTCTTCACCGAGAACACCTGGAGCCCGTCCGGACGGAGCTGCCAGGACACCGTCACCCTGGTCCCGGGAGCATCGGGGGCGGGCAGGGCGCGCAGGTCGACCAGCAGACCTTCTCGCTCGGTGCCGGTGAACGCGAAAGTCTCGCCCACGGCGACGATCACATCGCCCTCGAAGGCGTACGGCATCCGTTGCCCCACCGCCGCTACCCAGCGGCAAGGCACCCTCGCGCACACCTCGGTGACCTCGCCTGCCTCACCGGGGACGGGGGGATCGACCGGGAGCGTAGTGGGGACATCCGCGGGCTGCTCTCCCCGGTGAGCTTCGGGCTGGGAGGTTGGGAGGTTCGTGGGCGCCGAGGCGCAACCACTCAACAGCGCGAGGACCACCAGGACCGTCCGGAGCATCCCGGCAGCATCGCGCCGGCCGCGGTAAACGCGAAGCCGCCGATCCCCAGATTCGCCCAGGGGCAGCGTGAGGTCGCGGCCAGCTAGTTGTAGCTCTTCACCTGCGGCCACAGGTCACCCAGGGGCAGCTGGAGGTCGCGGCACAGGTGGATCGGCAGCGCCTGTTCGTAGGGCATGGCGTGCTCTACCCGCGGAACCCGCCCCACCAGCGTCACCTCGCCGCACAGCTCCCGCAGCTCGCTCTCGTCCTCCTCGCCCACCACCAGCAGGATCTCCCGGTCCGCCCCTGCGGTCCCCACAGGAAGTAGTTGTTGTGCCCGTTGAGCACCGGCGGCAGCCCGCGCTTTCGACCCAGCCACTGCAGCGCCCCGGCCTCGCCGTAGTTCTGCACGAAGATCGCCGCCTTCGCCCGGTCCTCCGGTGACAGCGACTCCACTGCGGCGACCACCGCGTCCACCAGCTCCGGCCAGCCGAACTGATCGGCGAGGTGCTGCGCCAGCGGGTTGAACTGGTGGTTCTCTTCCCGGGGCGGTTGCACCCCCAGCGCCGCCTGGTAGCGAAGGTGGGCGTCCACCGGGACGATCGGGATCACCAGCGGCGCGAAGGCCAGTCCGGAGAGGGCCAGCACCGCGAGAGCAGCCACCCGCGCCGGCCGGGGCAGCATCGCCTCGGCGAAGGTGCCCCCCGCGGCGAGCAGCAGCGGATAGGCCGGCGCCAGGTAGTAGGCCTTGGCCTTGAGCAGCAGCATCAGCCCCAGCGCGGCGAGGAACGCAAAGCCCAACCCGCGGTACGGCCGCAGCGGTCGCCAGGCCAACAAGGCGCCCAGACCGGCCAACCACAGCGGGGCGGCGGCCGGTCCCAACATCAGCAACTGCTGGCCGAGGAAACCCCCGGCGTGGAAGGGCGCGTTCTTTCCCGCCTGTCCGGCCCGCAGCAGCTCCAGCATCGGGAAGTCCCGGGACCACTGCCACTCCAGGTTCGGGAGCACCAGCACCAGCGCCAATCCCGTGGCCGCCAGCAGTCCCCAACAGCGCAGCACCCGACGCTGCGGGGTGGCCAGCAGGCCCACCACCAACGCCAACACCCAGAAGGAGAGCGAGTACTTGTTGAGCATCCCCACGCCCACCACTCCGCCCAGCAGGAGCCACCTCCACAGGGGTGACCCGGGCTCCTGGACCAACCGCACCACCAGCAGGGCCGCGCCCGTCCAGAACAGCGGCTCGAAGCTGTTCATGGTCAGCAGGTGCCCGCCCACCATCAGCACCGGGGCGCCGGCCACCGCCATCGCCGAGAGCAGCGCCGCGGCCCGCCCTCCGCCCAGCGCCATCGCCAGCCGCGCGGTCAGCAGCACCAGCGCCGCGTGCGCCAGGGCCGCGGGGAGCCGGAAGGCCGCGACCCAATCTGAGGCCAGGGCACTGGAGATCCGGGCCACCAGCGCGATCAGCGGCGGCTGGTCCACATAGCCCCAGGCCAGCTGCTGTCCGCAGGCGATGAAGTACAGCTCGTCGCGGAAGAAGCCGTAGCGCCCGTTGGTGGCCAGGTGCAGCGCGAGGGTGGCGAGGGCGACTCCCCACACGGCGCGAGGCGTGGCCTGGAGTGGAGGAGTCGGGGACGGCACGGGCTCGGTACGGTACAGCGGACGGCGCGATTGCCGCAGGGGGCCCATCGCCGTCCGAGGGCCGGACCCGGTATCCTGTCGGGATGCGACCGACGGTGTGGCTGACACTCTGCCTCTTGCTTCCCGCGTGTGGCCTGCCCACCGCCGTCCGTCCCACCCCCAAGGGCGTTTGGCAGCCGGAGCTGGGCTTCGGAGGACCGATCGCCAAGGTCACCTCCACCGTCCACCTCCCGCTGCCGGTCTCCACCCTGGGGGTGCGCACCGGAGTCACCGACACCCTGGACGTCTCCGCCCACGTCCACCTCACCTCGCTGGTGTTTGACGTGGCGGGACTGGACCTGGGCACCACCTGGCTGGCGCTGGAGCAGCACGGCGCGTTCCCGGCGTTGGCGCTGACCGGACGGGTGTACGGCTTCGCCGAGCTGCAGCAGTTCGCTCCCCGGGCCTACCTGGAGCTGAGTCCGGCCGTCAGCTGGCGGGTCAATGACTGGCTGCTCCCGTATCTCTCCGCTTCCGCGCTGGTGCAGTTCGCCGGCGCCGCGCCGCTGATCGCCGCGGGAGGAGGCGCCGAGTTCCGGCTGGGCGCCTGGGGCCTGCAGGCGGAGGCCCGGTGGTACGGGCCCAACGTGGCCTCGCGCTTCATGGCGGTGGATTGGTACAGCGTGGGAGGGATGGGGGCGTGGGGCGTGGTGATGGGCGTCAGCTACCGGCTGGGAGGTGCACAGTGAAGATTCCCCTCGCGCTCCTGATGCTGGCGCTGACCGGGTGCGGCGCCAAGCTGGACCCGTTCCTGTACACGCGCGACCGGATCGACGCCTACCTGCTGCCGGCGGAGGGACCGGACGCGGCGTCCACCGTCTCCCCGGACCGGATCGAGCGGCTGGCGCCGATCCCGGTCGGCCCCGGCCACCAGCTGGGGGCGGTCTACCTGCGCGGCAGCCAGAGCCCTCCCCGCGGGTATGCGCTGTTCTTCCGCGGCAAGGGCGGCCACCTGGATCACCAGCTGGAGCACGCCAAGCGGGTGGCGAACATGGGCTACGACACCCTGGCCTTCGATTACCGCGGCTGGGGCACTTCCACCGATCTGACGCCCAGCAAGGAGACGCTGACCGAGGACGCGCACGCGGCGCGGGCCTATCTGGTGGAGCGGATCGGCAGCGACCAGCGTTTGCTCTACTACGCCCACTCGCTGGGCACCGCGATCGCCACCGAGCTGTCCGCGCAGGCGCCTCCCCGGGCCCTGGTGCTGGAGGCGCCGTTCGCCTCCATCCAGGACTTCGTCCAGGACAGCAGCCAGATGGATCTCTCCTGGGAGTTCATCGCCACCGACGAATGGGACACCGCGGAGCGGATCAAGGACGTGGACGCGTCGCTGCTGATCTTCCACGGGCTGGAGGACGACGGGGTCCGCCCGGAGTTCGGGATGAAGATCTTCGAGAACGCGGTCAACCCGGAGGGGAAGAACCGGCTGGAGCTGGTGGTGGGCGGCCTCCACTCGGTGGCGCCGGCCCTGGGCGAGGCGCACCGCACCATCACCAATCAGTGGGTGGAGCAGTTCATCCCGTTGCCGTAGGATCCTGATCCGACCGCTGGCTGGGGTTCCTCGCCAACCAGACAGGAGAGCGGGGTCGGCGTCGACCCTGCCCGCGAGCCAGAAAATGGGCTAACCCACGGAAACGATTGGAGATTCAACCCATCCACCCATTGACGTATCCACGGGTGGGAAGAAACCCTCTAGTCTCCGTTTCGTCGCAGGGACGGTCCGTTCTCCTGCGTCGTCTTCACCACCAAAAAACCAGGAGCCGTCCGATGAAGGCCATCGCCAAGAAGAACCTTCGCAAGAACCGCGGTCAAGGTATGACCGAGTACATCATCATCGTCGCCCTGATCGCGATCGCGGCCATCGGCGTGATCACCCTCTTCGGGGACAACGTTCGCCAGCTGTTCGCGAGCTCCGCCGAGGCCCTGGCCGGTAACGACTCCGTTGCCAACAACGGCCAGACGGCGACCGACTCGACGGTCAAGAAGAACCTGTCGAACTTCGGTACCAACAACGCCTACTAGTTCCACCCGCCTCCGGGCGAGTGCAGCTTTCAAGAGCGGCTCTGGGGAAACCCGGGCCGCTCTTGTGTTTTGGTGCGCGGGGTGAAGCTTCGTCTCCGGATGGCGATCGCGCTGCTTCCTCCGCTGGCGGTGTTCGCGGCGCTGAGCGTGCTCTACGTCCTGCAGAACCCGCTGGAGACCGACGAGGGCTTCTACGGAATCGCCGCCCGGAGCGCGTCCGAGGGCCGCTGGGTCTACCGCGACTTCGCCTTCAACCAGACCCACGTGTTCCCGTATCTGCACGGGCTGTTGCTGCGCGCGGTGGGCTTCGGGCTCTTCTCCCATCGGGCGCTGTGCGCGGTCTACGCCGGCCTGGCCCTGCTGCTGATCGCCGCCGCGGCGCTTACTCCCCGGCGGGGCTTCTCCTTCGGACTGCTCACCTGGACCCTGGCGCTCAGCCCGTTCCTGGTGGCCCGGCTGGCCTTGGGGCAATCCTTCTCGTTGGCCGCGCTTCTCCTGCTCGCGGCGGGAGCGGTCTCGCTCTCCCAGTTGGAGCCGGGCAAGCGACGGTGGTGGCTGGCGGTGCTGGGCGCATTGGCGATCGGCTGCAAGCTGACGGTCGCGCCCGCGGTGGCGGTGCTGTGGGGCTATGAGGCCTTCGGCTCCCGCTCTCGACTGGCGTTGCTGGCGCCGGTGATCGCCAGCGTGGTGGTGTTCCTGCCGGTGATCCTGATCGGGCCGGAGCAGTGGTGGTTCTGGAACGTCGGGTTCCACCTCGGGCTGGAGGGGATCGACTTTCGTGGCGCTGCGGCCTACCGCGCTCACCTCCAGATGGCCCCCGGGGTGCTGCTGTTGGGGCTGCTGGTGACCGGGCTGGCGTGGAAACGCGGCCTCCAGCGCACGCCGGCGTTCTTCGTGGTGCTGGCCGCCCTGGGAGCCTGGGCGCTGCAGCTGCCGCTTCCCTCCACCCAGGGCGAGTACGCGATCTTGTTCCTGCCGCTGCTGGCGCTGGGGACCGCGGAGCTGCTGACCCGGCTGGAGCCACCCCGGCGATTTCAATACCTCCTCTGCACGGTCCCGCTGCTGGGGTTGCTGACCGGGCTCCCTCCGCGCGATCCACAGCTGCGGCCCGAGCTGGAGCAGGTGGCGCAGCGACTGCGAGCAGAGGTCCCCGGTTCGCAGGCGATCCTCACCCCGCTCCCGGTGGTGGCGCTGCACAGCGGACACCGGCTGGTCCCCCGGTTGGAGATGGGTCCCTTCTGCCTGACCTCCGAGCTGGACGACCTGCGCGCGGTCCGGCTGGGCTTGCACACCCCCGACTCGCTGATCGCGGCGGTGGAGGGCGGCCCGGGAGCAGTGGTGCTCACCTCGCAGCCCTCCACCTGGGACTTCTACTGGAGCATCCCCAGCCTGGCGCCCGTCCCCGAGGCAGCGCGCGCGGCGCTCTTCGCCCGGATCGCCCTGGCGGGTTTTCATCCGGTCCTGCGCAATGGTCAGTTCACCCTGTTGCTGCCAGACCCGGCGCGTGAGCTTGCGGCGCCCTTCTGGAAGCCGCCTCGTTAGGCCCCAAGCCCCAGGGGCGAGGTGCGGCGACGGGCCATGCGGTTGCGTACCGCCGTACGCATTCGCACAGGGCTTCGGCGCATCCCCCCAAGGGTCTAGCTGAGGCGGCGCCAGAACCCCCGACCAGAGGTTCCCCGACCTCAAGGCGCTGCAGGTCCGCGGGGGCGGGAGAACAACCTCCAGGCCAGCACCCCCAGGCTCAGCGCAGACACCAAGGCCCCCAGCAGGAAGCTCCGCGGCCGGTAGAGGAACGCCACCCGCTGCGGACCTGCACGCACCGGGACCGCGCGCAGGGCGTAGTCGGCGCGGAGCAGCGGCACCGACTCGCCGTCCACGGTGGCGCGCCAGCCGGGGAAGAAGGTGTCGGAGAGGACCAGGTACCCCGGACCGCAGCTGTGCACCTCCACCTCCACCCGCTGCGCGCTGTCGGTGACAATCCGCGCAGTGGAACCCTGGCAGGGCGCGTCCAGCGCGGCTCCCTCCTGCAGGAACACGGTCTCCCTCGTCGGCTGGGCCTCGTCCCACACCCGGGCCAGGGCGGTCTGCTCGTCCATCACCTCCGCGCGGTGGACCACGAACGCCCGCGGCATCGCGGTGGAGGAGCGGTACAGCTTCGGCAGCCCCGGCCCCTCCGCCACCGGCTCCAGATCCGGGTACGGCGGCGCCCCGGGCCGCAGGTAGTAGGCCACCCCGGTCAGGTCGAACACGCTCCGCTTTCCGATCAGCTGGAACTCATCCATCCAGCGGGGCTCCGGGGCGCCATAGCCCTCCAGCGCCCTCAGCCCCTCCTCCATGTGCCGGTTGGGGACCAGCGCGTCGCGGCTGGTGTCGATGAAGGAGGGCAGCGACGGGTCCCGGGGACCCACCCGGGCATCGGTGATCGCCAGGCTGACCCGCCCCTGGAAGCCCTCCGGGATCGCCGCCGCCAGGACCGAGGGCGACTCCAGTCGCCGCGGCTTCTCCCAACCAAAGCCGCTGTTCAGCCCGTGGTGCAGCGCCAGCTCCAGGACCAGCACCGCCAGCACCGAGGCCCGGACGGTGACCCGGCGGCGCGTCGCCACCCCGGGGGCGAACACCGCCACCGCCAGCGCCACCCCCGCGCTCAGCACCCACAGCAGCCCCTGGGTAGCGCCGGGTCGCGCGCCCAGCAACCGCAGCAGCGGCGGGCCCACCAACAGTCCCAAGATCCCCAGCCCGATCGCCCCGCCCAGCCACCCGAAGGCGGAGCTGCGCCGGCGCAAGAGAGTGCTCAGCCGATCGGTGCCGAAGGCGGCCAGCAGCGCCACCCCGAAGGCGACCCCCACCAGGAACTTGGCCGGGAAGCGGAACGCGCCCAGGGGGCCGTGGGTCCACAGCCAGGCGCTGGGCGGCAGGTGCTTTCCCAGGGCCAGCGCGGCGAACATCGCAGTGACCAGCGCCAGGGTCAGCACCCGCCGCGATCGCCGCAGGGAGGCCAGCGCCAGCAGACAGGGGAGGGTGCCCACGAACACGGTCACCATCCACCACTGGTCGTCGCCCCAGTACTCGCCCTTGGGGAGCTCCGCCCGGGGCCAGCCCATGGCCAGCAGCTGGGCCCAGGAGGCGGACCAGTCCACCGAGTCCGCCGAGCCCGCCCCCCGGGTGGTCAGCCGGAGGAACTCGATCGCCGGCAGCAGCAGCACCGCGGCCAGGCCCAGACACAGCAGCGCCGACCCCCCGATCGCCTTCCACGCCTCGGGAGTCGGGCGGCGGGAGAGGACCACCGCGGCCACCAGCAGCAGCTGCCACAGCAGCGTCTCCGGGGATCCGGCGAAGAAGGAGAGGGTGGTGGCCCCGGCCAGCAGCACCGCGTCCGACCGCCGGGGAAGCCGCGACAGCCGCACCGCCGCGCCCACCATCCATCCGCTCCAGGCCGCGGCGTCCACCACATTGCGATGGCCGTTGAGGTCGGTCAGCAGCGGAGAGAAGCCGAAGGCCACTCCCGCCACCACCGCCGCCAGCGGAGAACAGCGCAGGGTGCGCGCCGCCCACCACGCCCCGGCGGCGGCCAGCAGCACGTGCAGCACCTGCTGGACGGTGAGACCTCCCGCCGGGCCGAACAGCAGGGTGGTGATCCAGCTGGGCGGGTAGAAGGCCTGGGGGAGCAGCGAGGCCGCGAAGGGCTGCCCCAGCCGCAGATACGGATTCCACAGCGGCAGCTCACCGCGGGAGAGGCTCTCCAGCAGAAAAGCCCGGGCAGGGAGGAACAGCCGGAAGGCGTCCCGTCCCAGCAGCAGCGCGCCTGCGAACAGCGGGCGGTAGATCCACGCGGTCAGCGCCAGCGCGCCGGCGATCAGCAACAGTCCGCGTCGTGGAGGCAGCCGCACTGGCGGCGAGTCAATCCACGAACCGGTACTTGAGCAAGGTCCAGATGCCGATCACGCCATCCTTCCAGTTGATCTTCTTCCCCTCCGCCACCGTGCGCTGGGCGTAGCCGATGTCCACCTCCACGATCTCCTGCCGGCGCTTGCGCACCTTGGCGGTGACCTCGGGGCAGAACTCGAAGCCGGTGCAGCGCAGCGGCAGCGACTGCAACAGCTCGGTCTGGAAGGCCTTGTAGCAGGTGGCCTCGTCGGTCAGCTTGCAGCGGTAGAGCAGGTTGGCCAGCTCGGTGAGGACCACCGCTCCCACCAGGAACAGGTCCACCCGCTCTCCGGCCGCCTTGCGGCCCGCCTTGCGCGAGCCGTAGACCACCTGGGTGGTTCCCTCCAGGATCGGCGCGATCACCTTGGCGAACTCCGCGGGGTCGTACTCCAGATCCGCGTCCTGGATGATGCTCACCTTGCCCCGGGCCAGCGGGATGGCAGTGCGCAGCGCGAAGCCCTTGCCGCGGTTCTCCGGGTTGAGCACCACCTTGAACACCCGGGGATCCCGCCGCGCCGCCAGCTGCTGCAGCAGCTCCCGGGTGCCGTCGGTGCTGCCGTCGTCGACGACGATAATCTCCTTGTCCAGGTCCACCGCCTCCACCCGCTCCAGGCAGCGCTCGATCGTCCGGGCCTCGTTGAACACCGGGATCAACACCGAGAGCAGCGGCCGGGCGGGGATCCGCACCGGACTCAAGGGGAGGGTCCGGGGAGCTGGGTCGGCGGCACTCTGGCGGGCGGGATCCAAGCTCATGGGTGAATCGTCCCCTGGGGGAGGCCGGACCGGCAATCGGTCAGCTGGCGGACCCACCCTTGGCGGCCGGGCAGGGGGACGTCCCCCGATCGTCGCATTGCGCCCCCGGCGAGCGCCGGTAAGCTCCCGGGAACCTTCGGGATTGTGGGCCCATGCTCAAGTACCACCGGATCGCGCGCGGAATCCTGCAGGGCAACGCCCTGGAGGCGCCGTATCGGCTGAACCTCGGGCTGACCAACCTCTGCGACAGCAAGTGCAAGACCTGCGACATCTGGCAGATCTACCCGCGCGGCGCGCTGGATGTCCGCCAGGAGCTGAAGCTGGAGGAGTGGCAGAAGATCTTCGCCAAGCTCCCCTCCTCGGTGATGTGGCTCAGCTTCTCCGGGGGCGAGCCGCACCTGCGCAAGGACTTCGTGCAGATCATGGAGGCGGCGTTCCAGGTCCCGAACGTGGCCATGGTCAACGTCCCCAACAACGGGATCAAGCGGGACCTGGAGGTGCGCAACTGGAAGCACCTGCTGGCGATCAAGAAGCGGCCCTACCTCTACATCTCGATGAGCCTGGATGGTCATCGCGAGGTCCACGATGAGGTGCGCGGGATCAAGGGCAACTACGACAGCGCGGTGGGCGCGCTGGAGGACATCTCGGCGCTGATCAAGGAGCACGGCAACGCCGCGCTGGGGGTGGGGCTGACCGTCTCCCGCTTCAACTACCAGGACGCGCCGGGCTTTGCCCGCCACTGTCTGGATCAGGGCTGGAAGGTGAAGGTGGAGGCCGCCTACTCCGGCGAGCTCTACTATCAGGGACTCACCGGTCCTCGTCCCAACCTCCAGGCGGAGGGCGTGCGCGACGCGATCCGGGACATCTACGCGCTGCTCCGGGAGCGGCAGTGGAAGTACACCAACCCCAGCGACTACCTGGAGCGGTGGCACACCGAGGGGATCTTGAAGTTCCTGGAGAACCCCAAGCAGCTGGTCCTCCCCTGCAGCGCGGCCAAGTCCAACTACGCCTTTGACTGCTACGGGAACATCAACCCCTGCTTCTTCTACGCGGCGGACTTCGGGAACATCCGCGAGGCGGACTACGACCTGATGCGTCTGCTGGAGGCCAACCGCGCCAAGGTGGAGAAGGCGCGGGAGCGGATCGCCAAGCACGACTGTCCCAAGTGCTGGCTGGTCTGCAACTCGATCGACTCGATGATCGATCAGAAGCTGCGGCACCCGCTCAAGCCGCTGATGTGACCGGCTTGCGCGCCTCGAAGAGGTGCATCTTCGGGTACAGCTTCACCGGCATCCGCAGCCAGGGGGTGGCCATGAAGACCGGGAACCACGCCCACTCGTCGAAGCCGGGCGGGGCGATCGGCTCGCCCCGGATCCCGGAGAGTCCCACCCGCGAGAGGTTCCGTTCGTAGAAGGACCGGGGGTGCATCACCACCAGCGGCTGCCCCACGACCTTCAGGAAGCGACGGGTGGCGGGCAGCGCGGCCCGCTGCAGCGGCATCCACGCAGGATGAGGGCAGTACTCCAGCACGAACATCCTCCCGCCCGGGCGCAGCCAGCGGGTGGCCCGGGACAGCGCCTCTACGATCCGCCCCTCGCTGGCGCGCCAGCCGCCCTGGGCCACGTGGTGGAGGATCAGCGCGAACACCACGGTGTCGAAGCGGGCGGCCTCGAAGTGCTGGGTGAACAGGTCCCCCACCACCGGGGTGACCCCGCTGCCCGCGCCGTAGGTCTCCAGCATCCGGGGGGAGAGATCGAGCACGGTCACCGTCTCCATCCGCGGCCCCCGCTCAAAGCCCTCCCACAGCCCACCCACCGAGAGCACCTCGCCCTGGACCTCGGCGTTGAGCCGGCTGGCCACCGCCTCGTCCTGCAGCCGGGTCATTGCCTTGAGGTCCCGGTAGCGGGCGCCCGCCTGATGTTCGTCGAAGAACCGCGCAACGTCGCGCGGCGCCGAGGGATCGCTGGAAGGCATCGAAGGGTTCTATCCCTGCACCCAGGGAGGGTGGAAGATTCGCGGTCCATGACGCCCTGGCTGCGCCACCGAGGCTGGCCGTTGCTGGTATTCGCCGCGGGGCTCGCGTTCGTCTACCGCCAGGCGCTGACCGGCGAGGTGTACTTCGGCCGGGACGCGCTGCGCTTCTTCATCCCCGACTCCGCCTTCCTGCAAGAGTCGCTGCGGCGTGGCGAGCTGCCGCTGTGGACCCCGTACATCCGCCTCGGCCAGCCGTTCCTGGCCACCTTGCAATCGCAGGTCTTCTATCCGCCGCGGGTGCTGACTGTGCTGCTGTTCGGCCCGGTGGTGGGGTTCACCGTGCAGCAGGTCCTCCACGCGGTGCTGGCCTGCGGGGGGACGTACCTGGCCGCGCGCGGACTGGCGGTGCGTCGCCTGGCGGCCACCGTGGCCGGGGTAGCGTTTGGCCTCTCGCCGCTGCTCACCGATCTGGCCGGGCAGCGGAACGTGGTGGATGCCGCGGCCTGGACTGGCTTGATCGTCTTCGCTGCGCTGGGCCTCACCGGCCGGAGCAAGGCGCGAAGGGAGCTGGCGCAGGCCGCCCGTGAGGCCGGCCTCACCGAGGACGCCTACCGGGCCCTGAGGGCCGGATCGCTGGGGACCCAGCCCCGTCCTCCCTCCGCGGTGCGCTCTCGGCTCCGGCCGGCGCTGCTGCTGGCCTTCGCGGTGGCGATGTCCATCGCCTGTGGGGCCCCGGAGACCGTGCTCTGGCAGGCGCTGATCGTCCTGGCGCTGCTGGCCCGCTGGGTGCCACGGCTGCTGATCGGCGGCGGCGCGTTCCTGTGGGGAGCCGCGGCGATGGCGGTGGTGCTGGTGCCGGCCATCGAGTTTGTCCGCAACTCCACCCGAGGGGCCGCCGCCGCGGACACCCTGGACTGGTCCGCCTCCTGGGCGCAGCTGCTGGGGACGGTGGTTCCGTTCGCCGAGCAGCCGCGTGGCCCCTACTGGGGCGGCCCCGACCAGTGGTTCGTGCTCACCGTGTTCCTGGGCACCACCGTGGCCCTGCTGGCGGCCGGGGCCGGGTGGCAGCGTCGGGCCCGACCGCTGTGGATCCTGCTGGGGGTGTTCGTGCTCCTCTCCGCCGGGCGTCACTTCCCGCCCGCGGGATGGTTGCTGCAGCTGCCGCCGTTCAGCCTCTTCCGCTATCCGGGCAAGTACCTGGTGGCGCTGGCCTTCGTGGTCTCGCTGCTGGCGGCGGTGGGCCTGGACCGCTGGGCGGCCCGGGCCAGGAAGGGTGGGGTCTCGGTGCGGATGGCGGCGCTGAGCCTGCTGCTGGGCGCGGGGCTGCTGGCTGCGGGGATGCCGTTGCTGAGGCTGCTGGGTGCGCGGACCGGAGCGCAGGGCGGCTGGCTGTGGTTCTGCGCGGCGCTGACCCTGTCCCTGATCCTCTTCTTCGCCATGCCCGGACGGCACCGCCGGGGCGCCTGGGTGGGGAGGGCGCTGGCGCTGGTGGCCCTGGCGGAGCTGGGGCTGTTCCACTTCGTCCAGGTCCGCTCCGGGTGGACCGACCCGGGGCCCCTGTCTCGTCCCTCGGTGCTGGCCGCGGCGCTGCCTCCGCACTTCGCCGGGAGGATCTCGGTGGGAGGGCTGGGTCACGCTGATCCGTTGGCCGGGGCGCAGGGCGGCATGGCCACCCACCTGATCAGCCGCGATGCCTTGCTGGGCAACCGGTTCGTGGAGGAGCGGCTGCACGCGCTGGAGGGCGGCTGGGTCCCGGAGATGAAGCGGGTGGAGGAGTTCCACCTCTCTGGGGAGCGGGCGGTGTTCGATCTCACCGGGGTCAGCCACTACGTGCGCGACGCCCCGCCGTTCCCCGACTTGACCAAGGTCGCCGCGTCGGAGCCGAGGGCGCTCTACCGATCGACCACCGCCATGCCCCGGGCGTTCGTGGTCCACCACGCCGAGGTGGTCAGCGACGAGGACGCGCTGCGCAGGGTGAGGGATCCCGCCCAGCCGGCGAGGAGGACCGCGTTCCTGGCCGAGGGCGCGGCGCTTCCGGATCCGGAGTGCCGCCGGGGAGGCGCGGCGACCATCGAGCAGGAGGGGTCCAACTCGCTGACAGTGGAGACCTCGGCGGAGTGCGAGGGGGTGCTGGTGCTCTCCGACACCTGGTACCCGGGCTGGTCGGCGACGGTGGACGGAGCAACGGCCCCGGTGCTGCGCGCGAACTACGCCCTGCGTGCGGTGCGGATTCCGGCGGGCCGGCACCAGGTCCAGTTCCACTACCGCCCCGCTTCGTTCCGCTGGGGCGCCATCGCCTCCGGGGTGGCTTGGGCGCTGCTGGCGCTGGCCTTCGGCTGGTCCAGGAGGAAGCCTCTCGCAGCGCGACAACCGCGGCCAGGCTAGGAGCGCGCCTCCGCTGCCGTGCCGTCCGCTCAGGTTGCTAGGCGCCCTACCGGAGCCCGTTCCTTCCGTAGGCCTCAGGAGCGCGGGCGGAACAACGATCGCAGCCGCAGGCCGATCAGCGCGGTGCACACCTTGGCCACATAGCGGGGGCCGGCGAGGCCGACGAGGCTGGAGGTTCCGGTGCGGCGGGGCTCCATCGGGGTGGCGGTCTCCTGGATGGACAGCCCCACCAGCGCGCAGAGGGCGATCGACTCCGGCTCCGGATACTCGTCGGGGAGATTGCCTCGCAGCACGGTGATCGCCCGCTGTGAGTAGACCCGGAAACCGGAGGTGGGATCGCTGACCGCGGCGCTGCGTCCATACAACCGGAGCACCGCGCGGATCACCATCGCCCCGGTGCGGCGCAGCGACTCCGGGCGGGCGCCTCCCTCCGCGCCGGGAAGCAGCCGGGAGCCGATCAGCAGATCCGCGTTGCGCGCTTGCGCCTCCTGGACCAGCCGGGCGATCTGCTCCACCGGATGCTGCCCATCCGCGTCGCACTGGACCACGTAAAGGGCCCCCAGTTGCTGGGCCACCTTGAAGCCGGTGAGCAGTCCGCCGGAGACGCCCACGTTGGAGGGGTGGGTGACAAAGCGCGCCGGGGCCAGCCGCTGCAGCACCCCCAGGGTCCCATCCAGGGAGCCGTCGTTCACCACGCAGTACTCCAGGCCCGGGTGCGCGGCGCTCAAGGTCTGCAGCCGTCCCAGCACCGCCGGCAGCGCCTCCACTTCATTCCGGCAGGGGAGGACCACCAGGCTCTGCACCCCGGTGAGGGGAGGAAACTCACGCGCGGCGGCGGAGGAGGTCAGCTCGGTGATCTGCCGGGAGAAGCGCAGGTTCTCCGCCTGCTGTTCCACCATCTGGAAGAACAGGAACATCATCATCACGCTGAGCACGAAGTTGCTGATCACCTCGATGCCCAGGAAGGAGACCAGCGGCCGCCACAGGTAGGGGTTGACCGCGGACACGAACAGGAACGCGGCGACCAGCCACCAGATCAATCCCCGGCGCGCGGGCAGCCGGTGCCCGAACTGCGAGAAGAGGACGACGAAGAACAGCGCCGCCAGGGCGATCAGGTACGGGGACATCCGGCGGGCAGCATCGCCCTGAGGCCCGGCCCACGCCAGAACCTGGAAAGTTCGGCCCGGGGGCCAGCCCTGCTATTGACCGGGGTGCATGTCCCGACGGGCGTCCATGGCGGTGCTGCTCCTGCTGGCCGCCACGGCCTTCTGGGCCCGGTGCACCTCGTGGCGGTCGGTCTTCCCGCCCTCGGGGGAGACGGAGCTGGTCCCCACCGACTCGCACTTCTACGTCCGCTTCGCGCTGCTGCAGCTCCACGCGCTGCCCTCGCTGACCTCCTTCGATCCGTACATCAACCATCCTCACGGCGCGCAGCTGTACGTCCCCCTGCCGCACGCGCTGGTCGTCGCCGGCTTCATCGCCGTCTTCGGCGAGGCTCGCGCCGAGCTGGCCGCCGCCTGGGTGGGACCGGTGGTGGGAACCTTCGAGTGGTTGTTGGTGGCGCTGCTGGCGCTGAGGGTCTTGGGCCACGGGCGGGGGCTGGTGCTGGCCGCGCTGTGGGCGCTGGCGCCGGCGATCGCCGAGGTGGCGGCGCTGGGCAACGCCGACCATCACGTCCACGAGCCGATGTTCGCCGCGGCGATCCTGCTGGCCACCGTCCAGGGGGTGCTGCAGCCGGAGCGCCGGGGCTGGGCGATCGCCGCCGGGCTGCTGCTGGGCCTGGCGCGGTGGCTGACCCCCACTGGGTTCCTGTTCCCCCCGGTGGCGGCGCTGGCCCTGCTGGGAGCGGCACTGGTGGTTGCGTACCGAAGTACGCAACGGCAGGGGGCTCCGGCGGCACTTGCAGTTGCGTACCGAAGTACGCACTCGCAGGGGGCTCCGGCGGAGACCCTTCCGGCCCGCACCGTGGCCGACCGGGCAGGGCGGATCGCCCAGGCAGCGCTGTGGATGGGAGGAGCCTCCGCCGGAGTCTTGCTGCTGGGCGCGGCGCTGTTCGGACGTCCGGGCGCCCTGGATTACGAGCAGTTCTCCCTCTTCCATCCCTTGCTGTCGGTCTGCGCCTTCGCGGGGGCCGCCGCGGTGGCGTGGCTTCGTGCCCGGAGATGGGGCCCAGCCGCGATCGGACTGGCGCTCTCGGTGGCGGCAGCCGTCCCCCTGGTGGCGCAGCTGGTCCGCGCGGGCGGACACCTGGGGCGAGCCGATCCGCTGCTCTCCCTGGTCTACGAGTCGGAGCCGCTGTGGTCCGATCTGGACTGGGCGCTGGAGCTGCTGGGCCCGTTCTTGTTGGCGCTGATCCCCTCCTGCGTGGGGCTGGGGCTGCTCCTGCGAGACCGCCCGGTTCGCGAGGGCCCCGCGCTGGAGGCCGCGGTGGTGCTGGCCTTCACCGTCCCGCTGGCCGCGGCCGGGATCCTCCAGGCCCGGTTCAGTCCGCTCCTGGCCGCGATGGCTGCCGCCGCCTGCGTGATCGGCCTGCCCCGACTGGTCCCCCGCGCCGGACCCGCCCGCCTCGCCGTGCTGTCCCTGGGCGCGATCCTCACGCTGCCGTTGTTGCTGGCGCTGGTCCCCCGGCCGTTTCGGCCGGCGCCCCGGGATCTGCTCTTGGCCCGTCCGACCCTGCGCTGGATGAGCACCCACCTCCCGCCCGCCTCGGCGGATCCCTTCTCCGGCGCGCAGCGGCCCACCTACGGGGTGATCACCACCCACCTGCTGGGGCACGTGGTCCCGCTGTGGGCGCAGCGGCCCACGGTGGCCACGTTGCTCTCGCAGGATCCGGCCTTCGTCGCCGCCAACCGGCGCGCGGCCCAGGTGCTGGCGTCGGAGGACGACGAGATCGCCTACCGGGCGGCGCGGGAGACCGGCGCGGAGTACCTGGTGGCCACGCCGTCTGATCGCATCCTCGGGTTCGGGCCCCCCTCCGAACGCTCGCAGTTGCTGCACCTGCTCGACCACGCCGGGATGGAACAGCCGCAGCGCGAGGCCTCCGCCCACTTCCGGTTGATCCACGACTCGGAGGAGCAGCGTCTGCGTCCGCAAGGAGGCAGCGCGGCCCGGGTCTTCCAGGTGGTGCCCGGAGCGCTGCTGACCGGTCGGACCGCGCCCTCCGGACAGGTGATCGCCGCGCTGGTGCTGCACACCGACCGGGGGGAGCGGCTGGAGTATGTGCGCCGGGCCACCGCCGGCTCCGACGGCAGCTTCGCCGTGCGGGTGGCCTACCCGGGCGAGTACCGGGTCACGTTGGCGGGCACGGTCTCTTCCGTCCAGGTGGCGGAGTCGCAAGTGCTGGGGGGCGAGGCCCAGCCGGTGAACGCGGACTGATTCAATCGCTCCGGGAGAGGGCTTCCGGTTCTCCGCCGGTGACCACGGAGGACGGATCCTGTCGCTTTGGGCGGGCTTCCGGTTCTCCGCCGGTGACTGCGGACGGAGCCTGTCGCTCCGAGCGGGCTTCCGGTTCTCCGCCGGTGACCACGGACGGAGCCTGTCGCTCCGAGCGGGCTTCCGGTTCTCCGCCCGGTGACCACCGATGGAGCCTGTCGCTCCAAGCGGGCTTCACCGATCAAGCCGATGGTCCCCGGGCATCGATTGGACCAAGATGGGCGCCCATGGAAGGCCGCCTCGTCCTGAAGGACTGCGCCATTTTCCGAGCCGACGGCCGCGTGCGCACCGGCATGGCGGTGGTGGTGGATCACGAGCGGATCTCCGAGGTGGCGCCCAACCACGCAGTCTCGGTGCGCCCCGGAGACTGGGAGATCGCCTGTCAGGGGCGCCTGGTCTCCACCGGCCTGGTGGACTGCCATTCCCATCTGGTGGGCGGACAGCTGCTGCCCATCTCCGGAGATCTGCTCTTGCGTCCCCCCCACCAGCGGATGGAGCTGATGCGGGCGCTGACCGGACTGCTGCGGCCATCGGAGGTGGAGGCCCTCTCCGCCTTCGCGATGGCCAAGGCGATCCGCGCCGGGGTCACCCTGGTGGTCGAACACCTCACCGCGCCAGTGGACGTGCTGGGCTCGCTGGAGATCCAGGCGCGCGTCGCCGAGCGGCTGGGCCTGCGGCTCTCCAACAGCCACGCCAGCTTCAGCGGCGGTGAGATCGACGGCGAGGCCCAGGTGGAGGCCAACGCCGCCTACGTCAGCCAGCGCCCTGGGGTGGGGCTGGTCCGCCCGGCGATGGGCTTCCACGCCTCCTACACCTCCGACGATTCGCTGCTGCGCCGGCTGGGCAGTTTCCGGGAGCGGCTGGGCGCGCCGCTGCAGTACCACCTGGCGGAGTCCGAGGAGGATCTGACCCAGACCTACACCCGCTACCAGAAGCGGATCGTCCAGCGGCTGGAGGGCTTCGGGCTGCTCTGCGCCGGCGCGGTGGCCGCGTATGCGCGGGCCATCGATCGGGGCGAGTCGGAGCGACTGTCTCGAACCCGGGTGCTGGTGGCGCTCTCGCCGCGGACCGATCTGGCAGGGGAGCCGGGCGGGGGCGGGTTCGAGGCGGTGTTCGCGTATCCGAACCTGCTGGGGTTGGGCACCGGCGGGCAGGGCCTGCTGTGGGGCGAGCTGGTGTCCGCCTTCACCGGGGTGGTGCAGATCGCCCGGGCAGGGCGACTGCTGGATCCGGACGGCTTCATGGGCCAGTTGCTGATGAGCGGCCCGGCGGAGCTGTGCACCATGCTCTACGGCGCCCCCAGCGGAACCGTCGAACCCGGCGCGCTGGCGGACCTGGTGGTGTTCGATCACCTCCCTGCCGAGGAGCGTCCGGGCGGGCTGGCGCCGCACCTGCTGTTGCAGCTGGGCCAGGCGCGGGTGGCGTGGTCGATCATCAATGGCCGGGTGGTGATGCGCGAGGGGCAGCTGCTGGGCCACGACTTCCTGGAGCTGGGCCGTGAGGCGGCCCGGGTGCTGTCCACCCTCTGGCGCAGGGTCCAGCAGTGAGCCCCGCCGATCTGCGCTCGGTCCTGACCCGGGCCCACGCGCGCCGCGGAGCGCTGTGGGACTCGCCGCACACCAACGCCTTCCGGGTGGTGAACGGGGAGGGTGACCGGGTGCCGGACGTCACCGTGGATTGGTTCGACCAGGTGGCGGTGCTCAGCCTGTACCGTGAACATTCAGCGGACGAGGAGCAGGCGCTGCTGGACGCGCTGGAGACTGTGCTCTCGCCCAAGGCGATCTACCTCAAGCGCCGGCCGCGGGAGGCGAGGGTGGTGGCCAACACCCAGAAGGCGGAGCTGGCGCCGGAGACCGCCGCCCGGGGGCAGCCGGTGCCGCAGCTGGAGGTGAAAGAGGCGGGCCTCCGCTACTGGATCCGCCCCGGCCAGGGCCTGTCGGTGGGCCTGTACCTGGACATGCGCGAGGGGCGGGACTGGGTGCGCAAGCAGGCCCAGGGACGCACGGTCCTCAACTGCTTTGCCTACACCTGTGGCTTCGGGGTGGCGGCTCTTGCCGGCGGCGCCCAGCGGGCGGTGAACCTGGATCTCTCGCGCCGGGTGCTGGACTGGGGCGCGGAGAACACCCAGCTCAACGGGTATCCGGTGGACCCCCGCGACTTCCTGGCGGGCGAGGTGTTCGAGTGGCTGCGCCGGCTGAACAAGCGGGGCGAACGCTTTGATCTGCTGATCCTCGATCCCCCCTCCTTCTCCACCAGCAAGGAGGGTCGCTTCTCCGCCGGGAAAGACTACGCCCGGCTGGTCGCCCAGGCCGCGCCGCTGATCGCCCCCGGAGGGATCCTGCTGGCCTGCTGCAACCTGGCCACGCTGAGCGCCACCCGGTTCGCGCTGCAGGTCCGCGAGGGGCTGATCAGCGCCCAGCGCCGGCCAGCGATCCGGGCGGAGCTGACCGCCTCGGCGGTGGACTTCCCGGAGCCGGACGCGCTGCCCTCTCCACTCAAGGTGCTGGCGGTGGACGTGGGGTGAACCCCGTCGGAACAACGATCGGTGCGCCGCCCTCGCTCCGGGCGATATGGTCGGCAAGGTCATGGCTGCGACGAATCCCACTGCCCGGTTTGGCAAGTACGCGCTGGTGGACCGCCTGGCGGTGGGAGGGATGGCGGAGATCTTCCTGGCCCGCGAGGAGACCGGGTCCGGTCCGGCCAGGACCATCGTCCTCAAGCGGATCCGGCCCCACCTGACCAAGGTGTCCTCGTTCGTGAAGATGTTCCTCAACGAGGCCCGGCTGGCCGCGCAGCTGAACCACCCGAACATCGTGCAGATCCACGACCTGGGGAAGGTGGCCGACAGCTACTACATCGCCATGGAGTACATCTCCGGGCGGGACATGCGCCGGGTGATCCCCCGGGCGGCGGAGATGGGGATCGCCTTCCCGCTGGTGTACGCGCTGAAGATCGCCTCCTCGGTCTGCCAGGGGCTGTACTACGCGCATCAGAAGACCGACCTGGCCGGCAGTCCGCTGGAGCTGGTCCACCGGGACATCACCCCCGAGAACATCCTGGTGTCCTTCGACGGCGGGGTGAAGATCCTGGACTTCGGGATCGCCAAGGCCAGCAACCAGCTGGAGCAGACCCGCGCCGGGGAGATCAAGGGGAAGCTCAGCTACATGAGCCCGGAGCAGGCCTCCGGACTCCCGCTGGACGCGCGAAGCGACCTGTTCAGCCTGGGGGTGGTGCTCTACGAGTGGCTGACCGGCTACCGCCTGTTCAAGGGTGAGTCGGAGGTGGCGGTCCTCAAGACCATCAGTGACGGACGGATCCACGCCCCCTCCTACTTCCGCCCGGAGATCCCGGACGAGGTGGAGCGGATCGTGATGCGCGCGCTGGAGAAGGATCGCGACCGGCGCTACCAGTCGGCCTGGGAGTTCCAGCAGGATCTGGATCGCTACCTGGCCCAGAGCGAGTTCACCCCCTCCAACCTCCACCTCTCCAACTTCCTGCGTCAGCTGTTCTTCGACGAGCTGGAGAAGGAGAAGCAGCGGCAGGGCGAGAAGAGCGGACCGGAGACCGACGAGCAGGCGCTGGATCTGGCGGAGCTGGCCGAGGAGGTGAAGGCCGCCGAGGCCCGCGCCCGGGAGCACGCCGCGGCGGTGGAGGAGAAGCCGTGGGAGGAGGGGGACGCGCCCTCCGAGTCCGAACCGCGCGGCACCGAGCAGCTGCTGGCGCTGCCGCTGCAGGCCGGAGATCTCAAGAAGCTTGGCCAGATCGCGACCTTGCACCAGACCACCCCCGAGGCGCTGGTGCGGGAGATCCTCTCCAGCTGGCTCAAGTACCGCTGATGCCCCGGCTCAAGCTCACCCTGGAGTACGACGGCACCGACTTCGTGGGCTGGCAGTTCCAGCTCAACGGCCGCAGCGTGCAGGAGGTCCTGGAGCGCGGGTTGGAGGAGCTGCTGGGCGCCCGCCATCGGCTCCAGGGTGCCAGCCGCACCGACTCCGGGGTCCACGCGTTGGGCCAGGTGGCCAGCTTCGTCACCGAGCGACGCCTGCCGCTGCTGGCCTATGAGCGGGGCCTCAACGGGCTGCTGCCGCAGGACCTGGCGGTGGTGAAGGCGGAGGAGGTGCGGGAGGACTTCGATCCGCGCCTGTGGTCGCTGGGGAAGCGCTACCGGTATCGGATCCTCAACCGGCCAGGCCGCGCGCCGATGAGCCGACGGACCCATTGGCAGGTGTTCCCGCCGCTGGACGTGGACGCGATGCGGGTGGCTTCCACCGCGCTGATCGGCAAGCACGACTTTTCCGCCTTCCGGGCCGCGGACTGCCAGGCCGCCCATGCCCTGCGGGAACTCCGGTCGCTGACAATCACCGGCCGCGCCGGGGAGGAGGTGGTGGTGGAGGTGAACGGCACCGCCTTCCTCAAGCACATGGTCCGCAACCTGGTGGGGACCCTGGTGCACGTGGGGAAGAGGAAGGAACCTCCGGAGTGGGTGGCGGAGGTGCTGGCGTCCCGGGACCGGAAGCGCGCCGGGCCCACCGCGCCCCCTCAGGGGCTGGTGCTGCTGGAGGTGCTGTACGGAGAAGGACCGCCCGCTCACCTGTCGCCCGAATCGCCCGACGACGAGTAGGCTGCCCTGGTGAGTTCGCCCGCCGCACCGCCCTCGCTGCTCCAGCAGCTGAATGTCCGCTCCCGTCGCGCGATGCTGATCCTGGGGATGGGGCTGCTGGCCGCCATGACCGGGGCGATCATCTCCGCGCCCTTCGGGGTCTGGCTGCGGCCCAAGGTGGCCGAGGCCCCGATCGTGATCGGGGTGCTGCTCAACGTGCTGGTCGCCCGGTTCTGGCTGCTGGGCGTGCTGCCGGTGCTGGGGTACGGGCTGGGCCGCGCGCTGGGACTGCGGCCGCTGAGCTTCGCCTTCGGAGCGGCGCTCAGTGGGGAGCTGTTCTACCTGCTGCTGGACGTGGCCACCGCCGGGCTGGCCAGCGTGGTGGCGAGGCCGGGGCTGTTCGCCGCGCGGATCGGAACCCTGGCTTTGGGGATCTTGCTGACGCTGAGGACCACCCGCGCCGGAGCCCGCGCCGCGGAGCGTTCGCAGCGGTCCGCCCGGGAGATCGCCGAGGCCCGGAGGGACGAATACAACGAGATGATGCGGGAGGCGGAGCGCACCGCCGAGCGTCACCAGCAGGCGGCCGTCACCGCAGTGCCCACGGTCGCCCCTGCCGCTTCGTCCGAGGCCTTCTCCGCGGAGGAGAAGCCAGCGGGAGAGACCGAGCCGGGGCCCGGCGATGGGCCGTCGAAGAGCCCGGCGGGCTGAGCCCGGCACCGCGTCCGACGTGGGGAAGCTGCGTGCTTCTGAGTCGGACCGCTTGATCTTTCCCCTGTGCGGGTCAGCGGATCCTGGAGCCCCTTGACCCCCGGGGACTCCCATGCGATTGCAGGCTGAAAGTGAGAATCATTCTCAAAATCAGGAGCCGACCGGGACCTCGCCAGCCGCTGCTGCGCCGCCTCCACCGGTGGTTGGGGCTGGGAGCGGGGACCCTGCTGGCGGTCCTGGGGCTGAGTGGGACCCTGCTTGTGTACGGCACTGAGGTGGACGCCTGGCTGAACCCAGGGCTGCGCCAGGTGGAGGTGGGCGCTTCCCGTGCGTCGCTGGTGGACCTGGTGGCGGTGGTGGAGCAGGGGCTCGGAGAGATTCCGGCCGGCCTCCATGTCCACGAGGACCCGCGGCTGGCCGTGGAGGTTTGGCTGGATCCCTCGGCCCGGCGACGGGCCTATCTGGATCCCTACCGCCCGAGGATTTTGGGCGTCCGCGACGAGCAGGCCTCGCTGGTGGGCTTCGTGCGCGCGCTGCACGTGGATTTGCTCACGGGAGAGGCCGGTCACCGGGTGGTGGGAGTGCTGGGGCTGGCGCTGATGCTGCTGTGCGCCACCGGTCTGGCGCGCTGGTGGCCCGGCCGCCGCAGTTGGAGGGAGGCCCTGAGCCTCCGCCGGCCCCTCTCGGGGGTGCGAGGCGCATTCGACCTCCACAAGCTGGGGGGGATCTGCTCCACGGTGCTGCTGCTGCTGGCCGGACTCTCCGGCGCCACCCTCGTGTTTGGCGGCTTCGTGACCGGCCTGGTGGGGACCGCTTCCGAACCGCTCCCTGCCCTCACCCCGCGGCAGGAGCCGTTGTCTCTGCGCCGTCTGGACGCATGGGTTGCCCTGGCCGACCAGGCGCTGCCGGGGGGCCGCGTGGTGCGGATCCAACTGCCGGCCCGGGCCACGGAGCCGGTGCGGATCCGCAAGCGGATGCCCGGCGAGGTCCATCCCAACGGGATGACCTTCATCCACATCGACCCCGCCGGCGCGGTGATGCGGGTGGACGACGCGCGGCGCGCCAGCCGGGGTGACCGTCTGCTGGCGCTGCGCTTCCCCGTCCACACCGGCGTGTTGTTCGGTGCCGCTGGCCGGCTGTTGACCGCAGTGGGTGGGCTGGCCGCGGCGTGGCTGGCCGCAACCGGTCTGTTGCTGTGGGCCCGCCGGCGCGGCCCGGCGCCGCAACGCCACCCCTCTCTTACCCCGCCTCAATCACCCAGGAACGCGAATGCCTCCCCGTAAGCTGGTCCTCTTCCTTGCATCGATTCTGCTGCTCACCTCCCGGATGGCCCTGGCACAGGCCGACGGGGGAACGGCCTTGGCACCGTTGACGCTGCAAGAGGTCCCGGAGGCGCAGCAACTCTCCGAACAGGACCTGGCGGAGGAGGTGGTGGTGACCGCCACCCGCCGGCCGGAGTCGATCGCCACCATCCCTGGATCGATCACCGTGGTGGGAGGGGACGCGCTGCGCCAGCAGCTCACCTCCAGCGGCAACAACCTGGGAGACGCGCTGGGCAAGCTGGTCCCCGGGCTGGCTCTGGGCAACCACAGCACCTCCACCTACGGGCAGACGATGCGTGGACGAAACGTGCTGGTGATGATCGACGGGATCCCGCAAAGCGCGGTGCGGAACGTGACCCATGACCTGCATGCGGTCTCGCCAGAGGTGATCGAACGGGTGGAGGTGATCCGCGGAACCACCGCCATCTACGGTGAGGGCGCCGCGGGCGGGATCATCAACCTGATCACCAGGCGGACCGGCTCGGGCCCGCCCAGCTACAGCACCACCCTGCAGACCTCCACCGCCGTGGTGCAGCCGCTGGACGGGCTGGGGGGCAGGGTGGGGCAGACCGCCAACGGCTCGCTGGGGGCGCTGTCCTATTCGCTGGCCGGATCCCTGGAGAAGATGGGCGGGCAGTTCGATGCGGAGGGGGATCGGATCCCTCCCAATCCGTACGGCCAGGGCGGGCTGGCGGACACCCTCAGCTGGGACCTGTTTGCCAAGGTGGGCTACGCGCTGGGCGATCAGCAGCGGCTGCGGTTGACCGCCAACCACTACCAGGGGGCGCAGGACACCCGGTTCACCACCGACCCCACCGTGAACGCGGTGGAGCCCCTGGGAATCAAGGCGCAGGCGCTGGAGGGACTGCAGATGGGGCAGCCAGAGGGGACCCGCAACTCCAACGTCGCGGTGCTCTACGACCACGATGAATTGTTCGGCAGCACGCTGCGGGCGCAGGCCTTCTTCCGGAACATGTGGACCAACTTCTTCCCGTTCGACGGCCGCAGCTTCGCGGCCTACAACGCGATCACCCAGTCGCGGTTGGAGAGCCGGAAGCTGGGCGCGCGGTTGGAGGTGGGCACCCCGCTGCCGCTGGAGTTCAACGTGCTGTGGGGCCTGGACGCCGTCCAGGAGCGGACCGCCCAGCCGGTGACCCTGATCGATCCGGCGGCGTACGAGGAGAGTGGCCACCTCTCCTTCCAGCCCCTCGGAGACCGCGACTGGGTACCGCCGATGGACATCGGCACCCTGTCCGCCTTCGCCCAGCTGGAGTGGTCTGCCGCCGACTGGATCACCCTGCGCGGTGGGGTGCGGCAGGAGCTGATCGGCCTGGGCGTCCGGGACTTCACCACCCTGGCGGGCAACGAGATCGTCGGGGCCGATCTGGGCTTTGCGTCCACCAAGTTCAACGCCGGAGTGATCGTGGCGCCCACCCGCTCGGTGCAGGCCTACCTCAACTTCTCCCAGGGCTATGCGCTGCCCGACGTGGGGCTGATCCTGCGCAACGCGCCTGCCGGCTCCACCGTGGAGACCCTGAACACCGCGCCGCAGCAGGTGGACCTGCTGGAGCTGGGAACCCGTCTGGACTTCGGGGGGGCCGGCGGGTCGCTGGTGCTGTTCTACAACCAGTCCGACCTGGGGACCTCCTCGGGCGGGATCGGCCAGCCGGTGGTGCGCGCCCCAGAGCGCGTCTACGGAGTGGAGGCCACCGTGGTGGCCAGGCCGCTGGAGGGGTTGTCGCTGGACGCCAGCTTCACCTGGCTGGAGGGGCAGTTGGATCGCGCCGACGACGGGAACTGGAGCTTCCTCAATGGCTACCGGATCCCGCCGCCGCAGTGGACCCTCTCCGCCAGCCATCAGACTCTGCCGAAGTGGCGCAACGAGGCCACCCTCAGCATCTCCGGATCCCGTCGCCGCTTCCCCTCCTCCACCGCCTTCGGTGAGCGCAGCGTGGAGCCCTACGCGACGGTCGACCTCAGCAGCACCCTGGAGGTGGGCCCGGGCAGCGCCACCCTGGCGGTCACCAACCTGTTCAACCAGCAGTACTTCCCGCGCGTATCCCAGATGCTCTATTCGGGGCGCAACGACTCCTACTCGGCCGCGCGCGGGGCGGTGGCGACCCTCTCGTACACCCTGCGGTACTAGGAGGCCGGCGATGGGGCACACCTGCGAACGGAGGATCCTGGAAGCCGGCCCGCTGGCCCAGGTGGAGCAGTGTGGCTGCGGAGTGGTTCACCTGACCCTGGGGGCGCTCACGCTCCGGCTCGAGCCCCAGGCGTTGTCCGAACTGGCAGCGGGTCTGCGACGGGCCGCGGGCAATCTGCGGGAGGGGACTCCCCTGGAGGACCTCGGGCTGGTCAGCAGTCTCAAGCACTAGCTCCGGCCGCGCCGCTGACAAGTGCTTGAAAGATTCGGGGGACAAAGCTGGGCTCGGCGCGACAAGCGGATCACTGAGAAGGGAGAAGGCCATGACCGCCACGGGAGCAGATCGACGATCATCACGAGCCAGCTACCGACCACAAAGGGCACGACCAACTGGGCGACCCCACAATCGCGGACGCGGTCTGCGACCGCATCCTCCACAACGCGCACAGGCTGGTGTTGAAGGGCCCTCCCGTCGCAAGGAGGGGGCCACCGTGCCCAAGTAGAGATCACCCTGTGTCAGCGTAGTTGTCGCCTCGATCGGGTGACCCCCTCCATCCAGAGCCCATCCTGTCGCCAGGGTTGCCGCAGCCGAAGCGCCTGCCCGAAGCCTGCCTCCACCCGGTCGCCAACTCAGCCCGCGGGCGCAGCCTCCGTCTCAGTCAGTGCCGGTTCATGAGGGTGGTGCCCGGCCACGAAGCCGAAGAAGTTGGTGACCTCGTGTGGCTCGAGCGATGCCGAGGAGGAACAGCCCATGGCCGACGATGACCGCAGGAGTGGCCGGATCGCCACCGCCCGTCTCGTGACGGATCGCGACGGCCACACGGTCGTCGAAGGTGACCCCTCGGCGGTGGCCGCGGCCACCGAAGCGATCGCCCGCGCGAGGGCTCGCGACGAGCGGCGCTCCGAAGCAGAAGGGGTCAGGGATGCCGGCAGAGAAGACGCTCGCGGCGCTGGCCAAGGTCCGTCGACAACTGCCCGCGCTCTGCGAGGGAGGATTCGTCGACCCGGCGGAGAACGTGCTGGTCTTCGGGCTCCCCGGCCGCGGCAAGACGCATGGGTCGCCTGAAAGAACTGGCGCGCGTCGCCTTTGGCCGGGCAAATTCGACAAGTCACTGAAATAACTAGGTTGTCCCGCGTTCAAATAGCCGCACGGCTGTTCAGTGTCAGCCCCCTGCGCTATACCTGAACACATGAGCAAGTCGTCCAGCGGAGGAGACCTGTTTCGGTGGGCAGAGTCGCGACGGCGCGCCTCCTCCCGGCAGCTGGCCAAGGCGGCCCGCTGGGCGCCTCGCCGGCGGAACGGCTTCGCGGCCGCGCTGGCGGTGGTGGTGGAGGCCGGACGCACCGGCAACCCGCTCCCATCGATTCGGACCCCGGCCCAGCCGCTGGCGGCTCGGAACACTGCACCGGCCCAGCCCCCGGCTCGGGCCACCGCGGTCCAGTCGCAGACCCCCACGCCGGACCCGTCGCTGGCTGCTCGGAGCACTTTCCCGGCCACCACGTCTTCCGCGCCCGGGGCCCCGGTGCTGGAGGCCCGCGCCTCGGTGTCCGCTTCGCTAATCGCCTCGGTGGAGGCGCAGGCCAGCTCCACCGCCCGCTGCGGCACCGAACAGGTGGCCTCCTCCGGGACCGCCCGCTGCCCCCGCTGCGGCACCGCCGGGGAGATCTCCGCGCTGTTCGGGTTCCGCAAGATCAACGGCAAGGCCCGCCGTCAGTCCTGGTGTCGCGCCTGCCGTCGGTCGGCTCGCAGCGGCGAGACCTCCTCGCTGGTGGAGGAGGCCCAGGCCTTTGCCCGCCAGTCGGTGCGTGAGGCGACGCTGGAGGAGCTTCCGCTCTGGTCCAGCACCTCTTCCACCACCGACGACGACAGCTAGTCCGATGCGTTCCCCGCCTTCTTGGCGGGCAGGCCCTCCACCTGGGAGTTCCCTCCCTCTCCCAGGTGGGTGGCCTGTGATGTCTGCCTAGGCGCGGGCCTGCTTCTTGAGCAGCAGCTCGCCCTTCCCGGCGTCGACCTCGATCACGTCCCCGGGGATGAACCCTCCGCTTAGCACCTTGAGCGCCAGCGGATCCTGCAGGTACTTCTGGATCGCCCGCTTCAGGGGTCGCGCTCCGTAGACCGGATCGAACCCCTGCTCGGCCAGGAACTCGCGGGCTGGGGCGGTGAGGTTCAGCTCCAGCCGCTTGTCGGCCAGCAGCTTCTGCAGCCGCCCTATCTGGATCTCCACGATCCGGCCAATCTCCTTGCGGGTCAGCGGCTCGAAGATCACCACCTCGTCCACCCGGTTGAGGAACTCCGGGCGGAAGTTGGCGCGCAGCGCCTCCATCACCTCGCCGCGGGTGGCCTCGTCCAGGGTCTCCTTGCCCGCCATTCCCTCCTGGATCGCGCCCGAGCCCAGGTTGGAGGTCAGGATCAAGACCGTGTTCCGGAAGTCCACCGTGCGGCCCTGACTGTCGGTCAGCCGGCCCTCGTCCAGGATCTGCAGCAGCACGTTGAACACGTCGTGGTGGGCCTTCTCGATCTCGTCGAAGAGGATCACCGAGTAGGGGCGCCGGCGCACCGCCTCGGTCAGCTGGCCGCCCTCCTCGTAGCCCACGTAGCCCGGGGGCGCGCCGATCAGCCGCGCCACCGCGTGCTTCTCCATGTACTCCGACATGTCGATCCGGATGATCGCCGAGTCATCGTCGAACAGGAACGCGGCCAGCGCCTTGGCGGTCTCCGTCTTTCCCACCCCGGTGGGGCCCAGGAAGATGAACGAACCGATCGGCCGGTTGGGATCCTGGAGTCCGGACCGCGACCGGCGGACCGCGTTGGAGACGGCCAGGATCGCGTCCTTCTGGCCGATCACCCGCTTGCCCAGGCGCTCCTCCATCTGGACCAGCTTCTGGACCTCGCCCTCCAGCAGCTTGGAGACCGGGATGTGGGTCCACTTGGCCACCACCTCGGCGATGTCCTCGGAGTCCACCTCCTCCTTGAGGAACTTCTGCTTCTCCTGCAGCTGCGCCAGCTGGGCGTTGTGGACCCCCACCTCCTTCTCCAGGGAGGGGATCACCCCGAACTTCAGCTCGGCGGCCTTGTTCAGATCGCCCATCCGCTCGGCGTTGGCCTGGTCGTTGCGGGCCTTCTCGATTTTCTCCTTGATGCCGCGGATCTTGGAGATCGCCTCCTTCTCCGCCTCCCAGTGCAGCTTGAGCGAGTTGAAGGCCTCGCTCAGCTCCGCCACCTCGCGCTCCAGCTTGGCCAGCCGCTCGCGGGAGACGGCATCGGTCTCCTTCTTCAGTCCCTCGCGCTCGATCTCCAGCTGGGTGATCTTCCGGCGGATGTCGTCGATCTCGTTGGGCATGGAGTCGATCTCCATCCGCAGCCGCGAGCAGGCCTCATCCACCAGGTCGATCGCCTTGTCGGGCAAAAAGCGGTCGGCGATGTAGCGGTGGGAGAGCTGGGCCGCGGAGACCAGCGCCGAGTCCTGGATCCGGACCCCGTGGTGGACCTCGTACCGCTCCTTGAGCCCGCGCAGGATGCTGATCGTGTCGTGCACCGAAGGTTCGCCCACCTGCACCGGCTGGAAGCGCCGCTCCAGCGCCGCGTCCTTCTCGATGTGCTTGCGGTACTCGTCCACGGTGGTGGCGCCCACGCAGTGCAATTCCCCGCGCGCCAGCGCCGGCTTGAGCATGTTGCCCGCGTCCATCGCGCCCTCGGCCTTCCCGGCGCCGACCAAGGTGTGCAGCTCGTCGATGAACAGGATCACCTGTCCCTCCGCGTCCGCCACCTCCTTGAGCACCGCCTTGAGCCGCTCCTCGAACTCGCCGCGGTACTTGGCGCCGGCCACCATCGCCCCCAGGTCCAGGGCGATCAGCCGCTTCTTCTTCAGCCCCTCGGGGACGTCCCCGTCCACCATCCGGCGGGCCAGACCTTCCACGATCGCGGTCTTGCCCACCCCGGGGTCGCCGATCAGCACCGGGTTGTTCTTGGTGCGGCGGGAGAGCACCTGGATCACCCGGCGGATCTCCTCGTCCCGGCCGATCACCGGATCCAGCTTTCCGGCCCGCGCCGACTCGGTCAGGTCGCGCCCGTACTTCTCCAGCGCCCGGTAGGTCCCTTCCGGATCCTGGGAGGTGACCCGGCTGCCGCCGCGCACGTCCTTGAGCACCCCCAGCACCCGCTCCCGGGTCAGGCCGGAGGACTTGAGGACCTCTCCGATCATGCTCTTGTCCTGGGTCAGCGCGATCAGCAGGTGCTCGGTGGAGGTGAACTCATCCTTGAGCGTCCGCGCCTCGTCCTCGGCCTTGTCGAACAGCTTGAGGAGCCGCTGGGAGAGGTTCGCTCCCTCGCCTCCCTGCATGGTCGGGAACTTGCCAAGCGCCTCTTCCACCCGGGAGACGACCAGCTTGGGGTCCACGCCCACCTTCCGCAGGATCGGCGTGACGATGCCGTCGTCCTGGGCCAGCAGCGCCTTGGCAAGGTGCTCCGGCTCGTAGTTCGGATGGTTGGCTCGACGGGCGACCGTCTGGCCCTCCTGGATCGCCTCCTGCGCCTTCACCGTGTATTTGTCGAGTCGCATGGGACCAACCTAAGGGCGTGAAAGACCTTGGCAAGCCGCCCCCGGGGACCTCGAGGTTGCAATACCAACGGCAGGTCTAGTAGAGGGCCGCCTCAATTCGGGGGGCGTTTGGAAGCACACGGCGGTTATCTCGTACGGCTGGAGCGGTTCGACTCGGTCGACCTGGTGCGACTGGCGCGAGAAGCGCTGGTGGCCGACGGTCAGGATCCGGCGAATGCCTCCCTCCAGATCTCGGTGATCCCGAGGCGGAAGATCGTGCGGCTGGCCTATGACGCCCCCTTCACCTACGGGCGGGCCGGGGCCCAGTGGTACAGCGATCACCACGCCCTGGCGATGCTGCTCTCCGCCACCGCCAAGCTCACCGTGCAGGCGTATGTCCTGGACGACGACTTCGAGGAGGTCGTCGCCTACGGCAACGGTCGCCGGGTCGGCGGAGAGCTGCTTCGCTACGAGAGCGCGGATCTCGGCGAAGACGACGACATGACCGACGCCGACTTCGAGAAGGTCAAGAGCCGCTGGCCGCTGGGGCACCTGGCCTACGTGTTCGGGGTCTCCCGCGAGGAGCTGCTGACCATGCCGCGGACCCCGTCCGGGCTGCTGTCGCTGGATGGTTCGCAGAGCGCGGATGCGCTGGGGCACCTGCTGCCCTCGCACACCCTGTCCCGCGCGTCCTGAGGCCGTTCCCCCGGTGTTCCCAGGGAAGTCCGGGGACGGCCCCAGCGACCTCCTCTGGAGGCGGCCGGCTGTTCGAACGCGCCTGCAGGGTGGGGGGATCCTCTGGGCCTTGAGTGCGTCTCGCTCGGCCCGGAACTCCGCCAACCGCTCCAGCGCCGTTCCGCGGAGGTGCCAGTGGGGCGCTGGCCAGGCCCAGTGAGGCTTCTCAGGGCGTAGACTTAGCCGCCGCCGCGTCCACCGCCCGGATGATCTCCTTGGCCCGGGCGCTGCGCAGGTACTGGGCCGCGCCAATCAGGGTCCCGACCATCAGTACGGAGAAACCCAGCGAGGCGCGGACCATCCAGGGGCCGAGATCTTCGAGCCTCTCCAGACCCAGGTCACGGGCGGTGTCCGCCCCCAGCTGCTTCTTCAGCACGGCGGCGGTCCGCTCGGTGAGTACCAGCTGAATCGCGCCCTCGATCGTGCGGAGGATGCCGGCGATCATTAGCGTTCCACCGGTGATAACCCGCATCCCCTCTCGCGGAAGCCCGGCAGGGTAGAGCAGCCGCAGCGCCGAGACGCTGGCCAGGCCGGAGATGAACGAGAGCAACATCAGCACCACGCCCCAGGGACCAGCCTGCATCCCGGCAGCGGCTTCCAGTTGGGCGCGCAGCAGGACCTGCCCCGGCTGGGGGTCGAGCCCGAGGTAGGAGGCGGTCTCCGGCAGCGGGGCTCCGAGGGGAAGCGGATTGAACACGCTCATCGCCTCCGCCAGGCTCCGGAAGGAGATCATTCCGGTGACCACCAAGGCGATCCAGGCGATGCGACGGAAGGAGGAGGGAAGGGACGACGGGGAGCTCAACGCCGCGAGACCTCGACGAAGCGGAGCCGGACCCGGGCCAGCACGTCCTCGAACACCCGCTCTTCTTCGGCGCTGAGGTTGCCGCGGGTCTTCTCGCGCAACATCACCAGCAATTCGATCGTCTCCCGCGCCAGGGCCAGGTCCAGGGACGCCTTGCCGGTCTCGGGATTGGGGACATCGCCCAGGTGGATGAGCGCGGTGTGGGCCAGACCGAGCACGAAGGTGGTGAACTCGATGGGGCCCGGTCCCTTCATCACGAAGGTCTCACCGCGCTTCTCGTCGCTCATCTTCGCCTCCGGTGCTCGGTCTGCCAGGGACAGCGGGACGACTACTCGGCGACTTCGTCGTCGGTCTCGTCGTCCTCTTCCTCGAGGTCCTCGTCGAACATCTGGGTGTCGACCACGACGCCCTTCTCGGCCACGTCCGGCTGCGCCTTGAGGAACTTCTCGTACGTCTTCTCGTCGATCACACCGGTGCGGAGGTGCCGCTCCACGGTGCGCTTGTCGAGCTTGCTGAGATCAATGTCGGCCATCGGAGGTTCCTGCTTCCGTTGAAGATGTGCTTAGAAAAAATGGGCGGGCCACCTTATAGCAGGGGGGCATGCTGTCAACGCGGGCCGTCAGGCCATTTCCTCCCGGGCTGTACGCAGTGGTCGACGATACTGTCCGGATCGACCTGCCGCTCCTGGAGAAGGGGGCTCGGCTGCTTGAAGGGCGGGTGCCGGTCATCCAGCTGAGGCTCAAGCGCACCCCGATGCGGGAGGCCCTGGAGGTCGCCCGGGAGCTGGCCCGCCGCTGCCGCGCCGCGGGGACGGTGCTGGTGATCAACGACCGGGTGGATCTGGCGCTGCTCTCTGGCGCCCACGGGGTCCATCTGGGGGACGAGGACCTCCCCGCCCAGGAGGCCAGGAAGGTGCTGGGGCCCGAGGCGATCATCGGGGTCACCGTGCGCTCGCTGCAGGGGGCCCAGGCCGCCCACGCCCAGGGAGCGGCCTACGCCGGCATCGGCCCGGTGTTCAGCACCCGGACCAAGGTGGTCCACGCGCCGCCGCTGGGGCTGGAGGCCCTGGCATCGATCGCCGCCCACAGCCCACTGCCGCTGGTGGCCATCGCCGGGATCACCTCCGACAACATCGCCGAGGTGGCCCAAACAGGCGTGCATGCGGCCGCCGTGGTGTCCGAGCTGCTGCTGGCCGAGGACATTCCGACCCGGGCCAGGGAGCTGCACCAACGGTTCGTGGACGCTTCCGCTAAGGTGGGCGGCACCGGATGAGACCCCGCACACACCCCGGGCATGGACATGGTCAGCCGCGACGCCCGAGCATCGGGATCACGCCGGACCACTCGGTCCACCCCAATGGCTTTCCCTATTACGACCTCAAGGTCGCCTACGCCGACGCGGTCCACCGCGCCGGCGGGCTGCCCTTCATCCTCCACTACGCCGAGGATCCCACCACGGTGGACGCCTACCTGGACCGGATCTCCGGGCTGCTGGTGACCGGCGGCGCGTTCGACGTTCCGCCCGAGGCCTACGGGGAGACGGCGCGCGAGGGGCTGGGCGCGCTCAAGCAGGGGCGGACCTCGTTCGAGACCGCGCTGCTCAAGGGCGCGCTGGAGCGCCAGTTGCCGATCCTGGGGATCTGCGGCGGGATGCAGTTGCTGAACGTGGTGCTGGGCGGGACCCTCTTCCAGGACATCCTCAAAGAGATCAAGAACGCCAAGAACCACGAGCAGGAGCACGACCGCACCCAGCCCCACCATCCGGCGGACGTGAAGGACGGGACCCACCTGGCGGAGATGCTGGGCAAGGGCCAGGTGATGGTGAACTCCACCCACCACCAGGCGGTGAAGACCCCGGGCACCGGCGTGGTGATCAGCGCCACCTCCCCGGAGGGCGTGGTGGAGGCGATCGAGGTCACCCCCCACCCGTTCGCGGTCGGCGTCCAGTGGCACCCGGAGCTGCTGATCCACACCGTCCCGCTGCACTTCGGGATCTACAAGACCTTCATCGCCAAGGCCCGCGACAGCCGCCGGCAGTAACGCGCCGGGTCGACAAAGGGGACAGGCTACATTTCAGACGCGAGGCGTCGAAAATGTAGCCTGACACCTTCGGTGGCTACTTGGGCCCGTACCCGAAGGCGATCAGCATCGCCACCGCCACGCCGACCAGGCTGGCGCCGGCGATGAAGCCGGAGCCGACCGGGAGGGTGGCCTCGTCGGCCAGCTTGGGCCGGTAGCGCTTGAGCGCCGCGGCGATCAGCGCCCCCAGGAAGAAGGCGATCGAGTTGTACGCGGGGATGATCATCCCGATCCCCAGGCCGCCGGGGGAGGGGACGAAGGGGAGCAGCTTCTTGGGGCCGTAGCGCTCCAGCCCTGCCAGCACCGCGCCCACCGCCAGGCCGATCAATCCGGCCACCCGGGCGGTGGGGTGCAGCGCGCCCACGCCGGCCACCAGGACCTTGGAGACGCCGGCCCACACCTGCGCCGCCGGCACCGGGAAGTCCGGGGTCCCCAGCAGGTCCACCGAGGGGATGATCAGGTTGAAGGCCGGCACCACCACCGCCGCGCCCGCCACGCAGCCGAACATCTGCGCGTAGAACTGCTGCCGGGGGTTGGCGCCCAGCAGATAGCCGGACTTGAGGTCGGTGAGCAGGTCCGCGGCGTGCAGCCCCACCCCGCCGGTGACGTTGGCGCCCATGATGTTGGCGGTGATGTTCCCCGGCAGCGCGGCGCCGTAGATCATCTGGGTCACCGGGCCCAGGGCCTTGGTGGGGGTAAAGTCGGTCTCGCCGGTGACCCGGGAGGCGATGATCCCCATCACGAACGCCAGCGGCAGGGAGAGCGCGCCCATCCACCAGGGGATCCCGAACAGGTACTGCCCGAGGGCGACGATGATCGGCCCCAGGACAATGAAGCCGGCCGGGGTCCACCAGGTGGGGGACTCCACCTCCGCCATCGGATCTTCGGGCGTCTGCTGGCCCTTCTTCTTGGGGCGCAGCACCCCCGCCAGCTCGCTGAAGGACTTGGCCACCGACTTCCACTGGAAGGCAAAGGCCAGGATGCCGGAGGAGACCAGGATCCCGGCGCCCAGCCACACCGTCCACTCGATGATCGACTTGAAGCCGATGGTGGGGATGGCGCCCAGGTCATGCATCCACGGCGCCAGCACCCCCATCGCCACGATCCCGCCCAGCAACAGCGACCAGCCGGTGCGCAGGCTGATCAGCATCCCGGCGCCGATCAGCAACACCCCCAGCGGCATGGAGAAGGTCCACTGGGCCGCCTTGGCGCCGAACAGCGGGACCTTGTCCACCGGGAGGATCTTCCAGCTGGTGAGGAACTCCAGCAGTCCGGAGATCGCCCCCGAGCCGAACAGCAGTCGTCCCTGGCGGCTGCCCTCGCCCCCGTGGGAGTGGAGGGCGCGGATGGTGGCGGCGGTGGCGGTGCCGGTGGGGAAGGGCAGCTGCTCGATGTTCACCAACTGCCGCTTGATCGGGATCGCCGCGAACACCCCCAACATGGAGATGGTCATGAACCACAGGATCATCGGGACGGTGTCCGGGCGCATCCCGGTCAGCAGCAGCAGCGCCGGCAGCGCCGCCATGTTGCCGCCGCCGGTCATGTAGCCGGCCGCCGAGGCCACCGAACCCATGGCGTTGTTCTCCAGGGGGGTGAACTCCTTCCGGGAGAGCTTGAGCCGCTTGAGCGACCCGAAGCCGGCGTAGGCCACGATGCAGGCGGTGATGGTGACCCCGATCGACCAGCCGGTCTTGATCACCACGTACAGGTTGGAGAGGCACATCACCGCGCCGATCAACATCCCAGCGATCACCGCCCGGACGGTCAGCTGTCGGGCGCCGCGCTGGTAGACCTTCTCCAGCCACTCGCGTTCGGGGTCGGCCAGGGCTGCGCTGTGGGTGGTCGGGGTGCCGTTCATGTGGGGGCGGGACCTTACCGGAAGGTGGATCCGGTCACGCGCCAGAATCGGCTTATCGAACGCCGGGTTGGGTCACTTTTCCGGCGGGGCTTCGGAGAGCTCCTCCACCTTTCCGTACTGTTCGGTGTAGGCGGCGATGTTCTCCGCGATCTCCTGCACCACGATCTTCACCCGGCGCGGAGGCATGGTGCCCTCGACCGTGATCTCGATCCCCTCCGGCAGCAAGGCGAAGGTGAACGTCGCCTTCTCCACCCGGATCCGCCAGTCCGCCGTCGTCTGCTCGCTGCGGGCACGTGTGCCGATCGGCCGCAAGGCGACCTCATAGCGTTCGGGACCAAAAGTGAACCGGGGGCCATCTGTCCGCGCGATCCGAAACTTCATCGGCACCCACTCTACCAAGAGGCGAGGGGAGCGGGCCGTTTCTCGCGCGCCTTTGATGCAGACCGGACGTGTGCAGGGTGGCTCACCCGCCCGCGTCTCCCCGGTCGGGGCCCGCGTCCGGCCGTCCGGCGCCGCCGTCCAGTACCCGGGGAGGCAGGGGGGGCGCCTCCGGGGCGGCCTCCGGTGGCAGCGGCACCACCACCTTCAGGACCGGGGGCGGCGGCTGCAGGGTCCGCATCCCGTGAATCAACCGGACCATCTCCTTGAGGAGCGAGTCATGCAGCCGGTCGTCCCCGCCCAGGAAGAAGGGGGGGGTGTTGTGCAGCAGGGTCAGCCCGTAGCTGACCACCCGGGTCCGCCCCCGCTCCAGCCGGTAGTAGCCGGTCCAGGTGACGCTGATCTCCGCGGTGCGGACCGCCATCACCCGCTCGAAGTCCTCGTTGACCTGGATGGCGATCGCGGTGGGCACGCCCAGCTCGGGGGCGAAGGACACCAAGGTCTTGAGCACCGCGGCTTGCTCCGGCTGGGCCAGTGAGTCCGTCCCCAGGAAGCGCACCCGGAAGTTGCTGGCCGGGAGCAGGTGGCTGCGGAAGAAGAGGGGCCCCAGCCGCTCCACCTTGGCCTCCGGCATCAGCGCGCGGATGTAGGTCAGATCGTCGGCCCGCTCGGCGGTGAAGAAGCTCACGTCCTTCTCCAGCGTGTAGACGAACCGGCTGGCCATCGCGTGGAGCTGCTCCCGGTCCTTCCCCCCCGGAGGGAGGATCCGGGCCAGCGAACGCACCGGCTCGCGCTGCAACGGCGAAGGCTGCGGGTGGAGGACGGCGAAGAAGTACTGGGCGCCGCCGCGATCCTGCAGCGACGGGTCCACCCTGAACTGCAGGGCGCCCTCCCGACGGGTCTGCGGGGTGGCCGGCATCGCGGCGGTCACCAGGGCCGCCGTGAGGATCAGGGTGCAGAAGGGCATCGAGGCGTCTTGATCATAGCGGTTCGGGGGCCCAGGCGGGGGGGTGATCTCTCCCGGGCCAGGGGAGGTGGACCGTCCACTGGCTGGGCAAGGTCACCCCGCACGCCTGCCTGCTCCCCGTGCAGAGAGGGAACGCCTCTGTCGTCCCGGCGTGCAGCCCTGCCCGGGAGTGGTCACCTCGCCTGAAGGAGGACTCCCCGAAAAATGGATGCCATCGAGCTCTTGAAGCAGGACCACCGTGCGGTGGAGAGGCTGTTCAGACAATTCGAGCACGCCACCCGCAAGGACCAGAAGAAGAAGATCGCCACCGAGGTGGTGCACGAGCTGTCGCGGCACGCGGCGATCGAGGAGCAGCTGCTCTATCCGTCGATCCGGGAGCGGGCCAAGCAGCTGGAGGACCTGACCCTGGAGGCGCTGGAGGAGCACCACGTCACCAAGTGGCTGGTGCACGAGATCGACAACCTGCCGGTGGAGCACGAGCGCTTCGACGCCAAGATGGCGGTGCTCAAGGAGACTGTCCTCCACCACGTGAAGGAGGAGGAGGGCGAGCTGTTCCCGAAGATGCGCCGCGCCTTCAAGCAGGACGAGCTGGAGCTGCTGGGGGTGATGCTGGAGGAGGCCAAGAAGCTGGCCCCCACCCATCCCCATCCGCGGCTGGGGGATGAGCCTCCCGGGAACTTCGTGGTCGGCACCCTGGCCGCGCTGCTGGATCGCGCGCGAGACCTGGTCCGGGGCACCGCCGGAAAGGGGATGGACCTGGTGAGGGACACCGCTGGGAAGGGGATGGAGCTGGTCCGTCGCCAGACCGCCCGGGCCCTCCCCCGACGGGCGACCCGGGCGGGCACCAAGCGGGTGGCGCGGGCCACCGCGGCCAAGACCCGGCGGACGGCGACGAAGCGGAAGCCGGGGCCCAACAAGCGCCGGTAGGCACCGCGGTCTCAGGCTTCCGGCCCTCCGCCAGGTGCAGCGGGCCGGGGCGCCTGACGGCTGCTTTCAGTGCTCGCGGCCGTCCAGTCGCGGCTGCCACAGGAAGGGCACCACCCGCAGGCCGATCAGCGCGAAGCACAGCGCCCACCCGGTGGCGGCCAGGGCCACCCAGGTGACGTACTGGGCCGGCCACAGCTGGGTGGCCACCAGCCGGAAGAAGGCGCCGGCGCCCATCGCCGCGAAGCCCAGCTTGTCCGAGGCGGTGAAGAGGATCTTCCGGGCGGTGTGTCCCTGGGCGATCCGGATCAGCATCGCGGGGATGATCAGCCCCATGCACAGGAAGGTGAAGGCGTGGGTGGCCGGGGTGCCGATCCCCACCCCCCAGCCCACGTAGCGCAGGGACGCCAGGGCCAGGTGGATCACCAGCCCCAGGTACCCGGCGAACATGATCCCGTTGCCAAAGGTCCGCAGCCCCACCAGCGGCTTCCAGAGCACCCAGCGGACGAACAGCAGCAGCGCCGCCGCGCCCAGCACCCCCGCCGCCAGCCGCGCCGGCAGCAGGGCCTCGAAGGCGGAGATCAGCACCAGCGCCTTGATCGGCAGGTCCAGCCAGGGGGAACGGGGGAGGGTGACGTTCTCGGTGCCCTTCATGAACTGGGTGATGGTCCGCTCGAACATCACCGCGAAGGCCAGCCGGAAGATGCCCACCGAGAGGGTGATCCCCACCGTATAGGTGGGCAGGTGCAGCAGCAGTCCGCGGGCCACCAGGAACAGCGGCAGGGCGACGATGAAGAAGCCGTTGTCCGGGAAGAAGGTGTCCTGCCGCCGGTATCGGACCAGGGTCCAGACCAGGTACCCGATCACGTAGGCCCCGAAGGCGTAGAGCAACACCAGCCGCAGCGGCCACAGCGGGCCCTCCGTGGGCAGCAGGACCCCTACCCGCTCCAGCAGCCACAGCAGGGCCGCCAGGGCCAGCGGGCCGCCGTGCATCCCGCGGATCTTCACCCAGTTCTTGCTGGCGGTGAGGAGGAAGCCGCCCAGCACCGCCCAGCCGAAGCCGAACAGCATCTCGTGGGCGTGCCACTGCACCGGGGCCAGCCCGGAGGCGGGCAGGGTCAGCACCCCGGAGAAGACCAGCGCCCACAGCGCCGGCAGCAGCACCGCGGCCAGGAAGGCGAGGGTGAAGAAGGGCCGGAAGCCGACCAGCCAGACTGGGTGTTTGAACATGTGGACGCTCCCCGGGGGGCAACTGGTAGTTGATGCCGGCGGGCGAAGCCAGCGGGTTTGAATCGACCTCCGGCGTTGTGGAACTGGACTCCGGAGGCACAAGCGACGTACTCGGGCCGTTCGCGCGGAAGAGAGCGCGCGGGTACCGGGCGTCGCCTGGGAAAGGCGACAAGCGATGCAGCCGTTTACGTGGCACTCGGAGAGTGATGAGCCGGCACCCACCAAGTTCACCGAGGTGGATGATCGCCTCAGCGCGGCGGTGGGCCTGCGCCGCCTCAAGGCGGGCGAGTTCCTGCTCTTCACCGGGGACTTCCACAACGGCAAGCAGCTGATTGGCGCCCTGGCGCGGCGGCTGACCACCCGCCACCAGCCCAAGACTCCGCTGGAGGCCTTCCGGTCCGAGCGGCGGATGCGGGAGCTGGAGCACCACACCCTGTCCCGGGTGCTGGTCTCGCTGGACCGCAACTACAAGCTGTCCTTGTCGCGCGCGCCCGACGTGGCGGAGGCGTGTCGCGCCGCCTGGGGGCCGGCCACCAGCGATCAGACCCTGGTCCCGTTCAAGGCGCTGCTGGGGATGCTGGGGGCGGCCGAGTGGCGCGCCAAGGGGCTGGCGGTGCCGGGGCTGAAGGGGATGATCCGCCCCGCCTATGGGGTGTACCTGCCGACCCGCACCGACTACGTGGAGCTGCTGGGGACGGTGGGGGAGGTGAAGGGGAAGGTGTTCGACATCGGCACCGGCACCGGGGTGCTGTCCTTCCTCCTCCTCCAGCGGGGCGCCAGCCACGCCATCGGCACCGACATCGATCCCCGCGCCATCGCCTGCGCGCGGGAGAACGCGGCCGCGCTGGGGCTGGCCAAGAAGTTCGAGGCGCTGGAGACCGACCTCTTTCCGCCCGGCCGCGCGGACCTGGTGGTCTGCAACCCGCCCTGGATCCCGGAGGCCCCCAAGAACCGGCTGGACCGCGCGGTGTTCGACGCCGACGGACGCTTCCTCTCCGAGTTCATCCGGGGCCTCCCCGAGCACCTCCAGCCGGGCGGCACCGGGCTGTTGCTGCTCTCGGATCTGGCGGTCTTGCTGGGGCTGCGCTCCCCCACCTGGCTGGACGAACAGCTGGCCGCGGCGGGGCTGAAGGTGAAGTGGACCCGCTTCACCCCCGCCCGCCACGGGAAGGCGAAGGATCCTAACGATCCGCTGCACGCGGTGCGGTCCAAGGAGGTCACCACCCTCTACGCCCTGCAGGCGTAGCCGGCTGGATCCCGGGGACAGGTGCCCGCGCCTGACGGGAGCGCCACCTTCCAGCCCAGTCCTCCTGCAGTCCGTCCGCGGGACGGTGGGGAGGTGCAATCCGGATGGCCGCAGGAGTGAACCCCGGCGAGGCTCCGCTGCGCCCCCGGCGCGGGCGGCTGCTCTCCTGGTTCGTGGGGCTGGCCCTGCTGGGGATGGTGGTCTTCCTGGCCACCCACTGGTCCGAAGAACGCGACTTCGCCCGGCTGCTGCTGCGCGCGGCTCCGGGCTGGTTGGCGGGGGCGGCGGTGCTGCAGGCTGCCACCTACCTGGCCCAGGCGGCGGTGTGGGTGGTGGTGCTGCGACGGACCCGGTTCCAGGTCTCGCTGTGGGACCTGTACCGGATGAGCGTCGCCAAGCTGTTCGTGGATCAGGCGATCCCCTCTGCCGGGCTCAGCGGCACCCTGCTGATCGTCCGCGGACTGCAGCGACGCGGAGTGGAGCGCGGACCGGTGATGGCCTGCGTGGTGGTGGAGACGCTGAGCAACTTCACCGCCTTCGTGGTGGCGCTGCTGCTGGCGCTGGCCTGGGTGGCCTCACGGGGACACGGGGACGCGCGGCTGTGGACGGTCTCCGCGGTCTTCGTGGTCAGCCTCGCCGCGCTGACCGCGCTGGTGAGGGTGCTCTCCGGAGGCGGGCGGGCCCGTCTGCCCCGGCTGCTGGGGAGGATCCCGGGGGCCCGCACCCTGGTGCAGGCGCTGGCGGAGGCGCCGGCCTCGCTGGCGCACCGTCCGCGGATCCTGCTGGAGGCCACCTGGTTGAACTTCGTCATCCACCTGCTGGACACCGCCACCCTGTGGTTCCTCCTGCGCTCGGTCGGCGCCGAGGCCTCGTGGTCGGGGGTGTTCGCCGCCTTCATGCTCTCCACCCTGGCCCGAACGGTGGGGATCGTCCCCGGAGGGCTGGGCACCTTCGAGGCGGCGGCGATCGGCACCCTGCTCCTGGTGGGCGTCCCGGCCTCCGCCGCGTTGGCCGCCACCTTGCTGTTCCGCGGCTTCAGCTTCTTCATCCCCCTGGTGCCCGGACTGCTGCTCTCGCACGCGGAGCTGAGACGACAGGGGCCGCGATGAGTCCGGTCCCGTCCGAGTGTGTCCCCCGGCCACCCGCGCGCCACTGGCTCTCGTGGTTGATCGGCGCGGCGCTGATCGGCGCGGTGGTGCTGGGGGCGCTGCACTTCTCCGAGGCGCGCGAGTTTGCCCGGCTGGCGGATCAGGCCCAGCCGTGGTGGCTGCTGGCGGCGGTGGGACTGCAGCTGATCACCTATCCCGCCGCGGGGCAGGTCTACCGGGGGGTGATCCGCGCCGGAGGGGGCGCGCTGACGGTGGCCGCGGCCACCCGGATGACCCTGACCAAGCTGTTCGTGGGCCAGGCGGTCCCCTCCGCCGGGCTCAGCGGGCTGGTGGTGCTGGCCAACCGGCTGGAGCAGGCCGGGGTGCCGCGGTCGGTGATCGCCGCCGGGATCGTGGTGGACCTGGCCTCCTACTACGCGGCCTATCTGCTCAGCCTGCTGCTGGCGTTGGGGGTGGCCGCCCAGCGGGGGGAGGCCAACCGGCTCCTGGTGGGGGTGTCCCTGGGGTTCTTCGTCTTCGCCCTCGGAGTGGGCGGGGTGCTGCTGGTGTTGGCCGGGGCCACCCGGAAGCGGCTCCCGCTGCGGCGGCGCTGGCAGCGTCCCCTGCGGCTGTTGATCGACTACATCGAGGAGGCGGACCCGTGGCTGGCCCGGCGGCCCTGGCTGCTGCTGCAGGGCGCCGTCTGCCACCTGTCGGTGGTGTTCCTGGACGCCGCCACCTTGTGGGTGTTGATCCGCTCCCTGGGGGCCCAGGGCCCCGCGGGCGGGGTGTTCGCCAGCCTGATGATGGCCAGCCTGCTGCGCACCCTCGGCTTCATTCCCGGAGGGTTGGGCACCTTCGAGGCCGCCTCGGTGGTCACCCTGCATCTGGTGGGCGTGCCCACCGCAGCGGCGCTGGCCGCCACCCTCTTGTTTCGCGGGCTGAGCTTCTGGCTGCCGATGATCCCCGGCGCCTGGTTCGCCCGCCGCCCGCTGTGAGCCGGCGACCCGGCCCTACTTTCCGACCACCTTCT
Source organism: Myxococcaceae bacterium (assembly GCA_036675345.1). Taxonomy (GTDB): domain Bacteria; phylum Myxococcota; class Myxococcia; order Myxococcales; family Myxococcaceae; genus JALYOC01. Next base: position 57,561 of record JAKFFE010000022.1, read on the forward strand.
TGAGAAAGGACCAGAAGCCGCCGCCGCGGCTGGAGAGATCCTGGGCGCGCTTCTCGTTCACCTTGCGCACCTGCTCCTGGCTGAGGCCCAGCTTCTTCTGCACCTCGTCCGGGGTGTAGCGGGTGGCGAGGGTGGTGTGGACGGTCTTGCGGCTTTGCAGGTCCACCGCCTCTGCGTGCAGCACGCACTCCGCGTCCAGCCGGAGGGTGACCGCGACCTTGACCAACCCCTTGGGCGCCTTGGGCAGCCCTTCGATCCGCACCGTGCCCAGGTAGTCGTTGCCGGCGATGTTCGGGTCCTCGCCCTGGAAGACGTCGAACTCCAGGGTGGTCTCGTTGTCCCGGCTGGTGGGCAGGGAGAAGGACCGCTGGGCCGGCAGCGCAGTGTTCCGTTCGATCACCCGCTTGAAGGCGCCGCCGGTCATGCCGATCCCGATGGTCATCGGGAGCACGTCGATCAGCACCACGCTGCTGACCTTGTCCACCGAGCCGCTGTAGAGGGCGGCGCCCAGGGCCACCGCCTCGTCGGCGTTGACCGAGGCCTGGGCTGGCTTGCCGAACAGCTCCTTCAGCTTCTCCTTCACCCGGGGCATCCGGCTCTGGCCGCCGACCAGGATGATGTCGTCCACGTCGCTGGCCTTCATCCCGGCGTCCAGCAGCACGTCCCGGACCACATCCAGGGTGCGATCCACCAGCGCCCCGGTGGCGTCGTTGAGATCCTCGCGGGTGAGGGTGCAGCGCAGGTCCTTCCATTGCCCGCCGTCGACCGCCATCACCATCGGGACGTGGACCTCGAAGGTGGTCTGCTCGGAGAGGGCGCATTTGGCCTTCTCCGCGATCTCCGAGACCCGGGACAGGGCCACCGAGTCACCGGAGAAGGGGATCCCCTCGGCCTTCTGGAACTTCTGCATCAGCACATCGACGATGGCGTTGTCGAAGTCCACGCCGCCCAGGAAGGTGTCGCCGCCGGTGGCCAGCACCTCGAAGACGTTCTTCTCGATCTTGAGCACGGTGGCGTCGAAGGTGCCGCCGCCGAGGTCGTAGACCAGCACCTTCTTGTTCAGCTCGCGGTTCATGCCGAACGCCAGCGCGGCGGCGGTGGGCTCGTTGAGGATCCGCTCCACCTTGAGGCCGGCCATCGCGCCCGCCTTCCGCACCGCCTCCCGCTGCGGTTCGGAGTAGTAGGCGGGGACGGTGACCACCGCGCGGGAGATCGGCTTGCCCATCTCCCGCTCCGCCATCTCCCGGCACTCGCGCAGTACCAGCCCCTGCACCTCTTCCAGGGAGAGGACGTGCTCGCCCAGCTTCACCGCCGCGCGGCCGGCGTCGTCGGCGCAGACCTCGTAGTGGAAGCGTTCCCGGACCTGCTGAACGGTGGCGCTGTCGAAGGCGCGGCCCACCAGGCGCTTGGCCCCGTAGATGGTGTGGTTGGGGTTGAGCAGCATCTGGTTCTTCGCCGGGTGGGCGACCAGCAGCTTGCCGGTGGGAGTGACCGAGACGATCGAGGGCAGGGTGTTGTAGCCCTGCTTGGATCGCATCACGATCGGCTTGCCGTTCTGGAGGATCCCGACGCAGGAGTTGCTGGTGCCGAGGTCGATGCCGATCACCGGTCCTGTCTCGTCGATCTTCTCCGGAGGCCGGAGGAACACCGGGCCCTTCGCGCGCCTGGGCTCGGAGGGAGGAGCGGCGGAAGGCTTGGCCAGCACCGGTGGGGGCTTGTTCTCCTCCTCCGGCTGGGCGTCTCGCCGGACGGTGGGCAGGGTGGAGATGGGGACCGGGGGGACGGCCCGGGCGGGAGGCGCACCTGCTGGAGAAGGACGCCCGGGCGGCACCGGCGGAACCGCAGGGGCGGTCGCCTGTGGCGAACGGGCAGCAGCGGGAGCGCCTGCGAGTGGAGAAGGCGCCGAGGAAGCAGCGGGGGCGCCTGTGGGCGAAGAACGGGCAGCGGGAGCGCCTGCGGTCGAAGCAGCTGCCGCGGAAACAGCGGGAGCCCCACCGAGCGAAGAAGGGGCAGGGGGCGCAAAGGCTTGCACGGTACCCGCCGGCGAGGCCGGACGAGAGACCGGTGCCGGAGGACCCGTGGGTGCCGCCGGCTCGAGTTCCACTTCGAGATCGGTGGCGAAGTCCGGAGGCTCGGGCGGCGCTGACCCGAGGTCCAGTTCGAGGTCGGAGTCGAACTCCGGAGGAAGCGGAGGGGGCGCGTCCCCGGAATCCAGCTCCAGTTCGCTGACGGCTGAGTCCGCCTCGGGAAGCAGCTCGAAGTCGGTGAAGAGCTCCGGAGGGGAAGCCAGGGCGAGAGGTTCGTCGGGCGCCTCCACCGGGGGCGCGGGGGTGGAGGCGATCAGCAGATCCAGATCCAGATCGATCGCGTCGTCGGGCGTCGACGGCTCGAACTCGATCGGGACCTCGGAGGCGAAGTCCGGAGGCTCGTCGAAGGGGAGGGCCGGTCGCACCGGGGGCTGCTTAGGAGCGAGGGGAGAGATCAGCGGAGCGATGGCGGAGATCAACGGAGGGGCAATCGAAGCAGTGGCCTGCGCCCGCGCCTTGGAGGGATCCCCGTAGGTCGCCCGCAGCTGAGCCTCCAGCTCCGCGGCCGGGTCTGGCTCCGCGAGCGCCTGGAGCCGGGATCGAGCGGCCTCCAGCATCCGGTCCACCAGCGCGCGGGTGGAGGCCTCCAGCTCCTCGAACTCCACCCCCATCCCCGCGGCGCCGGCAGGATCTCCAGGCTGGCGGACCCACTTGACCTCGGCGCTGCCCTTCATCACCCGGACCCCGCCGGCGATCTGCACCTCGAACCGGACCCGGGTCCCGATCGCCGGTGGCGATTTGGTGCGGATGAACATCCCGCCCGGGCTGAGGTTGGTGGCGTACTGCTCGACGAAGGTGTCGAGGTTCGGGTGCTGCAACTTCACCAGGAGGCTGAGTGCCTTCCGGTCCTGCTTCCGGCCAGAATCCATGAGCGGCCGATTCTACCGAGGGCGGAGGCTTGCTGCTCCTCGAATCCGTTGAGAGCGCTACCAAACAAGAGTTCCGCTTCATTGGACCGGCGCCGACGCATCGATACTCAGCGAAGCTCGGTGCCATTCAAGTCCTGAGTTCGAGAGTCGCTCCCGAAAGCGTGCGAAAGCACTGCGGTAGGCGGGCAACTTGGGCGGCCACGCATTAGCTGCGACCGCTACCCAGGCACGCTCGAAGGTTCCTCCCGCGTCGCCTTAGGAAATCGCCAATCCATTGGCGCTTTCGCAGAATGTCGACAGGTGCGGTTCGCTCTTGAATTGGCACATAGCGGCCTCGGATCATGAGTTCGTCTCCGGCGTTACACCCAAGAACCAATTCCTGGTGCCTATGGAGCTCGAGAGGACCAGTCGCGTGAACGCCGTTCACGAGCACAAAGTCGATATATGTGACCTCTGACTCTAGTTCAGCAACGACGACTTCGCTGACCCCGGCAGGAACGATCACGTGCTCGTTGGTTGCGCGATCCGCCGAGGTTGTGAACAATTCCCCGCCGTAGGTCATGGTGTTGTCACTGTTTCCAAAAAACAGATGCGGACAACAGCCAATTTCCCAGAACTTGTCGTACACGTAGGTGAGACGCGGGTCAAAGGTGCGAATATCGGACTGGGTCAAGAGCCCGTCAAATTCAAATATCACGGAGCGCGGCCTCAGCTCGGGGCCGACCATCCGCATTGCGCTCGAAACCGCTATGCCTTGTAGAGCTCGGGTCTCAGTCATTCCGTCGGCATGGATTGAATGCTCAATAGACTCTCCCGCCCAGGGGTCCGTGGGCCGATGAAGGAGGCATCCAGTCGGCACAAGCACGCTATCGCCAGGATGTATCTTCACGCTGGGAAGCAGCGTTGACTGGCGCACGGGCTCATTCAGGCTACTTGGTCTCCCTTCGATGTAAGTCACCTCCAAGGCCCTTAATCTCAAGGCAACCTTGGAGACGTTTGTTATCGAAAGGAAAACAGGGATCAGGCGAGCCACGTCTGCCCATTCCTCAAAGGCAGTCGCCTCAGAATCCCCGGCACACTCGAGAACTGGAGTGAGGTGGGTTGGCGCAACGAGCTCGTGGAGGGGTACTCCGGCGTCGAGTAGGGAGCAGAGGTCCGGCGCGGTCTCGCGGGCAAGTGCACGGAACTCCTCCTCGCTCAGGATCCTGCTGCCGAGTGATGCTCCCATACGTGGGTGTAGTCCGGCCTGGCTCGCTCCCTCCGGATGTCTGAGGAGGAAGTCCTGAACTGAAGGATGTGAGCCGATTTGCATCAGTCCGTGTCCGAGGACGCGCCTGGCAATGGATGGGCCAATGGGACCTGGGAAGAGATGTGAGTGTCCATTTGGCTTCGGTGAGAACGACAACTCGCCGGCGAGAATGGCTTTGGCCGTGTCGTTGTTTCTGCATACCCAGTAGGCAATGTCAATCAGTTCTGTCTTTGTTTCGCCAATCCTGTGTTCTCTTACGAGTGCGAGCCAGGTGTCTCTGGCCAGGCGAAGCTCCGAGGCGGCGTATTTGGTGCCTCGAGGATGATTGGGATTGTAGTGGCCGGCATCGGCGTGACAGTCGAAACATAGTGCAATGGCGTTCTCGAGTGTGTTCGGGCCGCCTTCTGATTCTGCTTGGATGTGGTGGATCTCGATCTTCAGCCCTGAGTGGCGATGGCAAACGCAGCAGTGCCTGGCCGACAACGCCAACATCTGATCTCGAATTGTGCGTGGAAAGCCCACTGGGAAATGGCACCAAGAGAACGGAGAGCGCGTGCGTGAGGCGAACCTAAGAAGATCGCTGACAAGCAGCTTGGTTATTTATCAAAGAGATAGCCCCAAGGCGATTTGCGCCGTCGCCCCTTTGCCCTATTGATCTGGCGGGTGAGTTTCGTCAGGAAGGCCTTGTTCCCGTCAAAAAGTTCGGCAAGGACATGTTCCAGAATCTGAAAGCCATCGAGCGTGTCCTCTCGGCGAAGACATCGTCCCCCGTGGCTTGCATCGTTTCCCAGCCACTTTAGCGCCATGAGATTCTTCGCTAGGTCTGGTTTTCTATGAGCAAACCGTTCGATTCGTTGATGTAGGCTTAGACGCCTGAAGTCGCCTTTCGGAGTTCGTGCCTTTTTGGGGATCTTTAGGTGCGTGAGGAGAAGCTCGACGCAAGATCTGATCCGGTTGGCTGAAGCGTCTGCATCATTCCAATACAGTGCAAATGCCCGTTCGAGTTCCGTGGCAAGCGACCTAGGGCAGTTGGTGGGAACTCGGATTATTGCCGGCGCGGGCTCGAGATGAGAAGGCGAAAACGTCGTGACCAATGCTCTGTCGTTGGACGGATGCTCCTTGATCAGAGAGCTCCCACTGGCGGCCACTGGCGTGGCGCACGCACTACATCGAAGCATTCCGGAAAATACGCCCTCATAGAGGCTCATCGGGATGCAGTTAGTCGCCTGTGCTTGAGCAGTCTCCCGCGTCGCTTCTTCATGGAAGCTCCCAGGAATTGGAAGCAATGTTCCTCGCGAGCACGTTGAACATCGCCACCCAGTGTCAACGTCGTCGGCCTGGAAAGTCGCAAGCCATTGCGCGCGTTCGAAGGTCATAGATCCTGAAAGAGTCTCGGTTGGACAGGAGTAGAGGTTCAACTGGGAGCCGCGCTTGCTTTGCGGTTCGAGTTCCAGGCAGGGACCTTGCTAAAGGTCACCGAGCCTGACGCGTTGCGTCGGTTTCGCGAGAGCGAGGACTCGAAAGTCCGACTGTTAGGGTCCGCCCCCCATGAAGGCCCAACATCGGTGGTGGCTGGTTCTCGGAACGCTGCAGTCACTGGCGTGTGTGAGCACTTCGGGGACCGAGCCCCGCCCGGGTTCCAGACCAGAGGCAGCGGACGCCGGGGCAGTCGCTCCGGTCAGACCCTTCTCACGCCCGGTGCAGTCTCCCCCCGCCGAACCCGGTGCCCGACCCAACGGCGACGCCTGGCGGGACGAGATCCTCTACTTCGTGGTGCTGGATCGTTTCGCGAACGGAGATCCCGCCAACGACGTGCAGGTAAATCCCTCCGCCAAGGGCGCCTTCCACGGCGGGGATCTCAAGGGCCTGACCGCCCAGCTGGATGAGCTGGCGGACCTGGGGATCACCGCGATCTGGCTCACCCCGGTGGTGAAGAACATCGATCACTTCGTCACCGGCGCCGGCTTCCCGGACTGGGGCTACCACGGCTACTGGGCGGACGACTTCACCCGGCTGGACCCGCGCTTTGGCACCGAGGCGGAGCTCAAGGCGCTGGTGGACGCGGCGCACGCGCGGAAGATCAAGGTCCTGCTGGACGTGGTCTACAACCATGTCGGCTACGGCTCTCGCTACACCACCGATCCCCAGACCCGCGACTGGCTGCGCTCCTCTGCCGAGTGCGGCCGCGACGACGAGCTGACGATGTGTCTCTCCGGGCTGCCGGACTTCAAGACCGAACGCCCGGAGGTGGCGGACTACCTGCTCCGCGCCCAGCTGGACTGGGGCCGCAAGTCCGGGGTGGACGGCTTCCGCCTGGACACCCTCAAGCACATCGATCACCCCTTCTGGACCGAGCACCGCGCCCGGGTCCGCCAGCAGCTGGGCCCGGACTTCTTCTTGCTGGGCGAGGTGTGGGGCGGAGATCCCCAGGTGCTGGACCCCTGGTTCGTTCGCGACGAGATCGACGCCGGCTTCGACTTCTCCTTCCAGGGCAGCACCCTGGGCTTCGTGATGGGGCGGGGACGGACGGTGGCCTACGACCGCTTCCTGGCCCAGCGACACCGGACCCGGCAGGGCTATCTGCTGGCCCACTTCCTCTCCTCGCACGACGTGGAGGGCGCGCTCTCGCAGTTGCAGGGGGACATGCAGGCCTTCCGGCTGGCGGCGGTGCTGCAACTGACCACGGTGGGGATGCCCACCGTCTACTACGGCGAGGAGGTGGGCCGGCTCGGCGGGAAGTGGCCCCACAACCGCAGCGACATGCCCTGGGGTGAGAAGGACCTCCTCCCCGGGAAGGGGCAGCCGCGCGATGACGCGCTGCGTGAGTTCTACAAGCGGCTGATCGCCATCCGGCGTGCACATCCTGCGCTGACCCGTGGGACCCACCGGGGGCTGTCGGTAGAAGGCGACGTCTACGCGTTCGCCCGGCAAGATGCGCCCGCGTCGGATGGGGTGGTGGTGGTGATCAACCGGGGCCATATGCCCGGGAAGGTTTCAATCCAGTCGCTGCCCGAGTGGGGCGGCCGGTCGGTGGTCGATCTGTTGAGCGGGAAGGAAGCATCGCCGGGGGGCAGCTTGCAGTTCGACATTCCCCCCCGGACGGCGCTAATCCTCGCGCCCCGCTGAGGAGGCAAATTTGGCCGGAGTGGTCTTCAAGGACGTCGCCAAGCGTTACGGCGACGTGAGCGTGATCGAGGGGTTGAACATCGACATCAAGGACCATGAGTTCATGGTCCTGGTCGGTCCGTCCGGCTGCGGGAAGTCCACCGCGCTGCGGATGATCGCCGGGCTGGAGGACATCTCCGGAGGCACGGTGGCCATCGGGGACCGGGTGGTCAACGAGCTGCCGCCCAAGGATCGCGACGTGGCGATGGTGTTCCAGAACTACGCGCTCTACCCGCACATGACGATCCGGGAGAACCTGGAGTTCGGGCTCAAGATCCGCAAGACGCCCAAGCCGGAGCTGGATCGTCTGGTCAACGAGGCGGCGGAGATCCTGGGGATCACCCCGCTGCTGGAGCGCAAGCCCAAGCAGCTCTCCGGTGGCCAGCGCCAGCGGGTGGCGGTGGGCCGGGCCATCGTGCGCAAGCCGTCGGTGTTCCTCTTCGACGAGCCGCTCTCCAACCTGGACGCCAAGCTGCGCGTGCAGATGCGGGCGGAGATCAAGAAGCTGCAGCACCGGCTCAAGACCACCACCGTCTACGTGACCCACGACCAGGTCGAAGCGATGACCATGGGCAACCGGATCGCGGTGATGAAGGACGGCAAGCTGCAGCAGCTGGGCACGCCGCTGGAGGTCTACGAACGCCCGGTGAACGTGTTCGTGGCCCAGTTCATCGGCACCCCGCCGATGAACTTCCTCCACGGCACCCTGGCGGACAACGGCGGCGCCCTGGTCGGGCCCGGCTTCAGCCTCCAGGTCCCCTCCGGGCTCAAGGCGGTGGCCACCGCCCACGCCGGCAAGAAGGTGGTGATCGGGATCCGCCCCGAGCACGTGCTGGAGGCCGACAAGCCCGCCCGCGGCGAGTCCGCCCGGCTGGAGCTGACGGTGGAGATGATGGAGACCACCGGGGATCAGGTGATCGCCCACGGCAAGCTGGAGGGAGGAGGGGAGGACCTGATCTCCTTCAAGCTGGACTCCCACCGCACCCCTGAATTCGGCCAGCGACTCCCCGTCCGGGTGGAGTTGGAGGCCCTGCACCTCTTCGACGCTGCCACCGAGCAGCGCCTCAACGTTTGATTTTTCGGAGATTCACACCATGAAGCTGATCAACAAGCTTGTCTGTCTGGCCGGCCTGCTGGCGCTGACCGCCGGCGCCGCCGACGCCAAGAAGGTGGTGGTCTGGCACGCCTACCGCGCCGAGGAGAAGGCGGCGCTGGAGAAGGTGGTGGAGGCCTACAACAAGGCCAACGCTTCCAAGGGCATCACCGTCCAGACCCTGGCGGTCCCCTACGACGCGTTCGCGGACAAGATCTCCGCGGCGGTTCCCCGCGGCAAGGGCCCGGACATCTTCATCTACGCGCAGGATCGGCTGGGAGGATGGATCGAGGCCGGCAACACGGTGGAGCCGATCGACTTCTACCTGGACGACGCGATCAAGGCCCGCTTCCTGCCCACCACCCTGGAGGCGATGGTCTACCGGGGGACCACCTACGGACTGCCGCTCAACTACAAAGTCCTGACGATGATCTACAACAAGAAGCTGGTCCCCACGCCGCCCAAGACCACGGGTGAGCTGGTGAAGGTCGCCAAGAAGCTGACCGACGCCTCCGCGGGACGCTTCGGGTTGGCCTACGACTACGCCAACTTCTACTACCACGCGCCTTTGCTCAACGGCTTCGGCGGGCGGGTGTTCGAGGCCGGGGCCAAGCCGGTGCTCAACGCGCCGGAGAACGCCAAGAGCATCGACCTGGTGATGAAGTGGCAGCGGGAGGACAAGATCCTCCCCAAGGAGCCCTCCAGCGCGCTGATCACCTCGCTGTTCAACGCCGGCAAGGCGGCGATCGTCTTCTCCGGCCCCTGGTTCCTGGGAGAGATCGCCAAGGGCGTGGACTACGGCCTCGCGCCCTTGCCCAACATCGACGAGGCGGGCGGCAAGCCGATGCGCCCGTGGATCACCGTGGAGGGCGTGTACGTCTCCGCGCCGTCCAAGAACAAGGACGCGGCCTTCGACTTCGCCAAGTACCTCACCGACCTGGAGTCGGCCAAGGTCCTGGGACTGGAGGGCCGTCAGAGCCCGGCCAACAAGGCGGTCTACGACGACGCCAAGGTGAAGGCGGACCCCACCTTGAAGGCCTTCCGGCAGCAGGTGGACGTGGCGGTGCCGATGCCCAACATCCCCGAGATGTCGATGATGTGGTCGCCGGCCACCAACGCCATGAACGCCATCACCAAGGGCTCCACGCCCGCCAAGGCGGCGCTGGAAGCCGCTCAGCAGTCGCTGGCCAAGGACGTGGCCGGCCTGCGCAAGAAGTAGCTCCCCCCTCCCATGGCCAACAGCGCTGCGCTCTCCCGTCCCGACGAGGGCCGTCCGGTAGCTCCGGGCGGTCCGGTCGGTGGCTCTCCCGTTCCGCCTGCCAAGAAGGCGGCCTCGCACCGGCTCCGGTTCCTGCTCGGGGTGGGGATCGGTTCACTGATTGCGGTCGGGCTCTCCTACAGCCTGCTGTCCCAGGCGAGGGAGGACGCGGTCACCGCGCGCCACCAGCGCAAGGCGGTGGTCTCGGTGCTGGCGCTGGCGGACCTGGTGGTCCGCACCGGTGAGGACGGGGAGGCGATCCGCAAGGCGGTGTCGGCCTGGCGGGAGCAGGCGCCGGCCGGCTCCCAGGCCCGGGTGATCCTGTTCAATGGGCTGTCCCTGGAGGCCTCCACCCACCCGGGCGAGGACGCGCCCCGGCGGCTGAAGCGGGAGGAGAAGGAGCTCTACGACCAGGGCCAGCGGCTGCGCGCGGCGGTGGAGACCAACCGCGAGGAGGGGGTGGCCCGCAAGGAGGAGATCGAGATCGTGCCGCTGGTGGGCGGCAGCTCCCGGCTGGCCGCGCCGCTGGAGCGCGAGGGCGCGGTGATCGGCCTGGTGGAGGTGCAGACCCCCACCGCCGGCGTGGCGCCCAAGCCCAACGTGCTGTTCGCGCTGCTGGCGGTGCTGGGGCCGGTGGCGCTGCTGGGGATCTTGGCCCTGCTGCTGGGGGAGCGGCGCAACGCGCTGGCGGCGATCGCCCTGGGCGGGTTGGCCCTGGGGACCTCGCTGTACGCCTGGCATTCGATCTCCACCGTGGTCGGCGATCGTCGCGCGGCCCAGGAGGAGGTCGCCGACTACGTGCGCACCCAGGCGCAGACCGCGCAGGGGCTGCTCACCCAGCTGAACCTCCCGCTGGATCCGCCGATCGTGGCCTCCCGCTGGGACGCCAACGTGTTCCGTCAGCCCCGGCAGCTGCTGACCGCCGAGGGGAAGACCGACGAGGGTGCGCTGGGATCGCAGCTGGCGCTGGCCTCCAGCGACGCCACCCGCGCGCTGGTGGGGGTGGGGATCCTGGCCCTGCTGGTGATGCTGGCGATCGGCTTCGGAGCGGTGGCCCGGCTGTTCTCCACCTTCATCTCCAACCGTCAGGCCTACGCGTACGTGGCCCCGGCGCTGCTGGGGATGCTGGTGCTGGTGTTCTTCCCGTTCTTCTACGGGATCACGCTCAGCTTCACCGACTCCAACCTCTACAACACCAGCAAGCCGCTGACCGATCTGTGGGTCGGGCTGCGCAACTACGTCGACATCCTCAGCGACTTCGAGATCTCCAGGTCCACCCCCGAGGGCGGCCGGGTGGTGAACTACTTCAACTTCTACTGGACCCTGTGGGTGACGGTGATCTGGACGATCACCAACGTGATCATCGGCGTCACCGGTGGGTTGATCCTGGCGCTGTTGCTGAACACCAAGAACCTGGCGCTGCGGCCGATCTACCGGGTGGTGCTGATCCTCCCCTGGGCGATGCCCAACTACATCACCTCGCTGATCTGGAAGGGGATGTTCCACCAGCAGTTCGGGGTGGTGAACCACGTGATCGCCATCTTCGGCGGCTCGCCGGTCAGCTGGTTCGAGTCTCCCTTCACCTCGTTCCTCACCGCGCTGACCACCAACGGCTGGCTGTCCTTCCCGTTCATGATGGTCACCTCGCTGGGCGCGCTGCAGTCGATCCCGATCGAGCTGTACGAGGCGGCGCGGGTGGACGGGGCCAGCAAGTGGCAGCAGTTCCGGTCGATCACCCTGCCGTCGCTCAAGCCGGCGCTGGTGCCGGCGATCATCCTCTCGGTGGTGTGGACCTTCAACCAGTTCAACGTGATCTACCTGGTCACCGCCGGTGAGCCGGGCGGGTCCACCGAGATCCTGATCACCCAGGCCTACAAGTTCGCGTTCGAGAAGTACCGCTACGGGTACGCGGCCGCCTACTCCACCGTCATCTTCGGGATCCTGCTGGTCTACGGGACCTTCCAGAACCGCGTCACCAAGGCCACGGAGGCCAACTGATGTCCGCGCCGGGCGAACGCACCACCCATGTCCACCTCCACCTGATCCTGGGGGCGGCGGTGCTGATGACGCTGTACCCCATCCTCTGGGTGGCCACGATCGCGTTCTCCGGGAACCAGAGCCTGGCGATCTCCACCCTGCCGGAGAACCCGGACCTGTGGGACCGGCTGCGGGCGATCACCCCCTGGCCGGAGACCTTCTCCTTCTCCAACTTCACCTCGGTGATGACCGACCAGCCGTTCGCGCGCTGGATGCTCAACAGCGCGATCATCTCTCTGGCCACCACCGTGGTGGGGGTGTTCCTGGCCTGCACCGCAGGCTACGCCTTCTCCCGTTTCAAGTTCCCGGGTCGCCGGCAGGGGATGATGGCGTTCCTGGTGTCGCAGATGTTCCCCGGCACCCTGATGCTGATCCCGCTCTACATCATCCTGGTGCAGTGGCTGGGGCTGGGCAGCTCGCGGATCGGGTTGATCCTGGTCTACGCCACCACCGCGATCCCGTTCTGCGTGTGGATGTTGAAGGGCTACTTCGACACCATCCCCAAGGATCTGGAGGAGGCGGCGCTGCTGGATGGCGCCACCGCCGGGCAGATCTTCTGGAAGATCATCCTGCCCCTGGCCAAGCCGGCGGTGGCGGTGACCGCGCTGTTCTCCTTCATGACCGGCTGGAACGAGTTCATCCTCGCCGCCACCTTCATGGACCAGGAGCTGATGTACACCGCCCCGGTCGGCCTGCGCTTCTTCGTGGGCGGCTTCTCCCAGCAGTGGGGTTACTTCGCGGCGGGCTCGATCATCGTCTCCATCCCGGTGGTGGCCCTGTTCCTGTTCCTGCAGAAGTACCTGGTGTCGGGACTGACCGCGGGGAGCGTGAAGGGGTAGCGCTCAGGCGATCCCCACCCGATCGATGATCGCCGCCACCCGCTGCTCCAGCGTTCCCCGGGGCAGCGGTCCCACCACCTTGGCGTAGGTGTAGACCAGCCGTCGCAGGTGGCGGCGGAAGCCGGCGATGGTGGACGGATGCGCCTGGCGGACGGCGGCCTCCAGCTTGGCCTCCGGATCGTCGGGGCGATCCAGACACAGCCGGCCCTCCGGACGCTTGACCACGTAGGGCGGCATCCGGGGCGAGGCGTCGGTGAGGGTGCGGGCCGGCTTGCAGTACACGTAGGCCAGGGTGGCGCCGGTGAGGGCGGCCATCTTCTGGTCCAGCATCACCTCGTCCCGCTGCCGCCGCGGATCGCTGCTGGGCAGGGACCAGCCGACCTTGAGCACCGGTCCCTGCTGCTGATGCAGGTACAGCACGTCCGCATACTGCTGGAGCAGGTACTCGTGGAGACCCTCCTCGGCCCGGCGCCGGACGTGGAGCAGCATCCGCTGGTAGCCGGTGGACCGGTGCAACGCCGATGCGCGGAGGATGCGCATCCCCGGCAGACGGCAGACGGCGCGCACCTTGTGCAGCACTGCCTCCACCGCCTGGGCGCGGAGCTCCACCTGCTCCGGATCGAACCCGTTCTCCAGCGCGTGGGTGTCGGCCACCAGCACCACCAGCTCCTGGCAGCGCAGCTCCCGGCGCAGCACCTCCGCTGGCAGCAACATCCCCAGCAGATCCAGCGGCACCGCCTGGGAGAGCTCGCCGCGGGCGCACAGCCCGATCCCCATGAAGATGGTCCGGGGCCGGACCGCCCAGGTTTGATGGCTCATCCCGACCAGCGAGGTGCGGGTGTCCAGCAGCGGCTCTTGCCGCACGCACCGCCCCACCACCTCGGTCCAGCTGGGCGTCCAGCGCCCGGATCGCTCAGTTGAGAGGACGCGCATCGCTCCCCTGGGGCCTGGTGGTGATCGCCACTGGCGGCTGCTCCACCGCGTCCGGGGTCTCTCCGGTGATGTAGACCCGCGGTCCGGTGATCCGCAGGCTGGCGGTCCACCCCGCGGGCAGCCCGGGCTTGGACCAGTGGTAGAGCCAGCGCGCGTCCGCCGGGGGCAGGTTGACGCAGCCGTGGCTGCGCGGCCCTCCGAAGGCGTCATGCCAGTAGGCGCCGTGCACCGCGTAGTTGCCGCGGAAGTACATCGCCCAGGGCACCTCCTGGACCTGGTACGGGCCGTCCTCGTCCACCCCGTTCATCGGCTTGGTCTGGTAGACGCGGTTGACCTGATAGAGGCCGCGGGGAGTGACGTAGCCCTGCTTGCCGGTGGAGATCAGGATCGCGCGGACCGGAGTGCTGCCCTGATAGGCCACCAGGGTCTGCTCGGTCAGATCGATGTGCACCCACTGCTCCTTGCGGCCGATCCCCTGGGGGCGGTTGATCCGCTCGGCGATCCGCACGCTGTTCCGGGGGATGGCCAGGCCATCACCCACCGCCAGCAACTGGCCGTCGTGCTCTTCCAGCAGGGCGCCGCCGAAGAAGCGCGAGTGCTTGGCGGCGGTCCCGCAAGGCTCGGGGGACTCGCCCTCCTCCAGGCAGTAGACCGGTGCCTCCCGGAAGGCGAAGGCCAGCGGCAGCCGGGCCTCGGGTCCCAGCGGCTCTCCGCGGACCGCCGGCTCGGGGAAGTACTCGTCCAGGTCCTTCTCCCGGATCAGCTCCCCGGAGAGCAGCTCCAGATACGGCTCGGGCCCGTTGCGCAGGGTGCGCACGTACGCCAGCAACAGGGTCCCCTTGATCCGACGCTGGACCAGCCCCGGCGGTGGCTTGCCGGCATCCAGCGCCGCCAGCTCCTGCGTGGTGGGCAGCCGCCGCAGCAGCGGGGCTCCGTTGCGCCCCTTCGCCGAGCGGTAGGGGGTGGGGCGGTCCAGCTGGGGAATCCGCCGCGAGACCCACGCGTCGAACGGCTCGGAGAAGGGCGCCTTCTCCAGCCGGGCGCCGTCCCCGGAGCACAGGAAGGCGTCGCCGGACACCTGGGCCCACTCGCCGCCCTCACAGGACGTCCCCTGGGGCACGGCAGGGACCCGGCTGCCGATCCCGGTGTAGCCGACCACCGTCCGCTTGTCGGGGCGGGCGTAGAGGGGCACCGAGAGGCCGGTCACCAGCGCCCGGTGGGTGAACTGAGGCGAGAGGACCGGCTCCGGGACCGGATAGGTCTGACGCCAGGACTCGGCGGTGGGGCCGGCGAAGTGGACCGGCGGGGAGGACTCCGGCTCGGCCGGCGGTCGGTGCGAGGCGGTGACCACGACCGGGGCGGGCGGCGTCTCAGGCGGCGAGGGCACTGCCACCAGGGCGGGGCTGGAGGGAGGCGGGGTCAGGGGTGGGGTGTGGGCACAGGCGCAGAGCGCCCCGGCGGTGAGACTGGAGAGGAGGCGCAGTCGGGCGGAAGCCATGAGCCCCGGATGCTACGGATCGTTTGCGCACCAATCAATATTCGGTCCGAAGGTGTGCGCCTTACACCCACGCGCGAAAATGATAGAGCCTATGGGCACATGAACAACGGCACCGTCCTCATCTACAGCTCGCACGACCGCGGCAGGTACCTGCACGAACGCTTCATCACCGGGCGCGCCCTGGGTGGGTGGGGCAACAAGCGGGTGATGTTCCTTCCGATGTCCGAGCGCGGGGATCTGGGCTCCCAGGAGTTCGGCTGGGGGAACTTCCGCTACTTCTTCGACCAGTACGCCCACCTGGGGCTGGAGTACTTCCCGTTCTTCTGGCGGCCGAACCTGAGCCACCACGACGTGCAGCAGCTGTGGCACCACCTGGCCACCGCGGAGGTGGTGATCCTGGGCGGCGGCCACAGCCACACCGGGCTGGAGCGCTACAAGCAGCTGGGAGCGCGCTTCGACGGGGAGTGGGGCAAGTTCGGCCGGATCCTCCACGAGCGTCAGGCGCGCGGGCTGTTCACGGTGGGCTTCTCCGCCGGCGCCGATCAGCTCAGCGAGCGGATCTACCGGAGCGTGAACAACGGCGGCTACAACGACGGCTTCGGGCTGGCGCGCAACGTGATGGTCCGGCTGCACCACGACTCGAGCGAGAACGGCGATCTGGCCTGGGGCGCGCACCGCTTCCCCCGGGAGCGGGTGTTCGGGCTGCCCAACGACTCCGGGCTCCACGTGGACCAGGGCGTGCTGCCGTCGGGCAACCTGTGGCAGGTGACCGAGTTCGTGATCGACAACTCCTGGGACGAGCCCAGCGACGGTCACCACGTGAAGACCCGCTCCGGCGCCAAGATCGAGCACTTCGGTCCCGACGGCCGGCACTGGTCCTTCGGTGGTGGCGATCACCTGGTGCGGATCCGCTCCCAGGACTACGGCTTCGACGAGTCGTGGATCCTCACCGGCGGGCAGGTGCTCCACTACGGGACCCTGGCCCGCGACGGGTACCAGGGGATCGAACACCTGCTGGCCTCGCACTGAAGTCCCCGGAAGGGGTGGCAGCCGGTAAGCGGCGCCGCCCCCTTGCCGGGACCGGCCTTCAGTACGCGCTGAGCGCGGAGCGGCGCCAGGAGTTGGTCGCCACGCAGACGTAGACGTAGTCCCCGTCCCAGGCCAACTCACCGCTCTGGCAGGGCGCGTTGGAGGCCGGGGACCGCGGAGTGCGGAAACGGACCGCGCCCTCCACATCCAGCGCCGCACTGGGAGTGGCGATCCCCACCCCCACCGCGCCCGAGGAGGCGACCTGGAGCCGCACCGGCTCGGTGGTGGTCGCCGTCCGGAACCGGTAGTCGATGCTCTGGCCCGGCTGGGGCGGGTAGTCGGCGATGCCACCGGGATAGGTGGCCCAGGAGTAGCCAATCAGGCTGAAGGCCTCGCTGTTGACCAGCTCCCAGGTGTACTGCTCGCCCTTCCAGATCTGCAGCGGGGCAGTGAGATTCATCGCGGTGAATTGGCTCGCGGTGAGGACGTAGCTGGACCCCGAATAGAGCAGCGCTCCGGCGGTCCCCTGGCCCCGGTAGATGTTCAGGGTGAAGGTTCCGGAGACGGCCTGGCCGAGGAAGACCGAGACCTGGGTCAGCTGCGAGGAGACGCCCGCGGTGAACGACTGCCAGGCGAAGGTGTTGGGTCCGTAGATCACCCCGCCCGCCGAGCTCTCCTGATCGGTGACCGGCGCGCCCAGGCCCGGAAGCGAGACGCTCAGCGGCGCGGCCGAGGCCGGGGCGCCCACCGAGACCGTCCGGGAGGTGCTCAGTCCCAACGGGTCCAGACTCCAGGGCTGGTTCGTGAGATCGGTGTAGCTGCCGGAGATGGCCGCGCTGGAGAGGGCAGGCGCGCCGGTGAGATCGGCGTAGCTGCCGGAGGTGGCCACGGTGGAGAGGGCGGGTGCGCCGGTGAGATCGGCGTAGCTGCCGGAGGTGGCCACGGTGGAGAGGGCGGGTGCGCCGGAGAGATCGGCGTAGCTGCCGGAGGTGGCCACGGTGGAGAGGGAGGGCGCGCCGGAGAGATCGGCGTAGCTCCCGGAGGTGGCCACCCCGGCCAGATTCGGGGTGCCGCCGAGGTCCGCGTAGCTCCCGGAGATTGCCACCGCCGAGAGCGCCGGACGACCGCCCAGGTCCGCGTAGCTCCCGGTCAGCGCCACCGGGGAGAGCGCCGGGGCGCCTACCAGATCGGAGTAGTTGCCCGAGGCGGCCACGGTGGCGAACACCGGGCGACCGGTCAGGTCACCGTAGTCCCCGGAGAGAGCCACCGCCGAGAAGGCCGGGGTATCGCTGAGCGCCAGGTAGCTGCCAGAGGTGGCCACCGGGGAGAGGGCGGGAACGCCGACCAGGTCCGAGTAGGCGCCGCTGATCGCGACCGGTGAGAAGTCCGGCAACCCAGCCAGATCGGCGTAGCTGCCGCTGCTGGCCACGCTGGCCAACTCCGGTGCACCGCTCAGGTCGGCGTAGGCCCCGCTGGTGGCGACCGCGCTGAGGGCCGGGGCGTCCTCCAGATCCTCATAGCTTCCGGAGGTCGCCACCGGCGCGAGTCCGGTGACGTTGGTGACGGGAGTGGGACCACAGCCCAGCAAGACCGCGAGGGACACTGCGACGGCGAGACTCCGCATGGGGGACCTGACTCAACGAAGGAGCGAGTGAAGTGGGACTGTTGTTTTCTTAACACAACGTAAAGCTCCGGGGTCCCTGCGAATTGGTGGAGCGCCACCCACAGGCTGCACCCCAGCATCAGCAGGGTCACCGGCGCCCAGAGAATCCGCTCCCATTTGCTGGGGGTGGCCAGGTTGGCCAGGGAACCCACGGCGCTGAAGATCACCACCGCCCAGATCAGCCACCCCGCCGCCGGACGCAGCTGCGGAAGCACCAGGTCCGCCCGGGCCAACACGATCACCGCCAGGCCCGCCAGGATCGCCGACTGGAGGACCGCCGCGATCCTGATCGGGGGGGGAAACCGCCCCGGATACTTGCCTCCCATCGCCAGGTGGCCCCAGGGCATCCCGGCGGCCAAGGCCAACTGGAACAGGCAGGCGACGAG
The DNA here is from genome assembly GCA_036675345.1 of Myxococcaceae bacterium. Lineage (GTDB taxonomy): Bacteria > Myxococcota > Myxococcia > Myxococcales > Myxococcaceae > JALYOC01. The sequence goes on from JAKFFE010000022.1 coordinate 75,667, forward strand.
GGTGAGGGCGGAGAAGATCAGCGCGGGGATCGGGGGGCTCATGTTGGGGGGCGGTCCTGAAAGGGGCACCTCCGAATCTGGCTCGGGCGCCGACGGAGCGGCATTCTCCACCAGGCATGGGGAATCGAAAGCGGAGATGGCGCTGGATCGCAGCCTCGGCGGTGGCGGGCGCGCTGCTGGCCCTCTGGGGCTGGGGACAGGGTGCTCCTTCCGAACGGCTTCAGGACCCGGGCTCACCCGCGCCGGGGAGTACGCGCATCGAGGCTGTTCGCGAGCCACCGGTGGAGGACTCCAGCCTCACCCGCTCGCAGGAGGGCGCGCCGACCGGTCCGGAGCGCGCAGCCAGCCTCCCTCCAGACCGAACTGGACTGGACGGAGGACCCAGCCCCGCTGAGCCCTCCGGCGACGAGGCGGCGCGCTTCCTGGCGGACAACGCCCGACTGGCAGACGAGCTGGTGGACCGCTTCTGTGAGGAGTCACGCCGGCTGGAGGGTGGTTCGATCCCGCCCGCCCAGGCGCAGCGGACCCGCGATGCGTGGGCGTACATGGCGGTGCGGATCGACTGGGAGGGAGGAGACCGTCCGCCAGGGCTGCTGCGTCTGGGGAGCCCGCTCCGTCAGCGGCTGCGCGAGTACGGGGACGCGTGGCCGGTCAAGATCCGCGACTACGACCTGCAGGGCCTGGACTTCGGCTGGATGACCGAGCTGCAGGCCTTCGATCACTGGGACGTGCTCCGGGACGTGCGCGCGCGCGAGCCCAGCGGGACCAACTTCATGGCGGTCTTCATCCCCAACTTCTTCGAGCTGATGAACTGGACCCGGCTGCGCTTTGGCCGGGCGATGGGGGTGGGGGACTGGGCGTCCGCCTCCAGCGACGTTCGCCACCTGGCCACCTTGCTTCGCACCACCGGGCTGGTGGTCGCAGACATGGTCGCCTACCGGATCCTGAAGGTGGAGCGCGAGGCCCACGCCGCGGCGATCGCCTCGGGAAGGCCGGTGGGCGGGTGGCAGCCGCTCCCGGAGGAAGAGCTGGAGGGATACCGCCGGGTGACCCGCTCCGGGATGCAGTTGTTCGCGCCCGGAGTCTCCGAGGCCACCATGCGCAAAGCCTTCCAGTGCGCGGGCGCCAATCGCTGCTCCTCGCTGTTCGAGGGAGTGGGCGCGCACGCCAGCTACGGGCAGTACAGCGGACAGGACAGCTCGAGGGTGATCGAAGAGCTGGCCAACGCCTCAGGGTGCGATCCGCGCACGCTGCAGTGGCTGCAGCAAAGCCGCCGGGTCACCGCCGAAGAGATGCTGGGCGCCTTCTCCGATGGGGCCAACCCTCTGCAACTGCTGCGGCCGGACGGAGGCAGCTGAACGATCGCCCGGGCACGGTAGACTGGGCGGGTGATGCTCGCCCTGCTCCTCTCCGCTGCCCTGGCCGCCACGCCCGCCGTCGAGGTCCGACTGGCGGCCCCCACCTTCTCGTACGCCAACCTGGACGAGAAGACCGGGGACTTCTTCGTGGACTCGCTGGGGCAGCAGCTGCTCAAGCAGGGCGCGCAGGTGATCAGCCAGAAGGAGATCGCCGCGGTGCTGGGGCTGGAGCGCCAGAAGCAACTGATGGGCTGCGGGGATGACCAGGGCAGTTGTCTGGCGGAGCTGGCCGGCGCGCTGGGAGTGGATGGGATCCTGATCGGCAGCGTGGCCCGCACCAGCGCCGGCTTTGCCTGCAACCTCAAGGTGGTGGCCAGCAGCAGCGGCAAGACGCTGGCCGCGGAGAGCGTGCGGGTGAAGTCGGACGACGCGCTGCTCGACTGGTTCGAGCAGGCCGCGGTCCGGGTGGTGGGAGACGTGCGCAAGGCGCTGGGGAAGGCGGGGGGACGTCCCGAGCCGCAGCCGGAACCCCTGGCCGCTTCCGGCCCCACCCCAACGCAAGCATCCGGCACGGCCAGCCCCTCCGCGACCGGTAGCGCCCTGGCGGGCTCCTCCGCTCCCCAGCCCTCCTCCGGTCAGCCCTGCGAGGTGCTGTGGAACAGCAAGTGGTACCCGGCGCAGATCCTGGAGACCCGGGCCGACGGCAAGATGCTGATCCGCTACGACGGCTACAGCGCCACCTGGAACGAATGGGTGTCCGAGGCACGGATCCGCCCGCCCACCCCGGTGCCGGAGGCCGTCCCGTTGAAGGTGGCCCCCGGGACCCGGATCCAGGTGGAGTGGAGCGGTAATTGGTACGACGCCACCGTGCTGGAGACGCGCGCCGACGGGCACGCGTTCATCAAGTTCGACGGCTACGGAGACTCCTGGAACGAGTGGGTCCCGCCGGGCCGGATGCGGGCCCGGCAGGGCGAATAGCTACCCGCGCTCCACCCGCTCCACCGCGAACTCCAGCTCCTCCACCAGGTGGGTGTCGCTGCTGGAGTTCAGCTCCGGCGCCTTCCAGCGGCAGGGCCAGGCCTCGTAGAAGTTGTAGCGCAGCACCTCGTTGCCCTCGCGGTCCAGGTAGACGATCGATCCGGACTTCCGCTCGGTGGTCCCGGCCAGGATCTTCTTGTAGGCGTCCAGCACCGTGGCCCCGGCGCTGCCACGCTTGAGGACGATGTTCTTGTACTTGGCCTTGCCCGCGCGCTTGTGGGTGATCGGGTCATCCCCGTTGCGGTACTCCACCACCTCGGTCTCCGACTCCATCCCGCTCAGATCCAGGAAGCCGCCGACCACCGCGCCATCCAACTCCAGCAGGAAGCGCCCGCCGGTGTAGCTGCGCTGGGGCCCGGAGGTGGCCACCCGGCGGGAGGTCAGCCCTGGGTGCTGGTAGGCCGCATCCAGCGACGCTTGCAGCGAGTCGATCCCCAGCGCCTGGGCCCGCAGCCCGAAGATGTCCCGGCCGGAGGCGGCGTCGGTCACGGTCAGCCCGGTGACGCCGTCACCGCCGGAGATGCTGTACACGGCCTTCAGCTCGGTGAAGAACGGGTGCTGGGGATTCCAGTCCACCCGGCCCAGCCGCGTGGCCAGCGCCAGCTCCACCAGCACCCCGGGCGCGGACACCGCGGTGGTGGGCCAGGCCTCGGTGAAGGTGTAGCGGAACAGCCACTCCCCGTCCTCGGTCAGCGCGGTCAGGGTCCCGTCCAGGGTCAGGCCGGGGCCGCTCTTGGCCCACTCCGCGGCCGGATCGCAGACCACGCCTTCGGGGCAGGTGCCCAGCGCCGCCACCTGGTTGCGCCAGGCGGAGAAGGCCTCCGCTCCGGGGCTCTCCGCCGCGGACAGCCGGACCGGATCCCAGCCCCGGACGGTCACCCGGGCGCCGCTCCCGCCCTGCTGCACCACGTGGGTCAGCTCATGCCCAGAGGCCGCCTGGAAGGTCACCGCGTCCGGGAGTCCGGTCACCCCCTTGCCCTCTGCGGCGTGGTTCAGCTCCAGCCGATAGGTGAGCGCGTAGGGGACCGGCTCGGGGGGCGGCTTCTCTCCGGCGCAGTCAGGCGCGGACTGGAGGAAGACGGCGGCCAGGCTCAACAGGAAGAGGGGACGGCCAGAAGGCAGCACAGACGACTCGAGGTTTCTCCGGCCCTGACGACGGCGCCGACGTTAGGGCGGCACCCGGACGCTGTCGAGCCAGCTTCCTACCGGCGGCAGGTCCCCACGAACAGGGTGTGCTGCGCGGAGCCCTTTCCGGCAGGCACGGTCTGCATCTCCGCGTCGAAGCCCACCCGGCCCAGCCGCTTGAGATAGGGCCCATCCGGACCGGCGGACCACACCACCGCCCGTCCGAAGGTCCGCAGCGCGCCACGCAGCGCGTGCACCCCGGCGTCGTTGTACAGGGCCACGTTGGAGCCCTGGGTGAACGCGGCCGGCCCGTTGTCCACGTCCAGCAGGATCACGTCATAGGTGGCCAGGCGCTGGCGCATCAGCTTGAGCACGTCGCCCTCCACCACCTCCACCCGGGGATCGTCCAGGGCGTGGTCGGAGAGGTGTGCCACCGGGCCCTTGTTCCACTCCACCACCCCCGGGACCAGCTCGGACACGGTCACCCGGCCCGCTTCGGGGAGCAGCTTGAGCACCGCCCGCAGGGTGAAGCCCAGCCCCAGCCCGCCGATCAGGACCTTGGGCTTGGAGGTCCGCAGCCCCTCCATCCCGGCGGCGGCCATCGCCTCTTCGGAGCGGTGGACCCGGCTCCCCATCAGCAGCTGACCGCCGGCGCGGACGCAGAACTCGTCGTCCCGCTGCTGCAGCATCAGCACTTTCCCGTCCGGGGCCTTCGCTTCTGCCAGGGTGATCCAGGGCTTCATCGGTGCAGACCTCTAGAACAGGCTGGAGACTTTCGCGACCGCCTAGAACACCGGCAGGAACGTCCGCGGCGCCTTTCGCTTGCGCAGGCAGCGGGTGGTGGCGCTCATGTAGCAGGCGGAGAAGGCCATCCGGCCCTGACCCGGACGGCCCCTCCCGGAGCGGTGCAGCAGCTGGTTGTGCAGCACGATCGCCTCCCCGGCGCGGGCAGGCAGCGCCACCCGGGGCTGCTCTGCCTCCACCCGGGCCACGTAGTCGGGGGGAACCACTCCGCCCAGCGGGGTGGCCAGGCCCTGCCGGTGGCTTCCGGGCAGCACCTCCAGACAGCCGCCATCCTCCGGAGCGTCGTCCAGGGTGGTCCAGATCTGCAGCTCCGGCTCCTGGCTCAGCCCCCACAGCTTGCCGCCGTCCTGGTGCCAGGGGATGTCGCTGCCTCCGGTGCCCTCGCCCTTGTTGAACAAGATGGCGCGGTAGAGCACCACCCCGCCCTCCAGCCGCCCGTGCGCCACCCGCGCGAACAGCGGGTTGGAGAGCCAGGCGAGGAACAGCGGATCCAGCTCCAGCTTCTCCAGCTTCCGGTACGCCAACGACGGTCCCTGCCAGCCCAGCCCCAGCGGGGCGTCCTCGTAGCGGCCGGTGGTGGCATCCAGCTGGAAGAACATCCCCGGGTAGGTGACCTCGCCCAGCATCAGCGCCCGGGCGCGCGCCCGCAGCTGCCGCAGCCCTTCGTCGGAGAGGATCTTCCCCAGCCGCGCGTAGCCATGCTGCGCGTAGTGCGCCAGCACCTCCTCCAGCGGGAGGGACTCCGCGCCTGGTTCCAGCAGGCTCACCGGGCGTAGCTCGCGTCGGTGCCCACGAACGCGCGGTGGACAGCCTCAATCCGCGAGAGCAGCTCGGGGGGCAGGGGGCGAGAGACCGCGTCCAGCGCCGCGTCCAGCTGCTGCAGGCTGCCCGGACCGGCCAGCAGCGAGTCCACGCCCGGACGGGCGGCCAGCCAGGCGTAGGACAGCTCCACCCCGGACAGCCCGGCTTCGGCGGCCAGCTGCTGGTAGCGGCCGGCCAGCTCCAGCAGGGCGTCGTTCCAGTAGCGCCCCCGGTACAGCTTGTTCTTCTCGAAGCGGGAACCCGACGGCACCACCGCACCCGGAGCGGCCGGCCGCGCCAGCAGTCCCCCGGCCAGCGGGTTGTAGACGGTGGTGTGCAGCGGGTGACGGCGCGCGAACGCGAAGTACTCCACGTCCAGCTGGCGGACCAGCAGGTTGTAGAGCACCTGGGAGATCGCGGGCCGGGCCATCCCCCGCGCGTCACACAGGGTGTTCAGCTCCAGGATCTGCCAGGAGGCGAAGTTGGAGACGCCCCAGGCCTTCACCGCCCCGGACGCCAGCAGCGGCTGCAGGCCGTCCAGGGTCTGCTCCAGCGGGGTGCCGTGGTCCGGGACGTGGAGGTAGTAGACGTCCACGTAGTCGGTGCCCAGCCGCTGCAGGCTCTCGGTCAACGCGGTGCGGATCACCTCCGCGGACAGCCCCTCCGGCTTGCCGCCCCGGCGGAAGAACCCCACCTTGGTGGCGATCGAGACCTGGTCCCGGCGACCCACCAGCGCCTCGCCCAGGAGCCGCTCCGACTCGCCGTCGCCGTAGACATTGGCAGTGTCGAAGAAGGTGGCGCCGCGCTCGATGGCCCGGTCCACGATCCGCCGGGCCTCCGCGCGGGGCGTCCGCGCCCCGAAGTTCATGGTCCCGACGGTCACTTTGGAGCGAGGCAACATCCTCTGAGTGTAGCCAGCGGCGGTCCGACTCTCCCGCCTGCAATTGCCGCCCTGAGCATCAGAGGCGCTGATGCCTGGCTGCCCACCGGACGAACAGGGAGTGCCGTTCCTGGGGACTCTGTTCGCGCCGCTGGGAACTTTCTTTCCCACCCACCAGGGGCCCGCGCGTCTGCTGCCCGACGGAACCACCCGAGCACAGGGGTTGCACCAGCCCGCCGACGGCCTGGAAGGGGAGGGGTGGGGAGTGGGAGCTGGGCGACGGATTCTGATCGCGGTGCCGTGTCTGCTGCTGGCCGTGGCGTGTGCAGACCGCCAGCCGATCACGCCTGCTCCCGATGCAGCCACCCCCCTCCCACCTCCGGATGCCGGGAGCGTCACCGACGCCGGCACCGACGGGGGGACGGACGCCGGCAGCGACACGGAGACCGACGCGGGCACCGACGGCGGAGCTGACGCCGGCACCGACGCGGGGACCGGGGTGGACGCGGGGACGCTGCCGCCGCCGTACACCCTGCCGCCGCTGCAGACCCAGGTCCCCCGCTACGAGCTGACCATTCCGGAAGCGACCCTGCAGAAGTTCAGCGCCGACCCCTACGCGGAGGAGGAGCCCGCGGAGTTCAGCTTCAATGGGCGCACCTACCCGGTGAAGGTCCGGCTGCGCGGAGGCAGCTCACGCTACTTCCCCAAGCGCAGCTGGCGGGTGGAGCTGCCGGACGGGGTGAGCATCGAGGGTCGCAAGAAGCTGAACCTGGTCGCCGAGATGTGCGACCGGACCCTGATGGTGGAGAAGCTGGCCTACGACCTGCTGGAGGCGGCCGGCGCGGACGCGCCGCAGGCCAGCTACGTGCAGCTGTTCCTCAACGGCGCCGACCAGGGCGTGTACGTGGACATCGAGCGGGTGGACAAGAAGTTCACCAAGCGCGTCGGCTACAGCGATCCCGACCCCACCCTCTACCGCTCCGGCAACCAGGACAGCGAGCTGAAGCTGTTCACCGCGCCCTACCAGGCGCCGTGGGAGAAGGAGACCAACGAGACCGTGGCCGGGATGGCGGACCTGGAGGACTTCCTCCTGCAGGTCAACCGCGGCGCCGAGCCGACCCTGGTCCAGGACCTGGAGCGGAGGTTCCAGCTGGAGCAGTACCTGCGGGTGATGGCGGTGGACGCGCTGATCTCCATGGACATCATGTCCGACGCGGGGATCTACATGATCCACAACCAGCGGACCGACGTCTGGCAGCTGATCCCCTGGGACTACAACAACAGCGCCGCTCGCTTCTGGCCCACCTACCCGCTGGGCTCCAGGCCGGAGACCCAGCGGCCGATCCCGGCCTTCACGGTCGATGATCCCCGCGTCCAGTTCTTCTACGACCAGCGCAACCTCGGGCGGCCGGAGTACCTGCCGGCCTTCAACACCCTGGCCACCCGCATCGTCCGCCATCCAGAGCTGCGCCAGCGCTACCTGGCCCACCTGGAGGCGGCCTTGGACCAGCTGTTCACCGAGGAGAAGCTGCACCCGCGCATCGACGCCATGCACCGGCTGATTGCCCCGCTGGTGGAGACCGATCCGTACGTGAACCTGGACACCGAGGGGGTGGCGGACCCCGAGGGGCTGGCCAAGTTCCGCGCCTCGGCGGGGTACCTCAAGCAGTACGTCACCGGCCGGATCGCCTTCCTGCGGGCCGAGCTCCGCCGGATGCGGGCCGAGACCCTGGGGCTGGGCTTTGACCGGGTGGACGCCAACGGGGGGACGGTGCGGCTCAAGAACTTCGGGACCACCGCGGTGGCGCTGGGCGGACGGGTGCTGACCACCGATCTGCGCCGGGTCAAGGACCTGCAGCCCAACCTGCCGGCGCGGACCCTGGCCCCCGGGGAGACGGTGGAGCTGAGCGCGGCCGAGCTGGGACTGCAGCTGCCGCCCTCCGGGGAGCTGGGGATCTTCACCCCCGGCCGGCTGTGGGGTCCGGCGGACATCTTCTTCTACGCGGCGCTGCCGACCGGTTCGGTCTACCAGCGTGACGCGGATCAAGCTTGGCGGGTGGAGTGACGGACCTGCCCCAGCACACGGGTTGCATCGTGATCCCCGCTTTCGCGCGGGGCGATCGACGGCGGGATGAAGAGGGGGGAACACCAGTGGCGGATTCAGTGCAGGGGATGGACAGGGTCGTGAGGAGGGCGGGCTGGTACGCGGCGACGGTGGCCGCGCTGTTGCTGGCGGGGTGCGAACCGGCGCCGCAGCCGGTGACCGAGAGTCCGGACAAGGTCGCCGGGGCGCCGCTCCCGTCGGGGCCCTGTGTGGTGCCGTACGAGCTGGAGCCGGACCCCGCCGGGGCCTGGACCTTCCCCGCACTGCAGACCTGTCTGCCCGAGTATCGGCTGGAGATGCCGGCGGAGACGCTGCAGCTGTTCACCGAGGACGTCCACACCCCCGATCAGCTCGCCACCTTCATCGCGCCCGACGGCACACGGTTGGCCGCCGAGGTGCGACTGCGCGGGCAGTCCGCCAAGTACTTCCCCAAGCACAGCTGGAACGTGGACCTCAATGACGGCCGCTTCGCGGGCCGTCGGCGGCTGAACCTGGTGGCCGGATACCAGGACCAGACCCTGCTCACCGAGAAGCTGGCCTATGACCTGCTGCGCTCGATGGGCGTCCCCGCCCCGCGGGCGGTGTACGTCCGGCTGTACGTCAACGGAATCTACGAGGGCGTGTACCTGGACACCGAGCAGGTGGACAAACACTTCACCGCCGCGCGTGGCTTCTTCGCCGACGAGGATCCCACCATCTACCGCTGCCCCCGCAAGGACTGCGAGATGAAGACCTGGCGGGTGCCGTACCAGGGGCAGTGGGAGAAGAAGACCAACGAGCAGGAGCCGCTGGACGACGTGTTGGGGCTGATGAAGGTGATGAACCACACCCCGGAGCCGGACTTCGCCCAGGTGCTCGACAGCCGGTTCAACCTGGAGCTGTACCTGCGCTCGATGGCGATGGACGTGCTGATCAGCAACAACTACGTGGAGGACTCGCAGAGCTACATGGTCCACGACCGGGTCCTCGACCGCTGGACCTACGTCCCCTGGGACCTCAACAACAACGACGCCCGTTTCTGGCCCACCTACGGCCTGGACAAGACGCCGTTCTCCAATCACGACCTGTTCAACTTCACGCTCACCGATTCCAACACCGAGTACATCTACGGGCGCCGCAGCCAGGACATGTGCGGGACCGAGCCTTGCTACCCCGGCTACCTGCCGGTGTTCTCCAACCTGGGGACCCGGGTGGTGATGAACCCCGAGCTGCGGAGCCGGTTGATCTCGCTGATCCGCCGCGCCCAGCAGGAGGTCTTCCAGACCGCCGCCATCCACCAGCGGATCGACGCCATGCACGCGCTGCTGGCCCCGCATGTCCTGGGGGAGGACGCGGCCTACAACGACCGGAACATGGACCCGGTGATGTTCCTGATGGGGCCGGACTTCGTGAAGCAGTTCGTCACCGAGCGCAATCAGTTCGTGACCCGGGAGCTGGTCAAGGTCGAGCAGGAGATCCCGGCGTTGATCCTCTCCGCGGTGAACCCGGCGGAGGGCTGGGTGGAGGTGAAGAACCAGGGAAGCGCCACCATCGATCTGGGCGGCAAGACGCTCACCAACAACCTGCGCCAGGCGCTGTACCAGAACCTGGCCGGTCACCTGCTCCGCCCGGGAGAGACCCTGCGGCTGGACATGACCGCGCTGGGAGTGCCGATGACCGTGGACGGCGAGGTCGGGCTCTTCGACGGCAAGAGCATCGTCGGGATGCACGATGTGCTGTTCTACGGCGAGCTGCCCGCCGGCCAGCATTACGCCCGGGGTGCGGGCGGACACTGGAACATCGTGTCGCAGTAGGGGCAGTTCAGAAGGGCGCCGGGGAGCGGAGCAGCAGCCGCTCTCCGGTGTGCGGGTGGGAAAAGCCCAGGGTCTCCGCGTGCAGCAGCAGCCGGGGGCCAGGGTGGCCGTACAGCCGGTCTCCGAGGATGGCCGCGCCCAGCCCCAGGGGATGGGCCGCGTGCACCCGGAGTTGATGGGTCCGGCCGGTGAGCGGGAAGAGCGCCACCCGGGTGAGTCCCTCCTCGCGGGAGAGCACCTCCCAGCGGGTCAGCGCCCGCAGCCCGTGCACCGGATCGTGGATCTGCCGGGGCCGATCCTCCAGGTCCACCCGCAACGGGAGGTCGATGGTGCCCTGTGCTCCCTTCACCGATCCCCCCAGGCAGGCCAGGTATCGCTTCTCCACCTCCCGGCGCAGGAACTGACGCTGCAGCGCCCGGTGGGTGGCAGGATCCAGCGCCGCCAGCAGCAGCCCGGAGGTATCCAGATCCAGCCGGTGCACCAGCAGCGGTCCTTGCGCCTCCGGATGGCGCAGCCGCAGCCGGGCCCACACCGAGTCCGCCCGGCCCAGGTCCAGAGTGCCTCCCGGCAGATCCCGGGCCGGCACCGAGAGCAGTCCTTCGGGCTTGTCGATCACCACCAGCCAGCGATCCTCGTAGACCACCCGCAGCGAGCGGTCCTCCAGCGGCGCGATCTGGAACCGACGGGGAGCGGCCACCTCCAGACCCTCGAGCATGAAGGGGAGGAGGGGCGCGCACTTGGCGCGGCAGGCCGGGTAGAAGGCCCCGTCGATCCGCCCTCCGGCCACCGGCGGCGGACCGGCCCAGAACTCCGCCAGCGCCACCGGAATCAGTCCGGCGCGGTAGGCGGCGGCCAGCAGCTTGGGGGCGCAGCAGTCGCCCGCGCCGGAGGGCGGCTCACCCGAGGGAAACAGTGATCGGAGCGGCCGGCTCGCGCCCGCGGCGTTGGGCACCCGGTAGAGGTCGTGCAGCCGCCGCATCAGTCGACGGGAGGCGAAGTGCCGAAGCCGCTCCAGCGCCCGGGCCCGCCGCTGGAACCCCTTCAAGCGTGCCTGCAACGTCTCCAAGGTGGCCTGCTGTTCCGCCTCCAGGCCGCGCTTCTCCGCCTTGTCCCGGCGGCTCTCGTTGTCCAGGGCCTCCAGCGCCCGGGCGCGGGCCACCTCGGTCAGCGCGGGGTCGACCCGGACACCCTCCCGTCGCTGCTGACGGGCGGCCTTCCGCGCCTGGTGTCGCTGACGTTGCTCCCGGCGCTGGGCGGTGTGGAGCGTGTTCTGCTCGGCGCGCTCATCCCGCAGACGGGCCCACTCCGGGGAGGCGAGGTGTTCCTGGGCGCGCGCGAACAGCCGGCTGATCTGCAGCTCGCCTGGGGCGTCGGCGGCGAGCCAGGCCCCGGTCTCGAACAGCGGCGGGACGAAGCCCTCCACCTCCCAGCGCCCGTCCAGCATCCCGGAGAAGGCCTGGAGGGATCCCACCCGCCCGTCGCGATCGCGGACCACCAGCACCCCGAACATCTTGCCGCCCGCGGACAGGTCGAACGCGCTCAGCTGCAAACGCAACCGTTCCACCGCGCGCCGGGCAATCGGAGGGGGCTCCCATTCGTCCAGCGGGTTCGGAAACACCCGGGGCAGCTCGGTGGGATTTGGCTGCGGTTCAAACGGTTTCACGGACAGCGAACTCCGGCTTCCGCCTCCTTGCCGACCCGGGGACCCTCGCTGGTAAGGAAGCGGCCGAAGAGGACCACACCCCATGGCTCGAGTCATTGCCGCGCTGGCGGCCCTTACGCTCACGATGGCGGGTTGCTCGCAGAGCGCTCCGCCGGATTCGTCGTCGCCACCCCGGAGGGAAGAGACGGAGATCGATCTCGGACGGGTGATCGCCCGGGTCCGCGCCTCCTTCCGTCCCTCTCCCGAAGGACTGCGCAGCCAGGGCGCCGGCTTCGAGGCGGTGGCCGGGCCGGAGGGGACGATCAGCCTGGTGGGCTGGCATGCGCCCCGGGGGGCCGCGCTGCTTCAATCGGCGCCCTGGACACTGCGCACCCTCGGGTCGCCGGCGACGTCCTTCGCTGTCCTTCCAGACGGCGCGGTGGAGATCGACCGCGGCTTTGCCGTGGAACGGCTGTACAGCGACGGCGAAGGAATCGAACAGAGCTGGCGGTTCGCCTCGGAGCCCGGGGGTGAAGAGGCGCTCACTGTCGCGGTCGAGGTGAAGGGCCACCGCCTGTCGGGGAGGACCGCCTCCGGCTGGCACTGGGTCGATCCGGGGACCGGGGTCGGCTTCCGCTATGGCCTGGCCACCTGGATCGACGCGCGCGGTGCGCGGACCCCGGTGGAGGTGACCGCCACCGACGGAGCGCTGTCGCTGCGGGTGCCCCGGGAGGTGCTGGCGCGCTCGACGTATCCGGCGGTGCTCGATCCGGTGCTGGTCCCGGAGTTCGGGATGGATCAGCCGGTGCAATCGACGCCGACCTTCACCCAGTTCTCGGCCCGGGTCGCCGACAATGGCCTGCGGCTGGTGGTGTGGGCAGACGATCGCGCCTCTCTGTTCGGCCGCCCGGAGACCCGGCTGTACGCGGCGCGGATCAGCGCTGCCCGCGAGCTGCTGGATCCCAGCGGCATCGAGCTGGCCCGGATCCCGTCCGCCTCCACGCCCTTCTACGAAGTGGCCGCCAGCCCCCAGGGCTTCCTGGTGCTCTGGAACCAGCTGGGGAGCGCCGCCACCTCGATGGACATCCAGTCGGTGCTGATCGATCCCAGCGGCGCGCTGGTCAACCGCCGGACCCTGGACGCTTCGCCCGGCACCCAGAACGTCCCCACGGTGGCCTGGGACGGGACCCAGTTCCTGGCTGCCTGGCAGAGCCATGCTGGCCCCTCCAACGGAAACGATCTGGTGGTGCTGCGGTTGGATGCCGCCGGCCTTCCGGTGGGGTCGCCGCAGCCGTTGATCGCCGTCGTCGGTGATCAGACCTATCCCCACGCCGCGTCCGTGGGCGGAGGCCACTTGCTGCTGGTGTGGGTGGACTCCCGGGGAGGGACGGATCAGATCTTCGGGACCCGGGTATTGCCCGACGGTGGGCTGCTGGTGCCCGGAGGGGCGGAGCTGTCTCCGTCCGGGACCTGGGCCGCCTCTCCGAAGGTGGCGGTGGGCACCCAGACGCTCCCCTCGTTGGTGGTGTGGGAGGACTACACCGCGGACGGGGACGTGCTCGGTCGCCAGTGGTTCGCGGACGGCGGGCTGTCGCCGGGGCTGATCCCGATCGGAACCTCTCCGGGCCGGGAGGCCGCGGTGGTGGGGGCGCTGAACCCCTCCGCCGGTGCGGGCGGACGCTTCATGGTGGCCTGGAGCGTGGATCCGAATCTGGACGATTTCGGCTTCCAGCTCCTGGCCCGGACCGTGGACTTCAATGAGTCGCTGCAGGCGCCCTTCGAGGTGATCCCCGGCCAGACCGGAGACGCGTTCGCCCACGATCTCCTCGGACAGTCGCTGGGCTCCTGGCTGTTCTACAGCCACACCGACAACCTCTCCGGGCGGGGACCGTTGATGCTGCGCACCCTCAGCTCGATCGGGGCCGGGAGCAGCACCGAGGATGCGGTCCCGGTGATCCGCGCCGCCAACCGCCAGGGGCGACCCTCGGTGGCCTCCGACGGGAAGGACTTCCTGGTGGTGTGGGAGGATCACCGCGCCTTCTTCGAGAGCGGCACCGGGCTGTGGGGTGCCCGGGTCCGGGGGGATGGCACGGTGCTGGATCCGGCGGGGATCGCTCTGTCTTCGCTGCCTTCGTCCGCGGCGAACCCGACGGTGACCCATGGCGGGGGCAGCTACCTGGTCGCGTGGGCCGAGGAGCAGCAGCTGTTCGCCCGGAGGGTCGGCGGCGACGGCGGCCTGCTGGAGTCAGCGGCGCTGGAGCTGACCGTGACCGCGGAGTCGATCCAGGGCGTGGACGCGGTCTTCGACGGGGAGAACTTCGTCCTCGCCTGGCGGCAGTTCGCCGGCTCGGCCCAGGAGCTGAGGTCGACCCGGATCTCGCCCCAGGGCGGGGTGCTCCCGGGTGCGGACACCGTGCTGATGGCGGAGCCCGGGGCCGGGGTGCCGGTGATCGCGTCGGGCGGAGACGGGCGCTCCCTGGTGGCCTGGCCGCTGGGCACCCGGCTGGTCACCCGCGCGCTGGAGCAGGGCGTCCCGGGACCGCTGCACGAGCTGGTCGGTGACGGTGGAGCCCAAGGAGAGCTGGATCTGGTGGCCATCGATGGCGGGTATCTGGCGACCTGGGAGGCGGCGCTGAGCGTCGGACAGGTCCACCTGGGCCGGCTGAACGCCGCGGGTGAACTGGAGCAGGCGGGGGCGTTGCCGCGCGGCGCCGGGAACAAGCAGCACCATCCCCAGCTGGCCGCCGGAGGACGGTACCCGCTGGTGAGCTGGGAGGAGAGCGCCGATGGAGGGATGTCGGTGCGCTGGGGGTGGATCGCACCGGGGGGAACGGCGTTGGTTCCCACGGTGGACCCGGAGACCCGGACCATCGATGGCGCCGCCAGCCCGGCGGTCGCCAGCGCGGGCGGGAAGGTGCTGCTGGCCTATGAGCGGATGGAGGACGACCCGGCAGTGTCCAACGTCCGGATCAAGGCGGTGCTGGTCCAAAGCGGCCGCTCCGACGGAGTCGCCTGCAGCGAGGGCAACCAGTGCGAGAGCGGGTTCTGCACCGACGGGGTCTGCTGCGACGCGGTGTGCGGAGGGGACTGCCAAAGCTGCCTGGCCGCGCAGGGCGCCTCGGCGGATGGGACCTGCACCCTGCTCCCCAGCGCCACCGTCTGCCGCCCGGCGGAGGGGGCCTGTGACCAGGTCGAGCACTGCAGCGGGATCGACCCTGCCTGCCCGGCGGACGGGGTGGCCTCCGTGGGAACCCACTGTCGGTCTTCCGCCGGAGACTGCGACCTGGCCGAGGCCTGCGATGGCGCAGGGAAGGCGTGTCCGGAGGATGGCCTGCGCGCGGCCGGTGAGGTCTGCCGTCCGGCCACCGCCTGTAGCCCGGAGGAGACCTGCAGCGGCAGTGAGGTGACCTGTCCGACGGACGTGGTGGCCGTCGATGGAACCGTGTGCAGTGAGGGCGTCTGCTCCCAGGGGAGCTGCTCGCGGCGTCAGTCCTTCTACAGCTGCGCCACCGCTCCGGGAGGCCCGGCGCTGTGGATGGCCTGCGCGTGGGCGCTGCTGTGGTCGAGGCGGCGGGCGCGGGACCTGGGGGCTGGGCCAGGGGAGCTGGGTCGCCGGTTCGGAGCAGGGCTGGTCGTGACCGGGATGTTGTTCCTGGGCGGAGAGGGAATCGCCGCGGAGCCGGCGCGCGCCGAGGGCCCGGGGTCCGCGACGCCGAAGCTGGCCTTCATCGGAGTGGCGGGAGCCACCGGGGTGAGCCCGGAGATCGCCACCGCGGCCTCGGAGTACGTGCAGTCGGAGCTGGTCTCGCTGGGCGCCTATCGGGTCACCGGTCCGGCGGAGATCTCCGCGATGCTGGGCATCGAGCGGCAGCGGCAACTGCTGGGCTGCACCGAGGACTCGGAGAGCTGTCTGGCGGAGATCGCCGGAGCGCTGGCGGCGGATCGAGCGCTGACGGGGACCCTGTCCCAGGTGGGCGAGTCGCTGCTGGTGAACCTGGTGCTGGTGGACCTGAAGACCAACGCCCCGGTCCACCGGGTGGGTCGCCGGTTGAAGGGCGGGACTGTGGATGCGGTGCTGGATCAGGTCCGGCCGATGCTCCTGGAGCTGGTGGCCGCCGACCCGCTGGTGAAGCAGAAGCCGGTGGCGGCCAGGCCCAGCGGTCCGCTCAATCTGGTGGTGGGAGTCCGCGGCGAGAGTGATCTGCTGGGGCCATCGCTGGTGCCGGCGATCAGTGCCTCCTACCGCTGGCAGCAGTTCGGCGCCGCGGTGACCGTGATCATCGCCCGCCAGCCCGGCTTCCGGGCCGAGGCCCGCTACCTCCCGTGGGAGCTGGGGCTGGCTCGCCCGTACCTGGCGCTGGGCGGGTCCGTCTTCTCTTCCGCGGTCGCCGCCAGGGCCGCGCTGGGGTCATCGTTCCAGGTGGGCCCGGTGCAGCTGTCGGCGGACCTGGCCTACGAACGCTTCTTCAACACCGCGCTGTTGCAGGCCCCCGACGCACTGCTGCTGGGAGTCGGCGCGGGCTGGCTGTTCTGAGCTGCGGTCAGAAGGTGGTGCCGTCCACCATCCGGTCCGCGGCCAGGAAGATCTTCTCCGAGTGCTCCTGGGGGGCCTGGGCGGTGAGCACCAGCACCTCGGAGGTGCTCTCGCGGCGCAGCAGATAGTGGCGCAGTTTCCAGGCGCGACCCTCCGCCTGGTAGGCGCACTCTACGAAGTCCGCGTTCCCGACGGTACCGCGCAGGGTCAGCGTGGAGCCGGGCTCCAGCAGCTTCTCCAGCTCCACCTTGCCGGCGGGGTAGGGACCCTGGGGGTAGATCAACCGGCCGTCCCCGGCGAAGAAGTCGAACCCCGGAGGCCCACCGCCCGGCGGCCCCGACTGCAGGGTGAAGCCCTCCGGCCAGGGGATCGAAAAGGGAGTGGTCTCTACGACCCAACCCGACTGGAGGTCGACGTCCTCGATGTCGATGATCGCCACGTCTCCCTCCAGCTCCGGCTCGCCGCCGCCCTGGGGGATCAGGATCTTTGCCATCAGCCCGCCGTGCTCGATCCGGATGGAGTCGTTGGTCAGCTCCTCGCGGTTGATGCGGTAGGGAACCCGGGGGACCACGGCGAGGCCGTAGCCGTTGAGCCTGGCGAAAGCGTGCATGGGCGCCTCTTTATACCGACCCGCTACCGGGCGGGGAGCTGCCGAGCGGGGACGAAACGGACCCGGACCCCGGGCTGAACCCTGGACTTGCCCTCGGTGACGGTGGCCATCACGAAGCCGGGGGAGACGTTGGTCACCACCACCCGGCCGATCTGACGGTCCTCCGAATCCACCACGGTGCCGATCTGCCAGGCCTTCACCCCGCCCTCCGGCGCCGGGATCACCACCGTGTCGCCCTGGACGGTGGCGATCTCCAGGATCACCGGTCCAGGAGCCGGGGAGACGGTCGGGGCGCTGGTGCTGGTGCTGGTGCTGGCGCCGGGACCGCTCACTCCGCTGGGTTCTGCAGCGACGGGGTTGTCGGTGGAATGGGTCGGACCCACAGCCCCGGGCGAAACGGCCCCAGCGGACGCACCGCTCGTACCGGACGCACCGCTCGCACCGGACGCACCACTCGCCGCAATCGGTCCGCCGGAGGGACCCATCACGCCTGCTCCAGGCGCAGCTTCCGGGGTCGTCGGGATCCGCTCCACCGCGAAGCCACCGGAGGCAGGGATCCGGACCGCCACCGGCGCAGCTCGTTGCCGATAGACCATCGGAACCACCGCCGGCTTGCCGGGGGCGAACGTCCCCAGCACCTTCTTCTGCGAGACCCCCGGCGGAAGCAGCACATCGATCACATAGGGATGACCGCCATTGAGGCTGGCCCCACCGAAGGCCCGATCCTCCGGCACTCCGAACACCGGAATCGTGAAGGCGTCCGGGGAGTGGGCTCCTCGGATCCGATCAAAGGCGGAGAAGCTGTGATCCCACAGCGCGCCGCTGACCATCACCGACCAACCCCAGCTGGGCTGGGGAACTCCGCCCAGGGTGGAGAGCGGAATCCGGACCCGCACCGTGCTCCCGGTGGCCTGCAGCGGTCCGGGGGTGAGCACCCGCTCCGCCGCGTCCCGGTTCCAGCCCTCCAGCACCGTCCGGGTAGGGCCGGGCTGGGGCGTCAGGGTCACCGCCAGGTCCCAGGCCTCCTCGGGCGCGAACACCACCCGGCGCCCCGGCAGCCCGGCGGTGAACCCGGCTCCGGGTCGGTTGTCCACGTAGATGTCGATGTGCTGGACGAAGATCCCGTTGGTCAGGTTCAGCGAGGCTGCGTTGGTCCGCTGGCTCACGATGTCCCGGCGCAGGGCTGCGCCCAGGGTCACCTCCAGCACCGCGTCCTGGCCCTCCACCCGGACCGAGAAGCGCCGCAGATCAAAGTCTCCCGGACGGAACTCGCTGCCGGTGGGAGGCAGATAGTTTCCCGGTCCCCGATCATCGCCGCGGGGATCCTCGAAGTTCAGCGGCGCGGACAACCCCTCCGCCCCCGGGAGGAACAGGGCGATCCCCAGCAGGACAGGGGCGAGACGACTCACCAGGGCGCAGAACGTTTCCACGGGGCGCGACCGTACCCCCTCCCTGTTCGGAGAGGCGAGTTTCACCCAGGACGCCCGCTCGCACTCCCGGCAGCTCGGGGCTGCGGCTGATCCCATCAAATGAAACGGCGGAGCGGCCAGGCTGCGCCGCTCCGCCGTCATTTCACTGCGTCGACCGACCCGTGATTACGGGATAACGACCGCGCTGTTGTTGTTGGAGACGGTCACCGTCTGCGCGGTGAAGCTACCCGCGCCATCCTTGGTGAACGCCTGGAGGCCAGTGGTCTCGCCGACGCCGCCGCTGGTCTTGTACTCCTGGGTGTTGAGCATCCAGATGAACTCCGCGGTGGTCCCGTTGGTCAGCAACAGCCGGCGGGGAGCATCCGCGCTCACGGTGTAGGTGTAGATCCCGTCGCCCGAGGCCACGTCGCCGTGGGTGCCGTCGTCAAACGCCTGCTCCTCGGCCCAGTCGGTGAACGTCCCCTTCACCTTCACCGGGGTGGCCAGGGTGTGGCCCGAACCGAGGGTGGCGGTGTTCAGGGTGACGCGCAGATCCACGTCCCCTTCCGGAGTCAGGGTCATCCCGTCGGCGGTGAGCGGGCCGGCGGTGGTGGGGGTGACCTCCACCGCGCCGTTGTCGCCGGCCGGCCAGACCCAGCCACCGGTGGAACCACAGCAGGTCTGGGCGCCGTACTGAATCGTCAGCGGCTCCGCCGGCTTGGCAATGAACGCGGTGATCCCGAACTTGTCGTCGCCAGCGGTGGCGCCGATCGGCTCGTGGCCGCCTTCGGACCAGGGGCCGTCGTCATACAGCGGGGCGTAGGGCCCGGCGCCGCCGGCCCAGGTGCCGTCATAGGTCAGGATGCGGGAGGTCTCGTCGTAGGTGAACGATCCCTTCCACTCCAGATCGCCGTCCTCGTAGAAGCCGGGGCGGCCAGACGCGTCGATGGTGAAGTTCAGCGCGACGGTGTTCTCGGGCTGCGGAAAGCCCTCGGGAGGAGCCTCCGGACATCCGGTCAGACCGACCGCGGCAAGGATTCCGACCAGGCTCAGATACTTGTTGTTGTGCTTCATTGTTGTTCTCTCCTTTTCGAAGCCTACTCGGCCACGAAGTTCTCACAGCTCAACGTCACCGCCGAAACCCAATCCGGGGTCACGAAGTTCCTGTCCACTGCCGGCCCACAGAAGTTCCCGCGGGCGTCCACCGGAGCCTCCCTGGCCTCCGGATAGCCGTCACCGTTCACGTCCTCGTCCCAGTCCACCGAGCCCGCCGAGGCGGAGTTCGAGTTGGCGAGGTCCTTGTTCGAGGCCTCATCCGCAAAGTTGTCGATGCGGTACACGTAGCCGTCCGAGTTGAGGTCGGTGACCTGGAGGATCCGCTGGTTGCCCGGCCACTCCTCGGTCCCGGTCCACAGGTCGCCCTGCTTGCCCCAGGTGTATTTATAACCAATCCGGAGACCGGGCGGCAGGTCGAAATAGACGGACCAGATGTTATCGCCGGCCGCCTTGTCCCCGTGCGTTCCGTCGTCATACATCTTGATTTGGTTCGGCGTCCAACCGCCCCGATTTCCGAGGCTGGCGTCGATCCGGGGGTCCTGGATCGGCGAGCTGGTGTGGATTCCGCCCACGAAATACATCTGCCGGCCGGGCTCGTCGCGCACCCACTTGAAGCGGTTGGTCTCACCGCAGGCGCCGTTGAGTTTGCCCTCGTTGAAGTCCACCGAGAACACCGTCCGGGTCAGGCTGGGATCCGGGGGAGCCGACAGATCCACCACCGGCAGGGCGCTGAGGAAGACCGCGTCGAAGGCGTTGGTGTTCTGGTTGAGGATCCCGTCTCCGTCGTAGTCGTAGTTGGCGCGGGTGACCCAGTTGGGGTTCAAGGCGCTGGTCTCCACCTCGGAGGAGGCGGACACCACCGGGGACTGGAAGACCAGGGTGGAGGTGGCGACCTCCAGATTCGCCCGACCCAGGATCCGGTCCATGATCCGCACCAGCTCGGTCTGGGCGCCGCCGTCGTCGTAGAACACCGCCAGCTTCTTCTGGGCGATGCACAGGTTGTTGTCGGGGGTACCGCTCAAGGTCGTCCCCAGCGGCCCCATGTATCCTTCAATCAGCTTCACCGAGGCGGTGGACCGGGCGTCCAGGTCCACCCCCTCCAGGACGTCCTCGAACACCATCTCCGGCAGGAAGGCCTCCACCACCGCCTGGCCCTGCACCGCGCGGATCCGCACCCCGGAGTAACCCTGGGCCACGAAGCCGGCCTCGTAGCTGCCGCCCTCCACCTTGGACTCGAAGGCCGGGATCGCGTTGCCGGCCGCGTCCACCAGGAAGAACTGCGGAGCCGGGAGGGAAATCGTGCCCCGCACCTTGTTCAGTGGCTGGGTGTACTGATTGCCCAGGTAGAGATTCAACAGCCCCTCCACCCCGCAGCCGGACAGCAGCAGCGCACAGGCCGCGGTCAACACCACTCGCAGTGACTTCATCTCGGTCCTCACCAGCCCACCTCCAGAAACGCCTTCGAGCGCCACACCCGCCAGCTCTGGTGGAAGACGCCGGGGATCTGACGGAACTGGTCCTTGTGGAAGTACTCCAGCGTGTAGCCGAAGTTGGCCCCGCCGAAGACGTAGCTGATTCCCGCCCGGGCCAGGTGGCGGCGGGTGGTGTAGTCGAAGAAGCCCTGGGACTGACTGCCGCCCCGGTTCTTCTCGTCCCAGTAGGTGAACTCGTAGCCCAGGGTGCCCTTGAGCTCGTTGGTGAACTGGTAGCCCAGCTGCGCGAAGCCCATGTAGTTGGCGCCCACGTAGGTGTCGTCCAGGTTGTCGTCCTTGCGGTAGTCCACGTCGTGGACGTACTTGAGCTTCACCTTGGCGGTGAGGTTCTCCACTCCCGGCACCAGCATGTCCGCGCCCAGGGCCGCGATCTGGGTGCGCCGCGCCTGGAACTCCTTGTAGACGCTGCGGGGATCCCGGCCGCGGTCGTGCACGTTGGCGTAGTCCTGGTCCGAGGTGAACGCCGACACGTCGGTGTAGCCGTCGGTGTAGAGGAAGTCCGGGTACTGGGTGAGCACGTCCCGGTCCTGCATGTTGGTGTTGTAGGTGATGAAGGTGTACTCGCCGGTCAGCCGGGCGCGGCCCTGGACGTACTCCAACAGCCCGGTGCCTCCGTGCCAGCCGATGATCGCCTCGTACCAGGGCTCATCGAAGTCCACGAACTCGTTGGCGATGTTCAAGGTGGGCAGCTGCCCGCCGGTGACGAAGCCACCGCCGATGATTCCGTCGGTCAACAGCACGTCCGCCTCGCGGCGTGACCCGAAGATCGCGTTGTAGTCGGCGCCGATGTTGAAGTACTCGCCCTTGAAGGAGAGGCCCATCCCGAACGGGTCGTCCACCTCCACCCGCAGCTTGCCGGCCAGATCCCCGATCGCCACCGAGTTCCCGGCGTCGTCGAAGCGGTACACCAGCGGCGAGAAGCCCTGGTCGTTCTGGACCGCGTTGGTGGCGTACTCGTGGTTCACGTGGTTCAGCGAGTGCGCCAGCAGACCCCGGACGCTGACCATCTCCAGCGAGGAGGGGGTGTAGACCGCCTCCAGGGTGCTGTTCAGCCCACGGAAGCGGTCATCCCAGTTGATGGCGTGGTCCGCCCCGCGATCCGCGCTGGGGGTCCCGGTCAGATCCGGATCGAACCGGTCCGCCTCCACGTCGTTCACGTAGGCGGAGATCAGGGTCAGGTTCAGGTCGTCGAGCGGGCTGTAGCCCAGCTTGGCGGCGTAGGCCCAGTCCGCGCCCCAGAAGCCGGCCAGCGGATCGGCATCGGTGAGGCCGGTGTTCCAGCGGGGGCCGATGTACAGCTTGGGCAGGCCCACCGCCGCGGTGTGATAGCTGAGGCCCTCCCAGGCGCCCTCCACGAACACCCCGTAGCCATTGTTCCGGTCGATGTAGCGCGACTTGCCGATGGTCCACTCGTTGAACATCCCGAAGTCGGATGAGCCGACGTGGATCCAGCGCACGGTGGGGATCGGCGCGGCGATGCGCGCCCAGGCCGCGCGCAGCTTGATGTACGCGGCGTGGTTCATCCCCAGGCTCTCTCCGGAGGTGTTCTCGGTGAAGGGGGTGTTGGTGGGGAAGTCCCAGCGGGTATCCCCGTTCTCCCACCAGTCCTGCCACAGCGCGCCCCAGCGGCTCTGGATGCTGGCCCCGGCGGAGACCCGGTCGCTGACCCGTCCGCGGATGTTCAGCTCGAACTCGGTGCAGGCGCCGTTGTGGCCGCCGATGTTGTCCGACCAGAAGGGATTGGAGAGCGACAGACAGCCGGTGGTGTCGTCGTTCTGGAACATCCACTTGGTGTAGATCTTCCCGTTGAACTCGATGTTGCCCGGAGCAGCCGCGGCCGGCGCCGAGGCGGGCGCACCGGGAGCGCCCATCGCCGGGCCCACCGGACCGGGGGTGCCCGCGGTCGCCAGCTCCGCGGTGGCGGAGGTCGCCTCCTGGCGGAAGGGGTAGACCATCGGCAGCACCGCCAGGTCCTCGAACTTCGGCTCGGTGGCCTCCACGTTGTAGGCGGACAGGGCCTGCTTCTGGGCCTCCACCTCGGAGGGATCGCCGGTGGCCTGGCCCGCCAGGATGTCCAGGGGGTGGGGATCGTTGTCGTAGTCGGTGCCGCCCCCGAAGCGGTGCTGGCCCTCGTACTCGTTCACCTTGCGGGTCAGGAGGTCGGTCTTGTCCGGGAAGCCCTCGTTGGACTGCATCGCCACCTGGTAGCCCCAGTGGGCCTCCGGGGCGCCGCCCAGCTGGTCCTTGCCCACCACCGCGATCAGGGTCCGGCCCTGCGCGCGGGTCAGACGCGGGACCACGATGTTGCCCTTGAGGTCCGCCGCCTTGACGTCGATCTCGCTGTTGAGGCGGGTGGGGCCCTGGGGGGAGAGCAGCACCACCTTCTCCCAGGCATTGGGGGGGGCGAAGCGGATGTTCAAGCCGGGCAGGCCCTTGGTGACCCCGGTGCCGGGCTGGCCCCCCTGGTCGATGAACACGAACGCCATCTGCACCGAGAAGCCGTTGCCGCCCCAGGCCTTGCTGTCCCACGGATCCTCGATCCGCGAGTTCACCGTGACCCGGAACTCCACGTCGTCACCCACCGGCTTCACCTCCAGGCCGGTGATGTCGAAGCTGCCCGGCTTGTAGACCGCGTCGGTGGGGTACAGGTAGCCGCCCGGCCCGAAGTCGTCGCCGGTCGGATCGACCAGGGTCACCTGTCCGGTGAAGCCCGGGGGAGCCGCGGAGGCAGCCCCGGGGAGGACCAGTCCCAGACAGGCCAGGGAGGAGAGGACTGCCAGCGAGTCGGTGAGCCGCTTCATGGGGATCTTCATCAGTCGAATTTGAAGAACGCGAACGATTGAGGAGGGAGCGCGTCGAAGACCAGCGCTCCGGATTGGGAAGTCGGGGTCGGCATCAGGCCGGCGCCTTCTAACACGGTGACGCTTCCGCTCAGAGGAAGGGTGAAGCCCGCCGAGGCGGTGGTCGCCAGGTTGATCACCAACAACACCCGGGAACCATCCCCAGCGGTACGGAGGGTCGCGAAGACCCCAGGTCCGCCGGTGCCCTCGATCGCCGGCCGCGAGGCGACCCCGGTGGCCAGCGCCGGGTGGGCCTGGCGCAGCGCGATCAGCCGGCGGTACAGCGACCACAGCGAGTCCGGATCCGTCTGCTGGGTGGCCACGTCCACCCCCACGGCCTCGGGGGCGGTGCGAGTGGTGTCCCGCTCGAACCAGTTGGAGGCGTCCTGGGTGAAGCCCGCCTGCGGACCGGTGTCGTCCCAGCGCATCGGGGTGCGCTTGTCCTTGTCCTCGGTCCGGGAGGAGGCGCCGCCGACCATCCCCAGCTCCTCTCCGTAGTAGAGGAACGGAGTGCCGGGGTGGGCCATCAGCAGCGCCGCCGCCAGTCGCGCCTGCTCTGGGGGCGGGGTGGTCCCGGTGCCCATCAGGTCCCTCATCACCCGGACCTGATCGTGGTTGGTCAGGAAGGGGGCCTCGAAGCCGCGGTCCACGAACTCGCTCTGGGAGATCGCGTTGGCCTGGTGGATGTCGGCGCGGGTCCCCTTCTTGATCGAGGAGCGGATCGCGTCGGCGATCTCGAAGGAGAAGGCCAGCTGGAACTCGTTTCCGAAGCCGTAGTAGTCCGCCACCTTGGAGTTGCCGGTCCAGGCCTCGGCCACCAGCAGCGCGTCCGGGTACTCCTGGTGGATGGCGTGGCGCAGCCGCTGGAAGACCTGGTGGGTCTCCGGCTGGTCGGTGAGCTTGGCGTCCTCGCTCTCCACCAGGTAGCGGACCGCGTCCACCCGGAAGCCGTCCACCCCCAGCGCCAGCCAGTGCTTCATGATCGCCACGAACTCCGCCTCCACCTCCGGGTTGCGCCAGTTCAGGTCCGGCATCCCCGCGTTGTAGACGGCGTAGTAGTAGTCGCCGTTGGCGTGGAACCACACGTCCCCGAAGTCGCCGAACGGCCGCTTCCAGCCGGCCTCGGTGGGCTTGGTGTCCTTCCACACGTAGAAGTTCCGGTAGGGCGCGTCCGGTCCTTCCCGGGCGGAGACGAACCACGGGTGGGCGCTGGAGGTGTGGTTCACCACCAGGTCCAGGAGGATCTTGATCCCCCGCGCGTGGGCGGCGGCGATCAGCGCCTCCAGGTCGGCCTGGGTCCCGTAGTCGTACTTCACCGCCCGGTAATCGGTGACGTCGTAGCCGTGGTAGCTGGGGGAGGCGAAGACTGGCATCAGCCAGATCCCGTTCACGCCCAGGTCGGTGGTGGTCTCCGGGTTTCCGTCGTTGAGGTAGTCCAGCCGCGCGGTCAGTCCCTGGAGATCGCCGACCCCGTCCCCGGTCTCCGATCCATCCTGGAAGCTGCGGACGAACACCTCGTAGAAGACGTCGTCCCGCCACCAGCCGGTCTCGTTGGGGGTGATGATCTCCGGACCGGTGCCCGCATCCTCGCCCCCATCCGGCCCGGTCCCACCCGGAGGGCAGGCCAGCAGGAACAGCGCGGCCCCGACGGGAAGAAGACGCCTCACGGGTCCACCACCTCGGTCATCGCCGGCAGGCTGCCGCTGGGCTCGGGGCGGTCCGCGAACACGTCCCGCAGCAGCATCTTGAAGTTGTCGTTGGTGTCCGCCGCCTCGAAGCCGCGGTTGGTCAGCGGGTACTCCTCGGTGGAGCCCCAGCCCTGGCCGGCGCTGCCCAGGGTGTACTTGTAGTTGACCTCGGTGTTGGGGGGCACCAGCACCCGGAAGGTCCACAGCTTGTCCCCGGCCACCGCGTCCCCGTGGGTGGCGCCGTCGTCGGACATCGCCACGCTGTTGGGAGTCCAGTTGCCCAGCTCCGGCAGGCTGCCGACGATGAACATCGTCCCCGCCGGGTTGGCGATGGTGCTGACCGCGTTGAGCGGCAGCCGGGTCCCGGTGCCGTCCACCACCAGGGTCAGCTCGACCAGCAGCGAGCGGTCCTCGAACACCGGGGCCGCGTTGAGGTTGGGGGCCCGGTCCAGCTCGGCGCCGGAGACCAGGGCGGTGATCAGCATCTCCAGCGGATCGGTGGGCTGATGGTTCAGCTCCGCCAGCGGGATCTTCAGCTCCACCACATCGTCGGCGGCCTCCACCACCACCCCGGTGACCGCGCCGGGGGTGCCCCAGTTGGTGCCGTCGGTGGTGGCCAAAGCCACGCTCTGCACGCCCCCGGCCTGGAACTCCACCGTCAGCTCCCGGGCCGCACCGCCGGCGGTGAAGGAGATCGCGCTACCGGCGCGGGTGGTGGCCTGCTTGGGATCCTGCTGGATCTGATCCGGGACCGCGATGATGTGCTTCTGGGAGAAGTACAGCCGCAGGGAGAAGTTGTTCCCCAGCGCCTGCACGGTCTGGTTCAGCCGCAGCGCCACCCACAGCGAGTCCGCGCTCACCCCGTGGTACCAGGTGGCGATCTTGTCGTCCGGGTTGGCGGTGGTGCCGGAGTCCACGTCCTGGCACACCCCGGCGCCCAGCTGGGTCCACTCGTTGGCCACCTCCGGATCGTTCCCGTCGTCGGGGACGAACGCCCCGTCCGGGGTGGGATCGGCGGAGAGCGGGCCGGAAGGCGCGTTGCACACCCGCAGGATCTTGGGGAGGTCGGGGACGGTGGTGGAGATCCCCGCCAGCTGCGCGTTGCGGTACACGCCCTGGAGCAGGGCCAGGAAGATCCGATCAAACGGCGCATCCCCTCCGGCGGCGGTCTGATCGCTGCCGTACCACCAGAACCAGTCCGAACCCTCGGCCGCGTACATCGACTCCCAGGCCTTGTACCGGTACCAGGCCTGGGTGCCCGGAGCGGGGGGCGCGGCCAGCGGATCCGGACGGGCCAGCCCCTGGGTCTCGAAGGTGGCCAGATCCGCGCGCACCGCGGCCAGGTAGTCCCAGGCCAGGTTCTCCTCGTCCTCGCCGATCCAGGTGGAGAAGCTGCCGGAGATCCAGGAGGCGGCGAACAGCGGCTCCAGCTCCGGCAGCGCGTGCACCGGGTGGGCGGGGACGCCGCGCGCCGGGTTGCCATCCAGGTACTCGCTGACGGTGACGGTGCGGATGTCCCCCTGGGTCTGGGCGAGGGTGAGGGCGGTGTACATCCCCTCCAGAAAGCCGATCGCGTCGTTGTCCTTCGTGTACCACTCCCAGGCGTTCTCCCCGTCCAGGATGATGGTCAGCAGCCGCTCCTCGCCGTAGCGGGGGGAGTGGTTGCGCAGGCTGGCCATGAAGTCGGTGACGTTCTCCGCCGGGGTGCCGCCCTGGTAGTGGAAGCCGATCTTGTCGGAGAGCTCGGTATCCCGGAACACGATCGCCAGCTCGTCATCGGTGGTGCCGTTGTCCCCGGACACGGTGTCGGAGTCGATCCGGTACGGGCTGTAGATCGGCTGGTTGGCGGGGGTGGACTTCTCCAGCACCCGGCGGTCGGTGGCGATCCAGCGGATCCCGTGGCCGGCGAAGATCGGCACCACCGCCTCGGCCACCGAGCCCTCCGCCGGCCACATCCCGGTGGGGGCGCGCCCGAACTGGTCCTGGAACTTCTTCACCGCCTTGGCCACGTGGACCTCGGCATCCGCGGGGCTGAGGAACTGCTGCGACGGCATCGGCGCGGTGGGCATCGCCTGCTGCGCCAGCGTGCTGTCGGTGATCAGCGGGAGGATCGGGTGGTAGTAGGGGGTGGTCATCACCTCCACCTGCCCCTGCTTGGTGTCCGCCTGGTAGAGGAGCGCGGCGTGGGCGGCGACCACGTTCTTGAGGACCTTGTACTCCTCGATCACCAGCCGCCGGGCGATGGCCTCGGTGAATGGCTGATCGAGGGTGAAGGTCCCGTCTGCCTGTTCGGTGACCAGATCGGAGAGGTCCACCACCAACCCGTCCGGGAGGGTGACCGCGCCGCGCAGGAAGCGGGGATCGAACCAGGCCAGCTGGAACCAGCTCTTGGCATGGAGCAGATCCTCCTGGGTCAGGGTGGCCGGGGCCTCGGTGCGCTTCTGGTTCAGGGCCGCGTAGGCCGGGAACCGGGCGATCATCACCTCGGAGATGGAGAAGGCGGACCAGATGTCCTTGTACAGCCAGCCCTGCTGCGCCGGGGTCAGCGCGGCCGGATCCGGGGTGGGGGAGAGCAGCAGATCGATCCACGGATCGGTGACCGGCTCGGTGGCCCCGCCGCGCTGGGCGAAGTACCCGGCGGTGTCCACGGTCATCGCCGCGGGGTCGATGAACGGCGCCAGCCGGTCCACGTAGTATTCCTGCAGTTGCATCAGCAGGACCGGGGTCAGGTTCACCTGCACGTGGATGTCCGGGAAGGCGCCCAGCATCGCCACCATGTCGTAGTAGTCCTTGGTGGCGTGCTTGCGGACCCACGGCCCGCGCGACCACTCCCAACTGCCGGAGGGGTCGATGTACACCGGCTGGTGCTGGTGCCAGACCATGGCCAGGAACAAGGTCCCCTCCAGCGGGACCGTGGCCGCGACCACCGTCTCTCCATCGGTGGCGGCCAGGTCGGCCACCGCCAACTGGTAGGTGGGCCCCTTGGGCAGCGCCTCGCTGAGGGTGAGGGTGACCCTCTGCTCGTTGGTCTCCGCGGCGGTCACCGTCTGGGTGACCGCGCCCGCCTCGGAGCTGAGGGTGAAGTCCGCCGGCTGGACGCTGTCCGCCTGCACCGGCTTGGACAACTCCACCACCACCCGGATGCCGTCGGCGGAGAAGGCCCGCTGCAGGGTGAAGGTGGAGGCACCCGCGTCGGTGCCGCCGTCCGGGGTCGGGTCGCCCCCTCCGCAGCTGCAGCCGGAGAGGGACGCCAGCGACAGGACGGCGGCGAAGAGGACCAGGTGCTTGATCGACATGGGCAGAGCGGCTCCGGCGCTGGGACTCCAAAAGCGCGCGGATACTGTTCTGAGCCAGGCAAACGACGCAACTTCGAGTCTTAGTGCGCCGCGTCATCCGACGGGCAGCCGGGGCGCAGCGTTTGCGAGCCGACAGCCGGGGAGGCGGTCCCGCGCCAGAAGATGCGCGGGGCACAACCGCCGATCCTGAAGCGAATCAGGCGGTCTTCTTGAGCACGATGTAGCCGCCGGCGGGGATGTCCAGCCGCTGCTGGCCGCTGCCGAAGGTCCCCCCCTCGTTGCCGAAGTTGCTGCCGCCAAAGGCCTGGGCGTCGGAGTTGAAGACCTCGGTCCAGTTCCCGGGCGGCAGCTCCAGCCCGTAGCCACCCAGGTTCTGGTGGTTGAGGCTGCCGACGACGATGAACTCCTCGTCCCCCTTCTTGCGGGAGAAGGCCATCACCGAGTTGTCGTTGTGGGTGTGGATCCGCTTCACCTCCGCGTCCCCCTGCAGCGCGGGGCTGGCGGCCCGCAGCGCGATCGCCGACTTGTAGAACTCGTAGGTCTGGCGGCGGTGGATGTTCAGCATCGCGTCGTCGCGCAGCGGCTGGGGCAGCCGGGCCAGATCGGTGAACACCTTCTTGTCCGCGGCGTTGAGCGCCCGGTACGCGGGGTCCTTCTCCCGCTGTTCGCTGGAGAGGGGGAACAGCCGCTCGTAGACCGACCGCTGCTGGTCGTTGAAGGTCATTCCCTTCCAGTCCCAGTCCTGCCCGGTCTTCTCCCAGTCCCAGCCCAGGTCCCAGGTGGAGGGGATGCTCCACTTGAAGCTGTTCTTGGCCAGCGACTCGTCGCCCTGGAAGAACATCGGGGTGCCGGGGCCGGTAAAGCCCATTCCGGCGGCGAAGCGCGAGGCGCTGCGGGCCCAGTCGTGTGGGATCTTGGCGGTGGAGGTCCCGTCCGCCACGTCCAGGGTGCGCTGGGCGTTTCCCACCTCGTCGTGGTTGGAGATCATCGACACCGCCTTGGTCCAGGAGGCCAGCCCGCGGGGATCGGTGAGCATCCCCATGAACTTGTCCATGTCCGTCCACTTGCCGGTGGCGGCGGCCTGGACCAGCCCCGGGTTGCTCATGTCGTGGACCAGCCGGTGCTGGAACTCGGTGTACCACTGCACGTCGAAGCCCCCGCCGCCCTTGCCGCCCGGCTGGGAGGGTTCGGTGATCGCCGGGTCGTAGTCGAACTGCTCGGCCATGGTGAAGGCGTTGGGATTCAGGAAGTGCACCTGGCGGTTGATCTCGCGCAGCATCTCCCAGCCCGGCTGGCCGCCGGTGCCCTTGATTGGCTCGGTGAAGTCGAAGCGCAGCCCGTCGAAGTGGTAGTCAGCGACCTGGGCCACCGCATGGTCCACGAACAGCTGCTTCACCTTCGGGTTGTGGTAGGCGGGCACCGCGCCCCAGGGGGTGTCGCGCTGTTCGAACTCCCCCTCCTTGGTGGACCAGTTGAAGTAGGGGTTCTGCTCCCCATCCACGTTCCACAGGTGGTTGTGCTCGCCGCCGACGTGGTTGTAGACCACGTCGTTGACCACGTTCATCCCGCGCTTGTGGGCCTCGTCGATGAACCGCTTCAGCGCCTCGTCCCCGGTGACCCAGTTGCCCTGGTCATCCTCGAAGCCGTAGCTGCTCTCCACCGCCAGGGTGTTGGCGCCCATGTAGCCCCAGTCCCGGACCCCCTCCACCTCGTTGGTGGGCATCATCTCCAGGGTGTTGATCCCCAGGCCCTTGAGGTAGTCCAGCTTGGCGGTCAAATCCTCGAAGGTGGACCGGTTCACGTTGTGGCCCTGGCCCAGGAAGCTGCCGGCGTGCAGCTGGTAGATCACCCACTTGCTGCGGTCGGTCTCCCGGGGGACCCCGTCGTACTTGAAGTCGTAGGAGGTGTCGGTGATCACCGCGCCGCGGAAGGAGACGCCGCTTTGGGGGGTGATCACGTCCGACCAGCGGTCGTTGTAGCCGGAGGCCCGCTTCTCCAGCTTGTTCAGCTTCCCGTCGCCGTTGACGTCGTCGATCAGCTTCAACTTCCCCGACGCGTCCGGGGCGTAGGCGCGCAGCTCGTACTTCAGCCCCGCCAGCCCCTCCAGGTTGTTGACCAGGGTGGAGAAGGAGCCGCCCACCTGGGTCAGCTTGATCTTCCCGTCGGGGGCGATGTTCTCGCTCCACAGGTCGTTGTACTTCCCCTCCCGCGCGCCCTGGATCAGCGCCGGATCCAGCTTCCCCAGCCGGGCGATCAGCTGGTCCCGGGTCAGCGCCTTGCCGTCCGGTCCCTTGAGGATCAGATAGGCCTCGGTGGCGCCCGGCTGATCGTCCACCTCGAAGCGCATCAGCTCGGTCCGGCCGGGGGTGAAGAACGTCCCCTCCTTGCCGGTCTTGGGGTCCACGTAGAAGCGGGACAGCCCCACCTGCTCGCCCTGCATCACCCGGGCGTAGGGGTCGGCCTTGTCCGCCTTGGTCCCGCTGGAGGTGGTGACCTCGTAGACGTAGCTCTTCCCCTCCAGCCGCTGCCAGCCGCTGTCGGTCTTCACCTTCCAGGTGCCGTCCTCCGAGCGCTGCATCGGCAGCCGCTCCACCCGGCCGTCGGCGTCGGTGATCTTCGCCTGAACATTCTTGGCGTTGGGGGCCCAGAAGCCGAAGCTGATCCCGTCTTGGCCGGACTTGTGGGCGCCCATCTGGTGGTAGGTGGTGGGCGCGTAGCTGGCCTCCCGGGTCTCCGCGCCCAGCTGCAGCTGGAGGTTCCCCTCCCCGAAGATGGCCCACTGATCGTTCCCGGTGGGCGAATCGGCGGTCACCCCCCACTCGATCTTCGGGCTGCTCCCGTCGTCCAGCAGGTCCACCTGCGCCACCCAGCGCCCATCGCCCAGCGGGCGCATCGGGATGCCCTCGGTCCAGGTGGAGGAGGGCTTGCCGGCCGCGTCGAAGCTGCCCTTGAGCCGCAGGTCGGTGAGCACCGAGTCCGGGCCGGCGTCGTAGATGAAGGACACCGTGCGCTTCACCGGCTCGGTGGCGGACGCGGTCAGCGCCCGCACCGGGGCCACCCCGGAGAGGCCCGAGCGGGTCTGCGCCCAGGCGGTCTTCTCGAAGCTGGAGGAGGGGGTGGGGTGGGCCTGGGCGACGGGCGGACTGACTGCCGGGGCGGGGGCGTCGGTCTTCACCGGCTCCGGCGCCTTGGGCAGTTGCAGTTCGCGGTCCTTGCGGATGGTGGTCATCGTGGGTGGCCCTGGGTGAAGGTACGCGCTGCTCGTACCTTTATCGGCAATGGGGGGCCTGGGGTTGCGCGCGCACCGCAGGCCAGATTCGGCTTTGGAATCGGGATGTTAGATCTGACCGGGCCAGTCCTGGCCAACCCGGGCGAAGCTCTCTCGTAAGGTCTTGAAAATACTGGGCGGAAGCGGGCCCCGGGAGACCGCCTCCACGTTCCGGCGCAGGTTCTCCAGCCGGCTGGAGCCGACGATGCAGGAGGTGACCCCGGGGGCGTAGGCGGCAAACCGGAGGAACAGCTCGTCCCAGGGCAGGTCGCCTTCGGCCAGGCCCAGCAGCGGGAAGCGGGCCTGGTAGGTCACCGCCGCCGCGTCGTCCCGGTTGGGGCGGTTGAGCCAGACTGCATTGGCCAGCGGCCGCTTGGCGATCACCCCCAGCCCGCGCCGGTGGGCCTCGGCCACGGTGGTGTCCAAGGATCGCTGGTCGCACAGGTTCACCGAACACTGGATGCCCCCGAACACCCCGCTCTCCACCGCGAAGGCCAGCGCCTCCTCCTCGCCGGAGTACGCCGCCACCTTGACCTTGCCGGAGGCCACGATGGCCCGGCAGGCCTCGAGGATGTTCTCCCGCCGCAACACCTCCAGCGGACAGGAGTGGAGGTGGAAGATGTCCAGGTGGTCGGTGCGCATCCGGCGCAGCGCGCCCTCCACCCCGGCCACGATCGCCGAACCGGTCCAGTCCGGGAACTCGGTGCCGTAGCCGCCCTTGGTGGAGAGGACGATCTCCCCCCGACGCCAGGAGAGGTGCCGGCCGATCCGCTCCTCCGCGGCGCCATAGGAGGGCGCGGTGTCGAACAGGTTCACCCCCAGGTCCAGCAGCTGGTTGAGCAGGCTGCCCACCTGGTCTTCGGACAGCTCTGGCCCGCCGATCATCCCGGTGCCCAACCCCAGCGGGGAGACCCTCAACTCCGACTGGCCGAAGCGGCGCAATTGCATGCCGCGCACTGTGGCATTGGCGCGGGGTGGTCACCACGCCCCAGGTGGGACTTGCTTGGCAGCCAACGCGCGCGATGCTGCCCGGATGCGCCTGCGGGTCTGCTCGCTTGGATTCGGGAACGTCGGTCGGGCAGTGGTGGAGCTGCTGCGGGAGAAGGAGGCGGTGCTCCGGGATCGGCACCGGCTGGAGGTGGTGTTCACCGGGGCGCTGACCCGGCGGAGGGGAGGGTGGGTGGCCCCGGGGGGACTCACCGCCCGGCAGCTGTACGACTCCGGATGGCCCACCGCCCGGGGGCTGCCCGCCGGCGCCCAGCCCTTCACCGGAGACGGGCTGGCGTTCGCGCAAGGCTGCGAGGCGGACGTGCTGCTGGAGCTGACCCCCCTCTCCCCCGCCGATGGCCAGCCGGCCCTCTCGTACGTCCGGGCGGCCCTGGAGGCGGGGAGGCACGTGGTCACCGCCAACAAGGGCCCCATCGCCCACGCCTACCGGCAGTTGCACGCACTGGCCCAGCAGCGCGGCTGTCTGCTGCGCTTCGAGTCCACGGTGATGGACGGCACCCCGATCTTCAACCTCCGGCAGGCCTGTCTCCCGGCCACCGAGATCCTGGGGCTGGAGGGGGTGCTCAACAGCACCAGCAACTACATCCTGGGAAGGCTGGCCCAGGGCGAGACGCTGGCGCAGGCGCTGTCCGGCGCGCAGCGGCTGGGGATCGCCGAGGCCAACCCCGCCTACGACCTGGAGGGCTGGGACGCCGCGGTGAAGGCCACGGTGCTGGCCAACGTGCTGATGGACGCCGACCTGGTGCCAGGCCAGGTGAGCCGCGAGGGCCTGGGCGCGGAGGCGATGGTGGCGGCGGAGGCGGCGCGCCTGCCGGAGCAGACCCTCAAGCAGCTGGTGGAGGTGAAGCGGGTGGGGGGAGGGGTGGTGGCGCGGGTCCGGCTGGTGGCCCTGCCCGCCTCCTCGCTGTTCTCCCGGCTGCGGGGGATGGAGGCGGCCTTGCTGCTGCACACCGACACCCTGCAGGACCTGACCCTGGTGGAAGGGGAGGGCGGCCCCGGACAGACTGCGCTGGGGGTGCTGGCGGATCTGGTGCAGCTGGCCGCCGAGCTGGCCCGCCGCTAGCGTCAGATCTCGAAGATCAGCTTGTCCGACCCGTGCCCGCGCAGCTCGCGGAACACCCGGTTCGCCTCCCGGAGGAGATCCTCCGAGGAGTGGACCCGCTCGTGGGGAAAGACCGCCCCGCCGATCCGGACGTAGGACTCGAAGGGACCGTTGCGCCCCTCCGGCCGCAGGGCGTGGACCACCGCCCCCAGCCGCTGGGCGGCGATCCGGCAGCCGCGCAGGTCGGTCTCCGGCAGCAGCACCACGAACTCGTCGGCGTCCATCCGGAACAGCGCGTCCGCGCCGCGCAGCGAGCCGCGGATCCCCTTGGCCATGTTCGAGATGTACTCGTCGCACTGCTCGCGGCCCAGCTGGTAGCGCAGCGACTGGTAGTCGTCGAACCCGAACAGCAGCGCCCCCACCGGACGGCCATAGCGGCGGGCCCGGGCGATCTCCGCGTCCAGGCTGGCCTTGAGCTGGGAGTAGGTGCCCGCCCCGGTGACCGGATCCAGGGCCCGCAGCTGGGAGAGCTCCTCCTCCGCCGCCTCCAGCTTCTGGCGGTACTCGCGCACCATCAGGGCGGAGTTGACCCGGGTCTGCAGCTCGAAGACCTTGAACGGCTTGGTGATGTAGTCGTCCGCCCCCAGCTCCATCCCGCGGATCTTCCCGTCCATGTCCCCCATCGCGGTGAGGATCACCACCGGCAGCTCCTTGAACCGGGGGTCGGCGCGCAGCTCGGCCAGCACCGTGAAGCCGTCCTTGCGGGGCATCATCAGATCCAGCAGCACCAGGTCAGGAGCGACGGCGGAGATCTTCTCCAGCGCCTCGATCCCGTCCACGGTCACCGTCACCTGGTAGCCGCTGCTCTCGCAGAGGTCCCTCAACAAGTTCCGGGTGTGCTCGTCGTCATCGGCGACCAGCACGTGGCGATGTTCGACGGCCTGTTTCACTGCCACTCCCCCTTGGCCCGGCTCTCGAAGCGGGTGTACTCGGACAAGAAGACCAGCTCGATGGTCCCGGTGGGACCATTGCGCTGCTTGGCCACCACCAACTCTACCGGGATTGACGTCCGCCGCTGATCGCCGTCCTGCGGTTCGCCGTCCCCGCCGCCTTCTTCTTCGGGGCGGTGGATGAACATCACCACGTCGGCGTCCTGTTCGATGGCGCCGGACTCACGCAGATCGGAGAGCATCGGCTGGCCGCCCTTGCGCTCCTCCACCTTCCGGTTCAGCTGGGACAGGGCGATGATCGGCACCTCCAGCTCCTTGGCCAGCTGCTTCATCGAGCGGCTGATCTCGGAGATCTCCAGCTGCCGGCTCTCCACCTTGCCCTTCTGGTGCATCAGCTGGAGGTAGTCGACCACGATCAGGCCCATGTTGCTGTCCTTCTGCTTGAGCCGCCGCGCCTTGGCGCGCAGGTCGAAGGGGGACAGCGCGCCGGTGTCGTCGATGTACAGCGGGGCGTTGTAGAGCTCGGCCGCCACCTGCTGGAACTTCTCCTCGTCGTGCGGGGTGAGCCGGCCGCCGCGCAGCTTCTTCATGTCCACCCGGGCGGTGGAGGCCAACAGACGCATCAGCAGCTGGTCGGCGGGCATTTCCAGGGAGAAGATCCCGACCGAGCGGTTCTCCTTGAGCGCCACGTGGGTGGCGATGTTCATCGCCAGCGAGGTCTTCCCGATGCCCGGACGGGCGGCGAGGATGATCAGTTCGCCGGGGTGGAGTCCGGTCAGCTGGTTGTCCAGATCCACGTAGCCGGTGGAGATGCCGGTGATGCCCGAGGAGGACATCTTCATCTTGTCCAGCAGCTCCAGGGTCCGCTCCATCAGCTCCCGGACCGGCCGCAGCTCACCGACGCGCTTCTTCTCCGCCAGCAGGAACACCTTGCGCTCGGCCTCGTCCAGCAGGCCCTCCAGCTCGCCGGTCTCCTGGCCCGCCAGCTCGGTGATCTCCCGGCCCACGCCCGCCAGCCGGCGCCGCAGCGCCTGGTCCTTGACGATCTGCGCGTACTGGGTGGCGTGGGCGGTGACCGGGACCACCTGGTCCAGGCCCATCAGGTAGGAGGGACCGCCCACCGCGCCCAGGTGGCCGCGGATCTTCAGCTCCTCCGCCAGGGTCAGCGGATCGACCACCCGCTGGGTGGCGTCCAGTCCCAGCATCGCCTCGAAGATCTGGGTGTGGGCCACCACCGCGAAGTCGTCCGGGAGGACGATCTTCCCGACCTCGGCGATGACCGTGTTGTCCGCCAGCACCGCCCCGAGCACCGCGCGCTCCGCGGCCAGATCCTCGTGACGACGGCTTCCCTGCTGCTGCAACTGCTCCATGCTTCGCATCTCGGGGCGGACTCTACATCCTTGCAGTGATCGGCGTGTGAGGCCGGAAAATCGGGCTCTGGGCAAGCGGGCAGGCTGGACCCGGAGCCTGCTGGAAACAGAAAGGGCCGCCTGCTTGCGCGGGCGGCCCTTCTGCTTCGAAGACCCCAGGGGGCCTTGCGACTACTCCTTGGCGACCTGGAGCTTCACCTTGGCGACCACGTCCTTGTGCAGACGGATCTCCACGGTGTGGGTGCCCACGGTCTTGATCGGCTCCGGCAGGTGGATGGTGCGGCGATCCACCTTCTGGCCCTTGGCGGACAGCGCCTCGGCCACGTCCAGCCCGGTGACGGACCCGAACAGCTTGTCCTGCTCACCGACCTTGCGGGTGATCTTCAGCTCCACCGCCTCCAGCTTCTTGGCCTGCTCCTCGGCAGCGCCCTTCAGCTTGGCCTGGCGCGCGGCGATCACCGCGCGGTCATGCTCCACCGCCTTGACGTTGGTGGTGCTGGCCAGGACCGCCAGCTTGCGCGGCAGCAGGAAGTTACGGCCGTAACCCGGCTTGACGGTGACCAGGTCACCCACCTTGCCCAGGTTGTCCACGTCCTCGCGAAGAATGAGCTTCATGTTTTAGCCCACCATCACAGTGAAGGGGATCAGGCCCAGGGTGCGCGAGCGGCGGATGGCGACTGCCACCTGACGCTGGTGCTTGGCGCAGTTCCCGGAGATGCGGCGGGGGATGATCTTGCCGCGCTCGGTGACGAAGTACTTCAGGGTCGGCTGATCCTTGTAGTCGACCACGGCGTTCTTCTCGGCGCAGAAGCGGCAGACCTTCTTGCGGCCGAAGCCGCGGCCGCCCTTGCGGTCGTCGTCGCCACCGCGATCGCGGTCGCCACCACGGCCACCGCCGTCACGGTCGCCGCCACGGCCACCACCGCCGTAGCCGCCGCCGCCACCACCACCGTAGCCGCCGCCGCCGCCGCCACCGTAGCCGCCACCACCACCACCACCGCCGCCGCCGAAGCTGCGGCCACCACCCGTGCTGCTCTTCTCAGTTCCGTTCATTTGGGTCTCTTATGCAGCGAGGGAAGGCTTACGCCTCCTCAGCCGCCTCCTCTTCGATGTCCCCGGCCGGCTCTTCAGCCTCGGCGCTGCGGAAGCCAACCACCGCCGGACCCTCACGGTCAGGCGCGCCCGGACGGGCCTCCTCCACGTCGCCCGCCAGCTTCACGTCCTCGAGGACCGGACGGGTCTCGGGGTCGATGTGCTCGGCGATCTTGGTGGAGAGGTAGCGGGTGACGTCGTCGATGTTGCGGAGATTGCGCTCGATCTCGGCGACCAGGTTCGGCCCACCCAGATAGGACGCGTGCACGTAGATCGCGCGAGGCTGCTTCGCGATCGGGTACATGGTCTTCTTCTTGCCCCAGATCGTGAAGCGAAGGAGCTTGCCGCCATCGCGAGTCACGATGCCGCGCACGCGGTCCTTCAGCTTGTCCACGTTGTCGTCGGTCAGCTCCGGGCGGACGAGGAACACGGTCTCGTACTCGCGGAGCAGCTTGTGCTGCTGCGTATCAGCCATCTTTATTCCCCTCGGGGAGTCGCCCACTGGTCAAACGCCAGGAGCGGGGAAACGGAAGACCCATCGGGCCTGCCGGGGGTGGGAAACCGCGCGCCCACCAACCTTCGCGCTGCGCCCCGGCAAACCCGGGGCATTCAAAGAACAATCCCTTTTCAGGGAGCCGGGGCTTCTAGGGGGCCGGAGGGGGTGCCGTCAAGGTTCGGTGCTCATTGCAGGGCATGGATCAGGATCTGGGGGTTGGGCGCTGGGATTGCGGATGGGGCTCGGAGACTTAGGCTGACTTCATGTCCTTGCTCTGGACCCTCAAGCGTTTCATCGACCCCAAGCATGCGACCGAGGAGGAGGCGCGTCGCCGGCAGCTCGAGCTGACGGTCCCGGACAAGGACGAAGGCGAGGGCGAGGTCTCCATCCAAGTGATCGAGCCCCCGGAGCGCACCTACCAGTGCCGGATCTGCAGGCACCGCGGCCCGCAGTCTGAGTTCTGCCCCCACTGCCTGGCCGGCACCATGCAGCCGGTCTGAACCCGCCGGCGCAGCCGGAAGTCCCAGAGCCCAACCCCCGAATCCGGCCCGACGGGCCCCAAGGTGGGTCGAAGCTACTTCCGGTTGAACCGGTTCATCGCCGTGGCCAGCCCGTCGGAGACCCAGCATTCGATCATCTCGATGCAGCGGATGGTCAGGTCGGTCAGCTGCTTCTCCTCCTCGCCGGAGAAGGCGGAGAGGACATGGCCGCTGACCCGGTTCTTGGCGTTGGGGCCGTCGGGCTTGGAGATCCCGAAGCGCAGCCGGATGAAGCCATCCTCGCCGGTCCGCTCCACGATGCTGCGTAGCCCGTTGTGGCCGCCGGTCCCGCCCCCCGCCTTGAGCTGCAGCTTGCCGAAGGGGAGATCCAGCTCGTCGTGGATCACCAGGCAGTCCGCGGTCTCGATCTTGTAGAAGCGCGTGGCCTGGGCGTAGGCGTCCCCGGAGAGGTTCATGAAGGTCTGCGGCTCCAGCAGCAGCAGCTTCTCCCGGCCCAGGCTGGCAAAGCCCACCCGGGCATTGAACTTGGACTGATCCAGCGAGCCGCGCAGCCGGGAGGCCAGCGCCTCCACCACCCGGAAGCCGATGTTGTGCCGGTGGTCCTCGTACTCGCGTCCCGGATTGCCAAGTCCACAGATGAGCTTCATCGCCAGTGGGTCCTACAAACGAAAAAGGGGCCGGTCCACCGTGGACCGACCCCCAGTGCGAGAGAAGCGGCGGCCGGGCGGACCCGGCTGCCCCCTCCCAGAAGAGAACTACTTCTTCTTCTCGGCCGCCTTGGCGGGGGCCTTGTCGCCCGCCGCGGGGGCCGCTGCCGCACCGGCCGCGCCAGCCGCGGGAGCCGCACCGGCCGCAGGGGCCGCGCCGGCCACCGGAGCCGCCGCCACCACGACCTCCTCCTTCTCCGGGATGCCGATGGTGGCCAGCGTGTAGTTCACGTTGGTCCGCACCTTCACGCCCTTGGGGAGGGTGATGTCGTTGATGTGCAGCGCCTGGGCGATCTTGAGGTTGGTGACGTCCGCCTCGATCCGCTCCGGGATCGCGTTGGGCAGCGCGTAGACCTCGAGGTCACGACGGGTCTGGGCGAGGATGCCGCCGTTGAGGACGCCGTCCGCCTTGCCCACCAGCACCAGCGGGACCTTGACCCTGACCGACTCGTTCTCCCGGACCTCGATGAAGTCCGCGTGCAGCACCTGACGGGTGAGCGGGTCCATCTGGTAGTCCTTGAGCAGGACCTGCTTGTCCGGACCGGCGCCCTTGATGGTGATCAGGGTGTTGAACTTGTGGGGGGTGTTGATGGCCTTCTTGATCGCCAGCGGATCCACCGCCACGTGGGCGGCCTTCTCCAGGTGACGGCCGTAGATGACTGCCGGGACCATCCCCTGCAGGCGGAGCTTGCGGGCGGCGCCCTTGCCGGAACCTTCACGAACCTTGGCCTCGAGCGTGCTGCGATCGGTAGACATGTCGAATCCTTCGAAAGAAGAGGAGTGCTGCGTGTGAACCACAAGCGTCCCCTCGGTCCGCTGCCCCCCGGCATCCCGAACTCTCGGGCCCCGAAGTCTTCAGCGGCGCTTTGGGAAGCGCGCGGCGCCGGCCTTTCAACACACGGCGCCACCCCCGTCAATCCCGCCCCTCCCCAAGCAGGGAGAGGCTGGGGCGCAGCTCGGGCTACACGAACAGCGAGGAGAGCGAGTCCGCCCGGTAGATGCGGGCGATCGCCTCGCCGAACAGGCTGTCCACGCTCAGCTGGCGGATCTTCTTGCAGTCCTGGGCCGCCTTGCTGAGCGGGATGGTGTCGGTCACCACCAGTTCCTCCAGCACCGAATCGTTGAGCCGGGTGATCGCCGGGCCGGAGAGCACCGGGTGGACGATGTACGCCCACACCTTGCGCGCCCCCCGCTCCTTGAGCGCCGCCGCCGCCGCCACCAGCGTCCCGCCGGTGTCGCACAGGTCGTCGATCAGCAGCGCGTCCTTGCCGTTCACGTCGCCGATCAGGTTCATCACCTCCGAGGCGTTGGGGCGCGGGCGACGCTTGTCCACGATCGCCAGCTGGGTGCCCAGGCGCTTGGAGTAGGCGCGGGCGCGCTCCACCCCTCCCGCGTCCGGGGAGACCATCACCAGCGAGTCCGGATCCGGGAAGCGGGCCCGGATGTCCTCCAGGAAGCGGGGCGAGGCGTAGAGATGATCAGAGGGGATGTTGAAGAAGCCCTGGATCTGACCGGCGTGCATGTCCATCGACACCACCCGGGTGGCCCCGGCCACCTCCAGCAGATCCGCGATCAGCTTGGCGGTGATCGGCGTCCGCGGCGCCACCTTCCGGTCCTGCCGGGCGTAGCCGTAGTAGGGGATGACCGCGGTGATCGAGGCCGCGCTGGCGCGCTTGAGCGCGTCGCACATCACCAGCAGCTCCATGATGTGGTCGTTGGCCGGCGGGCAGGTGGACTGGACGATGAAGGTGTCGTGCCCGCGGACGTTCTCGCCGATCTCGATCTGGATCTCCCCGTCCGAGAAGCGGCCCACGTCGGCCTTGGAGAGGGGCCGCTTGAGGTAGTCGCAGATCTTCCGGGCCAGTGCCGGATTGGAGTTGCCGGAGAAGACCTTGAACTCGCGCGCGCGGGATTCCATCCGCGGGTGAGTAGTTCACCCGCCCGAGGATGGAAAGGCCCACGAGGATCGCGCCAAGCAGCCAGCCCGGAGGGCGGCAGTAGCCCAACTCAGTCCAGTTCGGCCATCGCCACGCTGTGCAGGCCGGCCGAGCCGGTCTCCAGCTTCCGCTGGCGCTCGTACTCGTAGAGGATGGTCTTCTCCATCCGGTCCCGGGTATCCGCGTTGAGCGGGTGCGCGATGTCCTTGTAGGAACCGTCCTTGCGCCGCTTCGCCGGCATGGCGATGAACAGCCCGGTGTTCCCGTTGATCACCTTGAGGTCTCGGATCACGAAACAGTTATCCAAGGTGATGGTCACATAAGCCTTCAGCTTGTCTTCTTCGACAGGGAAGACCCGTACGTCGGTGATCTCCATATCGCCCCCCGGCGATGGCTCGCAGAGCTGTCGAGCCGCCCCTAGGATCGGTTAGGCGGGAGGTGAAAAGCAAGCTGGCTAAGCGAAGGCCACCGAAAGCAGAAAGCTGCAGTGATACGCAACGATCGCCGCGTACATGAAAACCCCGAGCCCGAGGGCGGCCCGCGCGGCCAGGGTTTCCCGGTTCATCCACAGCATCGCCGCCCCCGCGTTCACCAGGGCCAGCTTGATCCCCATGAAGGCCGCCGGGGAGTGTTCGTAGGCCATCCGCATCAGCGGGTTGGCCTCCTCCGCCACCCCCGCCTGCAGGAAGGCCAGGGTGAACAAGCCGTCCAGCAGGTTCAGGACCAGCAGGGCGATGCAGCTGGAGATCACGCCCATGTCCTCTACCGCCCCCCTCGCCGCCACCGTCGCGCTCGCCATCCGCCCCACCCCCCTCACCGGTTCTGGGGGGAGGCCTATTCAAGAGTCCTGCCAGCGCCAGGAAGCGTTGGAGGGTGGACGCGGGGCGTGCCAACCGGCCCGTCAGGGCGGCGGGGATGTGCCTTGACTGTGTCCGGTACGTAAAAGAGTATCCGCGCGCTCTCCCGTCGGAGGCGGCGCCCCTTCGTGCAACAATTCCCTAGAGACATCGGGTGGATCGAAGTTGTTTGCGGTCCCATGTTCTCGGGGAAGACCGAGGAGCTGATCCGTCGCCTCAAGCGCGCGGTATTGGGCAAACAGAAGGTCCAGGTCTTCAAGCCCCGGATTGACAACCGCTACGACGAGACTCAGGTGGTCAGCCACTCCGCGGCCCGGGTGGTTTCGACACCCATCACCCGCGCGGAGGAGATTTTTTACAGCCTCAAGCCGGACACCCAGGTGGTGGGGATCGACGAGGTCCAGTTCTTCGGGCCGGAGGTGGTCCCGGTGGTGGAGGCGCTGGCCCAGAAGGGGATCCGGGTGATCTGCGCCGGGCTGGACCAGGACTACCAGGGGCGGCCGTTCGAGCCGATGCCCCAGTTGATGGCCATTGCCGAGTACGTCACCAAGGAGCTGGCGATCTGCGTGGTGTGCGGCAACCCCGCCCACCGGTCGCAGCGGACGCACGCCTCCGGGGACCTGGTGATGGTGGGGGCCACCGACATGTACGAGGCCCGCTGCCGCAAATGCCACGTTCCGGCGCCGGCGGAGGCCTCCCCTCCGCTGACCCTGGACTTGTTCGAGGACTGAGCGATGCGCGATTCGTTCTACGAGAGGCTCACGTTCAACCTCTGTGAGCAGCGGCACCACTATGGAGAGAACGTCCACCTGGTGGGCAATCCGTTTCTCCTCTCCCAGCTGGCCACCCTCTGCGCCAAGGGCACCCACCAGCCGCAGGTGAACCAGCTGGTGGTCCGGCTGTACGAGGACCTGGTGAAGATGGCGGTCAACTCCGAGTTCCCGCGGAAGATGGCGGCCATCCCCACCCGGATGATCGACTCCACCCCCCAGGGGATGTACCAGGGGGTGGTGATCGATCCGCACGTGCGCGCGATCAGCGTGAACATCGCGCGGGCGGGCACGCTGCCCTCCCAGGTCACCTACGATCTGCTCAACAACCTGCTCACCCCGGCGCTGGTCCGTCAGGACCACCTGATCATGAGCCGGATGCTGGACGACGCGGACACGGTGGTGGGCTCCAACATCGGGGGGGCGAAGATCGGCGGGGACATCGACGATGCGATCGTCCTCTTCCCGGACCCGATGGGCGCCACCGGTGGATCGCTGTCCACCGCGATCAAGATGTACAAGGAGAAGGTCCCCGGCAAGCCGCGCAAGATCCTCTGCCTGAACCTGATCGTGACCCCCGAATACCTGCGGCGGATCACGAAGGATCATCCGGAGGTGGTGGTGTTCGCGCTGCGGCTGGACCGCGGGCTCTCTCCCCCGGAGGTGTTCGAGAGCGAGCCGGGGAAGTTCTGGGACCAGGAACGTGGCCTGGATGATCGGCAGTACATCGTCCCCGGTGGCGGCGGCTTCGGGGAGATCATGAACAACGCCTACGTCTAGGAGCGGTTCCCCTGTGAGCTTTTATCAGAACGAGGTGGGCGTCCTGATCGACGCCGAGAAGCTGCAGCGGCGGATCCGCGAGCTGGGCGAGGAGATCACCCGCGAGTACCAGGGTAAGGACCTGGTGCTGATCGGGGTGCTCAAGGGTTCGGTGTACTTCGCCACCGACCTCTCCCACGCCATCGACCTGCCGCTGACCCTGGAGTTCCTGGGCTGCTCCTCCTACCAGGGGGGCACCGAGACCACCGGCGAGGTCCGGATCACCCTGGATGTGACCAAGCCGCTGGCCGGCAAGCACATCCTGCTGGTGGAGGACATCGTGGACACCGGGCTGACGATGAAGTTCCTGCTGGAGAACCTGGGCGCCCGGCACCCGGCCTCGCTCAAGGTGTGCTCGCTGCTGGAGAAGCCGTCCCGGGCGCGGACCAAGATCGAGATCCACCACAAGGGCTTCGTGATCGACGATGTGTTCGTGGTCGGCTACGGGCTGGACTTCGGGGAGAAGTACCGGAACCTGCCGTTCATCGGCGTGATGAAGAACGCCTGAGTTCCTAGCGGTACCGGGCCTCGGCCAGCTGCTGCAGCTCGGCGGCGTCGGTGGGCGCTACCCGCCGCAGCAGCAGCCACTCCATCCTCAGGTCCCGGGCCCCGCTGGAGGTGCGTGCGGCCCGCCCGGTGGGGGAGGGGTTGGCGTAGGCCCGCGCCGCGGCGGCATGTCGATCCCCGTCCACGAAACCCGGGCCTCCGCCCACGGTCATCGAGTGGCGGATGATCCGCACCCGGGTGTGGCCGTCGTCCAGGGCCACTGCTTCCACCAGGTAGCGGGTAAAGGAGGCGGCGATGGTGGAGGAGCTCATCTCCTCCCGCCATTCGGTGGTGAGCAGGTTTCGGCCGGGCTCCTCCCGGATGGAGAAGCCCTCCTCCCCGATCAGCTCCAGCACATGTGGCCACACCGTCTGGACCGGCACCGCGTACACGTAGTCTCCGGCCTGCTGGTGGATGAAGGCGTCCCGCTGCAGGCCGGCGCATCCGGTCCAGAGCACCCACCAGGTGATTGCGGCGAGCCGGCCCATGCTCGACTCCTTCCAGGCTACGGCCCGCAGGGTATCACTGCGTGGCGCGGGAGGAGTCGACCGGTCCGGGAGGCGTCTGCTGCCCGGCAGGTGACCCACCCTGCGGGGCCGGGGAAGGTCCACCAGTTGGCGGCTGGGCGGGCGCCGGCTCCTGGGCGGGGGGCGGGGCGCTGCTCAGCGAGTGGACCGCGCGGCGCAGCGAGTCCTCCAGCGCCTTGGCCGAAGGCTCCACCTCGGCGATCATCTGATGCGCGGCGCGGGCGTTCCCCGAACCGCTCTCCGAGGCCAGCTTGAGCTGGGAGAGGCCCTCGGCGATCAGCTGGCGCGCGTCGTCCAGCTTGGTGCGCGCCAGGTAGAAGGAGACCTCCGCCTGCATCTTCTTGAGGACCGTGCGCTGCTCCTCGGTGATCCCGGACAGCTTCTCGGCGCGGCGGACATAATACAG
The DNA here is from genome assembly GCA_036675345.1 of Myxococcaceae bacterium. Classification (GTDB taxonomy): domain Bacteria; phylum Myxococcota; class Myxococcia; order Myxococcales; family Myxococcaceae; genus JALYOC01. The sequence goes on from JAKFFE010000022.1 coordinate 120,433, forward strand.
CCCGCGCTCCAGCTCGGCCGGATCGCTGCCCGAGAGGCGGGGGACGGCCAGCCGCTGCAAGACCTCGAACAGGGCCCGGTCCAACTCGTCGCGCTCGGAGAAGCTGCGGTCCAGGATCGAGCCTGCGCCCTGTCCCTCCAGCGGGATGTTGGCGTAGGCGTCCAACAGCGCCGGGTCGGAGGGGCGGAAGGGCTGGGAGCCCATCGGCAGCATCCGGCCCTTCATCACCACCAGCGCGCCTCCTTCCTGGACAAGCGAGTAGGTCCGGGCGTTGAGCTGTGAGAGCAGGACCGCGGCCACCCCGGCCAGTCCCAGGATGACCAGCACCACCATCAGCCGGGTGGCGGTCCGCTTGGCGCGGACCCCGAAGGAGTCGGTGTTTCCGTTCATGAAACCTCCAAACCACGAGTCTAGGCGCGCGCCCAGCGGCCGGGCGAGCGGCGCTTTCGTTGGGCCCCAGGCAGCGGAGGCTATACTCCGTGCCCCGAACTCAAGATGACCACCTTCCGTCGCCTGGGCGAGAGCGAACTGCTCCCCAGGTACATCTACGCCGAGAGTCTCTTCGTCCGACGGCGCGTCCTCGAGGTTGGCGCGGTCGCGTCCACCCAGGGAGCGGCCGCGCGTTTCCTGCTCACCCGCGGCGCCCGGCAGGTGGTGGCGGCGGACGATGACACCGCGGCGGTGGAAGAGGCACAGCGCAAGCACGGCAACGCGCAGCTGCGGTACCGGGCCACGGTGTTCGACGACCTCGAGCCCCACTCCTTCGACGTGGTGTTCGTGGCGGACCTGGCGCCGTATGTGCTGGCCCCGGAGCTGATGAAGGACCTGGTCCGGCTGGTCACCCGCGGTGGCCACCTGGTGGGTGGCCTGCGCAACGCCGCCGGCCTGGCCCTGGCCCAGATCGGCGAACCGGAGGGGCCGGACGCGCCACCCACCTACGGACAGCTGCTGGATGCGCTCTCTCCCCATTTCCCCGCGGTGGAGGTGGCCACCCAGAACCCGGTGCTGGGCTACCAGCTGACCCAGGAGCGGGGAGAGGGACTGCAGGTGGATGGCTCGCTGGTCCGCGAGTCGGAGGCCGCCTACTTCGTGATCTTCGCCGGCCAGGAGGCGGTGAAGGTCTTCGATCCCACCTGGATCCAGCTGCCACCCGAACCGCTGGCCTTCACCAGCGCGCGCCTGGACGAGTACTACCAGCGCTCGCGCAACTGGGAGGAGCGGAGCGGACGGCTCAAGGACGCGCTGGCCCGCGCCCAGACCGAGGCCCGGGAGCAGGAGGAGAAGGTGTCCGCCCTCCGTGCCGCCGCGGAGAGCGCCCGCGAGGAGGTGGCCCGGCTTGGCGCCCAGCTGTCCACCGTCCGCGGAGGCGCCGCCGCGGAGCGGGACCGGGACGAGCTGACCGGGCGGATCAAGCGCGCCGAGACCGAGCTGTCCGCCGCCCGGGAGCGGGAGGCCAGCGTGGAGCGCCGGCTGGCCGCGCTGCGGGATCAGCTGGAGGCGGACCACCGGTCCCGCCGTGAGGCGGAGACCTTCGCCACCCGCGCCCAGGAGGCGGCCCGGCTGGAGCGGGCCCGCGCCGAAGAGCTGGCAGCCCAGCTGTCCTCCTTCGAGTCGCGCGGCATTCTGCAGGCCAAGGACGCGGGGGCGGCGGAGGAGGCCCTGGCCGCCCTGCGGCTGACCGTGGATGAAGAGCGCCACCAGGTGGCCACCCTGCGCGATGAGCTGCGGGCCCAGGCGTCCCGGGTGGAGGGCGCCCGGGCGATCGAGCTGCGGCTGGGGGAGCAGCTGGCGCGCGCCCAGGCGGAGACCGAGGCGGTCTCCGCGCGCCTCTCGCAGGCCCGGACGGAGCAAGGGGAGGCAGAGCAACAACTGGCCAACCTCACCGCGGAGCTGGGCCGCGCGCAGGGGACCCACACCGCGGAGCGGGCGGCGCTGGAGCGCGCCCGGGTGGACGCGGAGCGCCGGTTTGCGCAGTGGGAGGAGGAGCGCGGGGGGTTGTCCGCCGCGCTGGCCGAGGCCCGGACCGAGCTGGAAGGGGCCCGCGGCGAGTCCCGGCGGCTGGAGGAGGCCCTGGGGTCTGCCTCCGCGGTGGACCGGACCGCGGCCTCCCAGCTGGGGCAACTGCAGGCCCGGCTGGCGGAGCGCGAGGCCCAGCTGGAGACGGTGGGGGAGGAGCTCTCCTCGGTGCGGCGGCAGCTGGAGACGGCCGATGCGCGCGCCACCCGGAATCAGCAGGAGCTGCAGACCGCGATCGCCGCCCAGGTCACCGGGCGGGAGCAGGCCCTGGCGGAGAGTGAGAAGCTGCGCGCCGCGCTGGCCCGGCTGGAGGAGGGGCACGCGGAGCTGACCGCCTCCGCCGCCGCCGCGCAGCGGGAGTCGGAGCGGCTGGCCACGCAGGTGGAGACCCTGGAGGCGCGGCTGGAGGCCGCCAGCCACGGCGCCTCCGAGCGGGTCCAGACCGCGGAGCGGGCCCTGGATGAGGCCGGGGTGAGGATCGCCGGGCTGGAGGAGTCGCTGGCCTCTGCCCTCCAGGCGCGCGCCGAGGCCGAGGCCGAGCGGGACGAGACGACCCAGGCGCTGCAGCGTGCCCAGGCCGAGGCCCAGGTACGGGCGCAGGCGCTCCAGGAGGGAGAGTCGGCCCAGCAGCGCGCCCAGGAGCGGCTGGCCGAGGTCCAGGACGAGCTGGCGCAGGTGCAGGCCGAGGTCGCCACCCTCCGGGACGAGCTGCAGCAGGCGCAGCGTCGTCAACAGGAGGAACTGCCCGCGCTGGCGGAGCAGCTGGAACAGCTTCGGGTGGGCGCGGAGACCGCCCAGCGAGCGCAGCAGGAGGCCGCGGCGCTGTCGGAAGAGGTGCAGCGGCTGCGCGGCGAGACCGCGGCCCGGGAGCAGGCTCAGCGAGAGGCCTCCGCCCTGCAGGAGGAGCTGGCGCAGCTTCGCTCTGCGGCTGCGGCGGCGGAGCAGTCGCGGCTGGCCCTGGTGGAAGAGGCCGCGTCCCAGCGCCAGGCGCACCAGCGGGAGCTGGCGACGTTGTCGGAGGAGGCGGCCCGGCTGGGCGGCGAGGCGGTGGCGCAACAGCAGTCGCTGCGCTCGGAGCTCTCTGGGCTGCAAGCGCAGCTGGTGGAGTCGGAGTCCGCGCGAACCCTGCAGGAGGAGCGGCTGGCGCAGCTGGAGCGCGAGCTCCACACCCACAGCGGCCTGCACGAGGCGCTGGGCTCGCATCGGGACGAGCTGGACAAGGCGCAAGCGGAGCTGGCCCAGGCCCGACGGACCCTGGCCGAAGAGCAGCACCGGCTGGGCGAGCAGTCCGAGGAGCTGGAGCAGGCTCGGCGTCTGGCTGCCGAGCGCGAGCGCCAGGGAGCAGAGCTGGAGCTGCTGGTGGAGGAGTCCCGGGGCGCGGCCCAGACCGCCCAGGCTGTGCAGCGTGAGGTCCAGGCCGCCCGCGAATCCGCGGAGGCGGAGGTGGAGTCGCTGGGCAGTCGATTGGCGGCGCTGCAGCGACAGCTGGCCGCCGATCAGGAGCGGCTGGCCTCTTCGCTGGACTCGCAGACCTCGGAGGCCGCGGATCTGCGCGCCCAGCTCTCCGAATCCGAGGGCGAGCGCGACGCACTCAAGGAGTCGCTGGACCAGCTGCGGACGGAGTGGGAGGAGCAGGCGCTGCGTCTGGAAGAGGCCCAGACCACCCTGGTGGAGCGGGAGGAGCGACTCTCGGCGCTGACCGACCAGCTCTCCGCTGCGGAGTCCGAGCGGGACCGGTTGGCGGCGCAGCTCGCCGAGACCTCGGTCGGCCTGGAGACCGCCTCCGCGGCGCTGGCCGCCCGGCAGACCGAACTGGACGGTGTGCGCGAGCAGCTGGAGGGCAGCGAGACCCAGGTGGTCGCGTTGCGCGAGCAGCTGGAGGGCAGCGAGACCCAGGTGGTCGCGTTGCGCGAGCAGCTGGGGGGCAGCGAGGCGCAGGTCGCCACGTTGCGCGAGCAGCTGGGGAGCAGCGAGGCGCAGGTCGCCACGTTGCGCGAGCAGCTGGAGGGCAGCGAGGCGCTGGTCGACTCGTTGCGCGAGCGGTTGAGCGGCAGCGAGGCCCAGGTCACCGGATTGCGCGAGCAGTTGAGCGGCAGCGAGGCCCAGGTCACCGGATTGCGCGAGCAGTTGAGCGCCAGCGAGGCCCAGGTCGGTTCGTTGCGCGAGCAGTTGAGCGGCGGCGAGGCCCAGGTCGGTTCGTTGCGCGAGCAGTTGAGCGGCAGCGAGGCCCAGGTCGGTTCCTATCGCGAGCAGTTGACCGCCAGCGAGGCCCAGATCGCCGCGCTCCGCGAGCAGCTGGCCGGCGGCGAGACCCAGGTGGCCGCGTTGCGCGAGCAGGCGGGCCGCACCGAGGCTCAGGTCGCCACGCTGCGCGAGCAGCTGGAGGGCAGCGAGGTCCAGGCTTCCACCTTGCGCGAGCAGCTGGCCGGCAGCGAAGGCCAGCTGAGCGAGCTGCGCGAAGAGCTGACCGTCCAGCAGCAGCAGATGGAGGCCCAGCTGACGCAGTTGGAGGAGAGACTGGCCGCGGCGGCGGAGCGGACTTCCGGGCTGCAGACCTCGTTGCAGGAGGCGGAGTCCGAGCGGGACCGGGGACGCGTGCGCGAGGAGGAGCTGGAACAGCAGGTCGGCGCGCTGACCGCGCAGGCGGCCTCGCTGGGCGAAGAACGTGCCCGGCTGGCCCCGTTGCTGGAGGCCTCCGCCGCCAGGGTGGTGGCGTTGGAGCACGAGCTGGAGGAGCTCCGGGCCACCTTGCTGGGGACCGAGGCCGCCCTCAGCGCCGAGGTGGAGACCCGGTCCCAGCTGGAGTCCGAGCTGGAGGCGGAGCGCGGCGCGCTGCAGGACGCCTTCGCCCAGGCCACCCGGCTGGAAGAGCAGGTGGCGAACGCGAACCGGCTCAAGACGGAGCTGGCGCTGGAGCAGGAGCGCCTGCGCGAGGCGCTGGAGACGGCGATGGGCGACGCGGCCCTGCTGGCCGGACGGGATGCGGACCTCAACGCCCAGATCGCCGACAAGACCAAGAAGCTGGAGCTGCTGGAGCGGCGGCTCAAGGCCCAGGACACCGAGCTGTCCGCGCTGCGGCGCACCGCGGCCCGGCCGGCCTCCGGCAACCAGGTCCAGCAGATCTACGAGCGGGCCAACGCCGAGCTCAGCGCGGTGAAGGCCGAGCTTTTCACCAAGAAGCCGGATCCGGCCGCTCCCCAGGGCCCTCCCGCGGTGGGGGTGGTCTCCCGCCCGGCCCGCCCCGCCCCCGGGGGGCAGAAGCTGCAGTCCCTGGCGCCCCCGCTGGGCTCCAGCGGCGGGTCTTCGGGCCCGGTGGAGGGGGACGAACCCCTCACCTCTCCTCCCGAGGAGTAGTCACTACGGGTGGAACGGTTGCTGGCCACAGCACTTGGCTGCAACGCGGGGCGTGCCGTGGGATCCGGGGTTGATTACACTCGCGGCGTGTCGGAGCGCTTCTTCAAGTACCACGGGCTGGGCAATGACTTCGTGATCCTGGACCGGCGTGACTCGGGGCAGGACATCGACGAGGCGTTGGCGCGCGCGATCTGCGATCGGCGGCTGGGGATCGGCGCGGACGGGGTGCTGGTGATGCTGCCCTCCTCCACTGGGGTGGCGCGGATGGTGGTGCACAACCCCGACGGCAGCATCCCGGAGATGTGCGGCAATGGGCTGCGCTGCGCCGCCAAGTTCCTGGGGGACCACACCCCCGGCCAGCCGGCGCTGCTGGAGATCGAGACCGGCGCCGGGGTCCTTCCCTGCCGGCTGGACTACGCGCAAGGCCAGGTGGCGGAGGTGGAGATCACCATGGGCCCGGCCCGGCTGGTGGCGCCCAACCTCCCCTCCGGACGCACCGGCCAGCCGTTCATCCGCGGCCGGGTCCAGGGCTTTGCCGGGGTGGTGGGGACCGCGGTGAGCATGGGCAATCCCCACCTGGTGCTGTTCGACTCCGATCCCCTTCAGGCCCCGGTGGCCGGTCCGAAGCTGGAGCACGCCCCGGGCTTTCCGGACCGGACCAACGTGGAGTTCGCGCGGTTGAATGGCGGGGAGATCGAGGTCGTGGTCTGGGAGCGGGGCGCGGGGCTGACCCAGGCCTGCGGAACCGGAGCCTGCGCCACGGTGGCCGCCGCGGTGGTGGAGGGCCGCCTCCCCGCCGGAGACTGGACCCCGGTGCGGCTCCCCGGAGGCCGGCTGCTGATCCAGGTGGCCAAGGATCTCTCCCAGGTCCGCCTGCGCGGGCCGGCGACCTTCGTCTTCGAGGGTGGCCTTCCGGCCTGAGGGATCCTTGCAACGCACCGTCCTCCTCCTCGAACCTGACGCCACCCTCCGCGCGCGCCTGCTGGCGTTGCTGGAGTCCAAAGGCTACGCCGCGCGGGCGATCAGCGCTCCGGAGGCGGTGGGCGGGGACGCCTGCGAGCTGCTGGTGGCCTCGGTGGAGTCTCCCGGGGAGCTGGAGGCCCATCGGCGGCTGCGGGAGCGGCTGGCGGATCCGGAGCTGCTGCTGCTGGCCGCCAACCCCGAGCTGCGGGCCACCGCCTTTGCGGCCGGGTTCACCGACTGCCTGGTCAAGCCGATCGACGAGGCCCACCTGCTGGTCCGGGTGGAGCAGTGCCTGGAGCGGGCGCTGCTGCGCCGGGAGCGGGCCCGGCTGCTGGGCGAGAACGACGACCTGGCCCGCACCCACGCGGTGACCCAGCGCTGCCTGGAGCTGCTCTCCAACCCGGAGCTGGAGTGGCTGCAGGAGCGGATCGTCAGCGATCTCTCCTCGGTGTGTGACGCCCAGAGCGCGGCGCTGTGGCTGACCGACGAGCGCGGCGAGCTGGTGCTCAAGGCCTACCGGGGCCTGCTGGACCGGCACTTCCTGGCGGACAAGCTGTCCCTGGATGACGCCCAGCGCCACCGCTTGCGCGACGGCGCGCCCTGGCTGGTGGGGGAGGGGAGGGCCCGGAACCTGTGGGTGCCGCTGGTGGCCGCCGGCGAGCTGCTGGGACTGGCCCAGCTCTCCGACGCGCTGGCCGGGGACTTCACCGGCGAGCACTTCCAGTCGGCCAAGGTGCTGGCGGACTTCGCCGCGGTGGGGGTGAAGAACGGAAAGAAGTTCCTCTACCTGCAGCGGCTGGGACTGCGGGACCGGGAGACCGCGGCCTACAACCTCTCGTACTTCACCGACTACGCGAACAAGGAGATCTACAAGGCCCGCCGCTACGGCCGGACCTTCTCCCTGCTCACCTTCTCCATCGACAGCCTCAACCAGATCCGGCTGCGACTGGGGGCGGAGGCGGCGCGGAAGACCACCCGGGGGATCATCCGCTCCCTCACCAAGATCATCCGGGACTCGGACGTGCTGGCCAAGGCCACCGAGACCGAGTTCTACGTGCTGCTGCCGGAGACTGACTTCTTCGGCGCCAGCATGTTCATCCGCCGGGCCTTCCAGGCGGTGCGCGAGGACCCGGAGGTCAAGGAGGTGGATGCCCGGCTGCCGGTGACGATGGTGGCCGGCGCCGCCACCTTCCCCAAGGACGGGGAGGACTTCGACGAGCTGGTCCACCGCTGCCGTCGTCGGCTGGAGGAGCGGCGCGCGTCCCTGCACCGCAAGCTGCACCTGCAGGGGATCACCTTCTGGGAGCAGGTGGAGCTGCTGCTGGGCCAGCCGGATTCGCCCCGCCTGCCGATCGACGACAAGGCCGAACCCTCCCGCCGGGGCAAGGTCTCCGACGCGCTGTTCGAGGAGCTGCAGACCGAGATCGCCCGCGAGCTGGTCCGCGATCCCACCTCCCGCGGGGTGCTCTACGTGGGCGCTCCGGAGATCCGCCACGACCTCTCGGTCTCGGTGCAGCTGGAGAACGTCCCCCCGGACTTCGCCGCCCGGGTCTACCTGCTGGGGCGCCGCGCGGACCTGGACTCCCACCCCGCGCTGACCCCGGTGTTCCTGGAGGGCGACGACCGGCTGGCCCGCCACGAGTTCATCCTCTGGCTCTCGGAGAACGCCGCCTACGCCCTGGTCCAGCGGCGCGGGCGCGGCGCCACCTGGGGCTTCCACACCTCGGACACCGGCGTGGTGGACGGGCTGATCACCAAGCTGCAGTCCGAATACGACCTGCAGCCGTACTGAGCGAACCTTGGCCCAGCCGCGAAAGATCCTCCTCGCCGATCCGGACCTCGAAGCGGTCCGCGAGCTGACTCGCGCCCTGCGCCAGAAGGGGCACCAGGTCCACTACGCGCCGGACGGCTCCCGGGCGCTGGAGCTCTCGGTGCTTCGGCACCCGGACCTGGTGCTGTTCGACGAGGACTGCACCCTGCTGGACGCGCGGACCTTCGGGCAGATCCTGCGCACCAACCCCCGCACCGAGGACATCCCGGTGGTGCTGACCACCGCCTCCATCGACAGCGACAAGGTCCGCGGCCTGCGCGACGGCTACCTCAAGAAGCCGTTCAACCTGGACGAGGTGCTGGCCCGGATCGACCACATCTTCCGCCGCGCCGAGGCGGCCAAGGATCTGAAGGGCGAATCGGGGGAGATCGAAGGCAGCCTCAGCCAGCTGTCGATCCCGGACCTGATGCAGATCCTGGGGATGAACAAGCGCAGCGGGCGGCTGAACCTGACCCGCGGGAAGGAGCGGGGAGAGATCCTGGTCGGCGAGGGCCGGCCGCTGAACGCCAAGATGGGCCACGTGGAAGGGGAGAAGGCGCTGTTCCGGCTGCTGGGCTGGAACGACGGCTCCTTCTCCTTCTCTCCCGGGCCGCCCACCCCGCGGGTGCGCATCAACCGGGTGATGGACGACGCCTTGCTGGAGGCGATGCGGCACGCCGACGAGTCGGCGCGGCTGCTGCCCCAGCTGCCGCCCAAGCACACCCGGCTGCAGCTGGCCCCCGAGGCGCAGCTGCCCACCGATCAGCACCCGGTCACCGCCCAGGTGGTGGAGCTGCTCAAGCAGCCGCGCACCCTGGCCGAGGTCCTGGACTCGGCCGCCGCCACCGACCTGGAGGTGCTCTCGGTGCTGGCCACCCTGCTGCAGAAGGGGGTGGCCCGGGTCGCCGAACAGCAGGACGATCAGGGAGGGCGCGGCCCGTTGCTGGGGCCGGCGGAGGTCCACGCGCTGCGGGCCCGCATCTTCCGCGGCCGGACCTCCTCCCGCATGGCGGTGGCCAAGGTGTTCCTGTGCGTGGGTGGTCCGGCGGCGACCAAGAAGCTGCTCAACGGCCTGCCCGGGTTCTCCCGAATCGCGGCCGAGCCGGGGGCCCTGAAGTCCGGCTTTGGGACCCTGGGCCGCTTCGAGGTGAACGAGGGGCTGCGGGTGGAGTTCTGCGTGCTGCCCCCCGGCGAGGCGGCGCGACCGCTGTGGCGGCCGTTCGCCAGCGGCGCGGTGGGGACGCTGATGCTGGACACCTCGGAGGGGGCGCTGAAGCTGGCGCGTTTCCTGGCCCTGGATCTCCGGGTGCCGATCGTGGTGGTGGGGGCGCCGGTTCCCCCGGAGTTGGCCGCCGCCCCCGCCGGTGCAGCCTCGGTGGGAGAGGATCTGACCGAGGCCCTGCGCTCGCTGCTGGTGCAGGCGCTCAATCCGCTGCAGCCGGCGATGGTCCAGATCGAAGCGCCGCTGCCGCTGGAGGCCTAGCGGGCGTCGGAGGCGGGCTGCTCGGCAGCCCTCAGCGCCGCGGCGACCCCGGGCAATTCGGTCAGCAGCTCCAGCTCCGCGTCCCGGAGCATGGCCAGGCAGTGCCCGGAGATCCGGTCCAGCCGCAGCTCCACCCGGCTCTCGCCGTTGGCGTCCACCGCCTTGTGCAGCCGCACCCCGCCGCCTTCGGCGTGGCAGGCGACGATCTGGCGGCCCAGGGCGCGCAGCCGCCGGGACACCTTGAGTGCCTGCTTGCCCTCCGGGGTCTCGAACGTGTGGAAGTGCCGGTTCCGGGACAGGGGGCGGGTGGGATCATTGAGGCGGCGCACCAACCGCCGCACGAACGGGTCCATTCGCCCGGTAAGATAGCAGGATGCGTCTCCTCCCGCTCCTTGGGCCGCTGGCCCTGCTCTCCCTCTGCGTGGTCGCCTGCAAGGACCCCGAGACAGTCGCGGAGGCGAAGAAGATCCGCTCCGCGGAGGATCAGCTGGAGGACGGAAAGCGGTTCCTGGAGCAGGGTCGCCCGGACCTGGCGCTGCGCGAGTTCAAGACGGTGGCCGCCATCCTCCCCACCGATCCCCGGCCGCAGCTGTTGATTGCCCGGACCCAGCGAGAGCTGGGCAACGACGGGGCGGCGATCCTGGCGCTCAAGCAGGGAGTGGAGCTGTCCCGCAGCGGCGATCCGGGCCTCAAGAAGCAGCTGGCGGATGCGCTGCGCCAGGACGGTCACCTCGAGCAGGCGCTGCCCTTGTACGTGGAGCTGCGGGACGAGGGCGCCCTCTCCGACCGGGAGATCCTCCAGCTGTCCCGGCTGCAGGCGCGGACCGGGGACACCCAGGCGGCGTTCAAGACCCTGGAGCTGGTGCAGCGGAAGAGCCCCGACGATCCGTTGGCCAAGGTCACCGAGGCGACCGTGCTGTTGGCCTCGTCGGACGAGAAGAACGAGGCCTTCGCGCTGAAGATCCTGGAGCGGCTGGTGACCGAGAACCCGGCGATGCCGGAGGCGCGCACCCTGCGGGCCCGCCACTTCCTGGGCCTGGGCGAGCCAGAACAGGCGGAGGCGGAGCTGGCCGCGGTGTCCAAGGAGGATCTGGAACAGCCGGAGCTGGCGGAGCTGAACGCGGATGTGCTCTCCGCGCTGGAGAAGTTCGAGGAGGCGGACTCCGCGCTGGGGATCCTGCTGGAGCAGCGCCCGCGGGATCCGGAGCTGCTGTCCCGGCTGGCGGAGGTGAAGCTGAGCCTGGGCGCGGTGAGCACCGCGGACATGCTGGTGGAGCAGGCCCTGGGGGTGCGCCCGAAGAACGCGCGCTCGCTGTACATGCGCGGCCGGATCATGGAGGCCCAGGGCGAGCTGGCGCGGGCCCAGGAGTACTACGGCCAGGCGCTGACTTCCGACCCCGCGCTGTCCGCGCCGCTGTCCCGCAGCTGGCGGATCCACCAGCAGCAGGGGGAGTCCACCGAGGCGATGAGCACCCTGGAGCGGCTGCTGTTCATGAACAAGGCCACCCTGGAGGAGAAGGTGGAGTTGGCCGCCCTCTACGCGGAGAGCAAGACCCAGCAGGCCCGCGGTCGGAAGCTGATCGCCGAGGCCCGCAAGAAGGACCCCAAGAGCGACCGGCTGAAGGAGATCGAGAAGAAGCTGGGCAGCGGCGCCAAGGCCAAGCGGCGCGCGCCCCAGGTGGAGATCATCTCCGGCGGCCGTCGCCGGTAGGCGGGCCTCGCGTGATCAGCGACGGAGGATTCCGTCGGCGACCACCTTCTCCAGGGCCCGGACTCCCTTGCGCTGGCCCACCGAGATCACCCCCAGGTTGCCGCGGCGGAAGTACTTGCGGGCCACCGCGCGGACCGCCTGACGGGTCAAGGCGTCGGTCTTGCGGATCTTCTCCTCGAAGCTCTCCGGGGTGTGGAACAGCTCGGTGCCGCCGAACCAGCCCACCAGCTCTCCGGGGGAGTCCTGGGCGAAGTCCAGGAACATCCGGTGGCGCTTCTTGGCGCGCTCCAGCTCCTCCTCGGTCGGCCCCTCCTCGCAGAGGGTGGCCAGGGTGTTGAGGATCTCCTCCACCACCAGCGACGCCTTCTCCGGGGCACTGGCCCCTTCGATGTCGAACAGGCCGCTGTCGTGGAAGGTGTCGATGTTGGCGTGGATCGAATAGGCCAACCCCCGCTTCTCCACCACGTTGTAGGGCAGCCGGGAGGAGAGTCCGTCGTCCAGGACCCGGCGGATCACCTGCAGCGCCGGCTGATCCGGGTGCAGCTCGGAGACGGTGCGGAAGTTCAGCCGGAACCCGGTCTGCGCCTCGTCGTGCTGGATGTGCTGGAACCAGGGACCGGCCGGAGGCCTGGGCGGCGGACGTTCGGTGGTGGGGGGGCCGGGGGGAAGGTGGCGGAAGGCGGACTCCACCCACTCCAGGACCTGCTCGCGCTTCACTGGGCCCCCGGCGGCGACCACCATGTTCCCGGCCACGTAGTGGCGGGCCAGGTGCGCCCGGACCTGCTCCAGGGTCAGCTTGCGGACCGAGGCCGGGGTGCCGGCGATCTTCAGCGCCAGCGGGTGATCCCCGTACAGCTTCATCTTGGAGAGGTTCTCCAGGTCGATGTCCCGACCCCGCTCGTCCACCTCGTCCAGCATCTCCTCGAGGATGATCTGCCGCTCCACCTCGAACTCGGTGAGCAACGGGCGGGTCAGCATGTCCCCCACGATGTCCAGCGCCACCGGCAGCGCGTCGGGGTGCAGCGGGGTGTAGTAGTAGCCCTGGTCCCGCATCGTCACGCCGTTGAGGTTGCCTCCCACCTCCTCGATCGCGGCGTTCATCTTCACGCTGTCCGGGAACCCCTCGCTGCCGCGGAAGAACAGGTGCTCCAGGAAGTGGGAGACCCCGTTGTTCTCCGGCCGCTCGTGCCGGGACCCGGTGCGGACGTAGACCGAGAGCAGGGCGGTGTGCAGATGGGGCGTCTCCACCGTCACGACCCGCAGGCCGTTGGGGAGGGTGTCCTTGAAGTACCGGAAGCTCATGCGCGCGGCAGCCTTACCACGAAGGTGGTCCCCACCCCCGGGCTGCTGTCGCAGTGGATGGTGCCTCCATGCGCCTGGACAATCTGCCGGCTGACCGCCAGCCCCAGGCCGGTGCCCCGCTCCTTGGTGGAGAAGAAGGGTTCGAAGATCCGCTCCCGCACCGCGGGTGACATTCCCCGCCCGGTGTCCTCGAACCTCACCTCCACCATCCCCTCCGACTCCCCGGAGCGGACGGTCAGCACCCCGCCGGGCTCCATCGCCTCCCGGCTGTTGCGCAGCAGGTTCAAGAACACCTGGCGCAGCTGGCCCTCGTCCGCCTGGGCGGCTGGCAGGTCGGGCGCCAGCACCCGGTCCACCCGCAGTCCGGCCCGCTCCAGCTCCTCGCCAGAGAAGTCCAGGACCCGGTGCAGCAGCTGGTTGAGGTCCTCCGGCTCCAGGTGGGGGGTGGGCACCCGGGCCAGCCGCAGGTACTGCTCGGTGACCTCGTTGAGCCGGTCCACCTCCCGCAGCATCGCCGCCAGCAGCTCCCGGGTCTCGGTGGCCTCCTCCGGGGCGGCGAAGGTGGCGCGATCCAGCGCCTCCTGGAGCAGCTCCACGTTCAAGCCGATGGAGGAGAGGGGGTTGCGGACCTCGTGGGCCACCTGGGCGGAGACCCGGCCCACGGTGGCCAGCTGCTCGGCGCGCACCAGCGCCTCCTGCTTCTCCTTCAGCTGCGCCTCCCGGTCCCGCAGGGCCTGGGCCATGGAGTCGAACTCCCGGGCCAACAGCGCGATCTCGTCCTGCCCCCGAAGGCCGATCTGGGTGCTGTAGTCGCCCTGGGCGATGCGGGCCACCCCCACCGTCAGGGTCTTGATCGGAGAGAGGGTGCGCGCAGCGATGGCCATCACCGCCAGCCCCACCCCGATCGCCAGCACCGAGAGCCCGAGGATCAGCACCCCGCTGCGGCGGGCCCGCACCTCGGCCAGCTCCGATCGTTCGCGGATCCGGTTCTCCACCGCCGCGGCCAGAAAGCGCAGGTCCCGGTCGATGGCCCGCTCCTGCTGGTCCAGGGTCCGGGTGCGCTCCTGGATCTCCTCCGGTCCCAGCGGGGGATCGTCAAAGGTGGCGCCCAGGGTGCTCTCGTACTCCTGGTAGCGGCGCTGGAGGGTTTCCAGCTGGTCCAGTTGGGCGCGGACGAAGGGCCGTTCGGAGGGAGGGGCGAAGGAGAGCAGGGTGTCGGTCCGGTTCCGGGCGGAGCTGAGCCGCTCGGCGATCAAGGCCGGGAAGTACAGCTGCGAGAGCCGCCCCAGCGCGCGGCGAGTCTCCGGGCTGCGCTCCTGGAACACCCGGTCGGTGTCCCGCTCCCGGTTCTGCTGGAAGGTGATCAGCGCCGCCATGTCCTGGGCCACGTGGAGGTAGCCCTGGCTGATCACCTGGATCTCCAGCTGGTTCCCGCGCAGCTCCGCCACGCTGAACAGCGAGACCGCGCCGAAGGTGACCAGCACCACCGCGTAGCCAAGGAAGATCCGGGTGGCCAGGGACAGCCGCATTTGCGGATAGGAACCAGGAGCGCGCCGCCGTTGACCGCTCAAGGGGGCCCCCCTACGCTCCCCGGCGGTTGGGAGCAAAAGTCCGCGATCTCCGAGGGGATTCTAGCCGACGCCGGGGCGCCTGGGGGCCCCATGTGCTGTGGCTGGTGACCCTGGCCGCAAATTCCGCCCTCGCCGCCGAGCTGCCGAAGCTGACCGTCCTCCCCTACGCCACCGCCCCCGGCACCGCTTCGGAGCGGGGGACCCGGTTTGGCGCCCTGCTGGGCGAGGAGCTGCTGACCCGCGACGGCCAGCTGACCCGGGTGGAGCCACCCCCGGCCGCTCCTCCCAGCCAGCGGGCGGAGGCGCTGCGGCAGCTGGCCCAGGGCCGGCGACAGCTGACGGGCGGGGAGTTCCAGGCGGCCAGCGTCAGCCTGCGCAAGGGGATCTCCCTGGGGCTGCTCGATCCGGTCACCGCCCCGATGGACGAGGTGGTGGAGGGCCTGGTCTCCCTGGCGGTGGCCGAGCTGCGGACCGGGGATGAGCGCCAGGCCCGCGCGGCCCTGGCCCAGGTGGTGCGGCTGGCGCCGATGCTGCGGCTGGCCCGGGGCAAGTACCCGCCGGTGGTGATCCGCGAGTTTGACCGCACCCGGGCCAGGGTCCTCCACGCCGGGATGGGATCGATCACCGTCCGGGGACCGCCGGGGAGCATCGCCTACGTGGACGGACGCAAGGCCGGTCCGGTCCCGGCGGTGGTCCGCGGGTTGCCCCCCGGCGCCCACCTGCTGCGCCTGGAGACGCCCGAGGGGCAGAAGGCGGGGAGGATCTTCGAGCTCTCCGAAAACAGGGCCGAGGTCACCCTCACCCCGGTTCCAATGGTGGAGGTTCCGCGGTTCGAGCCCACCCTGACCGCGGGAGACCTGTCCCGGCTGGCGGCCCATGCGGCCGCGGTGGGGGCGGACCTGATCCTGCTGGGGGCACTGGAAGAGCAGGGCGCCCAGGTCCGCGCCGGCAGCGCACTGTACTCGGTGGCCGCCAACGCGCTGCTCCCCCTCCCGGAGGTGCTGTTCGCGCCGGAGGGGGCGGGCGGGGCGGTGGCCGCGCTGACCCTGATGGACGCGGTGAGCGCCCGGGTGGGGGCCCCGCTGTCGGCGCTGGCGCTGCCGGTGGACCTGCTGCAGCGCGCGCCGCCCCCGGTCCGGGTCCAGGTCGCGCCCCCGGTGGTGACCCCGCCCCCGGCGCTGCCCCCTCCGCCTCCCTGGGCTGCCGCCGCCGGGCTGGTCCAGCAGGTGCCGTGGTGGGTGTGGGCCGGCGGCGCGGTGGTGGTGGGCGGGGTGGGCACCGCCGCGGTCCTCCACGCCTCCCGCCCGGTGACCGGCACGGTGGACGTGCGGTGGTGAGCCGCCGGTGGGTCAGCGCCGCGGCGGTGGGCCTGGGACTGGTGGCCTGCGCGCCGCGGGAGGTGCCGCTGCGGCTGGAGCTGGTGACCCGGCAGTGCGACGGCAGCTCCGGCCTGGACGGGGTCACCCACCTGCAGTTCCGGATCACCGGGGAGGGGATCGATCCGCCGCGGGAGGTGGTGGCGTTGGTCCAGAGCGGGGAGCTGCAGCTGCCCCAGGTCCCCGCCGGCCCTGCCCGGCAGATCGAGGTCCGCGGCTACGACGGCGCGCCCAGCTCCGCCGGCCGCCTGGTCTCCCGAGGCGTCTCCGCGCCGTTCGAGGTCCCCTCGGTGATGCCGCTGCCCGGGCAGCCGGTGCCGGATCAGACCGTGTTTCTCCGCCCGGTGGATCGGCTGGCCGCGCCCAATCTGTCGGTAGCGCCGGAGGCCTGTCAGCGGCTGGCCCAGGCCCGGGCCGGGCACACCGCCACCGTGCTGCCCGATGGCCGGGTGCTGATCGCCGGCGGCTATCGGGCGGAGGCCTCGGGCCTGCCGGTGGCCCTGGCCGAGACCGAGCTGTTCGATCCCCGCACCGGGGTATTCACCGCCGGTCCCCCGCTGGGGGTGACCAACGCCGCCGGGGGCTTCACCCCCTATCCGCGCGCCTTCCATGCGGCCACCGCGCTGCCCGACGGACGGATCCTGTTCACCGGGGGCGAGTCCTACGACGCCACCGGGACCGCCACCCGCCACGCCACCGCGCTGGTCTTCGATCCGGCCCGCGATCCCAACCGCTACGGCGGCTTTCCCTTGCGCGTCCCCCGCGCGCACCACGCCACGGCGGCGGACCCCCGGGGGAGGGTGCTGATCGTCGGAGGGGTGGACTCCGCGGACGCGCTGGTCCCCGAGCTGGAGTGGTGGGGCGGCGACACGGCCCAGACCGAGCTGGCGGACCAGTCGCTTTCCCGCCGGGGGATGTCGGTGGCCGCCCTGCCCGACGGGGCGGTGGCCATCGCCGGAGGACAGCTGGCCAGTGGGGTCACCGATCTGGTGCAGTTCTTCATCTACGACGACGCCGCGCGCACCTTCACCAGCAGCCGGGTTCCGGCGCTGTTGACCCAGGCCCGCCGCGGCGCGCCGATGGTGCCCTTCGCCACCCCGGAGCAGCTGCTGGTGCTGGGCGGATTCGGAGACACCGACGACGTCCAGCCGGCGCCGCTGGGCTCCAGCGAGCTGCTCCAGACCGCCAATCCCCCGGTGGTGCTGGAGGGGCCGGCGGTCACTCCGCGCGGGTTGCTGTGCGCGGTCCCGCTGGGGGACGGACGGATCCTCACCGTGGGGGGCAGGGGCCTGGACCTCAACTTCTCCCCGGTGGGCAGTGATGCGGTGGAGGTGACCACCCCCACCTCCAGCGGAGGTGCGGCGGTGCTGGGGTTGCAGCCGCTGCCGGTGGGCCGCTTCCAGCACACCTGCACCTTGCTCCCGGACGGGACGGTGCTGGTGCTGGGTGGGCTCTCCGAGGACTTCGCCGCCAACCTCGCGGTGCTGGGCGATGCCTGGGTGATCACGCCCCGGCCGAGGGACTGAGAACCAGTCCCCCGGGGTCCAACGGGCTTTCGACCTAGACCTTCTGCTCCGGCGCGCTCTCGGTGGAGGGCGCGGTCTCCGAAGAGGCCAGGGCGCCATCGACCGCGGGCTGGGCCGGGACGGCTTCGGCCGCCTCGGCGGCAGCGGCTTCGGCAGCCTTGGCGGCAGCGGCGGCGGAGGCTGCAGCGGCGGCGACGGCGCGGGCCTCGGCCTCGGCGGTGGCGGCCTCCTCCACCTTGCGGTCGGAGGCGGCGACCTCGTCGGAGGTCAGCTCGGTGCGGCCCGCGACCGAGCCGGTCTTCTTCTCCAGCTCCTTGATCGCCCGCTGCATCAGGTCCCGCTCCAGCAGGGTGCGGTTCAGCCGCTTCTCCAGCGCCTTGAACTTGTCACGCGCCAGGTCCAGCTCACCCTTGGCCACGGTGTACACGCGGCCGCTGGTGTCCGCCTTGCCCTTGAGGCGCTTGACCTCGCGCTCCAGCTCGGCGGCGCGGGCGCGGTCCTTGTTGGACTGGTGCTCCAGCCGGGTCATCTTCTCGCGGTCCGCCTCGCTCAGCTCGCGGATCACGCGCTGGGGCTTCTGGACCTCGACCACCCGGGCCGCCACCGGGGCGGGCGCGGCGGCGTCCGGGCCAGTGGCCTCGGGCGTGGCGGCGTCGGGGACAGCGACCGGCTGGGGCGCGGCGGCCACCGGGGCGGGGCGGGGCTCACGGCGGGGACGGCCACCCTGGTCGCGCTCGGCGCGCAGCCGCTGCAGCTCGGTGATGGTGGAGGAGAGCTCGGCGCGGACGTGCTCCAGCTGCAGCGAGGCGCTGCGCTCCACCTCGGCGCGGGCCTTGACCAGGTCCTGGCCGTCCTTGTCCGACTCCCGCTGGTCGAACAGCTTCTTCTTGGTCTGCTTGAGCTGGTCCTTCACCTCGGACAGCTGCGCCCGGTGCTCCTCCAGATCGCGCTTGCGCTTCTCCAACTCCCCCTCGGCCAGGGAACGGGCCTTGGACTCCGCCTCCAGCTGCGCCTGGACGTTCTGGCCGCCCGTCTGGGGGCGGTTGAAGACCAGCAAAGCCACAGCAATGGCGAGAGCGACGGACACCACGATCAATGCAACGAGCACGACTTCCTCCGGATAAAAAAAGCGGGCGAGAGTGCGCGATCCGCCGGAGGTGAGTCAAGGAAGCGTTCGACCTGGAGCGCAGGTCAAGCGAGCATTGCCCCATGGGAGCACTGGCCTTCGTCTATCGCTGGGTGGTGGGGACCTGGGTGGGGGCGCTGTTCGCCTTTGGCGCCCTCTTCGCGCCGGCCCTGTTCCGGGCCATGTCCCCGCCCGAGGCCGGGGCGGTGGTCCGGCAGGTGATCCCCGCACTGGACGCGCTGGGGCTGGGGGCGGCGGCGGTCGCCGTGGCGGCGGGGTGGCTGCTGGAGGGGGTGGGCTCGCGAAGGGCCCGGGCCCGCCTGGGGTTGCTGGCGCTGGCCGCGGCGCTGGCCGGGGTCAGCGCCGGCTGGATCTCCCCCCGGATGGCCAGCTTGAGGGAGCAAGCGGGCGCGGGCATCTCCTCCCTTCCCCGGGAGGATCCGGTGCGCCGCGAGTTCGGCCGGCTGCACGGCGCCTCCTCCGGGTTGATGCTGCTGGAGTGGCTGCTGGCCTCCGCGGCCCTGGCGTTGGCGCCGGTCCGGAAAGCGCGCCGGGAGTGATCAAGCCCAGCGCAGTGCTGTTGGGAGGGCTGGCGGTGGCGGTGGCGGTGGCAGTGTCCTTCGCCTTCGCCTACTCCGGCACCTCGCTGTGGCTGGACGAGGCCTACAGCGTGCTGCTGGCCAGGGCCTCCGCCGGGGAGCTGCTGACGCTGCTGAAGGCGGACAACGGACCGCCGCTGTACTACGCGCTGCTCCGGGGCTGGATGGCGCTGTTCGGGGACGGGGAGCGGGCGGTGCGCGCCCTCTCCGGGGTGGCATACCTGGCCACCGGAGGGGTGCTGTTCGAGGGAGGAAGGCGGCTGTTTCGCAGCCCGATCGCCGGAGTGCTGGCCGCCACCCTGTTCTGGATCAGCCCGCTGGCGGTCCGGCATGCCTCCAGCGCCCGGATGTACGCCTTGCTGGGCCTGCTCACCGCCGGATCAGTGATCCTGTTCCTGGGGTCCACCCGGCCCGGTCAGCCTTCGCGGACCCGTCTGTGGACGGGGGTGGGGTTGAACACCCTGGGACTGCTGGTGCAGTACTGGTTCCTGTTCGTCCTCTTCGCCCAGGGCGTCAGCTACCTGCTGCTGTGGCGCCGGCGGGCCCGGTGGCCGGTGCTGGTCCCGCTGCTGGCGCCGCTGGGGCTGTTCGGGGCGCTGTGGGGCTGGGTGCTGATGGCGCAGCTGGGGTCCGGCAGCTCCGCCTGGTTCCAGCCGGTGGACTGGCACGATCTGGTGGACACCTTCCTGGATTTCTACGGGTCCTGGATCACGGTGGTCGCCTTCGCCTTCTTCGGGTGGATCCTCCTGTTCCGGTGGAGCGGCCGTCCGGTCCTCCGGACGCGCGAAGAGCTGAAGGTTGTGACCGGTGCAGGCGAGGGAAGGGCACTGCTGCTGATCTGCCTGCTCTCGGTGGGGGTGCCGTGGCTGATCTCGCACCTCCAGCCGATCTATCTGGTCGGCCGCTACACCCTGATTGCCTTGCCGCCGTTCGCACTCTGGCTGGGAGGAGCACTGGGCCGGGCGGTGCAGCCCCGGACCGCGGTGGGGCTGCTGCTTCCCCTGCTGGGACTGCGGCTGCTGGCCACCCACGGCGATCAGACGGCCTGGGCCCGGCGCGATCAGCTGGAGTCCTCGCGGGCCTCGGCGCGGCAACTGCTCACCCAGCTTCCTCCCGACGCCCACCTGCTCTACACCGGGCTGGGCGGGGTCACCCTGGGCTACTACCTGGAGCGCGGTGGAAGGCCCTGGGCCCAGCACACCTTCCCTTCCGAGCTGACGCTGCACCCCGGTTGGTACGATCCCCGTCGCTTCGCCGAGGCGGCGCTGCGCACCGAGGCCGAGGCCCTGGTCCGCTCCCTGCCCCCTTCCGCCCAGCTCTGGCACATCCACGAAGAGGGGGATCCGGCGGCCCGGATCCTGGAAGAGACGTTGCGACGGGCCCGGGGGCCGGCAGTGGGGGACCAGCCCCTCCCCGGCTCCTTTCACGATCGGGCCGTGATCTACGGCCCGGCCCGGTAGCAGACCTCAGCCCATCGACGGGGTGGTCTGGAAGCCGCGCGGCGCGACCGGCGCCGGTGCCAGCGCAGTGGAGGTCCTCATGCGGGCCACCCGCTCCGCGGCGGAGGCCAGCCCGAAGAGCACGTAGAAGTGGGGCGAGCTGCCCAGAAAGCCCGCGGAGAGGTTGCAGACCAGATACCCGGCGCTGGCGGCCAGCAGCGCCCGGGCCAGCCACCCGGAGTCGGGATCATCGCCTCCCTTCCAGGCCCCCTCCAGGGACGCGCCCAGGAAGGTGAGGAACAGCAGGAAGCCGAAGATCCCCAGCTCGGCCAGCACCTGGAGGAACACGTTGTGGGCCTCGAAGGCGACCACCGCCTCGTGGGGGGCGTACAGCGGCCAGGCCACCCGGAAGCTGCCGGCACCCACGCCCAACAGCGGCTTGTCCAGGCTGATCCGGGAGGCCACCGACCAGGCGTGGACCCGTCCCATCGCCGCGGCGTCGGTGCGGAAGTCGGAGACCGACTCGGTGCGGTTCCAGAAGGTCTTGGGGGCGAAGATCACCAGGGCGATCACTGCCAGTCCCATCACCGCGAACCGGTTGGCCTTGGCCTTCCTCTCGCTGAGCAGGACCCACAGCACCATCGAGAAGGCCAGGCCGATGAAGCTTCCGCGGGAGTGGCTGAACACGATCGCCACCACGCAGAGGACGCCGGCCAGCGCGGCCACGATCTTGACCAGCAGCGGCAGCGGCTTGCGCAGCAGGAAGGCCGCGGCGATCGGAACGATGAACTGCAGGCTCATCGACATCCGGTTGGGGTCGGCGTAGGTGCCCACCCAGCCAGCGCGGTAGCCCTCCACCAGGTTGATCCCGGCCAGGTAGTAGCTGATCCCGCCGCGGGCGGTGAAGATCGCCCCCACCACCATCGCGAAAGCCAGCGCCTGCAACCGCTTGGGGGTGGTGACCAGGTTCACGATGGTCAGGTAGATCGCCACGTACTTCACGCAGTCGATCGCCACCAGTTGGGTGTTCTCCGGGTGCAGCGACCAGGCGCTGGAGGCGGCGGTCCAGGCGGCGAACCCGATCAGCGCCCAACCCCGGATCCCGTCGAAATAGATCGGCTCCCGGCGGCCCAGTCGGGAGAAGAACATCAGCCCCGAGGCGAGCGAGGAGGTCACCAGCGCGATCCGCAACGGCGCCAGCTCCGGGAACCACTCACCGGGCGCGATGAACATCACCGCGGCGAATGTCACCAGGAGGCCAAAGGCCACCTTGTCCCTGCTCTGTTCATTGCCTGCTACCGCGACCATTCCGCCTCCCAGCGACCGACACGCCCAGTCGTCGACGCGGTGGCTGGAGCACGGCGCATGCCAGCGGAGGTCCGGGGCCCACTCTCAGAGGGAGGGCGCCGCTTGGGAGGGGCGCGGAGCGGGATTTCGGACAGTGGACGAGAGGAGCGGGGCGGTGGCTTTTTCAGGGAGGAGGAACCCGCGTGCCTGAAAAGGTTTCAGCCTGGGAAGGACGCTCCTCGCCACAGACACAATGGCCGGACGCTCGAGGAGGAGCGCCCGGCCAGGGATCACTGCATGGGTCACGCCGCGGCCTCTAGAGGTAGTAGCGGTCGGTGACGTCGGCGGTCAGCTTGAGGATCGTGGTCCAGCCCACCACCTGATCCACGCTCGCCCGCACGGCCTCCGGGGTGGCGGCCACGGCGGTCAACGAGCCGGTGCATGCGTAGATCGTGCACAGACCGCTCTCGCGGGCGGCCTGCAGAAGCTGCCTCAAGGTGGGCATGCCCCGGGTCTCGAAGCGCCGCTGGGTGTCGGCGTGCTGCTCGGGGAAGTCCGGTTCGTCCAGCGCGCCCCGGATCATCCGCTCCAGCGCCCACCAGAAGAGGAACAGATCGGTGTGCCTCCCCAGGGAGGCCGCCGCCACCGCGATGGAAAGGCCCTGGTGCATCCGATCGTAATCGCCGGAGTGCAGAAACACGGCGACGGGTCGTACGTCAGTCATTCGAACCGCATCACTACCACTGATGTGCCGGGGAGGAGGTCCCTTGCATGCCTGCTCCCGCCGTTGTTAGGAACCCCGCCCGCCTCCCCACCATGCCCGACGACACCACAGCCCGGAGGAAGGACGCCCATCTGGACCTGTGCGCCACCTCCCAGGTGGAGCCCACCGAGAACAGCACGCTGCTGGAGTGCGTGCACCTGATCCACGACGCGGTCCCGGAGCTGTCCGCCGACGAGGTGGACCTCTCCTCCCGCCTGTTCGGCAAGCGGCTGGCCTTTCCGCTGATCATCACCGGGATGACCGGGGGCACCGAACGGGCGCAGCGGGTGAACCGGGACCTGGCCGCGGTGGCGGAGGCGGAAGGGGTGGCCTTCGGGGTGGGCAGCCAGCGCGCGATGAGCGAGGCCCCCTCCCGGGCGGCCAGCTTCCAGGTCCGGGACGTGGCCCCCAACGCGGTGCTGGTGGGCAACATCGGCCTCTGGCAGGCGCTGCAGCTGGGCGTGGACGGGGTGCGCCGGCTGTTCGAGGCGATCGGCGCCGACGGGATCGCCCTGCACCTCAACGTGGGCCAGGAGCTGACCCAGCCGGAGGGGGATCGCGACTTCCGGGGCGGCTACGCCATGGTCCAGCAGCTGGCCCGGGCCTTTGGAGATCGCTTGCTGGTGAAGGAGACCGGGTGCGGCCTGTCGCCCTCGGTGGCCCGTCGCCTGGCGGAGACAGGGGTGCGGGCGCTGGACGTCTCCGGGCTGGGCGGCACCTCCTGGGTCCGGGTGGAACAGCTGCGCGCGCAGGGGGTGGCCGCCGAGGTGGGCGCAGCCTTCTCCGGGTGGGGAATCCCCACTGCGGCGGCGGTGGCCTCGGTGCGCAAGGCGGTGGGGCCCTCGGTGACGGTGATCGCCTCGGGTGGAATCCGCACTGGCCTGGACGTTGCTAAGTGCCTGGCCATGGGAGCGGACCTGGGAGGAATGGCCCTGCCGCTGTTCCAGGCCCAGCAGGCGGGTGGCCAGGAGGGCGCCCACCAGGCACTCAAGGCGGTGCTGACCGGGATCCGGCACGCGTTCCTGCTGACCGGGAGCCGCAGTGTCGGGGAGTTGAGGGTCCGCCCGAGGGTGGTCACGGGCGATTTGAAGGATTGGCTGGCGGCGCTATAGAGACGCCGGCCACAAACGGGCCGGTTGGTAAGGAGCAGTCCATGTCTGAGCAGCTCACCTCGCGGTTGTCCGGGTTTCACAAGCTCCCCCTGGAGGAGCGCCTCGGTCAGCTGACCCGGATGCTTCAGTTGTCCGAGGAGGACATCCAGAAGCTGCGCGGTGACGGCTCGCTGACCACCGAGATGGCCAACCTGATGATCGAGAACGCGGTGGGGACGTTTGCCCTCCCGCTGGGCCTCGGGTTGAACATGCAGGTCAACGGGCGCGACTACCTGATCCCGATGGCGGTGGAAGAGCCGTCGGTGGTGGCCGCGGTCTCCTTCGCCGCCAAGATCGTCCGCGAGGCCGGCGGGTTCTCCGCCGAGGCGGACGACTCGCTGATGATCGGCCAGGTGCAGGTCACCCGCTACGGCGACCCCACCGTGGCCAGCGAGCGGATCCTGGCCCACAAGGAGGAGCTGCTGGCCCTGGCCAACAGCTTCCACCCGCAGATGGTCCGCCGCGGCGGTGGCGCCAAGGACATCGAGGTCCGGGTGCTGCCCGCCCCCGAGGGTCCCCGGGGCGAGCCGCTGATGATCGTCCATGTGCTGATCGACACCCAGGAGGCGATGGGCGCGAACCTGATCAACACCATCGCCGAGGGGATCGCTCCGCTGGTGGAGCAGATCACCGGGGGCAAGGTCTACCTGCGCATCCTCTCCAACCTGGCCGACCGCCGGCTGGCGCGGGCGATGTGCCGGATCCCGGTCCCGCTGCTGGCGGACTTCAACATGCAGGGGGACAGCATCGCCGAGGGCATCGCCCAGGCCAGCCGCTTCGCCCACGCGGACCCGTACCGGGCCGCCACCCACAACAAAGGGGTGATGAACGGGATCGACGCGGTGGCCATCGCCACCGGTCAGGACTGGCGGGCGATCGAGGCCGGCGCCCACGCCTTTGCCTGCCGGGACGGGCAGTACCGCCCGCTCTCCTCCTGGTACCTGGAGGAGGGACACCTGGTGGGGCGGATCGAGCTGCCGCTGGCGCTGGGCACCGTGGGCGGGCCGATCAAGGTCCACCCGGGGGTGCAGACCTCGCTGAAGCTGATGCGCGCAAACACCGTGCGCGAGATGTCGATGGTGTTCGCCGCGGTCGGCCTGGCGCAGAACTTCGCCGCCCTGCGCGCGCTGGGGTCGATCGGGATCCAGAAGGGCCACATGGCCCTGCACGCCCGCTGCGTGGCGGTCACCGCCGGGGCCCGCGGGGACTGGGTGGAGAAGGTCGCCAATCTGATGGTGAAGGCCGGCAGCGTGAAGGTGGAGAAGGCCCGCGAGATCATCGCCGCCTTCCCCGAGGCCGCGCTGCGCCCCACCGGCACCAACGGTTAGCGCAGCGACGATGCAGGCTGCGCAGTCCGGGTTCGGTCCAGGCAAGGTCATCCTCCTCGGGGAGCACGCGGTGGTCTACGGCCAGCCCGCGCTGGCCGGGCCGCTGCAGTGGGGAGTCACCGCCCGGTTCGC
The DNA here is from genome assembly GCA_036675345.1 of Myxococcaceae bacterium. GTDB lineage: Bacteria > Myxococcota > Myxococcia > Myxococcales > Myxococcaceae > JALYOC01. The sequence goes on from JAKFFE010000022.1 coordinate 145,370, forward strand.
GCCGGCCAGGAAGACCTCCCTGGAGGTCCCGGCGGAGTTGGAGGCCGGAGCCTCGCGGTTGCTCAAGCGCGCGTTCCTTCGGGCGGCGGAGCTGTGTGGCCAGCCGGCGGTGCGGGTCTCGCTGCAAAGTGATCTCCCGGTCTCGGTGGGGCTGGGAAGCTCGGCCGCGGTGGGGGTGGCCTGCGCCCGGGCGCTGCTGCTGGCCGCCGGGAAGGACGCCTCTCCCCGGCAGGTGGCGCAGATCGCCCTGGAGATGGAGAAGGAGTTCCACGGCACCCCGTCCGGGGTGGACCACACCACCAGCGCGATGGGGGAGCTGATCCTCTATCGGCGGAAGGCCGGCGCGGTGCTCGGCCAGGCCCGGGTGGTGAAGAGTCCCCGTCCGGTGCAGGTGGTGATCGCGCTGGCAGGGCAGCGGCGATCCACCAAGGAGACGGTGGCCGGGCTACGTGAGCGGGCCGCGCTGTGGCCCGACCGCTACCGGCGGCTGTTCGCGGAGATCGGCAAGGTGGCGGTGGAGGGCAGCGCCTCGGTGGAGGCCGGAGATCTGGCCGCGCTGGGCGATGCGATGAACGTGAACCATGGGCTGCTGTGCGCGCTCCAGCTCTCTTCGCCGTCGATTGATGCGCTGGTGCATCGGCTGCGGGAGCTGGGCGCGCTGGGCGCCAAGCTGACCGGCGCGGGCGGAGACGGCGGGGCGGTGATCGGGCTGTTCGAAGATCCCAGGCCGGTGGCCGCCCGGCTGCGCAAGGCAGGACTGGTCTGTCTCCACAGCCAGCTGGCAGGACCGGAGGGGCAGTGAACAAGAAGGCCACGGCGATCGCGCATCCGAACATCGCGCTGGTGAAGTACTGGGGGAAGCGCGACGAGGCGCTGATCCTCCCGCACCAGAGCAGCTTCTCCATGACCCTGGCGCCGCTGGAGGTGAAGGCCACCCTGGCCTTCGGCGCCGAGCGGGACGAGGTCCGGATCAACGGGAGGCCCGCGCAGGGTTCCGAGCTGACCCGGGTGATCGCTTTGGTGGAGCGGGTCCGGCAGACCACCCCCGGGCTGGGGCCGGTGCGGGTGGTCACCCAGGGGAACTTTCCGATGTCCGCCGGTCTGGCCTCCAGCGCGGCGGCCTTCGCGGCGATCGCGGTGGCGATCCGCGCCGCGGCCGGACTGCCCAAGGATGCCCGGGAGTCTTCGATCCTGGCCCGGCTGGGTTCGGGGTCCGCCTCCCGAAGCGTGGAGGGTGGGTTCTGCACCTGGCACCGCGGGCAGCGGGCGGATGGAGCGGACAGCTTCGCCGAGCAGATCTTCCCCGCCTCCCACTGGCCCCAGCTGCGGATGATGGCAGTGGTGGTCAGCGGCGAGGAGAAGGAGGTCAAGAGCCGCGACGGGATGCGAGGGACGGTGGAAACCTCTCCGTACTACCCGGCCTGGATCCAGGACGCGGAGGCGGAGGTGCCCCGGGCGATCGAGCTGGTGCGGCGCAAGGACCTGGAGGCGCTGGGCGCGCTGTGCGAACGCAATGCCTGGCGGATGCACGCCACCTCCATGGCCGCGGATCCGCCGCTCTGCTACCTGAAGCCGAAGACCTTCCAGCTGATCGAGGCGGTGGCCGCGGAACGGCGCAAGGGGCTGCCGGTGTGGTTCACCCTGGATGCCGGGCCCAATCCGGTGCTGATCACCCTGGAAGAGCACCTGGACGCCTGCCAGCGGCTGGCCCAGCAGGTGGGGGCGGAGAACACGGTGCGCTGCAGGCCGGGCGGGGATGCGCGACTGGTGGAGGAGCACCTGTTCTAGGTGCTCTCGTCGGTTCCGGGAGAAGGGCAGGGGATCGTTCGACCGTGAGGCGCTGGGCCTTCCTTCTCGCTCATTCTTTGAGCTGCTCCGCAGGGAACACCCGGAGTTGGTGCAGTACGCGCAGATGGAGGCCGCCAGTGACGTGGGCCCGTTCGAGGTCGTCCTCGAGATTCCGTCTCCCACTGGAGATCCCAGTCGGAAGATCGTGTTCTGGATGGATCATGGCGAACCGAGTCTTGGTTTTGGCTCCTGGCACACTCACGCCAGCGTGGCGGCGCCTGGCCAGGAACGAGGCGTGGCCCAGTGGAGCGCACTCATCGGGCTGCTGACGGCGATTCTCACCGACCAGTTCGTGCTCTTCGTGGATCTGGAAGGTGGGTCCCCCGGGTTCGAAGGCGTGCTCGACCTTCGTGAACCGGACGCGTTGCTGGAGCAGCTGACCGGGAGGTCGGCACCGCTCCGCATCCGCCTCCGGTCCTGGGGCGGGACGGCAGACCGGGAGCTGACGGCTGGCGATCTCAGGCTCTAGCGCGGGCTCGGAAGCCGACCCCCCGGACGAACTCGCACGGCCGGCCTACTTCGTCCGGGGTTTCGGCGGTTTGGCCGGACGAACTCTCATTGCGCGCCTAGTTCGTCCGGGGGCTTGAGTTAGGGAGGCCGGTGCAGGGCTCATGGGTCCGCCACCCCAGGGGACACCCCACCCTCATTGACGAGGCCTATTCGGGAAGCTCGCGTTGACGAGCTGGCCATAGGCGGTCCACCGGGGATCATCGTTGGTCTCCATCTCGATGCGATCTTCCAAGCCAACTCGTACCTCCGGTTCTGAATGAGCCACCCAGCCACCGGCCTCAGCCCGGCACGCACCTCTCGGCAGGACCGAAGGTGACTCAGCCCTTTCGGTCCTTGCGGGTGAACAGCCAGCGCCAAGCCCTGGAAGGGCGATCTCCGAAGGAGACCGCGCGGCTGTCGTCGGGTGGCAGAACGCCGGTCTCCAGGATGAGCAAATGCGCCTCAAGCCGCTCCAACTGCTCCCGAGCGTAGGCTGGATCCTTCGCGCGGATGTCAGCGTCATCCAGGAAGTGCCACAGGGAGTGCGGCATTCCATGGACCTTGGGCGAGGTCCTGATCCGTTCCTTCACTTCGATGGCTTCCCCATACCAATGCATCAGCTCGGCCTTGGTGTGGGGATTCAAGGCGACGAGCCGGCGGAGATCGGCTGCGAGCGCCTGCGGGCCGTAAAGCGACGAACTCACCGGGACGAGCCTACAGCGGGGGAATCGAGGGGCGAAGTCACTCGCAGTTCGCCCCGGACGAACTCGCATTGCCCGCCTACTTCGTCCGGGGTTTCGGCGGTTTGGCGGACGAACTCGCATCGCCCGCCTAGTTCGTCCGGTGGGATGGGTTCCGCAGTCCGGTGCACGGTCATTGGGCGTTCGAGTCCTGTTGTGGGTTGACACCGCGGACTCGCCCCCCGGCCCCTCGCGCCGTATGAAGCGGTCATGAGTGGTCGCATGCAGCGGGCCCTGTCCGCGCCCGGAAAGCTGTTCCTCGCTGGCGAGTACGCCGTCCTCTGGGGCGGCACCGCGCGGATTGCCGCGGTGGGCCCGCGGACCTTTGCCAGTGTCCGCCGCCGCGAGGATCGCGAGGTGCATCTGGTGCTCGCCGATGGACGGCTGGTCGGCCACAGCACCCCGATCGGCGTGAACTGGGGCGCCGCGGTTCCGGATGGCTTCCGGTTCGCCGCCCGTGCGGTGGGAGAGGCGTACCGGGCCCACGGGAAGGAGTCGCTGGGCCTCGAGTTGGCCCTCTCCCCCTCACCGCAGGCCTCCAATGGCCGCAAGCTGGGGCTGGGCGGATCGGCCCGCGCGGCGGTGCTGGCTTCGGAGGCCGCTCGCTACGTGCTGGAGGAGCGGTTCGACGCGTTGAAGCTGGCGATGCTCTCCCACGCCCTGGAGCAGGGGATGAAGGGCAGCGGCGGGGACGTGGCCGCCATCTTCGCCGGCGGGCTGATCCGATACCGTCGCTATCCACTGGAAGGGCTGGCCTCGGCCTCCTCCACCGGGCAGCTCGGCGCGTCGCTGCTGTCTTCGCCCCCGGTGGAGCTGTGGCGGGTTCCGGTGAAGACCTCCTTCCTCTCCTATGCATTCACTGGCGAGAGCGCGTCCACCCCCAAGCTGATCGCCCGCGCCGAGGCGAAGCTGGACGACCGGGCGCGGGAGGACTTCGTGCTCCGCTCCGACTCCGCCGGCCGGGCATTGGAGGAGGCTCTGGTGGCCTCCGACTTTTCCCGGCTGCGCGAGGCGGTGGAGGAGTGCCGGGCGCTGCTGCGTGAGCTGGGTGCACTGGAGACCCCCTCCGCCGAGCAGATCCTGGCGTTGGCCAAGACCTTCGGTGGCACCGGGAAGACCTCCGGCGCCGGGGGAGGCGATGTCTGCGTGTTGTTCTCTCCGGACGCGGCGGCCCAGCAGGAGTTGCTGGACGGCCTGGCGGCTCGTGGCTTCTTCGCCCAGGCCGCGCCCCTCGAGCCCGGCCTGCGCGGCGAGGTCACCCCGGATCCCAGCCTCCAAGGCTGGCTGGAGTGAGCGTCAGGGATGGGCGCTGGGAACCCGGCGCTTCCGGGTGGCCAGGTACGAGACGGCGGCCCCGATCCCCCAGGCTCCCAGCTTGGCCTTCTCCAGCTTGCTGAGCTTCTCCTCCGGTCCTGCCGGATGGCGGAGGCGATCCCGGTGGGTGGCCCGGGCCCTGGCGTGGACCGACGGCTGGTCCCACGGGCGCTCGGTGTCGTAGCCCTTCCGTTGGGCCTTCTCGTGCTTGGTCTCGCCGCCCCCGGTGTCCTTGACCGACTTGGCCCCGGCGCGTTTTCCCTCCTCCGACTTGTGCTCGATGATCGCGTTGATCTCCGCGCCCATCAGCAAGACCTGGGCGGAGATCCACATCCACAGCAGCATGACGATGATCCCGCCCAGCGCGCCGTAGGTGGCCTCGTACTTGCCGAAGTTGCTGACGTACTTGCTGAAGCCATACGAGGCCAGCACCCACACCAGCACGCCGATCACCGAACCGGGGGTGATGAACTTGAACTTCTGCTGCACGTCCGGGAGCGCGTAGTACAGCATCGCCCACACGAACATCATCAGCAGGCCGGCCATCGGCATTCGCAGCCAGACGATGAGGGTCCCCACCGGCCCTCCCACCCAGGCGGCCACCGCCGGGATGGCGATCGCGATCATCGCCGCCGACAGCACCAGCACCGCGGTGATCAGCACCATCAGGATCGCGATCCCCCGCACCTTCCAGAAGGGCCGGCCCTCTTCCACCCCGTAGGTGGTGTTCAAAGCGCGGATCAGCGCGTTCATCCCTCCGGAGGCCGCCCAGATCGCGGTCAGCGCCGAGAGCCCCAGCACACTTCCGCTCTCGGCCGTGGTCAGCGACTTGAGCCGCTCCGCCAGGATGTTGGTCACGTCCGGCGGCGCCACCTGACCCAGCTGGGTGATCAGCTCCTGGGTCTGGGCGGGATCGATCACCACCCCCGCCAGGGCCACCAGGAAGAGGATGAACGGGAACAGGGCCAGCACCCCGGCGAAGGTCACCGCGCCGGCGACGTCGCTGATCCGGTCCTTCTTGAACTCCAGCTTCAGGGCCTTGAAGAACTCGCCGAGGCTCATCCCGTGTCCTGGAAATCTCATGCTGAAGGCTCCCCCTTGGGGCTCAAGCTGTGGATGGAATTGGCGGGGATGCACCCAGCAGGCAGGCAGGGCAGCGGCCCCTCCCTCAGAAGATGTGCCCGAACGTCACGTAGAAGGCCGGGCGCCAGGTCTCGGTGGAGACGGCGGCGTCGAAGCGGACCACCGCCGCGCGCCGGGCGGCCCTCAGCCCCAGCCCGGTCCCCGGATGCCAGGCGTGCCAGGGGCCGTCCTCGACCCCCGGATGCCAGACCCGACCGGCGTCGAAGAAGCCCACCACCCCCAGCTTCACCGGGGCGTTGAACAGCTTGAAGTCGGTGACCTGCACCCGCAGCTCGGTGTTGGAGATCAGCTTGGTGTTCCCGGCGAAGCGGTTCCGCGGCACGCCCCGGACACTGGAGAGCCCGCCCACCCCTTCGGTGTAGGAGATCCCTCCCAGGTTGGGCCACTCGAAGAAGGGGACGTCTCCCAGCAGCGCGTCGAACAAGAAGCGCTGGGCGAACACCACCCGGTCGGTGAGCCGGAAGTAGCGCCGCTCGACCAGGGTGATCCCCACGTAGCTGTACCGGCTGCCCACGCCCCGTAGCGAGGCGCGCACCCCGAACTCCTCCGCCCCTCCGGAGGTGGCGTCCGCCTCGTTGTCCCGGGTGTCCCACAGCGCGCCGGCCAGCAGTTGTCCTGTCTCCCCGCCGGTGAGCCCCTGGGGTCGCTGCTCCTCCAGGATCGAGCCGTCGAACGCGGTCACCTCCGTCTTGCGGTAGGCGAGCCCCCCGTACACCTCCAGCGGGGACTCCGCTCCTCCGGGCCGTCCCCGCAGCCGGACCCACAGCCCGGGCGCGAAGCGCTCGTAGTTGAACCGTGGATCGCGCAGGTCGCCCCCAAAGTCGGGCGCGGAGAGGTTCCCGCCACCGAAGTAGGGGGCCAGCAGCTCGCGGCGGTACTCGAACCGGGCCTCCAGCCGGAACGGACCCAGCAGCCGCGGACCGTCGTAGCGCAGGTAGTGGTTCCGGACCCCGGTGGTGGTGGCGAACGCCTGGATGGCGATCGCGTGCCGGTAGGGCGTGTACCCGGGCGAATAGAAGTAGGCCCCGGCCACGGCTCCGTAGCCGACGCCCTGATCGCTGTTGAAGGAGACCAGCGGCAGGACGATCGCGTCGAAGGCGCGCGCCGGCTCGGCTTCTGCCGACTCCTCCTGCGCGCTGGCCCCGGGCGCGCCCAGGAGCAGCATCAGCAGCAGTGTCCTCGCCCAGGTTCCCATCGTGTGGAAGCTGAGGCCTCCGGCGTGGCCTGCACGCAAGCCGTCAGGAGCGGTGCCAAGCCCGATCGGAAAGCGACCAGGCAGCCTCCCCCCGCTCGCCTGCTCCACCGTGCCGCCCTCCGTCCCCGGGGCCATATTGCTGAACCAGAAAGGGGAGGGCATGCGCGCAGCGGACAGGACCCGGGGCAGTGTGGCGCTCAAGACGCTGCTGGCGCTGCTGGGGGTGGCGATCTCCGCGGTGCTGCTCTCCACCGTGTTCTTCCAGTGGAGCTTCGACGGGGTGGGGCCGATGCTCACCCCCCGGTTCTCGCTGCGGGACTTCGCCAGCGACCTGCCGCAGCACCTGACCTGGATGCTGCCCTTCATCCTGCTCTCGGCGGCGATCATCCCGCTGCGGGCCGTCCAGTGGCAGCGGGCGCTGAAGAAGAAGGTCCCGCTGAGCGAGCGCTACCACCTGGTGGCGATCGGCGCGTTTGCCAACAACGCCGTCCCCGGGAAGCTGGGGGACGTGGTCCGCGCCTTCCTGATGGCCCGGACCCAGCGGCTGCCGTTCATCTCCACCATCGGGTCGATCGCCGTCTGCAAGCTGATGGAGACCGCCGCCCTGATGGTGCTGGTGGCGGTGACCCTGCTGGGGCCGTTTGGCGCCGCCACCGAGAGCTTCGCCGGCACCCTGCGGGTGGCGATCCCGGTGCTGTTGGGGCTGGTGGTGCTGGTGATCGCCTTGGCCCACTTCGCCCCCAACCTGGCCGCCGGGCTGCACCGCAAGGGGAAGCTGCACCGCACCCAGGAGGTGCTGATCTCCATCGGCGAGGGGCTGGGCGCTGCCCGCTCCTTCCGCGGGATGTTCCTGCTGCTGTTCTTCTCCATCGGGCCGGTGCTGGCCCCGGCCCTCGGCTACGGGCTGGGGCTGCAAGGGATGGGCATCCCCGGAGGGCTGTTCGCCGGGCCGGTGGTGCTGGGGGCGATTGCCCTGGGCCAGACCGCGATCGGGGTCCCGGCGGGGCTGGGCATCTACTACTTCGTCACCAGCTGGACCGCCCGCAGCCTGGGGGCCTCCCCGGACGACGCGGCGGCCTTCGCGGTGCTCACCCACCTCTCCACCATCACCGCGCAGCTGGGGGTGGGGGCGTTCTCCCTCTGGAAGCGGAAGCTGAAGCTGGGAGACCTGCGCCGCCAGGGCAAGGAGGCCGCCCGCGAGCTGCGCCACGTCCCCCAGGACGCCGACGAGCTGCTGGAGCACCAGCCGGTCTAGAGCAGGGCCCGCAAATGAAAAAGGGACCCGGCGAACCGGATCCCTTTCTCAATGCCCAGGAGAGGACTCGAACCTCCATGCCCTTGCAGGCGCTAGACCCTGAATCTAGTGTGTCTACCAATTCCACCACCTGGGCGGCGGCGTTCGAAGCGGGCGGGTTTGTATCGATCCGGCTCCCACCCGTCAAGCGTTTACTTCTTCGGTGGCCAACGTCCCTCGGCCTCGAGTTGTTTCCGGATCACCGGGTTCTCGTCCATGAACGCGGTCAGTGACTCCTGGGTGATCTCCACCAACAAGTCGGTCGAGCCCACCTCGGCCTGACAACCGAGGCGTGAAAACTCCCGGACGTCGAAGGCCTGGTCCAGCCGGTCCATCTCCTCGTCGCTCTGCTCGGAGAGGGTGTCCAGGCCCTTGCGCACCCACACATGGCAGGTGGAGCAGGCGCAGACCCCGCCGCACACATGCCCCACCTGGGCCTCGGCCTTCTCCGCCGCGTCCAGGATGGTGCACCCCGAGGCGACCTCGATGACCTTCTCCTCCAGCGGGCTCTTGAAGGTGATCTTCGGCACCTAGTACTCCTCCACCGAGTGCCCGGAGACCGCCCGGGTGATCGCCTGGTTCATGATCCGCTCCACGAACGGCTTGGACTGGTCGTCCAGCGCGTGGATCGCGGCCTTGATCGCCAGGTGGTCCCGACCCCGGGAGACCTCGGAGACAGTCTTCATCATCCCCCGCAAGGTCGCCTCCTCGCCCGGCTCCAACAGCCCCCGGTGCTGGGTCAGCTGCTTCTCGGCGTCGGTGAGGATCCGCTCCGCCTCCACCTGCTGCTCGCGGAGCAGGCGGGCCTGGATGTCCTCCTCCCCATGCTCGATGGAGTCCAGCAGCATGGTCTCCACCTCCTCGTCGGTCAGCCCGTGGGAGGGCTTGACGGTGATCTCCTGCTTCACCCCGGTGCTCTGCTCCAGGGCGGAGACGTGGAGGATGCCGTCGGCGTCCACCTGGAACTTCACCTCGATGCGGGCCATCCCGGCGGGCAGGGCGGGGATGCCGCCCAGACGGAAGCGGGCCAGCGAGCGGCAGTCCTCCACCAGCTCGCGCTCGCCCTGGACCACGTGGATGTCCATGGCGTTTTGGCCATCCTTGAAGGTGGTGAAGATCTGCGCCGCCGCGGTGGGGATGGTGGAGTTGCGGGCGATGACCTTCTCCGCCACCCCGCCCATCGTCTCCAGCCCCAGGGACAGGGGGATCACGTCCAGCAGCAGCACCTCGTCCTGACGGTCGGCGTTGGTCAGCAGGTCCGCCTGGACCGCCGCCCCCAGCGCCACCACCTGGTCGGGATCGATGTCCCCCAGCGGCTGCTTGCCGAACAGCTCGGCCACGAAGCTGCGCACCGCCGGCACCCGGGTCGAACCGCCGACCAGGATCACCCCGTCCACCTCGGCGACACTCACCCCGGCGTCCTTGAGCGCGCGCCGGCAGACCAGCCCGGTGCGCTGCACCAGCGGGGCAATCCACTGGTCGAAGTCGGCGCGGGTGACCTTCTCCGCGCGGCCGGCCACCGTCAGCTCCACGCTGTCCGCGTCGGTCAGGGCCTCCTTGGCCGTCCGGGAGGCGGCCAGCGCGTCCTGGATCTGCCCGGGGGTGGGGGAGGAGATCCCTGCGCCCTCCAGCAACCGGGAGGCGATGGCGCGGTCGAAGTCGTCCCCGCCCAGCGCCGAATCGCCGCCGGTGGACTTCACCTCGAACACCCCGTCCACCAGCTTGAGGATGGAGACGTCGAAGGTCCCGCCGCCCAGATCGTAGACCGCGAAGGTCCCCTGGCTGCCCTTGTCCAACCCGTAGGCCAGCGCCGCGGCGGTGGGCTCGTTGATCAGCCGCAGCACCTCCAGGCCCGCCAGCCGTCCGGCGTCCTTGGTGGCCTGCCGCTGGGCGTCGTCGAAGTAGGCGGGGACGGTGATCACCGCCTGCTCCACCTTGCCGGCGAAGAAGGACTCGGCGCGGCGCTTGAGCGCGCGCAGGATCTCCCCGGAGACCTCGATCGGGTTCACCGGCTGGCCGCCGGCCACGTCGAACTGGACGATCTTCCCGCCAGGCAGGAAGCGGTGGGCGCCCAGCTTCCGGGTCTCCGCGTCGTCCGCGCTCTTGCCCATGAAGCGCTTGACCGAGACGATGGTGTCGGTGGGGAACTCGGAGGCCAGCGCCCGGGCGCGGCTGCCCACGATCACCCCTCCGTCCTTGCCGTAGTGCACCACCGAGGGCAGCAGCCGGGCCCCGCCCTCGTCCGCCTCCAAGCAGGTGGGCTTGCTGTGCACCACCGCCGCCACCAGCGAGTTGGTGGTGCCCAGGTCGATCCCCACTGCGCGCCCCTTGGGCCGCATCGGATCGTGAATCTGCAGAAAGCCGTTCTTGCTCACCCCAGCGCCTCTTCCTCGATTGCCAAAACCTCTTCCAGGAACCGCTGGAAGTACCGGACCCGCCCCAATTGATGCGAGGCCTCCTTCAAGGCCGCCTCGCCGCCCGTCCCGCCCGCCAGCTGACGCAGCGCCGCCGCCCCCGCCTCCAGGGCCTGCTGCTGCCGCCCCTGCACCTGGTCTCCCATCTTCTGGGCCAGGGCCACGTCCTTGGACGCCCGCGCGGAGTCCAGCTCCTCGCGCAGCTCCATCACCTCTTCCAGGAACTCCAGCGGCATGTCCTTCTGCGCGCCGGCGTCCTCCCGGTCCAGGTCAATCCCGTGCAGCTTGAGCAGGTAGAAGCCGCGGCGGATCGGATCCTTGAGCGTCTTGTACGCCTCGTTGAGCGCGGTGGTGTGCTCCAGCGACAGCCGGCGTTCCTTGGCCTCGGCCTGGGCAAAGCGATCCGGGTGCAGCTTGAGCGACAGCTCGCGGAACAGCTTCTCCAGCGCCGCGGTGTCCACGTCGTACCCGCGGGGGATCCCGAACACCTCGAAGTGCGAGGCCCCCGGGGGCCGGGGAGCGATCTTCCCGCAGGAGGGGCAGAAGGCCTTGCCGCCCGTGCCCGCACCACAGCTCCAGCACTTCATCTCCAAGACATCACCTGATCCCGTGCACGGAAGGGTCACCGGCCCCGCGCGAGCGCCGGCGGACCGCTAGACCGTGAAGCTGTCCCCGCAACCGCAGGCGGCCTTCACGTTCGGGTTGTGCAGCTTGAACCCGGACGCCATCAGCCCGTCCTCGTAGATGAGCTCGGTGCCGATCAGGTACAGGTAGCTCTTGGGGTCCACGAAGATGCGGACTCCCTCCCGCTCGAAGATCTTGTCGCGCTCGCGGGGCTGCTCCGCCCACTCCAGGTTGTAGGAGAGCCCCGAGCAGCCGCCGCCCTTCACCGCGATCCGCAGTCCGGCCTCGGGCGTCTTGCGGTCCTCCAGCAGCATCCGCAGCCGCGTGACGGCGCTGTCGCCGATCCCCACGCCCCTGGGCTTGGCGGGAGCGGGCGCCGGCGTGGCGGCGGTGGGGGAGGAGGTCTGGGTCTGCGGCTCGCTCATGATCAACCCTGCGCGGCCTTCTTGGACTCGCGCTTCTTCTTGAAGTCGGCGATGGCGGCCTTGATCGCGTCCTCGGCCAGCACCGAGCAGTGGATCTTCACCGGCGGCAGCGACAGCTCCTTGGCCACCTCCTTGTTGGTGATCTCCATCGCCTGGTCCACGGTCTTGCCCTTTACCCACTCGGTCACCAGCGACGAGGAGGCGATGGCCGAACCGCAGCCGAAGGTCTTGAACTTGGCGTCCTCGATGATCCCGTCGTCGGTGATCCGCAGCTGCAGCCGCATCACGTCGCCGCAGGCGGGGGCGCCCACCAGCCCGGTCCCCACGTTGGGATCGGACTTGTCCAGGGTCCCCACGTTCCGGGGGTTCTCGTAGTGCTCGATGACCTTCTCGCTGTACGCCATGACGTGCTCCTGACTCCAAAAGCTAGATGCGAAAATCGTTAGAGACCGCGCTGCCTCAGTGAGCCGTCCACTCCACGCTCTTGAGGTCGACGCCTTCCTTGGCCATCTCGTACAGCGGGCTCATCTCCCGAAGCTTGCTCACCTTCTCCACCACCAGGCGGGCGACATAGTCGATCTCCTCCTCGGTGTTGAAGCGGCCGATCCCGAAGCGGATCGAGCTGTGCGCCATGTCCTCTTCCACGCCCAGGTTGCGCAGCACGTAGGAGGGTTCCAGGGAGGCCGAGGTGCAGGCCGAACCGGAGGACACCGCCACGTCCTTGATCGCCATCATCAGCCCCTCTCCCTCCACGTAGGAGAAGGAGATGTTCAGGCTGCCGGGGAGCCGGTGCTGCAGCGACCCGTTGACGATGCACATGTCCAGGTGATCGAAGATGTACTTGCGCAGCTTCTCCCGCATCCGGAACAGCCGGGCGGACTCCTCCGCCATCTCGGACTTGGCCAGCTCGCAGGCCACGCCGAAGCCGACGATCGCCGGGACGTTCAGGGTGCCCGAGCGCATCCCGCGCTCGTGCCCTCCGCCGTCCACCATCGGGGCGATCCGCACCCGCGGCTTGCGGCGCACGTAGAGGGCGCCCACGCCCTTGGGGCCGTACATCTTGTGCGCGGAGAGGGAGGCCAGATCCACCTTCGCCTCATCCACGTTGAAGGGGACCTTGCCCACGCCCTGCACCGCGTCGCAGTGGAAGAGCACGCCGCGCTCGCGGCAGATCTTCCCGATCTCGTTGACCGGCTGGACCACGCCGATCTCGTTGTTGGCCAGCATGATGCTGACCAGGATCGTCTTGTCGGTGATCGCCGCCTTCAGCTGCTCCAGGTCCACCAGCCCGTCCGGCTTCACGTCCAGGTAGGTGACCCGGGCGCCGGCCGGCACGTTCGCGGTCCAGCGCTGGAAAACCTCGTCGGTCTCCAGGTCGAACCGGGCGGCGATCTCGTTGACGTTGTCCGCGGTGACGTCGGTCTTGGCCAGCTCGGAGAGCCGCAGCATCCGCAGCTCTTCAATCCGCTCCGAGCGCTGACGCTCCAGCCGCTTGCAGGTGTCCAGGACCGCCTTGTGCTCGGTCTTGAGGGTGATGATGTGATCGCCCTTGGAGCGGTAGAACTCCACCACGCCCTTGATCGCCAGGTTGTCGGACTCGGTGGCCCCGGAGGTGAAGACGATCTCCTTGTCCGAGGCGCCGATCAGCGCACCGACCTGGGCCCGGGCCTTCTCCACCGCCGCCTCGGCCTTCCAGCCGAAGGGGTGGTTCCGCGACGACGCGTTCCCGAAGTCCTCGCGCAGGTAGGGCAGCATCGCGTCGAGCACCCGCGGGTCCATCGGCGTGGTGGCGTGGTTGTCCAGGTAGATTGGCAGCTTCATCGCTCTCTCGAACCCCTTGAAACCCTTGAAGGAACACCGACAACGTTGGTGGTCGGCCTACATGTAACCACCAATGTGGACCAAATTGGTCCTGATTGACCTCTATCTATAGAAATCCCGCGGGTCTGGTCAAGCCAACCTGCCCCCCGGCCGCAGTGGTCCAGGGCGGGGCAGGTGAACCAAAGAGGAGGAGTCATGCACCGGAAGGGCGCAGGCCCCCGGGACAACCGTCGGAATTCACGGCGGCTTCCCCTTGGCAGGGAGCGTGCTGAGGGGTCCGGGCGGAGGATGCGATGAACCAGGTCGATACCAGCGAGAAGCGGCGCGGCAACGGAGTCATCCAGTCGGGGCGGGCCGAGCTCTCCCTCGAGCCCAAGGTCCGCTACCCGGAGGGCTGGCGGGCAGGGAAGCCCGAGGAGGACCCGGACAAGGTGAAGCGCTGGGGCTTCCTCTCCGCCAAGCCCAGCGAGTTCCTGATCCGGATGCGCGGCGGCCAGGTGCTGACCGCGGCGCAGGGGGCGGCGTGCTTCAAGTTCCCCTGGGACTCGGTGGCCATCGTCCCCACCACCATCCAGCGGCTGCACTTCACCGCGGATCAGGTGACCTCGGAGAAGGTGGGGGTGCAGGTGACCGGGTTGGCGGTGTACCGGATCGCCGAGCCGCTGATCGCCTTCCGGATGCTCAACTTCTCCTACCCGGAGCGGGCCTCGGAGAAGCTGGAGCGGATGCTGGCGGAGATGTTCGTGGGCGCTGTCCGCCGGCTGGTGGCGAACCTCTCGGTGGAGCAGTGCCTGACCAAGCGCAAGGAGGGCCTGGCCACCGAGCTGATGCGGGAGATCGCCCCGGTGGTCTCCGGCAGCGGCCGCAACGAGGACCACACCCAGAAGGGCTGGGGGGTGGTGATCGACACCATCGAGATCCAAGACGTGCGGGTGTTGTCGCAGCAGGTGTTCGCCAACATGCAGGCCCGCTACCGCCAGGAACAGGAGCGGGTGGCGCGCGAGGCGGAGCTGCACAAGGAGCGCGCCTTGCAGCAGGGGAAGGCGGAGGCGGACCGGGTGATCGCCCTGGCCCGGGTGGCCAGCGAGACCGAGATCCGCGAACAGCAGCGCAACGCGGATGAGCATGGGCGGGTGGCGCAGATCGCCACCGAGAAGCGGGTGAGCGAGGCCAAGACCGCCCAGGAGCGCGCGCTGGAGCAGTCCAAGGTGGAGAGCGCCCGGGCGCTGGCGCTGGAGCGGCTGGAGGCAGAGCTGGAGGTCAAGCGCCGGCGCCAGGAGGCGGAGGAGAAGGCGCAGCTGGAGGCGCTGGCGGCGGAGGGCCGCAAGGAGGAGGCTCGGCTGGCCCACGAGCGGGCGATGGCGGCGGCCCGGCTGCAGGCGGAGGTGGAGAAGTTGCGGCTGGAGGCGGAGGCGGAGGCGGCCAAGTTCGAGGCCCGGCTCCAAGGCGTCCAGCAGGAGGTGCACATCGTCCAGGCCCAGGCGGCGCTGGCCGAGTCCCGGCGCAACCTCACCGAGGTGGAGCTGGCGATCGGGGAGTTGGAGGAGCGTCGCCAGCGGTCGGGGCAGGAGCTGGAGCTGTCGCTCAAGCGGGCCCTGCGGGAGATCGAGAACACGGTCTCGCCGGAGGTGATCCAGCTGCAGGTGGCGCAGCAGCTGCCGCAGATCGCCGCCGCCTTCCAGCAGAACATGGGCGAGGTCCACGTCACCTCAGTGGATGGGGCCAACCCGTTTGGCTACATCGCCGCCGCGGTGGAGGGGGTGATGGGGCTGGCCCGGTCCGCCGGGCTCAAGGTTCCCCGCCCGGTGGACGAGTCACTGGTGCCGGCCCGGGAGTAGGCGAGGGGGCTGGCCGGTTGTGGGGCGCGTCCGGGCGGGGGCCTGCCCGGGCGCGCATCCATCAAGGTTGCGGCGTATAAGCTCGGGGCTTAGTCGAAGGGACCGAATGAACCGCAACAAGCTCCTGCTCTTCGCGCTGGTCGCCGGCGCCGTCCTGTTCCTGGTGCCCTGGGTCCTGCCCGTGGGCCCCGACACCCAGCTGGACGCGGCCCGGTTCCTGGATGGCGGCCAGTTCCTCACCGGGGCGCTGGTGGTGTGGCTGGGCGGGCTTTTGACCGCGATGACCCCCTGCGTGTACCCGCTGATCCCGATCACCGTCAGCGTGTTCGGCGCCCGCAAGGACACCTCCCGCGGCAAGGCGGTGATCCTGACCAGCGCCTACATCGTGGGGATGGGGCTGGTCTTCGCCGGCCTGGGGATCCTGGCCGCCAAGACCGGTCAGGCCTTCGGGTCGATGCTGGGCAATCCGTATGTGGTGGGCGGGCTGGCGGTGTTCCTGCTGGTGCTGGCCTCCTCCATGTTCGGCGCCTTCGAGCTGGCCCTCCCCTCCGGGCTGGCCTCCCGGCTGTCCACCGTGGGCGGGACCGGGATCGCCGGGGCGCTGCTGATGGGGGCGGTGTCCGGCTTTTTGGCCGCGCCCTGCACCGGCCCGGTGCTGACCGGGCTGCTGGCGTTCGTGGCCAAGACCCAGAGCACGGTGCTGGGCGGTTCGCTGCTGTTCATCTACGCGCTGGGGATCGGGGTGCCCTTCTTCCTGATCGGGGTGTTCGCGATCAAGCTGCCCAAGGGCGGGGTGTGGATGGAGTGGGTCAAGAGCGTGCTGGGGATCACCCTGGTCGCGCTGGCCGCCACCTACATCCGGGACGCGGTGCCGGCGCTGCGCGAGGCCTCTTCGGCGATGGCCGCCTACCTGGGGTCCATCCCCGGCGCGGCGATCGCCGGGGTGGTGACCGCGGTGGGCGTGTTGCTGGGCGCCATCCACCTCTCCTTCAAGGCCCGGCTGGGCGAGGTGGTCCTCAAGACCGTGGGAGTGACGCTGGTGGTGGTGGCGATCCTGGTGCGGATCGCCGCCCTCAACGAGCACACCCAGGGAAAGCTGTGGGTGGACCTGGGCTGGGCCGAGGCGCCGGAGCACAAGGCGCTGGTCTGGCACCACAAGTTCCCCTCCGAGCAGGTCACCGCGGTGACCCACTTCGAGGAGCTGCTCAACCAGGCCCGCGCGGACGGCAAGCCGGTGATGATCGACTTCTACGCCGACTGGTGCGCCGCCTGTAAGGAACTGGACCGCGAGACCTACGTGGCCCCCACCGTGGTCACCGAGTCCGACCGCTTCGTGAACATCAAGGTGGACGGGACCAACGAAGAGGACGCGATCATGGAGCTCTACGATCGCTTCGGGGTCCAGGGGCTGCCCACGGTGGCCTTCATCTCCTCCGAAGGACAGATCCTCAAGGACCCGCGGGTGACCGGCTTTCTCAAGCCGGACAAGTTCCTGGGCGAGCTGCAGAAGGTCCGCTGACGGCCTTCCGCGGCACTCAGGAACTCCTGACCCGATCAAGCCAATAGCCGGGTCGCCTTCGCTCGTGGGCATAGGCGATGACGACGACGGTTCCCTCGTGCTCGATGAAGACGATCCAGAGGGGAAACGGGGTCAGGGCACCCTTCGCGCTTCAACGACCCGACGGCTCACTTTGCGCGGAGCAGGGTGGCGATCCGAGCGTGGACTTCCTGGGAGGAGTTACCTTCCGGACACGCCGATCAATCTCCGCAGCCCATGCCGCTTCTGCCTCGGGCTCCGCCCCGCCATCGACGCTGGCGATCAGTTCAGCTGCCAGGCGCGCACGGTCGGGGGTCGGCAGCTTGAGAGCCTCCCCCAACAGCTTCTCCGTCTGGTCAGCCATTCGAGCCTCCGATCACTGAAGGCGACTGTAGTAACTGGGGTCTTGGAGGGCCATGCGGGAGCGGCCTGGGCAGATTGAGTCCCGGGGAGGGAACGTTGGCGCCTGCCCAGTTGGCTGCTGGACGCCCTGCGGCAATTTCCCAGCAAGGCGCTATCACCGGTTCACGCCGCGGCGGTGAGGATGATCGGCTCGCCGCGGGTGACGATGATGCTGTGCTCGAACTGCGCGCCCAGGGTCTTGTCCGGGGTGCGGAGGGTCCAGCCATCCGCGTCTTCGACCACGAAGCGCGCGTTCATGGTCAGGAACGGCTCGATGGCGATCACCAGCCCCTCGGTGAGGATCGTCTGCTCGTCCCGCTCGTAGGTGTTGGAGACGCTGGGCGCCTCGTGAATGAACCGCCCCACCCCGTGGCCGCAGATGTTCCGGATCACCTTGAAGCCATGGCGCTTGGCCCGGGCCTCGACCACCCGGCCGATCTCCCGCAGTGGCTTTCCGGCCCTGGCCTGCGCCAACGCATCCCTCAGCGCCGCCCGGGTGGCCTCCAGCAAGGCCTCGGTCCGCGCCGGCACCGCGCCCACCGCGAAGGTGGCGCCGGTGTCCGCCCAGTAGCCGTTGAGCTCGGCCGACACGTCGACGTTGACCAGATCTCCTTCGCGCAGGACGACATCCTTGGACGGCACCCCGTGCGCCAGCGCGTCGTTCACGCTGATGCAGGTCCAGCCCGGGAACTTGTAGGCCAGCTGCGGCGCGGACCGGGCGCCGTGCTTGATCAACACCTCGCGGCCGACCTCATCCAGCTCCGCGGTGGTCATCCCCACCACGATGGCCCGGCCCATCGCGTCGCGGGCCTCCGCCACCACCGAACCAATCTTCTTCAGCGCTTCGACATCCTGGGGGCCTTCGATCGACATGGACGGAGGTTACCGCAGGAAGGGGAGGGGCCGCGCGATCGGCTCTCAGCGTCGATCAGGTCGCCTGCCGTCCCCCGCCGACAGCGGGTCAGGCGTGTCGGCTCTCGGGGAGAGGGCTACTGGCTCTCGGCAGGGACATCGGCCGACTCGCCCCTGCCTGCCTGGCGATCAACGAGGTCGTTACCTGAAGCCAGCGGCGAACCTGGGTCAGCACCAGGAACTCGTCGTGGACGTGGCGCTGGCCGCTCTGGCCCCACCGCAGCCGCTGCATCGGGTCCTGCAGCATCTGGTACAGGGTGCCGGCCACGGTCTGGGTGTCGTTGGGATCCGGGATCAGCCTTCCATCCAGTCCGTCGCGGATCTGCTGGCGCAGGCCCCAGGCCTGGGAGCCCAGCACCGGGATCCCCTTCCACATCGCCTCGGTGGCGGTCAGTCCGAAGCCCTCCCGCAGCGAGTTCTGCACCACCACCGTGGAACAGCGCTGCAGGCCGTTGACCATCAGGGCGTTGTGCTTCACCGACACCATCGGCAGGAGCAGGATCGCCACGTCCTCCTGGAGCCCGGGCGGCAACCGGGCGTAGGCCGCCGCCAGCTCCTGCAGCACCTCCTTGGCCTCCGGGTCATCCGCGATCGAGGCCGGGTCCGGACCGGCCAGCACCAGTCGGAGGATCTGCAGCCGACGCCGGTGGCGGGGATCGATCCCCGGTCGGTCCACATCCTGTTTGAGCACCGCGAAGGCCCGCAGCAGCGGCAAGAAGCCCTTGAGCCGATCCCAGCGGGAGACCTGGGTGACGATCGGGCGGTACATCAGCCCGATCTCCTCGTGGTCCAGCGCCCCGCGGAAGCGTCCATCCGGCTGCAGCCGCAGCGCGCGATCTTCGAAGGGCGGGGTGACCACCGGATGGTAGGGGGCCACCAGTCCCGCGTTGCTGAGCACGCCCACCAGCTTGTGGGGCGGCAGGTCCCGGTTCTTGTGGCTCATCGGATCCAGCCCGGGGCGGATGATCGAGCTTCTGCCCGCCAGGAAGTCGCGGATGTATTCGGTGGCGGAGAACACCGCGTGGTCGAACTGCTGCCCGTAGGGGCGAAGGAAGTTCCAGGCGGCGGTGGTCTGCGTGGTCTCCTCGTTGAGGCCGATGTGGCTGCGGAACAGGGTGGACAGCCCCAGACTCCGCTTCAGGCTGGCCCCCACTCCCATTGGCTGGGGATCGTGCACCACCAGCAGGTCCTGGGGCGCCAGCAGTGGTCGCAGGGCCCGGGCGCACTCCTCGCTGGTGAGGTCGTAGAGGGCGCGGTCCGCTGCGGTGAGCTCCGGGTTGCCCTCTCCGTGGATCAGGTTGTGCAACCGCTTGGTGAGGGCGAAGAACTCCGGACGGGAGGGGCGCATCACCACCCACTCCACCGAGGCCCCCACCTCCTGCAGCAGCGAGACCAGGCGGGGCATCATCTCCGCCACCCCGCCGCCCACCGAGGTGGAGCTGAGCATCCAGATCTTCCGGTCCCCCAGCTCCGGCACCAGGCATCTGGCCTCGGCGCGCAGCGACTGCACCGCGCCGGCCAGGTGGACCAGCGCCCCGTAGTCACCGAGGCCCAGGTGGGCCTCCACCGGGATCCGTTCGATCACCGCTAGACCCGATCCCGCAGCTCCCGGATTCCCTCCTGCCGGGAGCAGTTCGCACAGCAGAAGATCCGCCCCTCCTTCTCCAGCCCGTGGCCCAGGATCCGGCACTTGCAGTGGCCGCAACGTGGGGCCAGCGCTTCGATCGCGCACTCGAAGCTGTCGAAGGTGTGGCTCTTGCCTCCCAGGGTGATCAGGAAGGCCTTGTCGTAGTCGTTCCCGCACTGCTCGCACTTGGTGGCCATGGCCATGACGCTTCCTCCGCGCAGGGGCCACCTTCTGCTTGGCGGCCGGATACCGTTCAAGCTGGGGACGTGGGGAGCCCCGGGCATCGGCCGCGGGGTCGGCCGCCTCCCGGGGAGGCGGAACGGGAGGCGCTGGCTACGATCCCACGAACAGCGACGAGAGCAGGATCCACAGGGTGACGATCACCAGCACCGCCGACCCTGCCGCCAGCACGGTCTCCAGCGGATGGTTCCGGGGGAACTGCCGGGCGGTGTCGAGGGCCTGCCGCCGCAGCGCGGGATCGCCCATCGCCGAGAGCCACTCTCGGACCGCCTCCAGCCGGGCCAGATGCTGCGGCCGCCCCGTCAGCTCTCCCGGGGGCGCCGGGCTTCGCTGCCGCGCGGGTGCCGCGGACTGGGCGGTGGGGGGAGTGGACGGCTTGCGCACCGGGGCCGGTCTCATCCCGCTGCGTCCCGTCGTGGTTCCGGAGGGCTCCGGCGCCGGGTCGGTCAACTGGGCCACCAGCGACGAGAGTTCGTACGTCCCCACCACCTCGTTGGAGGCGCGGAGGAAGTTCTCCAGCTCCAGCCCCAGGGCCCGGCAGCTGGGGTAGCGCCGCGTGGGATCCTTGGCCAGCGCCTTGTCCAGGATGCGGGAGAGCGCTTCGGGGATCTCCGGCCGGCGGCTGCGGATGTCCACGTGGGGCTCCTTGGCCACCGCGTTGAGCAGGGCCACATCCCCCTCCACGTCAAACAGCCGGTTCCCGGCCAGCGCCTCGTAGAGGGTGGCCGCCGCCGAGTACACGTCCGCGCGGCGATCCAGGGGCTTGCCCCGCAGCTGCTCGGGGGCCATGTACGCGAACTTCCCCTTCAGGGTCCCGGCCTGGGTGTGCTGGGAGGTGCTGGCGGCCTTGGCCACCCCGAAGTCGGTGACCTTCACCGCCCCGGTGCGGGAGAGCAGGATGTTGTCCGGGCTGACGTCGCGGTGGACGATGTTCAGCGCGTGCGCGTAGTCCAGCCCCTCGCAGGCCAGGCTGATGATCTTCACCGCGTGGGCGATCGGCAGCCGGCCGCGGGCCGCCCGCCACAGGGTGCCCAGGTCCGGGCCGTCCACGTACTCCATCGCCAGGTAGTAGGCGTCATCCGCCTCGCCGAAGTCGAAGATCTGCACCACCCCGGGGTGGTTCAGCCCCGCGGCCAGCCGGGCCTCGGCCAGGAACATCTCCACGAACTTTGGATCCTCGGCCAGGTGGGGAAGGATCCGCTTCACCACCAGCGTCTTCTGGAATCCGGCGGGGCCGGCCGCGCGGGCCAGATACACCTCCGCCATTCCACCGGAGGCCAGCTTCCGGACCAGCTCGTACTTACCGATCTGCAGCGGCGCCGCCATGGACTCGTCTGGCAGCTTAGCCGGTCTCAGAACAGCCGGTAGCCCAACCCGAGCCGGACCTCGAAGCCGAAGCGGGGGAGGGGACTGGACGAGGGAGGGAACAGCAGGTCCAGGCCCACCCGACCCATCACCATCCCCGTGAAGTCCTCGCCCAGATACAGCTCCAGCCCGCCTCCCAGCAGCGGGTTGAGCCGGCCGCCGGCGCCGGCGGGCACCAGCCCCACATCGAACGGCACCTCGAAAAGCGCGATCGCCCGCAGGGTCTCCGCCAGCTCATAGGACGCCGCGGCGCCCACCAGGGGACGGATCCCCAGATAGGGGAAGTTGGCGCCATCCAGGTAGCGGGCGCCGCTGTTGGCCACCGCCCCCAACCCCACGTAGGGCGCCACCGAGAAGTCGTCCCCGTCGTAGACCCGGACCTTGACCAGCGCCTCCACCCCGAAGCCCACCTGCGGATAGTGGAAGCGGCCCCGGGCCTCGACCTCGATCAGCCCGAACCCCTGGCGGAACCCCACCCCGACCTCCGGGAAGCCCAGGTAGCCGTAGAAGGCGACCGCCCCTGCCGGAAGGATCGCGGGGGCGACGGCGCCGCCCAGGGTGAGCTGACGGTCGGACAGCGCGTCCTCCTGCGCCTGCGCCGGGGAGGCCAGGGCGGCGAGGATGACGCAAAGCGGCACGAGGAGTGGGCTCGGTGCGTTCACGGCGGCGGACCCTACAGCGGCCCTCGCATCGCCGCCTCTTCTCGAATCCGGACCTGTAAAATCAAATGGTTGCGGGAAGCGTCCGCTGCCCCCCTCCCTCGACGGGCGGCCGAAAATGAAGTATGAGGCGCGCGCTGCTTTCCCTACCTGGAGCCGACCATGTCGCGATCCACCGTGGCACCCTCGCTCGTCCCGACCCGGTTCACAGTCGTCGGCTCCGCGGCCCTGGCGGTGCGGCCCCATCGGATCGCCCGCTCGGTGGCGGGGACCCGTCGCTCGCCGCTGCAGCGGCTGGGTTCGGTGGAGGTGGAGGGCGCCACCGCGCTGGTGGTGGATCCGGATCTGGGCGCCCGCTCCTTGCTGACCGCCGCGCTCAAGCGGGAGGGCTTCGAGGTGTTCACCGCCGGCAGCGCCGAGGAGGCGCTGCGGACCGTGGCCGCGCTGCCGTTCGTGCCGGAGTTGGTGCTCAGCGAGGTGGACCTTCCCCAGCAGGACGGGTTCGCGCTCTGTGAGGCCCTGCGCAACCTCCAGGGCGGCGCCCCCCGCTGCGTGATCCTGCTGGCCCGCCGGACCGACGCCACCCAGCGCGGCCTGGCCAAGAACGCCGGCGCGGACGAGCTTCTGCCCAAGCCCGCCTTCGTGGGAGACATCCTGGCGCTGGCCAAGCTGAAGATCGTGGCCGAACAGCACGGCAACGCCCGGGTGCTGCACACCTCCGAGCTGCCCCTTCCCCAGCTGGTGCGCGCGCTTCTGACCTCCGGCCGGGCCGGACGGGTGAAGCTGCGTCGGGGCTCGGCGGCGCTGGCCTTCCGGGACGGCAGCATCGTGGACTGCACCTTCGAGCGCACCATCGGACGCCGGGCGGTGGAGCGGATGCTGGCCCTGGGCCACGGGGAGATGGAGGTGACCTTCGGCCCCACCACCGCCGGGCTGGAGACCCTGGAGCTGCCGGAGCTGTGCGGCGTGGTGCTGCCCCGGCTGCGCCGGTTCCAACGGCTGCTGACCACCGGGCTGCCGCTGGACGCGGTGCTGGCGATGGACGTGGCCGCCTTCGCCCGGGCCCACGCCTCCTTGCCGCACGACATCGCCCCCCTGGCCCGGCTGTGCGACGGGCGGCGTTCGGTCCGGCAGATCCTGATCGACGCCCCCTGCGACGAGACGGTGGCCCTGGAGGCCCTGACCCGGCTCTACACCCTGGGCGCGGTGCTCCCGGTGGGCGAGGACGGGGAACAGCAGCGGACCGCCAATCTGGTCCGGGTGCTGGAGCGGTTCGGCTCTCCGGCGGTCTCCCGCTGGGCCGCCTCCAACGACGAGCGGTTCGTTCCCCAGGCCAGCCCCAAGGCGGTGCGGGAGGGCCTGGCGCCGGAGCTGGTGCGCCAGCTGGACGCCTTCCGGATCCGCACCGTGGTGGAGCCGGCCGGACCGGCCTTCGAGTTCGCCGCGGAGGAAGCGGTGATCAGCGAGGTCTCCACCCCGGTCAGCGATCCGTACCTGATGCCGGACGACGAGTTGGTCAAGACCCACTCCCCGGTGCGGGAGGTGGCCAGCCCGACGGTGTCGGTGGGCTTGCCCCCGGTCAGCGATCGCTCCGCCCGCGGCACGCTGCTGATCGGCGCCGCGGTGCTGGGGCTGGGCCTGTCCGCCGCCATCGTGCTGCCCCGGGACCTGGGCGCCCGTGCTGCCCCCCAGGCGGTGCCGGTGGTCCCCGGCGCCCTGGCGGTGACCGAGGCTCCCTGGTTCCAGCAGGCGGTCCGCCTCTACGAGGGCGGAGAGGTGGCCGGGGCCCGCGAGCTGCTGGAGCAGGTGGTGGCCGCCGATCCCTCCTCCGCCGAGGCCTGGGCCTACCTGGGCGTCACCCGGCTGGACTCCGGTGAGCCCAGCGCGGCGGAGGTGGCGGCGCTCAAGGCGGTGGAGCTGGAGCCCTCCCATCCCCGCGCCCAGCTGCTGTTGGGCCGGCTGGCGCTGACCCGCGGTGAACACGAGGTGGCCCGGCTCCACCTGGACCGGGTGATTGCGCTGGACGGCCAGGGCCCCCTGGGCACAGAAGCGCAGCAACTGCTCCCGCGCTAGCGCCGGAGCCGGCGGTCGAGGGCGCGGATGTCGGGTCACAATCGCTGGTCGAAGATCAAGCGGCAGAAGGCCGCGATGGGCAACACCAAGGGGAAGCTGTTCTCCAAGGTGATCAAGGAGATCACCATGGCCGCCAAGCTGGGCGGCGGTGACCCGGCCAACAACAACCGCCTGCGGGTGGCGATCTCCGCCGCCAAGGCCGCCAACATCCCCGGCGACAGCATCCAGCGCGCGGTCAAGAAGGGCACCGGCGAGCTGGAGGGCGCCGCCTACGAGGAGATCGTCTACGAGGGCTACGGCCCCGGCGGGGTGGCGGTGATCGTGGAGTGCCTCACCGACAACCGCAATCGCAGCGCCAGCGAGGTCCGCTCCTCCTTCTCCACCGGCGGCGGGAACATGGCGGCCACCGGCGCGGTGGGCTGGATGTTCCACCGCAAGGGAGTGGTCTCGGTGAAGGCCGGGCCCAGCGAGGACGAGGTGATGGAGCAGGCGCTGGAGGCCGGCGCGGAGGATGTGCTCAACCACGGGCCGGAGGGGTTCGAGGTGCGCACCGCCCCCAACGATCTGCACCCGGTGGCCAGCGCCCTGGAGGCGGCGGGGATCCCGGTCTCCGAACAGAAGTGGCTGTACCTGCCGGAGAACACCGTCCGCCTGGAGGGGGACAACGCCCGCAAGATGCTCAAGCTGATGGAGCTCCTGGAAGACAACGACGACGTGCAGGAGGTCCACGCCAACTTCGAGATTGACGAGGCGTTGATGCAGGAGCTGGCCGGGTAGAGCCCCTCCCTCCGCTTCGCCCTCGTGGTCCGGCCGCCCTGGTTCTCCGTTCGCGGGGGAGGGCGGCCGTCGTGTTCTGGGAGCCATCACCCCGGGTGTCGTCCGGGAGTCCGTTCCCGGAGTCGATCCCTTGACTTCCTGGGACTGGTTTGATTTTGCGACTCATTATCAATTCGTCCCAGTCGGAAGAGGTCTCCATGTCCCGGTCCCGCCTTTCCCCCGTCGCGCGCGGGCTCCTGCTCCTGGCGGCGCTGGGGCTCTGCGCCTGCCCGAAGGCCAAGGATCCGGACGACGACTTCCGCCGGCAGCTGCTGGCGTCGGTGGCCAACAACGTGGTCCTCCCCACCTACAGCGAGTTCTCCAGCCGGACCGCGGCGCTGAAGACCGCCACCGCCGCCCTGGCCACCGCCACCGTTGCCGCCGAGGCGCCCACCGAGCTGGCCGCCGCGCAGGCCGCCTGGGGGGCGGCGATGGGCACCTGGCAGCGCGCGGAGCTGCTGCAGCTGGGCCCGGCCGGAGCGCCGGCGGTGATGACCGGGGGGGAGTCGCGGCGGGACAAGATCTACTCCTGGCCCACCGTCAGCCCCTGCCGCGTCGACCAGGAGCTGGTGGCCCAGGGCTACCTGGCGCCGACCTTCTTCGAGACCGCGCTGGTCAACGTCTACGGGCTGGATGCGCTGGAGTACCTGCTCTTCCACACCGGTCCGGAGAACCAGTGCCCGGGCACCGACCCGCTGAACGCCGGCGGCTCCTGGGCGGCGCTGACCGCGGACCAGCTGCGCATCCGTCGCGCCGCCTATGCGGACGCGGTGGCCGGCCAGCTGCAGCGGGACGCCGACGCGCTGCTGGCCGCCTGGAGCCCCACCGGCGGGAACTTCGCCCAGAAGCTCGCCACCGCCGGGACCCAGGGGTCGCCCTTCGGCACCGCCCAGGAGGCGCTGGATCAAGTTTTCGCGGCGATGTTCTACGTGGACCTGACCGTGAAGGACGCCAAGCTGGCGGTGCCGGCCGGGCTGAACATCGCCTGCACCGGCACCACCTGCCCCCAGTCGGTGGAGTCCCGCTGGGCGCACCGTTCCCGGGAGCAGCTGGTGGAGAACCTCCAGGGGTTCCGGGTGCTGTTCACCGGGGCCGACCAGAAGGGGTTCGACGACTTCCTGATCCGCCGCAACGCCCCCGAGCTCTCCACCCAGATCCTCCAGGCCGCCGACGCCGCGGTGGTGGCGCTGGAGGCGATCCCCGGCACCCTGGAGGTGGCGGTGGACGCGAACCCGGCGCAGGTGGCCGCCGCCTACGACGCGGTCAAGGCGCTGACCGACCTGGTCAAGACCCAGTTCGTGACCGTGCTCAACCTCCGCGTTCCGCAAGAGGGTGCCGCGGACAATGACTGACCGGCTGGGCCAGCTGCGGACCTGGTTGGGGCGCCCGGTGGACGGCGCCAGCCTGGTCGCGTTCCGGGTCCTGTTCGGCTCGGTGTTGGCCTTGGGGTTGGTGCGGTTCCTCCTCACCGGCTGGATCCGGCCGCAGTACGTGGAGCCGGGGTTCTTCTTCAAGTACCCGCTGTTCGACTGGGTGCGGCCCTGGTCGGAGTCGGGGATGTACCTGCACTACGGGGTGCTGGCGCTGCTGGCCCTGTGCGTGGCGGCCGGCGCCGGCTACCGGGTAGCGGCGCTGCTGTTCACCCTGGGCTTTGCCTGGGTGCAGTTGATCGACGTCACCAACTACCTCAACCACTACTACCTGGTGGTGCTGCTGGGGACGCTGCTGGTCTTCCTGCCCCTGAACCAGCTGGCCTCGGTGGACGCCTGGCTGCGCCCCTCGCTGCGGCGGGCCACCGTCCCGGCCTGGGCGCTGTACCTGCTGCGCTTCCAGGTGGCGGTGGTCTACGTGAACGCCGGGCGCGCCAAGCTGTCCGCGGACTGGCTGCTGCACGCCCAGCCGCTGGGGATCTGGATGAACGCCCGGACCGGGACCCCGCTGATCGGCAACCTGCTGGCCGAGCCGTGGATCCCGTATGTGATGAGCTGGTCCGGCTTCCTCTTCGACACCCTGATCGTGGTGTTCCTCTCCTGGCGGCGGACCCGGCTGTTCGCCTACGGGCTGGTGGTCCTCTTCCACTCGCTGACCCACGTCTTCTTCGACATCGGGCTGTTCCCGTTCCTGATGACGGTGGGGGCGCTGGTGTTCTTTCCGCCCGACTGGCCCCGGACCCTGTGGGCCCGGCTCACCCGTCGGCCCGCTTCGCCGGTCGAGGTTTCCTCCCCTCCGTCCCGCCTCCCCGCCTGGGGCCTGGGCGCGATCGCCGCCTTCTGCCTGGTGCAGCTGCTGCTGCCGCTGCGCCACCTGGCCTACGACGGCAACGTGCTGTGGACCGAGCAGGGGATGCGCTGGTCCTGGAAGGTGATGGTCCGGGAGAAGAACGGCAGCGTCACCTACCAGGTCCGCTCCAGGGACAGCGGACGGGTGTGGCGGGTGAACCCCGCCCAGTACCTCACCCTGCGGCAGATGAATGAGATGTCCGGCCAGCCGGATCTGATCCTCCAGCTGGCGCACCACATCGCCCAGGACTTCCAGACGCGGGGCGTGGGCCCGGTGGAGGTCCGCGCCGAGGCGTGGGTCTCGCTCAACGGCCGCCCGCCGCGTCTGCTCATCGATCCCGATTTCGACCTCACCTCGGCCCTGGACGGAGTGCTGCCCGCGGAGTGGATTCTCCCCGGGCCGGACTCTCCGCCGCTGGCGGTGGGGAGGAGGACCCAGCCGTGAAGTGCCTAAACGCGTGGTGGTTGGCGGTGGTGTGCGGTGTCTCCCCGGTGGCGGTGGGGGCGGACCCGTCGCTCGCGGCCGACGGCGGGGTGGTCGAAGAGGCGAAGGACACGGGCGCCGCCTCCGCCCCGGTGGCCTCCCCGCCCGTCCCCGCGCAGTCCGAGGCCAAGAAGGAGCCCCGGCCGCGCACCCTGGCGGAGCTGACCGACGCCGAGCTGGCCAACCTGAGCCTGGCGGAGCTGGAGGCGCTGGGGCTGGTCAGTGAGATCGAGGTGGTGGGCAAGACGGTGGACGTCCAGCGGGTGGCCGGCTCGGCGCACGTGGTGGGGCGCGAGCAGCTGGAGAAGTTCGAGTACGACGACGTGCACCGGGTGCTGGCCCAGGTCCCGGGGGTCTACGTCCGCGACGAGGACGGGTACGGGCTGCGGCCGAACATCGGCCTGCGCGGCGCCTCCTCCGATCGCAGCAGCAAGGTGACCCTGATGGAGGACGGGGTGCTGTTGGGGCCGGCGCCGTACTCCGCCCCCGCCGCCTACTACTTCCCGCTGGTCACCCGCATGGTGGAGATGGAGGTCTTCAAGGGCCCGGCCTCGATCCGCTTTGGCCCCCAGACCCTGGGCGGGGCGATCAACATGCGCACCCGCGGCGCACCGACCAGCGGTGGCCAGGGGCAACTGGATCTGGCCGGCGGGCTGTACTGGCTGGGCAAAGGACACCTGCACTACGGCTACGCCACCGAGCGGATGGGGTTCGTGGTGGAGGGCGCCCACGTGCAGTCCAGCGGATTCAAGCAGCTGGATGGCGGCGGAGACACCGGCTTTGGGAAGAACGAGGGGATGCTCAAGGGCTTCCTCAAGCTGCCCTCCAGCGGAACCTCCGAGCAGCGGCTGGAGCTCAAGCTGGGGCTGGCCAACGAGCACTCCGACGAGACCTACCTGGGCCTCTCCGACGAGGACTTCCAGCGCAACCCGCTGCGCCGCTATGTGGCCAGCGGGCAGGACGAGATGAACTGGCTGCGCAGCCAGCTGCAGCTGGGTTACGCGTTGTCCACCGGCTACGCCTTCCAGCTGCGGGCCGCCCTCTACCGGCACGACTTCGCCCGGGTGTGGCGGAAGGTGAACGGCTTCCGCTCCGGGCCGGCGCTGGAGGATGTGCTGCGCAACGGCAACTCCGGTCAGACCGCCGGGCTGGCCGCGGTGCTGCGCGGAGAGCTGGACTCGGCCAACGCGGACGAGGCGCTGATGCTGGGCAGCAACGATCGCAAGTACGTCTCCCAGGGGGCCCAGGTGGTCGCCAACTGGCGTCCGGTGCTGGGCGGCATCTCGCATGTGTTCGAGGGTGGAGCCCGTCTCCACTACGACCGGATCGACCGCTTCCACACCGAGGACGCGTACCGGATGCAGGGCGGCGCGCTGGTGGCGGAGGGGGTTCCCTCCCTGGTCACCGCCCACAACCGCGGCTCGGCGATGGCGGGCGCGCTGTACCTGATGGACGAGATCCTGCTCGGGGACTTCCTGGTGGTGCCCGGGGCCCGGGTGGAGCTGGTGCAGACCTCCTGGCACGACCGGCAGACCGGGCTGCGCTCCCAGGCCTTCGACCCGGTGTTCCTGCCCGGGCTGGGGGCGGTGTACCAGCCCACCAGCCAGTGGACGCTGCTGGCCGGGGTCCACCAGGGCTTCAGCCCCGTCTCCCCCGGTCAGGCGGACGAGGTCCGGCCGGAGCAGAGCGTCAACTTCGAGGCCGGCACCCGCTACAACGGGGAGGTGCTCAAGACCGAGGCGGTGGGCTTCTTCAACCACTACCTGAACCTGGTGGGGGAGTGCACCTTCTCCACCGGCTGCAACGAGTCGCAGCTCAACCAGCAGTTCAACGGCGGCCAGGCCAACGTCTACGGCGCCGAGCTCTCGGTGGGAGCGGGGACCGCCGGACCGTTCGGGACCCGGCTGGAGGGACGGCTGGCCTACACCCTGACCCTCAGCGAGTTCCTCTCCAGCTTCGACTCCGACAACCCCCAGTTCGGCCGGGTGGAGGTGGGGGACTCGCTGCCCTACGTGCCCACCCACCAGGGCGCGGCCTTGCTGATGCTGGAGGGTTCGAAGTGGTCCGCCTCGCTGTCCGCCAGCTACGTGGGGGCGATGCGGGAGCAGGCCGGGCAGGGCACCCTGCTGTCCGGCCAGGCCTCCGACCCGCACCTGCTGCTGGACGCGGCGCTCTCCTTCCGGCTGACCCCCGGGACCCAGCTGTACCTGACCGGAGACAACTTGCTCAACACCCGGTACGTCGCCGCCCGGCGGCCCTACGGGGCCCGCCCCGGCAAGCCGCTGCACGCGGAGTTCGGCCTCAAGCACTCCTTCTAGCGGCCGCGAAGTCGACAGGGCCCGCCGCTTCCGCTACAAGAGGTGAACGTTTGTTCCGCTCTGCCGGGAGGGGCATTGCGCGTTCTAGGCATCGATCCCGGAAGCCGCTTCATGGGCTACGGGGTGGTCGAAGAGGTCCGGGGACGGCTCACCCACGTGGGCCACGGGGTCATCAAGACCGATCCCGACGCGCCTCTGGAGCACCGGCTCAACGAGATCTTCCTGGGTCTGCGCACCGCGATGGCGCGCTTTGAACCGCAGGCGGTGGCGGTGGAGGGTGTGTTCCACCACCGCAACGCCCGCAGCGCGTTGATCCTGGGGCACGCCCGCGGGGTGGCGCTGCTGGTGGCGGCCCAGACCGGCCTGGCGGTGTTCGAGTATCCGCCGGCCCGGGTGAAGAAGGCGGTGGGGGCGGGCGGCGCGGACGGCAAGGACGCGGTGGCCCGGATGGTCACCACCTTCCTGCGGCTGACCGAACCGGTGGAGCGCGCCGACGCCACCGACGCCCTGGCGGTGGCAATCTGCCATCTCAACTACGGCCGCGGCGCCCTGCAGGCCTCCGCAGTCAAGAGCAGCCGCGGCAACAAGCGGCGGGCCCTGGACGCGCTGGCGGATCGACTCCAGCCCGCCTACGTGCGGCCGGCGGTGGCGCGATGATTGCGGGACTCAAGGGCGTGGTGCTGGAGAAGAACCTCAACGACGCGGTGATCGACGTCAACGGCGTCGGCTACCGGGTGTTCTTCTCGCTGCTCTCCCTGGCCCGCCTCCCCGACGAGGGCCAGCCGGCCAAGGTCCGGGTCCGCACCGTGGTCCGGGAGGACGCGCTGGACCTGTTCGGGTTCCTCAGCCGGCAGGAGGAGGAGATGTTCCTGCTGCTCACCTCGGTGTCCCACGTGGGTCCCAAGCTGGCGCTGAACGTGATGTCCGGCCTGGAGGTCAACGATCTGGCCCAGGCCATCGCCCGGGGGGAGATCGCCCGGCTGACCAAGATTCACGGGGTGGGGAAGAAGACCGCCGAACGGCTGGTGCTGGAGCTGAAGGACAAGGTGAAGTTCATCACCCTGGAGGGGAAGTCCGCCGGCAGCGAGTCCGCCGCGCCCGCCTCCGGCGCCAAGAGCGACCTGGTCAAGGCGCTGGTGAACCTGGGCTACAAGGCGCAGCAGGCGGAGAAGGCGGCGGAGGTCGCCTCCGAGCAGGCCGGCCCCGACGCTCCCTTCGAGGCGCTGTTCCGCGAGGCGCTCAAGGCGCTGCGCGGCTGAGCTCCTGCCTTGCGGAGCTGGCGCGTTTTGCCGAACTGGCACTGGAACCACGGCCAGGGTTTCGGCACCATCCGCGCCGATGAAACGACCTCTCCTGATTTCCAGCCTGGCCCTGATCGCCTGCGGGCCGGGCACCC
Organism: Myxococcaceae bacterium; assembly: GCA_036675345.1. Lineage (GTDB taxonomy): Bacteria > Myxococcota > Myxococcia > Myxococcales > Myxococcaceae > JALYOC01. The sequence goes on from JAKFFE010000022.1 coordinate 176,623, forward strand.
TCAACGACAACCAGCGCCAGTTCCTGGTGGAGGACGCGACCCTGGCCGCCTCCTCGCTGATGTCCTTCGTCGCCGCGGCCCGGGTCAATGACTTCCTCTACGACTCGATCACCCTCGATCCAGCGCTGACCGCGGAAGGGAACGCAGGCCGGATGGCGGCCCGGGTCGAGGAAAGCCTCCAGGATTGCGCGGGCCGGGTGGTGACCCTGCTGGGGGATACCCTGTGGGTGACCGCCAATTGCACGGTGCAGGGGATCGCACTGGACCTGTTTGTCTCCGCCACCCCGGTGATGGGCTCGGCGGTCGGGGTGGACATCCGCTACTCGGGCAGCACCTGGGATGGAATTGCTCTCCCCCGGGATGCCTGGGTGAGCTTCCCTGCCGGCGCCGCGCCCGTACTTGCGGCGGAGGCTGGACGGGACACGCTCAGCTTCCAGGGCGGGGTGGGCAATCCCAGCGGCAATCAAGTCACCCTGAATGGAACGGGGTTCTGGACCCGGATGGGGGGAGATCGCCTGCCGCTGACCGTCACCGGAGTTCAGCACTTCGGCGCCTCCTGTGCGCCCGCCCTGGGACGGCTGACCATCGGCCCCCGGGACGTGATGCTCACCTCGGCGGAGTCGATCCCGGTCAAGCAGGTGGTCCGCTTCTCCAGCACCACCCCGGAGCTGGGGGGGGTGAAGGTGGATCTCGGGGAGGACGCCCTGAATCTGAACGGGAGACTCACCCTGCCCGAAGGCTGCTAACCCGACGGCTACCGGTTCCCGGAGGAGTACTCGAACGGTTCCTCCGGGTGTCGCCGGTTCCAGGCATTGAGCACGTCCAGCAGCTCTCCCCGGTTGGGCTTCATCAGTAGCCCCAACAGGCCCCCCACCCCCATCACCCCCAGCCCGGTCCCGGCCAGCGCGTAGTTGGCTGCGCCCAGGAAGCAGGACTGACCGCCAAAGGAATTGAAGCCGCAGTCGGTCTGGGGGACCACGAACAGGCCCACCACGGTGAGCGCGGCGCCGGCGGCCAGCGAGCTGATTAGCACGATGGTGGAGCCCTGCTCCCGGACGGCCAACCCGCGGGCCATCGGCGCCACTTCCGGGTCGGACTTCACCAGCTGCGCCAGGTGGTCCAGATCCTTGACGAAGATGGAGGCCTCCCGCTTGGGCTGGACGGGCGCATCCGACGGAACTGGCTGCTGCGCCGGCGCGGCCGGACGGTTGGCAAAGGAGAGCAGCGACTCCTCCACGTACGCGACCTTCCCGTCGGGCAGCCTCGCCTTGCGGAATCCGTTCTCCCCCTGCTCACTGACCGAGACCTCGGCCCGCTCCACGAAGGTGTGGAGCACCGGGCTCTGCTTGTCCGGGCGCTCGTAGGCCGGGGCTTCGAAGGCGTTGATGGTGGCAGGCTCCGCCCACACGGCGGGAGCAGCGAGGAGGACGAACAACACGAGGAGGCGATTCATGGGCGCGGACATACCAAACGGGTCTGGCCATTGAACCGGCTTTATCGGTTTTCGCCCGGAGTGAAAGGAGCTCAGGCCGCGCGGCCCACAGCGCCCGGGCGCCGCAGGGTGCCAAAGCCCACGTCCCCGTGGGAAAACCCGGGGCTGAGTCCGGGCGCCAGCAGTGACGCGGTGAGCTCCGAGGACGGATAGAAGTTCACGAAGTTCGCGTCCAGCCGGCTGGGACCGGCCAGCACCTTCTCCACCACCATCGAGGAGTACTGCTCCAGCGAGCTCTCGCGGGTGTTGCCGTTGAGCACCACCTCCAGCCCCAACTGCTGGGCGGCGGAGCGGAGGCCGGGGATGCGCGAGTGCTCCGGGCTGTAGGCCTCGGTGGCCACCCCGTTCTCGCTGATCACGAACAGCCCCTGGGGAGTGGAGACCGCCAGGGACATGTTCCCCATCGTGTGCCCGGGGGTGCTGACGATGGCCACCCCCTTGCCCAGCCAGGCGTCGCCCTCCAGCAGGATCACCCGCTCGGACGGAACCCCGCGGGTCCCGTCCGGGACGTACCAGACCCGCTGCATCGGGTGGAGGTCGTGGACCGCCTCCCACTCCGCGCGCTGCACCAGCAGCTGGGCCCGGGGGAAGAACGCCGGCCCGTCTCCGCCCAGCCAGCCGCGCAGGTCCTGGATGTGGAGGTGGTCGAAGGCCAGATAGTCCACGTCCTCCGGCCGCAGCCCCAGCGCCTCCAGGTGGGTGGCCACCGTGCCGTGGAGGGTCTTCATCACCCTCTGGCTGATGAATGTTCCGTAGCGGCGGATCAGGTCCGCGTAGAACGGCGCCTTCTCTCCCCGCCGATAGTCGGTGGGGTTGAAGACCAGGGTGCGCAGTACCCCGCCCGGATCGCGGAACTGCAGCACGTTCATCCGGTTGGTCATCATCAAATACGGCGCCGGAGAGAGGGCGCCCCCGGAGAAGCCAAACCCGGTGGGGTAGGGGAAGGTCACCAGCTTGCAACTGGCCAGCGCCTCCACCGTCCCCTCGGAGAGGATCGCCTCTCGCGCCACCTGAGCCGCGGCTCGCAGCGCGGACAGCTGGCTGGCCGGAGTGCGGCGGGAGCGGGCCTCGGGCAGCGCGGGGAGGGGACGAAAGGGACTGGAGGGATTCATGGGGTCTCCCGGAGATCGAACACCGTCTTCACCGACTGGAACCGGCCACGCTGGAGGTTGGCCTCGATCGCCTGTGCGTACTGCTCCAGCTTGAAGTGGTGGGTGACCAGCAGGGTGGGATCGGGGCCCTCCCGGTTGGCCAGCAGCTCCCGCGCCACCTCGAAGGTGTGCAGGGTGCGGCCGCGGAACTGCTCCGGGCCATAGGTGTAGGAGCCGATCAGGGTCAGCTCGTTCCGCCACACCGTGGTCCAGTCCAGCCCGTCCAGCTTTCCGGCGGCGCCGATCAGCACCACCCGCCCGAAGGGCCGGGTGTAGCGCAGCGAATCGGTCAGCGAGGAGGCGCTGCCCACGCAGTCGAAGATCAGCTCGTAGCCGCCGGTCATCGCCGGGGGACCAATCACCGGCCGGTACACCTTGCCCCCGGTCCGGCGCGCGACCTCGTTCGCCTCCTCCACCTCGTCCCGCATCGCCCGCAGCACGTCGGTGGCGCCCAGCTTCTTGGCCAGCTCCAGCTGGTAGTCCTCCAGGGTCATCAGGGTCACCTCGCAGCGGTGCCCCAGCGCGCGCAGCGCCCACAGGGTGGAGAACCCCACCGGCCCGCCGCCGATGATCAGCACCCGTTCACCCGGCCGGGGCGGGGCCTTGAGCACCGCGTGCAGGCTGACCGACAAGGGTTCGATCAGCACCCCCGCCTCGTCGGACAGCGCATCCGGCAGCGGGTGCAATTGGGAGGAGTGGGCCACCATCTCCGACCCCATCCCGCCGGGGAGATCCCGGTGGAAGCCCAGCATCTGCCCCGGCGCCAGACAGCCCTCCGCCACCCGCTCGCAGCCGTTCTCCTGGCCGCGGGCGCAGGCCACGCAGCGGTCGGCAAAGCCGCGCAGTCGGCAGGGGAGGAGCGGATCCACCGCCACCCGTTGTCCCACCTCCAGGCCGGTCACCTCCGGACCCAGCGCGGTGATCTCCGCCACCACCTCATGACCCAGCACCGCCGGGAAGGAGTTGAAGGGCTCGAGCACCGGGCTGTTCTTGAAGAACAAGGTGCCCAGGTCCGACCCGCACAGCCCCGCCAACCGCGGCTTGAGCCGGACCCAGCCCGGCCCGGGAAGGGCGGGGGAGGTCAGCTCCCTCAACGAGAGGCAGGACCCCTTGCCGTAGTGGACCTTGGGGAAACGCTTCCCCACCGCCTTGGCCACCACGTACTTCGGCACCGATAGATCGAAGACCAACCCCCGCATGGGGGCAGTCAAGCCGATGGCGGGCCTTCTTGCCTAGGCGCCGCGTGGTTTGATCGCACCCCTGACCTGGGAGCAGGGCACAACACTGGCGCGGCCGGGATCGAGATAGTCGAACCCGGTCTCCTCGAAGCGAGCCTCCAACGCCTCCAGGCCGTTCGCCTTCTTGAAGGCAACTTCCTCCTCGAAAACTGGAATCAGCCAGGCGCATCGGATCGGCGGCGCGTCGGGCCGCGGTTTGGCGACCTCAAGCTTCGGCCCATCCAGGTAAGGAAGCGACAGCAGGCCGCGAGTGCACCCGGAACCCGGCAGCCACGGGCGACCGAAGTTCACCGTATGGCCGACCGCCAGCGGGGCACCCGTTCGATGGAAGTGCGCCAGGGCGGTCAGGAGCTCGATGTGTGACTCCACCTGCACCGGGCTGAACAGGTGCACCTCGGTGGGAGAAGCATCCGACCAACCGGACATGCCGCAAGTCGCATAGGTCCACGCGGCGCGCTCTGGTCCGGGCGCGAACTCAGCGACGCTGAACGTGGACGGCACCTCGTGCGTCGGCCCAAGAGTCCAGCGAAGCGCACGCGCCGGAAGCCCCCAGGCAGCTGTGTAATGAGAGAGCAGCGTTGCCTGGTACGTAGCTTCGCTCGGGCATTGGGCGCTACAACTCATGGTCGAGCCGCCAGCCACTCAGAATAGGCATCCTGCACCTTGCCCACTCCGAGGAATCGGTTCGTGTCAGCGCCTTGGACCGTCACTGCGTAGGCCACAGCTTCTTCCAAGTCCGAGAAGTGTTGTCCCCTTCCGCCAGGCGAATCGCTGTCGACGGGAGTGAACTCATACAGGTCGAGAAGATCGGGGCCTCCTTCGTTGAAGACTTCAAAGAGCGTAACGGAGTAGGTGCGATCGACCTGCCGATCCAGCCGTAGCCAACGAAGCACAACCTCACCCGACACTTCGCCCGGCTCGAGCCACTGCTCAACGGAGCGTCCGGCGCTCAGCAGCTGGAGGACTGCACCTTCAGAGAGGTAATCCATCAGCGCTGTCCCGTGCCGGGCGGAGGGTCACTCATCTTCTGACCCCAGTGGATCGAGGCCCCGCCCCTGGGCCCGCCCCTCACGGTTCGTAGGCCCCGACGCTGTGGTGGGTCGCGTCTCGGACCGGGCCACTGGGCGCCAGGAACCCGGCCTCCAGCACTCCCAACGAGCGCGTCGGCTGGGTCGTCGCGTCCCCGGCGTTGATTGCCGGCGACCCGGGCAGCGGCCGGAACTCCAGGGGCAGCCGGTGGTTCGGCCAGAAGCTGACCCCCTCGGCAAAGAAGCCCTGCTCGAACAGCGTGGGGGCGCTGCCGTAGGCGCAGGTGGCGACCACGGTGCCGGTCCCGCCCGAACACCTCCAGGTCCCATCGTCGCTGTAGGACCAGAGCAGGTTGTGGTGCTCGTTGACCCCCGGGCGAAGGATCGCCACTCCCACGATGATGTTGTTCTCCAGAGTCAGCCCGGTGGCGTCAAAGCCAGGCGCCGGGTCCTGGAGGATGAAGCCCGCATTGAAGCGATACCGGCCATCCGGGGTGATCACCCCGTCGGTCTCGCGGTACTTGCCCACCAGCACGTTGTTCCGGACCACGACGTTCTCCGCCAGGCCGTAGATGCGCAGCGGGTAGTTGTTGTTGATGTCGTAGATCGCGTTGTTCTCGATCAGGACGTTGCTGTAGCTGGCGACATACCCGTCCCCGTCGTAGAGCATCATTCCCGGCGTGTCGTGGAACATCGAGTTGCGCACGGTGAGATCCCCGCTGCGGATCGAAACCGCGCTGCCATGGGGGTTGTTGCCGTCGCGCGGGCAGTAGTCATCCGACTCGGCCCAGTTGAAGTCGTGGCAGTGCACCGCATCCACCAGCACGCCCCGGGTCCCCGGCTGGATGCGGATGCAGGACTGCACCCCTTCGTGGAACTGGCTGCGGAACACGGTCACCCCGGTGCTGCCGGAGATGAACGTCCCATACCCCATGCGGCGCGCGTGCACGCCCGAGATCAGCACGTCCTCCGAGTCGATCACTTGGATCGCGTGGACCACCAGATACTTGTTGGTTCCGGTCAGGGAAGAGCGGAACAGCCGCAAATGGGCGACGTTCGAGACCTGGACCGGGTTGGCCGCCTTCTGGTAGGTGGCGGAGCTCGCGCCGGGGAGCTGCGGATCTGCTCCCGGGTCCACCCAATCCGGTTCGACCCGGAGCCCATCGAAACGCAGGTAGGCGTCGGCCCGGGTGCTGTACTCCACCGAGAGGGAGGTCAGGACCGGCGTCTCTCCTTCGGCCGCCTTGAGGGTGACATATCCGGTTCGTCCCACCGGGGCGGTCTCCCGGAGCGCGCCGTGATTGCCGCTCAGCAACAGCGCGGCATCTCCGGCGGTCAGCGTGCTGAGCGCCTTGCCCAGGGTCAGCCAGGCCGTGCCCCGCGTGAGACCGTCTCGCGCATCGTCGCCGCTGATCGGGTCGACGTAATAGCTGGTCCCGGTGATGGTGTAGGGCTCCTCCGGGTCCGGGAACTCCACGGGGCTGCCCCCATCGGAGCCCCCTCCGGCGTCACTGCTGCCTCCATCGGTGCTTCCCGCGTCAGTGCCGCCATCCGGCCCGGACTGGGACGTGCAAGCAGAGCCGAGCCACAGCAGCGCCAGCAGCGCCAGCAGCGCCAGCAGCGCCTGGAGGCAGAGACCGGAGCGAGCGGGGGACATGCGAGCCACCGTAGCAAGGGCGTTCCACGGCCCACAATTCCCCGTACGCCCCCCGGTTCTCCCCTTCGCGCGGGAGTCGCGCGTCATTGCCCCTTGAACTCAGCCTCCACCGCTGCGAAGCGAAGTAGCAGTGACTTCAATCCTCAAGGATCCACGCCATTCTTGAATCACTCCAACAGCTCCGTGGCCATCACCCCGCCTGGATCGACGTGCCGACGCTGCTTGCCTCCGCCTGCCTCGTCATTGCTTCCTGGCGATGGCGAGAGCGCAAGCCGGCACTCAGCGGCGTGCTTCTCGCCGCAACGGCTCTCCTGATCGGACTGGCAATGTCCGCGGACCCGCTGCTTCATCCATGGGACGAACGCTTTCATGCGCTCGTCGCGAAGAACCTGCTGCGGCATCCGCTAACCCCGACGCTGTACGACACGCCCCTGCTTCAGACCGACACCTGGTGGGGCTCCACCCGCATTTGGCTGCACAAGCCTCCGCTCACGCTGTGGTTGATCGCCGCGTCCTACCGACTGTTCGGGGCCGTCGAGATGGCCACGCGCCTGCCCAGTGTCCTGTTGCTGGGCTGCGCCGTGTACTCCACGCACTGGATCGGCGTGACGCTCTTCTCACCGCGGGTGGCCTGGTTCGCAGCAGCGCTGCACGCAACCAACGGTCGCGCACTGGAGATCGCTGCGGGGAGAACCTCGACGGACCACCCGGACTCGATCCTGGCAAGCCTCACCGCGATCGCGGTGGCAGTCGGAATCGCGCAGCGCCGGTCCCGCAACCCCTGGCTGACCCTGGCGCTCGGTCTGGTCGTTGGCGCGGCGCTGCTGACGAAGTGGTTGCCGGGATTGTTGGCGCTGGGACTGTGGGCGGTGTGGCTTCCATGGCGAGGTCAACCGCGACGATCAGCGTTGGAGGTGGCCGCGGTCACGGCCATCGCGTCGGTCGTTGCCCTGCCCTGGCAGGTCCACATCGCGCAGAGCTTCCCGGTGGAGGCGGCAGTCGAGAGCGCCTACAACTGGATCCACCTTCGTCAGCCGCTAGAGGGGCACTCGGGTACCCCCTTCTTCCATCTGGCGCGCATCCCGCTGGTGTTCGGAGAGGCCGCGTACCTCCCGTTGTTGTGGTTCGCCTACCGCCATCTGCGACGAGGCGCCTCCGAGTCGACCTGGTTGCTGGTGCTCTGGTTCGCGGTCCCGTATGGGTTCTTCGCGCTCGCGGCCACCAAGATGGCCAACTATGTGCTTCCGGCCGCGCCGGCCCTCTTCCTGATGCTGGGGGTGGTCCTGGTGGAATGGCTGGGCGCACTCACCACGTCCCTGGGCACCTGGAGGAGGCGAGCCCTCCTATTGGCCCTGGTGGCCACCGTTTTCTTCCCGATCCGGTCTACCTTCGACCGCTGGAAGCCCTTCAAGCGGTTCGCGGAGGCGGCTGACCGCTCCGAACGTCTCCGCAGCGAGGCGCGTCGGCTGCACCCCAGACCGTACGTGGTCTTCAACGCTCCGGACCCCATCCAGACCATGTTCTACGGGGCCTCCGCCGCGTATTCCTTTCCCCCCACCGACGATCACCTGCGTCTGGCCCAACAGCGAGGCTGGATAGTCCTGATTCGATGAGTGCCCCCACCGACTTGCCTCGGGTCGCGCTTCATTGCCCCCTCTGCGTCGGATAGGTTCCCCCGGCGATGGCGCGATCAGGGGACGGGGACGAGGACATTCTCACCGGCGGGCAGAAGCCGGACGAGGTCGGGCTGGAGGCCTCGCTGCGTCCCCGGAATTTCACCGAGTACGTCGGGCAGACCGGGGTGGTGGAGAAGCTGAAGGTCTACGTGCGCGCCGCCCGCTCCCGGGGGGAGGCGTTGGACCACTGCCTGTTCTCCGGACCTCCCGGGCTGGGGAAGACCTCGCTGGCGCACATCATCGCCAACGAGCTGGGGGTGGGGCTGCACGTCACCAGCGGTCCGGCGATCGAACGCAAGGGTGACCTGGCAGGGCTGCTGACCAACCTCCAGCCCCGGGACGTGCTGTTCATCGACGAGATCCACCGGCTGCAGCCGGCGGTGGAGGAGTACCTCTACCCGGCGATGGAGGACTTCCGCCTGGATGTGATGATCGACACCGGGCCGGCGGCGCGGGCGATGAAGATCGATCTTCCTCCCTTCACCCTGGCCGGGGCCACCACCCGCACCGGACTGCTCACCTCTCCCTTGCGGGACCGGTTCCAGATCCAGGAGCGGCTGGAGTTCTACCCGCCGGAGATCCTGGAGCAGATCGTCACCCGCTCCGCCCGCATCCTGGGGGTGGAGTTGGAGGCCTCCGGCGCGCAGGAGATCGCCCGTCGCTCCCGCGGCACCCCCCGCATCGCCAACCGGCTGCTGCGCCGGCTGCGCGACTTTGCCCAGGTGGAGGGGGACGGGGTGATCTCCAAGCGGGTGGCGGCCAACGCGCTCAAGCGGCTGGAGATCGACGAGGCCGGGCTGGACCCGATGGACCGCAAGATCCTGCTCACGGTGATCGAGAAGTTCGGTGGCGGCCCGGTGGGAGTGGAGACCATTGCCGCCGCGGTGGGGGAGGAGCGGGAGACGGTGGAGGACGTGTACGAACCCTTCCTGCTCCAGCAGGGGTTCATCCACCGCACCCCCCGAGGCCGGATGGCCACCCTCATGGCCTACCAGTACTTCAGCAAGAAGCCGCCCGCCGGCAGTCAGGGGAGTCTGCTGTGAGCTCACCGTCCATCGCCGCCATCGCCCCCCCCACCCGGTCCGCCCGGGACTTCTTCGCCGAGCTGGTCCGCCACACCCAGCCCCAGCACGGCTTCCTGGAGGCCCGCGAGGCCTGGCTGCGCTCGGTGCAGGTGGAGGGCCGCGAGGAGCTGCTCTTCGAGTTCGAGATGCTGCTCCGCGGGATCGAGCGCTACTTCAACCTCCACAACCTGCCGCTGGATCAGGACAACCCGCCGGTGGTCACCCGGGACTTCAAACCGGAGCTGCTGGACGTCCGCGACGCGCTGGACCAGGCGATCCGGCTGGCCCGCCGGCTGCTCGATCCGGGGGCGGACCAGAAGATGCTGTTCCGCCGCTACGTGGAGTCGCAGCTGCTCTCCGACGACCGCGCCCGCCGCGAGCTGCTGGAGCAGGCGCTGGATCAGGACACCCCCCAGGAGGCGCTGTTCGTGCTGCGCCAGTCCTTCGATTCACTGCGGGTGGTGATCGATCAGCTGGCCCGTTTGGAGTCCTGCTCCTACGCGGTGTTCACCGAGGTGGGGAACCTGGCCCTGCGGGAGATCGTCCTCAACCGCTTCTTCCGGCCCTTTCGCCCGCTGGAGTTCCGGCTGGAGTACGACCGGATCCGCTCGGTGCAGTTGCTGGAGCTGCTGGCCCGGGCCCCGGACGCCGAGCGCCGCTTCTTCACCACCGCCCTGCTGGGGCTGTTCCGGTTGCTGCACTACCTCTCCTACGTCGGCGACGCCGACCGCGCGCGCGACCCCCGGACCCGGGTGGTGCTGGCCCTGGTGCGCAGCGAGTCCGCCACCCTGGTCACCCACCTGCGGGGGGAGGCGGTGGCCGGGCTCTCCGAGAAGCGGACCCAGGCCGGGGCGCTGAAGATCGCCCGGGACATCGCCCGGGCGGTGGAAGAGATCATCGGCGGGCTGTTCGAGGGGGACGGCGCCGCCGGCGCCCAGCTCAAGGCGGCGGTGGCCTTCACCGAGCTGTTCCGCAAGCAGATCGCGGTGGTGGCCCGGGCCCTGGACCCGGCGCTGGGCGGGGAGGACCTCTTCGCCCGGCTGGTCTCCACCGCCGACAAGTCGCTGCGGCTGCGCCAGGACCTGTGGGTCCTCTCTGATCTGTGCCGCTCGGCCCAGGCGGCCTTTGCCCTGGACGAGACCGGGGACGCCTCGATGGACGCGCTGGCCTACCTGCGCGAGTTCGTCGGCTATTTCCACGAGGTCGGCTACCAGCTGCTCCGCTACGGGGACTTCGAGGCCTTCGACCGCTTCGCCGAGCAGATTACCTCCCTGGAGCTTCCCCCCTCCCAGCCCGGGGCCCGGGCCCGGTTGGCCGAGGAGTGCCGGCTGTTCGCCCAGGTGTCGGAGACAATCTTCACCCACGTCTCCCGCCGCGCCGACCTGGCCGGGCGGAGGTTCGACCTGACCCAGGCCGAACGGCTGCTGGCGCGCTTCCGCCCCCTGGATTGACCTCCGTACCGTCCAGTACGCAAATGTCCCGGACCGGACATGGATGCCCTGGTTGACGCGCCGCATCCGTGGAGAAGCCCATCGGTCGGGTTCTCTCCTCGGCAAACTCCCGGATTTCCAGGCCACAAAGGAATTGCATCGGCGCCGCGGACTGCGATAAGCCGCGCCCCGGCAGGACACTGCTGTCGCGGTAACAGTTTTCCAAGGCGGCGCGACGTAAGAGGCGCCAAGAAATTCAGGTGGTTGGGAACTCCTGATAGAGCATGACGTGCCGCGGGGTGGCACGTGGCTTGCTCTCCGACGCGGTGCATCGTCCGTGCGGAACAGTTTCGTATCGGTGCGCGGGATCAACGAGGGGCTACACCGAGCATGTCAGCGACGTCCTCCTTCAATCAGCGGACCCTCCGGGAGCCGATTTCCTGTGATGGGATCGGGCTGCACTCCGGGCAGAGCGTGACCATTCGCCTGGTGCCCGCTCCGGCGGACCACGGGATCGTGTTCGTCCGCACCGATGTGACCCCCACGGTCAGCATCCCCGCGCTCTCCGAATTCGTGGTCGACACCTCGCTGGCCACCACCCTGGGCAAGGATGGGGTCAAGGTCGGGACGATCGAACACCTGATGGCGGCCCTGGCCGGCCTGGGTATCGACAATGTCCGGATCGAGATCAATGGTCCGGAGGTCCCGATCATGGACGGCAGCGCGGCTCCGTTCGCCTACCTGATCAAGACCGCCGGGATCCGGATCCAGGACGAGGCCAAGAGCTTCGTGGTGATCAAGAAGCCGGTCTCGGTGGTGGCGGGGGACAAGGAAGCGTCCTTCTCTCCCTGCGATCGGCTGCGGATCTCCTGCACCATCGACTTCAAGCACCCGCTGATCTCCGACCAGCGCTACGACCTGGACTTCTCCGACCGGGCCTTCTCCCGCGAGATCTCCCGCGCCCGGACCTTCGGGTTCCTCAAGGACGTGGAGAAGCTCAAGCAGATGGGCCTGGCCCGCGGCGGGGGCCTGGAGAACGCCATCGTGGTGGACGAGTTCTCCATCCTCAACCCGGACGGGCTGCGGTTCCCCGACGAGTTCGTGCGGCACAAGATCCTGGACGCGCTGGGAGACGTCTCCCTGTTCGGCCGCCCGGTGATCGGCCACATGAAGGCCTTCAAGACCGGCCACGCGCTGAACCAGAAGCTGGTGCAGGCGGTGCTGGCGGACGCCTCGCAGTACGAGGTGGTCCGCGCCCGCAAGCGTGAGATCGAGCGCCTCTCGCTGCGGATGGTCGATCTGACCGGCATGCTCGAGCAGCCGCTGGTCGCCTGAACCCCCGCCTGGCCCTCGCGGCCGGGCAGGGCGTCGTGTCCGGGAAGGGACCCGCACGCAGGGTGTTCTTCCTTGCGTAGCCCACCCCTCACTTCTATATGCCCCGCCCATGATCCCATCCGCACGCGCCCTCCTCTGGGCCTCCGTTTCAGTCGTCGTCGCCTTCTCCGCCGCCTGCAACAAGGAGAAGGCTCCCGCCACCAACGGCGGTAGCGCTCCCGCCGCCGCGGCCGGGTCTGCTCCTGCCGCCAAGATGGATCCCTCCACCCCGGTGGCCGAGGTGGCCGGTGAGAAGATCACCGCCGGTGAGCTGGACAAGCAGGTCGGCCCGCAGCTGGAGGCGATGCAGGCGGAGCTGGAGAAGCAGATGTTCGACGCCCGCAAGCAGGCGTTGGACTCGATGATCATCGAGAAGCTGGTCAAGGCCGAGGCCGCCAAGAAGAGCCTGACCGACGAGCAGTGGATCGCCCAGGAAGTGGACGGGAAGATCGCGCAGCCCTCGGACGCCGAGATGCAGAAGATGTACGAGGAGGCCAAGGCCCGCCTCCCGCCCGGCACCTCCTTCGAGACCGTCAAGCCGCAGATCGCCCAGTACCTGACCCGCGCCGAGCGCCAGAAGACGATGAGCGCCCTCTTCGAGAAGCTGAAGAAGGACGCCAACGTCAAGGTGCTGCTCTCCCAGCCCCGCAAGCAGGTGGCGGCCATCGGCCCCTCCAAAGGCCCGGACGACGCCAAGATCACCATCGTCGAGTTCTCCGACTTCGAGTGCCCGTACTGCAGCAAGGCGGAGGAGGCGGTGAAGCAGGTGATGGACAGCTACGCGGGCAAGGTGAAGCTGGTGTTCCGTCACTTCCCGCTCAACTTCCACCCCAACGCCCAGAAGGCCGCCGAGGCCTCGGCCTGCGCGGATGACCAGGGCAAGTTCTGGGCGCTGCACGAGGCGATGTTCGCCAACCAGCGCGCCCTGGGCGTGGACCAGCTGAAGGGCTACGCCGAGAAGGCCGGGCTGGACATGACCAAGTTCAACCAGTGCCTGGACACCGGCGCCAAGGCGGAGCTGGTGAAGAAGGACATGCAGGACGGCTCCAAGGTGGGCGTCAACGGCACCCCGGCCTTCTTCATCAACGGGATCCCGCTCTCCGGCGCGGTGCCCTTCGAGCAGTTCAAGGAGGTCATCGACCAGGAGCTGTCCGCGACCTAGCGGCGGTTCCTTCCGGTGACGCTGTACTCCAAAGCGGTGGTGGCGGCGCCCGGCGGCGCGCTGGGGATCGAGCTCGATGAGGAGCTCTCCTCGGAGCTGAGGCCGGGCGCCCACCTGGACGCGATCAGCTATGGGCCGGAGGGCCTGCTGCTGTTGCGTCCGGGGGCCTCGCTGGCGGGCTACTACGCCGGCAGCCTGCTCTCGGTGTCCCTGGCGGAGGTATTCCAGCACGTGCTGGCCGGGATCCGCACCGGGAAGCTGGTGGTGGCCTTTGGCGCGGTCAAGAAGACAGTCAGCTTCCGCAACGGTCAGGTGACCTTCGCCACCTCCACCGAGACCCACGAGCGGCTGGGCTCGGCGCTGGTGCGGCTCTCGGTGCTGGATCGTCAGGAGCTGCAGCGGGCGCTGGGCGAGGTCCGCCCCGGGCTGCGGCTGGGACAGGTGCTGACCCAGAGCGGACGGATCAAGCCCGCCGCCCTCTACGCGGCGATGACCTATCTGGTCCGGGAGATCACCGTGGACCTGTTCCAGATGGCCTCCGGTGAGTTCCTGTTCCTGGAGGGCGCGCAGGGGCCGGAGGACATGCTGCGGCTGCCCGAGCGCACCCGGGATCTGGTGCTGGAGGGGATCCGCCGCGGGGAGGAGACCGCGCTGCTGCGCCGGCGGCTGCGCCCCGGGTTGCAGGTCCGGCGCGGCTCCGGCCCCAGCTCCCCGGAGCGGTCCGCGATCCTGGCCCGGCTGCAGGCCGGTACGCAGGAGCTGGGCGCCCTGCGCACCGGCTTCGAGGGCAGCGATCATGCGTTCTTCTCCTGGGTGGAGGAGGCGCTGCGCAGCGGCGAGCTGGCGCCGGTGCAGGAGCCGCCGGCCGCGCCCGCTCCCACCCCCCGGGAGGCCCGCAGCACCCTGCAGCTGTACGCGGCGCTGATCGAGACCATCTCCACCGCGCTGCTGGTGGCGGGCCGGGATCTGACCCCGCTGCGGTCGTTTTTGGACGAACCCCAGCCGGGCACCGAGCAGGCCTTCGCCGGGGTCACCCTCTCCGAGGACGGGGAGCTGGATGTGGCCCGGGTGGTGAAGAACCTGGAACCCCTGGGGCACGTGGTGGGCCGGGTGCGGACCTACGAGGCGCTCAATGCCTTCGTCTCCTACGCCCTGTTCTCGGCCAAGAACCACCTCCCGCAGGATCTGGCCGCCTCGCTGGATCAGCAGATGCTGGAGTTCATGGAACAGGTGACCGCGTGAACCCTCTCTCCTCCCGGTTGGCCCTGGCTGCCGATCTCCCCTTGCCCGAGGCGCAGCGGGTGTGGCGCGCGGTCCGGGGGCAGGTGGGGGTGGCCAAGGTGGGCCTCTCCTTGTTCGTGGAGCACGGCCCGGCGGCGGTGCGCGCCTTCCAGGAGGACGGCGGGCGGGTGTTCCTGGACCTGAAGCTGCACGACATCCCCAACACCGTGGAGCTGGCCGCGCGCCGGGCCGGGGAGCTGGGGGTGGCCTTCCTCACCGTGCACGCCTCCGGCGGCAAGGGGATGCTGGAGGCTGCCGCCCGGGGTGCGGCGGAGGGCGCGGCCAGGGCCGGCCACCCGGCGCCGAAGCTGCTGGCGGTCACCGTGCTCACCTCGATGGGGGAGGCGGATCTGGCCTCGGTGGGACACACCCACTCCGCCCCCGAGCTGGTGCTGCGGCTGGCCCAGCTGGCGCAGCAGGCGGGGATCGACGGGCTGGTGTGCTCGCCGCGCGAGGTGCAGGGACTGCGCGAACGGTTCGGTCCTTCGCTCTTCCTCTGTACCCCCGGGATCCGCCCCGCCGGCGCTGCCCAGGGGGATCAGACCCGCGCCGAGACCCCCGGCTTCGCGATCCGCGCCGGGTCGGATCTGCTGGTGATTGGCCGGCCGATCTACGAGGCCGCCGATCCGCTCCTGGCCGCGCAGGGAATCTTGCGCGAACTTTCCATCAGCTGACGCAGCGGTGCGGTGGGCCACTGGTGCCCCCGCCGATCCGTGTCCACCGTCTTGGGAAGCAGCCAAGCGGAGGCATCAATGCGGGCGTCGGGGTGGGCGGTGTGCGGGGTGTTGGTGATGGGCGCCGGATGCGCGACGACAGGCCAGCCGGCGGTGGCCCCGCCCACGGTGCGGATGGAATTGGCGGACACCCCCGCCACCCAGCCGCTGGCCGAGCGGAGCGGTCGCCGCTACATCGACCCCGAGCTGGGCTTTGAGATCTCCCGCCCCAGCGGAGCCTGGGAGCTGGACGCGGCGGACCACCAGAGCGAGGAGGGGCTGATGATCCCGGTGGTGATGCGCCACCTGGACTCCGGGGCCCAGGTGGTGGTGCAGATCGCCCCCGCGGTGGCCACTCCCTCCCAGTTCGCCGAGCGGCTGACCCAGGGGCTGCGCACCCAGCCGGGCTTCCTCTCCGGGGACCCCGAACCGCTGGCGCTGTCCGATGACGCGGTGGGCTTCGACTTCACCCTCTCCGACAAGGTCCACGGGAAGGTGGCGGTGCTGGGCGGCAAGAACGGCCAGGTGTTCTTGATGCTGGCCACCTGGCCCAAGGACGCGCCGCAGTCGGTGCCCGAGCACGTGCAGGCCATCTTCCAGAGCCTGCGGCCGCTGCCGGCCGCCACCGCCCAGGTGCTGCCTCCCGCGGAGCTGTCCCTCTAGGCTTCCGCCGCCATCTTCCGGCGGATCAGCTCCACCAGGGTGCGGACTCCCACCCCGGTGGCGCCCTTGGAGTGGTAGCCGCGCTCCTTGGGGCTCTGCGAGGGGCCGGCGATGTCCAGGTGGACCCAGGGCACCTCGCCCACGAACTCGCGCAGGAAGTGGGCGGCGTTGATCGCCCCCCCGTAGCGCTCGCCGGAGTTCTTCATGTCCGCCACCTCCGAGCGCAGCGCGTCCTTCTGCAGCTCGTGGATCGGCAGCCGCCACAGCTCTTCGCCGGCGGCGCGCCCGGACTCCAGGACCTCCTCCATCAGCCCGTCGTGGTCCCCGAACGCGCCCACCAGGTAGTGGCCCAGGGCCACCATGCAGGCCCCGGTGAGGGTGGCCAGATCGACGATCCCCGACGGCTTGAGCTCGGAGGCGTAGGTGAGCACATCCCCCAGCACCAGCCGCCCCTCGGCGTCGGTGTTGGTCACCTCCACCGTCTTGCCCTTGCGGGAGATCAGGATGTCCCCGGGCCGGTACGCGGTCCCGGACGGCATGTTCTCGCAGGCGCCCATCAGGGCGTGGACCGGGAAGGGGGGCTGCAGCTCCTCGGCGATCACCCGCATCGCCCCCAACACGGCGGCCGAGCCGGCCATGTCGGTCTTCATGTCCACCATCCCGTCCGCGGTCTTCAGGGACAGGCCGCCGGAGTCGAAGGTGATCGCCTTGCCCACCAGCACCAGCGGGGCGGCCTTCTTGCCCTTGGCGGAGGCGGGGACGTACTCCAGGTGGATCAGCTGCGGCTCCAGCACGCTGCCCTGAGCCACGCCCAGGAACATCCCCATCTTCAGCTTGGCGATCTCCGCCCGCCCCTTGATGGTCACCTTCAGCCCGGTGGCCTTGCCCAGCGCCCGCGCCTCGTCCGCCAGCCGCTTGGGGGTGACCACCGCGCCCGGCTCGTTGACCAGGTCCCGCGCCTCGTTGGTGGCGCGGCCCACCGCCTGTCCCAGCTTCAGCGCCCGCTGCAGGGCCGGGGTCTTCTCCACCCCCTCGGCCAGCAGCAGCGAGACCCGCTTGATCCCCTTGCCGGTGTCCTTGCCCCGGGTGCGGTAGCGGTCGAACCTGTAGCCGCCCAGCACGAAGCCCTCCACCACCGCGCGGACCGCCCACTCCGGGTCGCGGGTGGCGGGGACCACCACCGCCACCTCGGCGGACTTGAGCCGCAGCGCGGTCTTCACCGCCCGCCCGGCGGCCAGCCGCAGCCGCTCCGGGTGGAAGCTCTCCCGGGTCCCCAGCCCCACCAGCATCACCCGGGCCGCGGCCACCTTGGCGTGGGTGTGGAAGAGGAAGGATTGGTCGGCGCGGGCCTTGAACCCCTCCTCGGCGGCTGCCTGGGTCAACAGCCCATCCAGCGCACCGTCCAGGGTGGCCACCAGGTCCGGGTGCTGCTTGCCGGACAGATCATTTTCAAACAACGGAACAACGAGCAGCGCGGCCGGGGTGGCGGCGGGCTCGCCAGGCAGGAATCGGAAGTCCATGGTCGGGAGCGGGGAAGATACCGTCTAGGGTGTCGGCCGCAACCAAGAGAAGACGCTGTGCTCCCCCAGGAGGGCTTGTCCCGCATGCCGTCGTTCCTGCTTCACTCCTCCGCGGTCGAGCGTCTGGCCGAGACCGGCGCCAACCTGCCCGCCCCCATGGCCCGGGCCCTCTCCGAGGACCTGGAGTACGCCCGCTTCGGGGCGCTGCTACCGGATCTCCCCTGGCTGGAGGGAGTGCGCGGCGGCCTCTCCCCGTTCCTGGAGGCGCAGGGCGCCCCGCACTTCGCGCGGCTGCTCCACCAGAAGGCCCCGGTGGCGGTGGGGTTGAAGCTGGCGGAGCTGGTGGCCTCCGGGGCCCTGGTGGGCCGCCACGCGGGCCTGGCGGTGGTGTGCGGGTACTTCACCCACCTGTGCCTGGACCGGGCACTGCACCCGGTGGTGGACCGGCTGGTGCAGATCCACCGTCGCCGCGACGAGACCGAGGATCAGGCCCACCGGCGGATCGAGTGGGCCCAGGCGCTGTTCTACCTGCGGGAGATGCACGGGCGGAACCTGATCGGCACCTCCTTCGTGCGCTCCAAGCTGCAGCTGTCCAAGAGCCGGCTGCCCACCCGGGGGATCGGCCGCGGCCTCTATGAGCTGGTCCGGCTGGCGCTGCAGGAGACCCTGGAGGAGGCGCCCCCCAAGGAGCAGGTGGACGCCTGGATGCGGGGGGCCTTCGTCTACGGGGTCCTGCTCTCCACCCAGGTGGGGACCCGCCAGGCCACGCCCGCCTACTCCCCCCTGGCCCTGCGGGAGCTGTACCGGGGGGACGACCTGGACTTCCCCGCCGAGGTGGAGCGGGCGGTGGCCGACGCCCGCGGGGTGCTGACCCGGGTGTACCGCTTCATGGAGCGCGGCATCTTCACCTCCCGCTCCCGGGAACGTTTCTTCGTGGACTTTCCCGAGGGTCCGGTCGCCCGCTTCGCGGCGTGATCTCGCCTGGAGGGCAAGCAGGCGCGGGAATGAATCCCGCTGTAGGCCTGACCAAGGCGCGAACAGGTTCCTAACCTGCTTCGTCATGTTTTCGGTTCTGCTGGCAGTCACCGGAGTCTGCGCGGGCGCCCTGGGCGCGATGCTGGGGATCGGCGGGGGAATCGTCCTGGTCCCCCTGCTGGTGATCGGCCTGGGGCTGCCGATGGCGGACGCGGTCCCGGCCAGCCTGATGTGCGTGGTGGCCACCTCCTGCGGGGCGGCCGCCAACTACGTCGAACACCGGCTGGCGGATGTCCGGCTGGCCCTGTCCCTGGAGCTGGCCACCATCAGCGGGGCGATCGCCGGCGGGTTCCTGGCCGCGTTGATTGCCCAGGCCTGGCTGGCGGTGGTGTTCGGGGTGTTCGTGCTGGTCACCTCCACCCAGTTGCTGCGGCCCCAGCCGGTCCTGGCCACCGCCGGCGGGCCCTGCGAACCGGTCCACTATCCGATTGGGGTCTCCGGCTCGTTCGTGGCCGGCGGCCTCTCCGCGCTGCTGGGGGTGGGCGGGGGCCCGCTCAAGGTCCCGCTGATGGTGTTCGGGATGCGGGTCCCCTTCAAGGTGGCCGCCGCCACCAGCAACCTGATGCTGGGGGTGACCGCCGCCGCCAGCGTGGTGGGCTACGCCGCCCGCGGACACCTGCGGCTGTCCCTGGTGGCGCCGCTGGTGGTGGGGGTGCTGCTGGGGGCCGCGGTCGGCAGCCGGCTGTCGGAGTACGTGCCCACCCGGATGCTCAAGCGGCTGTTCGCGCTGGTGCTGGTGCTGGTGGGCGCGCAGATGTTGTGGCGGGGAGGGGTGACGCTGTGGATCAACGGGTAGGCGAGGTCTCCACCGGAGCGGTGGCGGCGGTGGTGGACGCAGGGGAGGTGCAGCCGGCAGAGGAGCTCATTCCCCGCGCCCGGGCCCTGGGCGGCGAGCGGGCCCTGGCGGTGCTGCTGCGCGCCGGGGGGATGCTGGGAGGGGCCTGCTTCGTGGCCTCCCTCTCGCTGCGGCTGCTCCCGGAGACCCAGACGGTCCACGTGGCGATGGACCTGCTCCAGAAGGGCGGGGCCTCGTTCCTGATCGCCACCCCGGTGGCGCGGCTGGGAGTCGCCGGGGCCCTGCTGGGGCTGCGCGGCGAGTACCGGTACGCGGCCTACGCGGTGATCAGCCTGGGGCTGCTGGCGGTGGCGCTGGGCGCCGGCTACGTGGCCTAGAAGTCGTCGATCCGCGCGGCCAGCTGCGGGTGATCAATGAACGGGTTGCGGGTCTTCTGGTAGCCCTGCACCCGGTCGTTGCGCTCGATCTCGGCGGTGTCCACCGGGTCGGAGACGTTCCACTCCCTGAGCACCGACTCCTCCTCGGCGGTGAGCGGCTTGCTGTAGGTGGTGGAGAAGTAGAACAGCGCCCGGGCCACGTTGCCCTTGTGGTCCGGGGGCGGCTCGAACACCGTCCGGCCCGAGGCGTCGGTGCCGAACCTGGCGCCGCTGGGCCAGCTCTCCTTGACGTTGGTCACGATCCCGAACGGGTGGTTCCCGCGGATCGAGTTCGCCCTGGAGTCGGTGGGGAACAGGTGGTGCATGTCACTCTTCGCCGTGCCGGTGGCGCCCTTGGACTGGGGCCAGGTGTGCTCGACGTTCATGTCATTGCTGTTGGGCGGACGGGACGCGGTGATCTCCCGGTCGGTGTAGACGCACTTGACCTTGCCGTCGTGGTTGTCCACGTCCCCGTACATGATGTCCCGGGCCCGGCTGTAGCTGACCGAGGCCTTCCCGTCGGTGACGTAGGACTTCAGCGCGCTCTTGAGCGCCGCGTCCTCCTTGCCGCTCCAGGGATCGGTGGTCGGCTCGCCGGGCTCGGTCGGCACCGGGCCGTTTCGTCCCGGGCGGCCCACGAAGTCATCGCCCCGGACCGTGGTGGAGGCCACCTGGTTGCTCCGCGGAGGCGAGGTGACTGTGGTCGTTTCGGTCTTCGGCGCGGGGAGGACGGTGATGCTGGGGAGCTTCATGTAGGTCTTTGTCGGCCCGGGTAGGTCAAAAGTTGCGTGCCGGGCGTAAAGGCAGGTGTACCAAAGCAAAGGGGCCCTGGCCAAGGCCAGAGCCCATCACAACCCCCTGGATTCGCTGAGGTCAGACGTCGCGCTTGTTGGCGCCCTCGTGGACCAGCAGCGGGGAGAAGAAGTTGTCCTTCTTGCTGTACTCGTCAAAGGAGAAGGCGAACCGGTAGCTGGCGGCCGCGCGCTGGTTGCAGTCGGTGCGCTCGCAGAAGCGGCAGGAGATGCCCGAGGGCACCGCGTCCTTGCGCGCGTCGGTGGTGGGCAGCCCGTAGGCCAGGAACTTGGCGTTCTCCGCGTGGGTCCCCATCCCGATCGAATAGGCGGTGCCCCGGGCGATCGATCCCTCCACCGGGTTGAGCTGCACCTTGGCGAAGCAGAAGTAGGTTCCGCCGTCCGGCATCAGCGAGTACTGGCGGGTCAGCTGGTGGGGGCTGAGGAAGGCCAGGTGCACCGCCCACTTGGCGCAGGAGCCGCCGCCGGAGGGGAACTTGAGCCCGGTGGCGGAGTACTTCTTGGAGATGTTCCCGGCGATGTCCGCGCGCAGGAAGTGGAAGGGGATCCCGGCCCGCTTGGGGTCGGCCAGGTTGCACACCCGGTGGGCCACCGTCTCGTAGGTGGTGCCAAAGACATTGGAGAGCAGCTCCACGTCGTAGCGGGTGCGGTTGACCTCCTTGAAGAAGTCTCCGTACGGCAGCATCAGCGCCCCGGCGAAGTAGTTGGCCAGGTTGACCTTGATCAGCCGCGGGGTCTCCGCGTGGCGCATCCTCCCCCCGGCCACGATCCGCTCCAGCAGCTTCTCCTTGTCCAGCACCAGCAGGCCGATGGAGGTGGCCACCTGGAACTTGAGCACCTGCTCGGTCAGCTCCGGGGAGAGGGTGAGCAGCCGGTGCTCCTGGTCGATCTTGCGCACCATCGAGCTGCCGTGGTGGCCGACGTCGAAGTTCACCTGGTAGCCGAAGCGCTCCTGGACCACCCGGATCAGCTGCCCGGAGGTGACCTGACGTTCGAACAGGAAGTCCCGGCGCAGGATCTCCGCCTGCTCCTCCAGCTCCGGGAAGTAGTTCTTGTGCGCCTGGAGGAAGTCGGTGACCTCGTCGAACGGCGAGTAGTCGAACCGGATGTCCGATCCCGCCGGCGCGCCGCTGCTGCGGGTGCGCTGCTCGGCGGAGAGCTGGGTCAGCACGTTCTCCAGCTGCGAGCGGGTGTTCTTGTAGAGGTTGAACAGCGCCGCCACCGTCCCCGCCAGCTTCGGCTCGGCGGACAGGTGCTGCAGTGACTCCTGATCGATGTCCAGGCTCTTGAGCAGCGGCTCATCCAGCAGCTTCGCCAGCGCCTCGTCCACCCGGCCTTCGCCGAGGTTGGACATGAACTCCTCGGGGTCCTGTTCGAACAGCCGCAGCGCCTTCCACAAGAGCGGGAAGGGCATCACCCGCTTCCCCTTCTCGATCAGGTTCAGATAGGCGGCAGAGACCCCCAGATCGCGGGCCGCATCCGCCTGCTTGATGTTGCGGCTCAAGCGCAGGGTGCGCAGCTTCAGCCCCAGGTTCGCGTTCAGCGCGTTCTCGTTCATCCCTGTCCCCGATCTTGGTGCCGCCTTGAAACTCCAGGCGATTTACCAACGGATTTACAGGCAAAGGCCCCATGGGCTCCACCGAAAATTTACCAGTTATCAGAAGCAGGGCCTTGACGGGTTGACAGCCTGCTTGCTCGTAGGCACTTTGACGCACTGTGTGAAAGGGGTGCCCGTGGCGACGCGGAAACTGACCAGAACTGGTCGTTACTACGAGGAATTCTCGGTGGGTGACACCTATCCCCATCACTGGGGCAGGACCCTTACCGAGGCGGAGTGCCAGCTCTTTACAACCTGGACCATGAACGCCAATCCCCTGTACTTCAACCGGGTCTACGCCCAGTCGTTGGGGCACCCACGGACCCCGGCCAATCCACTGCTGGTGATGAACGTGGTGTTCGGGATGACCGTGGAGGACCTGTCCGAGCAGGCCCTGGCGCACCTTGGCTACTGGAACATGACGTTCCACCTGCCGGTGTATCCGGACCAGACGCTGTTCGCCGAATCCACCGTGCTGGACAAGCGGCCCTCCGACTCCAAGGACGACCGCGGGATCGTGCACGTGCGCACCACCGGCAAGAACGAGCTGGGGCAGGTGGTGCTGACCTACGAGCGGAAGATCCTGGTCAAGAAGGCCGAGGCGTACCCCCAGGAGCAGGGACGGACCGTCCCCCCGGGTTTGAAGCTTCCCCCCACCCCGGAAGGTTCCGGAGGGCAGGCACGGTGATGCGCGAGAACGACGTGGTGAACGCCGAGCACCGGGCGATCCGCGAGTCGGTGCGGGAGTTCGCCCGGGCGGAGGTGGATCCGATCGCCGCCAAGCTGGACAACGAGGCGGCGGAGATCCCGATGCCGGTGATCCGCAAGATGGCGGAGCTGGGGTACTTCGGGCTGATCTTCAGCCCGGACTACGGGGGCAGCGGGCTGGACACCCTCTCGATGGCGATCGTCACCGAGGAGCTGTCCCGCTCCTGGCTGTCGGTGGGCAGCGTGATGACCCGGATGATCATCTCCGGCAGCCTGCTGGCCTCGGCGGGGACCGACGCCCAGAAGAAGAAGTTCCTCACCGGGATCTGCTCCGGGGAGATCCTCACCGCCGCCGCCTTCACCGAGCCGGACGTGGGCAGCGACGCGGCGGGGATCAAGTGCCGCGCCACCCGCCAGGGCGACAAGTACGTGGTCCAGGGGGAGAAGGCCTGGTGCACCATGGCCAACCGGGCCCACGTGCTGACCACCACCGTGCGCACCAACCCGGAGGAGAAGCGCCACAAGGGGATCTCGATCCTGCTGATCGAGAAGGAGCCGGGAGACGGCTTTGCCCCCCCGCGGCTGTCCGGGGATGCGATCCCCACCATCGGCTACAAGGGGATGAACTCCTACAACGTGGCCTTCGACGGCTACGAGGTTCCGGCGGAGAACCTTCTCGGCGGGGAGGAGGGCAAGGGCTTCTACCAGCTGATGCCCACCTACGAGTACGCCCGCATCCAGACCGCGGCCCGCGCGGTGGGGGTGGCCCAGGCATCGCTGGACGCGGCCTTGCAGTACTCCAAGGACCGGACCCAGTTCGGCAAGCCGATCAACGAGTTCCAGATCATCCGCCACAAGCTGGCGCACGCGGCCACGGAGATCGAGGCGGCGCGGCAGCTGACCTACCACGCGTGCCGGATGAAGGACTCCGGCAAGCGCTGTGACCTGGAGGCGGGGATGGCCAAGGCCTTCGCCGCGGACATGGCGGAGCGGGTCACCTCCGAGATGCTGCAGGTGTTCGGCGGCTACGGCTACAGCCGCGAGTTCCCCGCCCAGCGCTACTGGCGCGACGCGCGGGTGTTCAAGGTCTTCGAGGGCACCTCGGAGATCCAGTACGAGATCATCGGCAAGAGGATCCTGGAATGATCGCCAAGCAGAAGGAGGCGATCCCTCCGCTCCACCAGCTGACCCGGCAGAACAACTACTTCGAGGACTTCGAGGTGGGGGAGCTGATCGTCTCCTCCCGCGGCCGCACCGTCTCCGACACCGAGCACATGGCGTGGACGTCGATCGTGATGAACACCGCGCAGCTGCACTTCAACCAGGCGATGGTCGACCAGTCCCCCCAGACCTACTTCAACGGTCGGCGGGTGGTGTACGGCGGGATCGTCTTCGCCTTCGTGGCCGGGCTGGCCTCCGAGGACACCACCGAGAACGCGCTGGCGGAGCTGTCCTTCAACAACGGCCGTCACCTCAACCCGGTGTTCGCCGGCGACACCCTGTTCGCCGAGAGCCTGGTGGTCTCCAAGCGCGACTCCCCGGATCGGGAGGACGCGGGGATCGTGGCCTTCCAGCTGATCGGCCGGAACCAGGACGGGAAGGTGGTCCTGGAGATCGACCGCGAGGTCCTCCTCAAGAAGAAGTCCCACTGGCTCAAGTCCTGAAAGCCACGTCCTCCGGCATGGGCCCAGTTCCCAAAGTCCCACCCCGACCCCAGATCACCGGGGTGCACCGAGCGCACCGATGAGCCGCCCCCGATCCAAAGAGCCGCAGGCGCCCAAGACGCGATCCGGGATCGAGATCCGGCCGGTCTACGGGCCCCAGGACGTCAAGCAGCACTCGCCCCCGCCGGGCGAGTACCCGTTCACCCGCGGCATCCACCCCACCATGTACCGGGGCAAGCTGTGGACGATGCGGCAGTACGCCGGCTTTGGCACCCCGGAGGAGACCAACCAGCGCTTCAAGTACCTGCTGGGCCAGGGGCAGACCGGACTCTCGCTGGCGCTGGATCTGCCCACCCAGCTGGGGCTGGACGCGGACTCGGAGGAGGCGGGCGGAGAGGTGGGCAAGGTCGGGGTCTCGATCTGCTCGCTGAAGGACATGGAGACCGTGTTCGCCGGGATCCCCCTGGGCGAGGTCTCCACCTCGATGACCATCAACGCCACCGCCGGGATCCTGCTGGCGATGTACGAGGCGGTGGCGGTCAAGCAGGGGGTGGCCCCGGCCCGGATCAGCGGCACGGTGCAGAACGACCTGATCAAGGAGTTCGGCTCCCGCGGGGCGTGGCTGTATCCGATCCAGCCCTCGCTGCGCCTGGCGGTGGACATCATCCAGGACTGCGTGGACCGGCTGCCCCGGTTCAACCCCATCTCGATCGCCTCCCACTACCGGGACGCGGGCGCCACCCCGGCCGAGGAGATGGCCTACACCCTGGCCGCCGGGGTGGAGTACGTGGAGCGCTGTCTGGCCCGCGGGATGGACGTGGAGAAGTTCGGGCCCCGGCTCAGCTTCTTCTTCTACACCTACACCAACTTCTTCGAGGAGGTGGCCAAGTACCGGGCCGGGCGGAGGATCTGGGCGCGGCTGATGAAGGAGCGCTTCGGGGCCAAGAGCCCCCAGGCCCAGATGCTGCGCGCGGCCTGTGTGTGCGGGGGGCATTCGCTGACCCGCGCCGAACCGCTGAACAACATCGCCCGCTCCACCATCGAGGCCTTCGCGGTGGCCTGCTCCGGGCTGCAGAGCGTGTTCACCGCCGCCTACGACGAGGCGTTTGCCATCCCCACCGAGCTCTCCGCGCGCACCGCGCTGCGGGTGCAGCAGATCCTGGCCCTGGAGACCGAGGTGGCCCAGACCGCGGATCCGCTGGCCGGCTCCTACTTCGTGGAGGCGCTGACCGACGAGATGGAGGCGGCGATCCTCAAGGTGATGTCGGAGGTGGAGGCGCAAGGGGGAATGGCCCAGGCGCTGGAGAAGAACTGGGTCCAGCAGCAGATCTCCCGGCGCGCCTACGAGTGGCAGAGGGCGGTGGAGTCCGGCGAGCAGCCGATCGTGGGAGTGAACGTCCACGTCTCCGAGGGCGAACAGGAGCTGCAGCTGCAGCAGCCGTCCCGGGAGGCGGAGGAGCAGAAGGCCGCCGGGGTCAAGGCGCTGCGCGCCTCCCGCTCCCAGGCCGCGGTGGACCAGGCGCTGGGGGAGATCCGCCGCGCCGCGCAGGGGACCGACAACCTGATGCCGCCGATCCGGGCGGCGGTGATGGCCTACGCCACGGTGGGGGAGATCTCCACCGCGCTCAAGGACGTGTGGGGGCTGTACCAGCCTCCGACGAGGTTCTGATCATGGTGAACGTCTTTTCTCCCCCCACCGCCCGGAAGGTCCGCGTGCTGGTGGCCAAGCCCGGCCTGGACGGGCACGACCGCGGCGCCAAGGTGATCGCCGCCGCGCTGCGCGATGCCGGGATGGAGGTCATCTACACCGGGCTGCGGGCCAACGTGGCGGCGATCGCCGCCGCGGCGGTGCAGGAGGACGTGGATGTGATCGGCCTCTCCATCCTCTCCGGCGCCCACGAGAGCATCTGTCAGCGGCTGACCGCCGAGCTGAAGGCGATGGGGGCGGAGATCCCGGTGGTGATCGGCGGGGTGATCCCCACCTCCGACTTCCCCCGCCTCAAGGCGCTGGGGGTGAAGGCGGTGTTCGGGCCGGAGTCCCCGCTGGAGCAGGTGGTGGCCTGCGTGGCCGCGTTGGCCCGCGGGGAAGAGTGGTCGAAGGACGCCAAAGCGCAGCAGCAAGGAGCAGCCTGATGAAGACGCTGGAACTGGGGATGGTGCCGCAGAAGCTGGGCGAGCTTCCGGAGACGATGAAGGCGATCGTGATCCGCAAGGATCGCGAGGGCGATCCGGGGACCGCGATGCAGCTGGAGGAGGTCCCGGTGCCGGAGGTGGGGGCCAACGACGTGCTGGTGCTGGTGATGGCCGCCGGGGTGAACTTCAACGGGGTGTGGGCGGCCCGCGGCAAGCCGGTGTCGGTGTTCCGGATGCACAACGAGGAGTTCCACATCGCCGGCAGCGACGTCTCCGGGATCGTGTGGAAGGTCGGCTCCAACGTGAAGCGCTGGAAGGTGGGCGACGAGGTCATTGCCCACTGCAACATGAGCTGCGGCGAGTGCCCGGAGTGCAACGGCCTGGATCCGATGGCCTGCTCCGAGCAGAAGATCTGGGGCTACGAGACCAGCTGGGGATCGTTTGCCCAGTTCACCCGGGTGCAGAGCCAGCAGCTGCTGCACAAGCCCAAGCACCTCTCCTGGCACGAGGCCGCCAGCTACGGGCTGACCTACTTCACCGCCTACCGGATGCTGGTCCACCAGGCCCAGACCACCGCCGGGGACAACGTGCTGGTGTGGGGCGCGGCCGGGGGCCTGGGGATCTTCGCGGTCCAGCTGTGCAAGGTCCTGGGCGCCAACGCGATCGGCGTCGTCTCCAGCGAGGAGAAGGGCCAGCTGATCATGAAGCTGGGCGCCAAGGGCTACCTGAACCGGAAGAACTACGACCTGCGCAAGCATGCCGACGAGACCCCGGAGCAGGAGAAGAAGCGGATGGGCGAGATGCGCCGCTTCGGCAACGACATCCGCAAGCTGACCGGCGGCAAGGACGTGGACACGGTGTTCGAGCACGTGGGGCAGGAGACCTTTCCCACCTCGGTGTTCGTGACCAAGAAGTTCGGGAAGATCGTGATCTGTGGCGCCACCTCCGGCTTCAACCTGGAGTTCGACGTCCGCTACCTGTGGATGCGGCAGAAGCAGATCATCGGCTCGCACTTCGCCAACGCCTACCAGTGTGAACGCGCCAACCAGCTGATCATCGACGGCCGGATCAAGACCGTGGTGGACGACGTCTTCGCCTTCGAGGAGACGCCCCGGGCCCACTCGCTGATGGCCAACAACCAGCACACCGGGAAGATGGTGATCAACGTCCAGGCCCCGATGGAGGCCCACCGCGGCTTCCGCCCCGAGGACGTGGACCAGGCCCAGTTCGAGCCTCAGGCGCTGTCGCTCTAACGCGCCGCGCCAATAATGGGGACAGGCTACATTTTCGACGCGATGCGTCGCGAATGTGGCCTGTCCCCTTTTTGGTCTTGATGCGTCATCGGACAACTTCTGGCCGGCGATGTCCGACAATGTACGACCCCATGAGCGTCCGGCCCCCTTCCACCAGCACCCCCGCCGCGGTTCCCGAGGTCTCGGACCCGGTCGTCTCCCGTGCCTCGCCGGAGGCCAGGTCGGTCGTCCCGGCGGATGGCTTTGATGGGTCGAACCCGATCCTCCCGGAGCGGGCCCCGGCCGGTCCGCGGCTGGCTCCGGTGCAGGCCCGGGCGCTGTGGCCCCTGTCCCCGGCCCGCCCCGCGGCCGACGCCCTCCAGTTCATCCAGGCCCTGGACGCGCGGCTGGGGCTGTCCCCGGCGGCCCAGGCGGACCGCACCGCCACCATGGGCGAGGACGCGCACACCTTCTTCCGGGCCAACCCGGGGCTGTTCCACGCGGACCTGAAGGATGCGTTCGCGGGGTCGGCGCAGCTGCTGGATCGGCCGGCGCCCCAGGTGCTGATCCTGGGGGATGTGCACCTGAAGAACTTCGGCACCCTGCGCGGGCCAGACGGGGCCGCGGTGTTCGCCCCCAATGACTTCGATCAGGCGGCCCCCGGCTCTCCGGAGGCGGACCTGCAGCGGCTGGCGGTCAGCCTGACCCTGACCGCCCAGGCGGCGGGCCTCAGCGGGGAGGAGACGGCCGGCCTGGTGGAACAGCTGGGCCAGTCCTACGCGAAGGAGGTGGCCCGCCTGGCCGCCTCCGGCCAGCCGGCCCTCCCGTACCTGACCGCCGCGGAGGCGGAGGGCAAGATCGCCGAGCGGATCGAGAAGGCGGACGGGGAGACTCCCCAGGATCTGCTGGCCGAGCTGCTGGAGAAGGGGGACACCCGCTTTCTGCGCAACGAAGAGCTTCGGGAGCCGGGCGCCGCCGAGGCGGAGCGGATCCGCGCTGCCGTGGCCTCCCACGAGCTGGCCCTGAACGACCAGGCCTCGGGGGTGGAGCGCCCGCTGCGGGTGCTGGACGTGGTGGAGAAGCTGGGCAGCGGCGGCAGCAGCCGCGGTCTGCCCCGGCACTACGCGCTGGTCGCCGGCGCGGGACCGGGGGCGGCGCCGGTGGTGCTGGAGCTCAAGGAGCTGGCCCCGATGGCCCTGCAGGACCCGGGCGCCTCCCGGGGGGATGCGCTGCTGGCCGCCCAGCGGCTGCGCGAGCTGGGCGGGGCGCACAACCCGCTCGGCGGTGCGGTGGCCCAGGGAGAGCGGACCCTGTTCATCCGGGAGCTGGAGCCGGAGAAAGGCGACCTGAAGGCCAAGGACCTGGACAGCGAGAAGGAGCTGCTCCAGGCCGCGGAGCAGACCGGGCTGTTGCTGGCCCGTCAGCACGCGCTGACCCCGGCTCAGGCGGGGCGGCTGGCGGACTGGATCGGTGGCGAGGGCAAGCAGCTGGGCCAGTCACTGCAGGGCTTTGCCAGCGAGTACGCCGCCCAGGTCCAGGCCGACTACGCGGCCTTCATCCGCTGATCCCCGCCTCCGGGATGCCGCTATGGTGCGGCGCTGGAGGTAGCACGATGGGATTGTGTGGCTGGATCGTCTTTGGGTTTCTCTCCGGGCTGGTGGCCCGGGCGCTGATGCCCGGGCAACAGAACCTGGGCTGGATCGCGACCACCCTGCTGGGGGTGGCCGGTTCCTTCGTGGGTGGCTTCGCCGCCGGGCTGATCACCGGTCATCCCTGGCGCGGGCTTCACCCCAGCGGGTTCATCGGCGCGGTGCTGGGGTCGGTGATCCTGCTGGTGGTCGGCGAGGTGATGAACAAGAAGCGCCGGTAGCCGCCGGGCCTTCCAAACTTTCTTTGCGAGCCGTGCCCCCCGGCGCTAAGCCGCGCCCATGCGCGTGATCAACTTCAACGCCGGCCCCGCTGGACTCCCGCTTCCCGCGCTGGAACGCGCGCGGGAGGAGCTGCTCGACTTTCGGGGCTCCGGGATGTCGATCATGGAGCACAGCCACCGCGGCCCGGAGTTCGACGCCGTGCACAACGAGGCGATCTCCCTGCTCACCGGGCTGCTGGAGATCCCCGACACCCACCAGGTGTTGCTGTTGCAGGGCGGGGCCTCGTTGCAGTTCGCGATGGTGCCGATGAACTTCCTCCCCTCGGGCGGGTCGGCGGACTACCTGATCACCGGCACCTGGAGCGAGAAGGCGCTGGAGGAGGCGAAGGTGCTGGGCACTGCCCGGGCCGCCGTCACCACCCGGACCGAGGACAAGCGGTACCTGCGCGTCCCCCGGGCCAGCGAGCTGAAGCTGGATCCCCAGGCGGCCTACGTGCACCTGACCTCCAACAACACCATCTTCGGCACCCAGTGGATGGAGTTCCCGGACACCGGTGGGGTCCCGCTGATCGCGGACATGAGCTCGGACTTCCTGTGGCGTCCCACCGACGTCTCCCGGTTCGCGATGATCTACGCCGGGGCCCAGAAGAACATCGGGCCCTCCGGGCTGGTGGCGGTGGTGATCCGCAAGGACCTGGTGGCCAAGGGCCGTCAGGACATCCCCAAGATCCTGCGCTACTCGACCCACGCGGAGACCAACTCGCTCTACAACACCCCCTCCACCTTCTCGATCTACCTGATGCGCAACGTGCTGGACTGGATCAAGGCCCAGGGGGGGCTGCCCAGCCTGGAGCGGCGCAACCGGGAGAAGGGGGCGCTGCTGTACGGCGCGCTGGACCGGCTGGGCGGCTTCTTCCTGGCGCCGGTGGAGAGGGAGAGCCGCTCCTACATGAACATCGTGTTCCGGCTCCCGACCGAGGCGCTGGAGGAGAGGTTCGTCGCCGAGGCCAGGGAGGCGGGGATGGTGGGCCTCAAGGGCCATCGCAGCGCCGGGGGAATCCGCGTCTCCGCCTACAACGCGGTCAGCCTCGAGGACATCCGCGCGCTGGTCTCCTTCATGGAGCAGTTCGCCCAGGCCCACGGCTAGTCCCACCTTGTCACCCCGGCAGCCGAGTTCGGCACCTGTGCCTGCGGGCGGGCCCGGGGGTGAATACCCCCAAAAGGCGAGCGTCCAGCGGAGTCAACAGGCCCGCTTTTCCTTGGACGCCAAGACCGCCGAACGGCTAGACCTGCCGGCGATTCGCCCTGCGGTCCTGAACTAGGAGCTGAAAACCATGAAGAAGATCGCTGCTGTGGCTCTCGCGCTGTGTCTGCCCGCCCTGGCGCTGGGCGCGGAGTTCGAAGGGGTGAAGATCCCCGATACCGTGCAGGCCGGCGGCAAGACCCTGGCCCTCAACGGGAACGGGCTGCGCACCAAGCTCTTCTTCAAGGTCTACGTGGCCTCGCTGTACCTGGAGAACAAGAACGCGGACGCCAACGCGGTGGTCAACGCGGACGCGGTCAAGCGGGTCCGGATGACCATGCTCCGTGACCTGACCAAGGACCAGATCGCCGAGGCGATCCGCGAGGGCTTCGAGAAGAACGCCAAGCCCCAGATGCCCAAGCTGAAGGAGCGGATGGAGAGCTTCATCTCCCAGATCCCGGCCTCGGTGAAGAAGGGCGAGATCCTGGAGCTGACCTACGTCCCCGGCACCGGCACCTCGGTGGGCAGCACCAGCGGCGAGGCCACCCAGATCGCCGGGAAGGACTTCGCGGACGCGCTGTTCTCGGTGTGGCTGGGCAAGAGCCCGGTCGACGAGAACCTCAAGAAGGGCATGCTCGGCGGCAAGTAGGCCCCGGGTCTTTCCACCACCATCCTTCGCGGCTGGCGCCTCCGGTGCCGGCCGCGTCTGTTTTCAGGGTCTGTCATGAACCGTCTGAAGCTTGTCTCCCTGGCGCTGTGCGCCCTCGCCTGCAAGACCACCGAACCGGCGGTGGTTCCCCATGCCGCCACCGCCCCCACCGCGGACCAGGCGGCGCAGTCGGCGCAGTCCGCGCGGCCGCCGCCCCTGCCGGTGCCGGCCGGGCTGGATGCCCAGGCAATGAACCCCGCGGCGGATCCCTGCACCGACTTCTACGAGTTCGCCTGCGGTGGCTGGATGGCCAGCACGGAGATCCCCGCCGATCGGCCCCGCTGGTCGCGCGGTTTTCTGACCGTGCAGGAGCGCAACGAGCTGATCCTGCGCCAGCTGCTGGACGGGCTGGCGGCAGGGGAGGAGACCTTGGCCACCCCTTCCGGCAAGAAGGTGGGGGACTACTACGGCTCCTGCATGGATGAGACGGCGCTGGAGCAGAATTTGCCTGCGCTGCAGGCGGAGCTGAAGAAGTTCGCCCGGCTCTCGGACCCGGTGGCGGTCACCACCGCGGTGGCCGGGATGCACCGCCAGGCGCTGCCGGCGGTGTTCAGCTTCAGCTCCACCCAGGACTTCAAGGACGTCACCCAGGTGATCGGGGAGGTGGATCAGGGCGGGCTGGGGCTGCCGGACCGCGACTACTACCTGCTGGAGGACGCCAAGACCCAGTCCATCCGCGCCGCCTATCTGGAGTACGTCACCACCGTGTTCCGGCTGCTGGGGGAGAAGGATCCCGCGGCCTCGGCCCACCGGGTGCTGCAGCTGGAGACCTCGCTGGCCAAGGCGGCGCTGTCCCTGGTCGACCGCCGGGAACCCCAGAAGCTGTACCACCCCACCGACCGGGAGGGTCTGCGCAAGCTGGCGCCCACCTTCCGCTGGGACCTGTACTTCACCCGCCTGGGCGCGCCCGCTCCCGCCCGGCTCAACGTCACCCACCTGCCGTACCTGACCGCGGTGGATCAGCTGATCAAGACCACCCGCCCCGAGGTGTGGAAGGCCTACTTGTCCTTCTCCCTGGTCCGCAGCGTCAACGACGCGCTGCCCCGGGCCTTTCGTGACGCCTGGTTCGCCTTCGAAAGCAAGGCGCTGACCGGCGCCCAGCAGGACCTCCCCCGCTGGAAGAAGTGCATCGCCGCCACCGACCTGGCCCTGGGCGAGGCGCTGGCGCAGCCGTTCATCGCCCGGACCTTCGGCGCGGAGGGCAAGCAGATCACCAGCGAGATGGTCACCGAGATCGAGAAGGCCTTCGAACGCAACCTGGACTCGCTGGCCTGGATGGATCAGCCCACCCGGGAGCTGGCGCTGGTCAAGGTGCGCAAGATCACCAACAAGATCGGCTACCCGGACGCCTGGCGGAACTACGACGCCCTGGCGGTGGAGCGGGGGAACTTCCTGCAGAACCTGCTGCGCGCCGGCGCCTTTGAACAGCACCGGTTGCTGAGCAAGATCGGCAAGCCGGTGGACCGCGGCGAGTGGCTGATGACCCCGCCCACGGTCAACGCCTACTACAACCCGCCGATGAACGAGATCGTGTTCCCCGCCGGCATCCTCCAGCCGCCGTTCTTCAACCGGGAGGCCTTCTATCCGGTGAACTTCGGCGCGATGGGGATGGTGGTGGGCCACGAGATCACCCACGGCTTCGACGACGAGGGCCGCCAGTTCGACGCCGAGGGCAACCTGCGCCAGTGGTGGACCCAGGCCTCCAACCAGGCCTTCAACCAGCGCGCGGCCTGCGTGGAGAAGCAGTACTCGGCCCAGACCGCCATCGACGAGCTGAAGGTGAACGGAAAGCTGACCCTGGGCGAGAACACCGCCGACCTGGGCGGGATCAAGCTGGCCTTCCTGGCGATGCAGGCCTACGCCGAACGCCAGCCGGCGCTCCCCGAGGCCCGCTTCTCGGCCCCGCAGCAGTTCTTCCTTGGCTACGCCCAGTCCTGGTGCAGCAAGTACCGGGATGAGTTCGCCCGGGTCCGGGCGGTGACCGATCCCCACTCGCCTCCCCACCTGCGGGTCAACGTCCCGCTGCGGAACTTCCCGCCCTTCGCCCAGGCCTTCTCCTGTCCGGCGGGCGCACCGATGGCGTTGCCGGAAGAGCAGCGCTGCGCGGTCTGGTAGGGGGAAGGCGAAGGGGCGCGCCCGGGAGGGGCGCCACTCAACGGATCCATCGGGTGGCTGGCCCCGCGAAGGGCCAGCCGTCCAGCGGTGATTACTCGGCCTCTCCGGCCGCCGCCTTGGTCTTCAGCTTGGAGTCGTTGTCCTTGATGAAGCCGCGGATGTCGTCGGCCATGTCCAGCAGCTTTCCCCACTGCTCCTTGTAGAGGGTCACCGGGAAGCGGCCCAGGCCGTAGACCGACACCGCGCCCTTCTGGCTCACCTTCAGCGAAAGGCCCTTGGGGGCGCTCTTGAGCGACTCATTCTCCGCCCGAAGGCGCTCCAGCTCTGCGCGAAGCTCTTCCTCGTTCACGTGCTCTCTCCTGGCGCGGCCGGGCGTCTCCCTGCCGTGATGCGTCGAAGGTTCGTTGTGCGTTCCCTCCGCGTCAAGGCGTTCCTGGCCTGGTTCGCGTTCACCCGAACAGCCCCAGCTGGGCGGAGGGTGGGAGCGGACGGCGGAAGGTGCTCTCCGGAACGGGGTGGGGGCCCTGGGACGCATAGCCCAGCCGGCGGCGGGAGATTTCGAACAGGGACTGGATCTGCTGGGCATACAGCCCCTCCCCCCGGCCCCGCACCCCGAAGCGGCTGTCGTACAGCTCGCCGCCGCGGGTTTCGCGGATCCGGTGGAGGATCCGCTCCGCCTGCAGGGGGAGGGCGGCACGCACCCGGCCCTCGAACACCTCCTTCACCGATCCGGGCAGCCGCAACAGCACGTAGTGGGCGCTGATCGCCCCCGCCTCCCGGGCTGCCTCCAGCACCCGGGGCATGTCCTCGTCCGAGAGCCCGGGGATGATCGGCGCCACCATCACCCCCACCGGGATCCCCGCCTCCGCCAGGGTGCGGATGGTCTGGATCCTCCTCTTGGGGGTGGGGACGTACGGTTCGATCGCCCGCGCACGGTCCGGATCCCAGAAGGGGATGGAGACGCTGACGTGGATCCGCGCGCTGCGGTTCAGCTCCAACAACAGGTCCAGGTCGCGCTCCACCAGGGCGCTCTTGGTGATGATCCCCACCGGCTGGCGGTATTCGGCGCACACCTCCAGGCAGCCGCGGGTCAGCCGCAACGACGCCTCCAGCGGCTGGTAGCAGTCGGTATTGCCGCTGAACATCAGCAGCCCGCCCTTCCAGGAGGGCCGGTCAAACGCGGTCCGCAGCAGCTGGGGGGCGCGACGCTTGACCACGATCTTGCTGTCGAAGTCGGTGCCGGCGCGGAAGCTGAGGTACTCGTGGGAGGGCCGCGCGTAGCAGTAGGCGCAGGCGTGGCCGCAGCCCCGGTAGGGGTTGACGCTGAATTCGAAGCCCACGTCCGGGCTGTCGTTGCGGGACACCACCTCCTTCGTGGCGTCCTCGTAGATCTCCAGCCGGGTCCGGGGGA
This sequence comes from Myxococcaceae bacterium, assembly GCA_036675345.1. Taxonomy (GTDB): domain Bacteria; phylum Myxococcota; class Myxococcia; order Myxococcales; family Myxococcaceae; genus JALYOC01. Next base: position 211,813 of record JAKFFE010000022.1, read on the forward strand.
TCTCCTCCAGGTACTCCACCTCGGTGGAGGCCCAGGGGTTGGGGGGATTCTCGATCGGGATCGGCTTCACCCCGGGATGATGGTGACTGAACGCAGGTTCAGTCAAGGGCGTCCCCCAGCCCCCCAGGGTCAACGCACCGCCCGGTGAGTGTCCTTCACCCAGCGTCGATCCTTCCGGGTTGGAGGGTTTCAGAAACTCCCGGCCCCTGGCCGCCGCTCCCACCTTGTGACCCCACCCACGCATGGACAAACCAGCACCGGGGTGTGGCTTGGGGGGGGGCATGCAGCTGGGCGTTCTGAAGACCGGGTGGGTGGTGAGCGCGCTGGTGGCGGCCTCGGCGGCGTGGGCGGTGCCCGGCGGAGCAGTCCCCGAGGAGGTGTGCCGGGAGCTGCGGGGCACCATCGAGACCCGGGCGGTCACCGAGGGATGTGAAAGCCCGCTGGAGATCTGCTTCGCCGGGATCCTGCGCACCAACAGCCCGCTGCGGGGGGAGACCTATTTCACCCTCACCTCCCTGGAGACCGACCCGCAGGGCCAGCTGGTCTACACCGGGGAGCTGGTGCTGTTCCTGGCCAACGGGGAGCAGGTGATCTTCGAGTCCACCGGGGTGGTGGATCCCGCCACCGGGGCCTTCCAGGAGACCGACCTTGGCGTCCGGGACGATGGCTCCACCGCCTCGTTGCAGTTCGAGGGGTTCGCCCTCCCGGGGTTGAGCGGCTTTCAGGGGACGGCCACCGGGCGTCTATGCCGGCAGGTCCCCGGTCACTAGGACGATGGTGTCCACGCTCCACCAGCGGTTCCAGGCGCTGATCACCGTTCCCGCCGATCCGGCGATCCTCGAGACCCACCAGCAGACGGTGCTCACCCGAACCCACGTGGCGGCGCTGGTGGCCGCGGTGGTGATGCCGGTGACCATCTTTTCCCACTTCGGACCCGACCAGCGGATGTCGTTCGCCCTGATGGCCACCATCAGCCTGGTGGCGGACGGGGCGGTGGCGCTGTTGCTGTTGGGACTGCACACCCCGCTGCTGCGCAAGCACTACCACTGGGGCTTCTTCCTGCTGGTGGGGATCATCTGCTCCGGCACCGAGTCACTGATGCTGCAGCTCACCGGCGGGGGCGCCGCCAGCGACTTCCTCTATCCCTACTTCCTGATCCTGTTCGGGGTGGCCACCCTGTTCCCGGCCCGGTTCGGGTGGGCCTTGGCGGCGGCGCTGATGATCCCGCTCTCGTATCTGATCGGCGAGCTGGCGGTGCAGGGGGAGATCGCCCGCGGCGCCCCCCTCAACCGGCTGGTGCTGCTGGTGGAGACGACGTTGATCACGGTGGCGGCGAACCTGATCACCACCCGCACCTTCTTCAGCGAGCTGTTGCACCGGCAGGCGGTGGAGCGGGCCAACGAGCAGCTGCGCGAGGTGGACAAGGCCAAGAGCGATTTTTTCGCCAACCTCAGCCATGACCTCAAGACCCCGCTGAACCTGGTGATCGGTCCGATCCAGGCGGTGTCCCAGCGCGCTTCCAACCTGGACGAGCGGTCGGTGCGCTATCTGGAGATGGCCCTGCGCAGCGCCCGCCGGCTGGATGCGATGATCAACGATCTGCTGGAGCTGGCCCGGATCGAGTCGGGGGCGATCAAGCTCAACCGCACCCGGGTGGACCTGGGGGCGCTCCTGGGAAACTTCGTGGAGGCCACCGGCCCCTACGCCGCCACCCTCGGACAGCGGGTGGAGTTCATCCCCCCCGCCCAGGAGTGCTTGGCGGAGGTGGATCCGGACAAGCTGGAGCGGGTGGTGGGCAACCTGATCTCCAACGCCTTGAAGTTCTCGCCTCCCGGGGCGGTGGTCCGGGTGCGGCTGACCCAGACCGCTCGCTCGGTGCAGATCGACGTCCAGGACGAGGGGCCGGGGATCCCCGCGGAGGAGCATCAGCGGATCTTCCAGCGGTTCGCCCGGGGCTCGGATGCCTCCCGCGGCCAGACCCGGGGAGCGGGGGTGGGGTTGGCGGTGGTGCGCGAGTTCGCCGAGCTGCACCAGGGCACGGTCACCCTGGAGAGCGCCCCGGGGAAGGGGTCCACCTTCACCGTGGTCCTGCCCAGGTCCGCCAGCAGTCCGGAGGTGGCGTCCTCCGAGGGCACCTCGCCCCCCGAGCGGCGCCAGTTCTCCGCGCCCCCCTTCGTGCGGCCGATCCCCAAGGTGCTGCTGGTGGAAGACGACGACGAGATGCGGGTGTTCCTCACCGCCGAGCTTGGGCGGGAGGTGGAGGTGGTGGCGGTGAGCGATGGAGAGGCCGCCTTGCGGCTGGCCGCCGAGCATCCGGACCTGGTGCTGATGGACGTGGGGCTGCCGGGGATCGACGGGGTGGAGGCGGTCCGCTTGCTTCGCCGCCACCCGGCCACCGCCGGGGTCCCGATCCTGGTCTACAGCGCCCGCAGCGACCTGCAGACCCGGCTCAGCGCCTTTCGCGCCGGGGCGGATGACTTCGTCCCCAAGCCGGTGGACCCACTGGAGCTGCGGGCCCGGTTGGAGTCGCTGCTGCGGCGGGCGGGACGGGTGGGGGGAGGGCCGGAGCTGGGCCCGTCACCGCCGGGAGCGGGGGAATGATGAACGCGGAGACCGACGTGGTGGAGTTGCACGAGGAGGACCACGCGGTGGAGCGGTTGGTGATGCTGGCCCACCAGCACGCGTGGCTTCCCGCCGACCTCCCCTGGCCGGAGGAGCCGTCCCGGGCCGCCCTGGCGCTGGAGATCTCCGATCCCGCCTGTCTGGTTTCGCGACTCCCGGAGTTCCGGAAGATGAGCCGCCCCCAGCGGGAGGGGCTGAAGCGAAGCGAGCTGGCCTCCCACCTGGGGACGCTGGCCTTTGGCGAGGGGCGGGCAGTGACCCTGGCGGGCGACACCGTCCTGCTCTCCAACCCCGAGGATGGGCTGGCCCGCTGGTTCCTGGGGACCCTGCTGGCGGACGAGGCCAAGCACTTCCTGGTGCTTCGCCGGTACGTGGAGGAGGTGCTGCAGCGACGGGTGCATCCGCACGGGCCGCTGGAGGTGGTGTTCCAGCAGCTGGCCGCCGAGCACGACTACGCGCTGAATCTGCTGGTGGGGCAGGTGGTGCTGGAGGGCGCGGCGGCCTCGCTGCTCTCCTCGCTGCTGCTGGGGACCCGCGAACCCCTGCTGCGCGAGCTGCTCAAGCGGATCGGCCGGGACGAGGCCCGCCACATGCGCTTTGCCCACCTGGCCTTCGTGCACTCCGAGGAGCTGACCCCCGCCCGCCGCCGCCGGATGGAAGAGATCCTGTTCGAGGCCGCCTACGCCGCGCTGGCCTCGCTGCTGGCCGAGCGCACCTGGGAGGAGTTCGGTCTCCCCCGTGCCCACGCCCGCGAGGCAACACTGGAGGCGCTGCGCGAGCGAGGAGTGCTCACCTACTACGCGCGGGTGTTGGCGCGTCAGCTGGCCCAGCGCGGCTTCCCGGTCGAGGACCTGGGCCACAGCCTGGAGACCCGGCTGGCCCAGCGGCTACGGGAGGCGCCATGAGCCAGCGGAAGGTGACCCCGCGGCGGGCGGCGGGAAAGAAGAAGCCGGACCCGGTCAGCCGCCCGGCTGGGAAGCCGAAGCGGGGCGCGGCCGGGGAGCAGAAGGCGACGGCGAGCCGGTCGGCGGCGAATCGGAAGCAGTCCTCCGTTCCGGTCCGGCCCCCGGGCCGCGTCCGGAAGGAGTCCGTCCCTCCCGCGCGCGCCTCCTCGACCGATCCGGTCTTCGCGAAGGTCCGCTCGGCGATCCACTCGGTGCGCCCCGAGCTGTCCCGGGCCCGGATCCGGCCCGAGGCCTCCCTGGTGGCGGATCTGGGGATCGATTCCTTGTCCCTGGCCCAGCTGTCGATCGCGCTGGAGGACGCCTTTGGCCGGGCGATCTTCCTGGGAGATGTGCTCTCCGAGCTGGACGATCCGGCGTCGATCACCGTCGGGCAGCTGTCGGAGCTGGTGGCGCGCGAGCCCTGAGCGATGACCGCCCTGCAGACATGGCGGGAGGGTGGGCGGCTGTGGATCCGGATCGACACCCCCGGCTCCTCGGTCAACGTCTTCGGGCCCCGTCCCGCGGTGGAGCTGCGCCGGATCCTGGAGTCGCTCCCACCGGACGTCACCCAGCTGGTGCTGTGCAGCGGCAAGGCCGGTTCGTTCATCAACGGCGCCGGGCTGCTCTACGCCAACTCCATGAAGTCCACCCTTGCGGCCAGGGGAGTGAGCGAGGAGGTCCGGGGCACCTACCAGCTGCTGGCCACCCTCCCGATCCAGACCGTGAGCGTGATCGAGGGCAACTGCTACGGCTGTGGGCTGGAGCTGGCGCTGTGCTGTGACCTGCGGGTCGCGCGGGAGGTGTACGAGGCCCACTTCAAGATGACCGAGCTGGTGGACTACCGCTTCGTGCCCTTGTTCGGCGGGACCTGGCGTCTCCCCCGGAGGTTGGGAGTCCCGCTGGCCCGGCGGCTGCTGCTGGACGGCGAGATCTGGAGTGCAAGTCGGGCTCGCCGGGCCGGGCTGGTGGACGTCCTCCTCCCTGCCCAGGCCTCGGAGGCCAGGCTGCGGCGGACCCTGGACGCGCTTGCCAACCGCCCACCGCCGGTCCGAAGGGCCCGGGCCACCGCGCCCCCTCCGCGGCCCCCGGTTCCTCCGTCGCGGGCTCCGCTGTGGGCGCTGACCGAGCGGCTGATCAGTACCGCCCCCCGGCGGACTCCGTCGGTGGCGGCCGCGGCGGAATTGAAGGCCTTCTCCCGGACCGTGACCTCGCCGGAGGCCAAGGCGGCGATGCGCTTCTTCTTCCTCCGGCACATGGCCCACGCCGCTTCCTGGGGCGCCTCCGAGCGGCGGCTGCCCACGCTCGGACTGCGCCCGCCCGGCGGGTCCGGTCCGGTGGCCCGCATGCTGCGCCAGCGGCGGCCTTCCCGGACCCCGGAGGTGACCCTGGCGGTGCGGGCGATGTCCGCACGCTCGGCGCGGGTGGGGGAGACCCACCTGCTGTGGCCGCTGGGGGTGGGCCGGCGGCTGTGCGAGGTCCGGGTGCCCCACGCCGACCCGGGGGAGGGAAGGGAGATTGCCCGCTACCTGGACTGGATCGGCTTTGAGCCGGTGCTTACCCGGGGGGCGCACTCCGCCAGTCAGCGGCTGCTCCAGGTCACCCGGACCACCCTGAAGGGTTTCGGACGGCGGGAGGTAGAGGTGGCGTTGTGGCGGTTCGGGTTCGACCGGTCACTGGTGCCGCCGCGGCGCCGGCTGACTCCCGTCCGCACCTCTGCGTGCGAGGACCTCCGGATCGTCCGCCCGCTGCTGCTGGCCTGGCGCGACACCCTGGAGCGGCTGCTCTCGCGGGGGGTGCTGGTCCATCCCTCCCAGGGAGAGGTGCTGGTCCACGAGCTGTTCGGCTTCCCGCTGGAGCGGGGCAGCCTGCTGTGGTGGCTGGAGCGGGGCGGAGCGGAGGCCAGCGGATGAAGTCCAGCCGTCCGGTGGCGCTGGTGGTGGGGGCCGCGGGCGGGATTGGCCGCGCGGTGGTGGGGGCCCTGGCCAGCACCCACCGGGTGGTGGCCAGCGACCGCCAGCCGGCGTCTCCGCGGGCCCGCACCCGCCTGGTGACGATGGACGTCACCTTGGAGCGGCAGGTGCGCCGGACCCGGGACCTGATCCTGGCCGAGCACGGGCGGATCGATCTGCTGGTGTTCGCCGCGGCGGTGGTGCGCCGGGGGCCGCTGTTGATGAGCCCCACCCAGGACCTGCGCGAGATGATGGAGGTGAACGTGATTGGCGCCGCGCGCTGTCTGCGGATCTTCGCCGAGCCGATGATCCGCCAGCGGGGAGGGCGGATCATCCTCCTGGGGTCGGTGGCCGCGCGCCGGGCCCTGCCGGGGGCGGGCGGGTATGCGGCCTCCAAGGCGGCGCTGGAGTCGCTGGGCCGGACCGCCGCCCTGGAGCTGGCGCCCTTCGGGGTCTCGGTGATCTCCCTCTCCCCTGGCTGGGTCCAGACCCGGCTCACCCAGGGGGATCGCAAGGCCTTCGCCCAGATCCCACTGCGCCGGGCGGCCCGCCCCTCCGAGGTGGCGGAGGTGGTGGCGGCGCTGGCGAACCTGGAGACCTCGTACCTGACCGGGGTCTCGGTGTTGCTGGACGGAGGGTTGACCGCGTGAGCCGCGCCGCCGCGGTGCCCTGGCTGCTGCAAGGGGCGTTTGATCCCGTCGGGGGCCCCTTGTCCTTCCTGGACGATCGCGATCCCCGCCGGATCCTCCGGGTGGTCACCCGCCCCCAGCTGCGGGAGCTGACCGCGGAGGCGGCGGCGGTGCTGATCGAGGCGGGGGTGAAGCGGGGGACCCCGGTGGTGCTGTGCCTGCCCACCGGGGTGGACTTCGTGCGCTACTTCCTGGCCGCCCACTGGGTGGGGGCGGTGCCCATCCCCCTGCCGGCGCCCACCCGGGGACGCTCGGGGGAGCGAGGCGTGGAGCGGGTGCGGGGAGTGCTGGCGGACGCGGGGGCGGAGTGGGTGGTGGGGGAGACGGCGGTGGGCGGGGCGCGGGTGATCGATCCTTCCACCGTGCCGGCCGGCGCCCCGCCCCCTCCGGTGCGGAAGGCTGCCTCCGCGCCGGCCTTCGTCCAGTACACCGCCGGCAGCACCTCACGGCCCAAGGGGGTGGTGATCACCGTCGCGAACTTGAGGTCCAACCTGGAGTCGATGGGCCAGGCGATCTCGGTCCAACCGCAGGATCGGGTGCTCTCCTGGCTGCCGTTGTTCCACGACATGGGCCTGGTGGGGACGCTGCTGTTCCCCCTGGTCCATCGGCTGCCGCTGTTCCTCTACTCCCCGCTGGGGTTCGTCCTCCGGCCGGGAGGCTGGCTGCAGGCGATCTCCGAGCACCGGGCCACCCTCAGCGCCGGGCCGCATTTCGCCTTCAGCCTCTGCGCGCATCAACTGGACCCGGCGCGCCTGGGACCGCTGGATCTCTCCTGCTGGCGGCTGGCCCTGGACGGGGCCGAACCCCTCCAGGCGGCCAACGTGCGGGCCTTCCTACAGCGCTATGCCCCCCTGGGCTTGAGGCCCCAGGCCTACGCGGGCGTGTACGGGATGGCGGAGGCCACCTTGGCCATCACCTTTCCTGCTCCCGGTGCCGAACCCCGATTCGATCGCGTGGGGCGCGCGGGCCTCTCCCGCGGCGTGGCCCTGTCGCCCACCGGAGGAGAGCCGGAGGTGGAGGGGGTGTCGCTGGGAGTGCCGGTCCCGGGGATGGAGCTGTGGGTGAGCGAGCCGGGACAGGATCGGGTCCTCGGCCCCCGCCAGGTGGGGGAGGTGGTGGTGCGCGGCGCCTCCCTCAGTCCCCGCTACCTGGGCCACCCGGGGCCCCCCCGGAAGACGTTGCGCACCGGGGATCTGGGCTACCTGGCAGACGGCCAGCTGTACCTGGTGGGGCGGCTCAAGGAGCTGATCATCCACGCCGGCGCCAACCTCTATCCCCCGGATCTGGAGCAGGCGGCGTCCACGGTGAAGGGCCTGCGCAAGGGGAGGGTGGTGGCCTTCGGGGTGCCGGCGCCGCTGACCGGGACCGAACAGCTGGTGCTCGCCGCGGAGGTCACCGCCGGGCAGCAGCTGGAAGGGCTGGAGGCCCAGGTGCGCCGGGCGGTTCGGGACCGGTGCGGGGTGGAACCACTGGAGGTGGCGCTGCTGGCCCGCCATGCCCTGCCCCTGACCACCAGCGGGAAGCTGATGCGGTCCCAGACCCGGCAGGCGTTCCTGGAGGGGACCCTGCGGCCCGCAAAGACGAAGGCCGGCCCCCCGTGAGGAGGACCGGCCTACGTACTTGAGCGGCGGACCGGGTTCGAACCGGCGACCCCGAGCTTGGGAAGCTCGTGCTCTACCAGCTGAGCTACCACCGCGTGAGCGAGCCCAAAGTAAGGAAGGTCGGGCCCTCTGTCAACGAACTCATTCACCCTCTTCCACGGTCAGTTGGTAGCTGTCCTGGAAGTTCGACTCCCGACTCTTGGAGTCACGCACCTCGAACACATACATCCCAGGCTCGGCGCTGTAACGGATGTTTTCCGGGGCCTCTCCCTTGGCCCGGTCCGCCGTCTGCACCAGGGTCAGGCTGCCGTCCTCCTGGACCCGGTGCAGGTACAGCCCCACGTCCACCTTGAGGATGCCCAGCAAGGTGGCGCGCAGCGGGGTGCGGACCGGCCGGCCGGTGAGGTCCAGGCGGTAGAGGTCGGAGTCCTTCTTCGGGTACACGGTGCCGCGAACCGGGCGGCCAAAGCCCACCGCGGTGGCGGTCTCCGCGGTGCCGTTGGGCTCACGCTCTTCGCCGCCGGTGTCCGCGGAGGAGGTCACCGCCAACCGGTAGCCCATCTCCGAATTCTCGAAGTCCCTCACCCACTTGCCGGCCACCTTGCGGACCCCGGCCTCCACCTTCAGGTAGCAGGCCTCGGCGCAGAAGATGGAGTTGAGGTACTCCGGCTCCTTGAGCGCGCCGTCATTGGCCTTGAGCAGAACCTTCTCCGGGGACGAGCCGTCCTCGGAGGCGGGCTGGATCACCGACAGCACCAGGTCCACCCGGTCCACCCCGGAGAGCTGGGAACGGATCAGCGAGGGCTCCGCCGGACGGATCACGAAGTAGTCCAGGTCGGTCTTGGGGGAGAGGAAGCCCTGCCGAAAGCCGTTCTCCGGAAGCGGGGTGGCCTTGAACACCTCGTCGTTGGGCTCCAGCTCCGCGTTGGCCCCCGCCTCCTCCTGGGTCACGGTCAGGGTGTAGGGCACGTCCGGGTCAAAGCCCCGCTTGGCGTCCTTGCCCACCCCGGTCCAGCCGCTCTTGATCACCAGGTACACCATCCGGTCGCTCTCCCGGACCCCGATGTTGCGCAGGCTCAGCGGCGCCCCCGGCTCTCCCTTGATGGTGAACAGGGGCGCCTCGGCGGCGGACAGCACCTGGACCTCCAGCGCCACCTCCGGGACCCCGGAGAGATCGATCTTCAGCGCCACGCTGGGGGCAGTTTCCGCCACCACCGGCGGGGCGACAGGCACCTGCGGCGCAACCGCGTCCCCGGCATCCGCGTCCGCCACCACCACCTCGGCGGCGCCCGCGTCCTCCACCCGCGGGGCCTCGGTGCCGGCCTCCGCCACCTCCGGCTGTGGCAACTCCAGCCGCACCCAGTCCGAATCACCCGCGTGGGCCAGGGTGGCGGAGAGGCTCTGTCCAAACGGCAGGGAGATCGCGTCCACCGCCCGGTCGTTGGGTTCCAGCTCCGCGCCGGCCTCGGCGGGGCGCATCACGATGTCCAGGGTGTAGGAGCCGCCCGACCCCTTCTTGGCGGAGACCACCCGCACGAAGATCCGGTCCCGCACCGCCAGATTGGGCAGCCGCTCCTCCTTGCCTTCCCCTCCGGTGTTCACCGCCACCAGGAGGTTGCGGTCCACGTCCAGGACCTCCAGCTTGGCGTCCACCCCGGGGATCGGGCCCAGGGTCAGGTCCGCCACCTGCTGATCGGCGGCGCTGAGGGAGAACCAGTCCTCGTCCGGCTTGGTGGGGTCCGAGGAGAGGGTGCCGTTGACCACCGAGGTCCCGGTGACCGCCACCGCGTTCTCCGGTGAGTCGTTGGGCTCCTTGTCCACCAGCACCCGGGGACCAGCATCCGGAACCCCCGCGTCCACCACCGGGTCGCGGTCAGGGCAGCCGGTCAAGATTCCCAGCGCGACCGCGACGAGCACTCGCTTCATCCGTCCTCCCAAGGGGGGGTACATGACACAGACAACCGCGGCGGCGGGACGAAATTCTTGGCCCCGGGAACCTCAGTTGGGGCAGGGGACTGGAGGATGGGACCAGTCTGATCCAATATGGGTGCCGGTGGGTCCGTTCCATTCATCCAGAACCCTGTTGTTCGCGCTCTCCGCGTTGGCCGCCTGTCCGGCGATCGCCGCCTCGCCTCCGGTCGGGTACGCCCAGGCCACCGGCTATTTCAAGCAGGAGGCGCGGCCCACGCTGTACCAGCCGCTGAACCTGCTGGATGCCCGGGAGGCCACCGTCTGGTGCACCTCCACCTCGGACAATCTGGGGGACAAGCTGACCTTCGGGTTCAAGGGGCCGGCCCGGATCGACGAGGTCCGGATCTACACCGGCAACGGCGCCGACGACTCCAGCTTCCAGGAGTTCGCCCGCGGCAAGAAGTTCACCTTCCACGGCCCCAACAACGCCTACAGCTTCAGCGTGGCGGACCAGCGGGGACTGCAGGCCTTCCAGGTGGATCCGCCGCTGCTGGGCGCCTTCCTCACCGTGGAGGTGGTGGATCAGTACCCGGCCGAGGATCCGGAGAGCCCGGTCTGCGTGACCGACATCGTCTTCTACTCCGAGGGCAAGGCGCTCAACGGCGCCTGGCTGACCCAGCGGCTGAAGTACGACAAGAACCGGGCCCAGATCCTGGGCACCTGGTTTGGCGGCTACGAGGGCGCGCCGGACCGCTTCTTGTCCTTCTTCTTCGACGGCACCTTCCGGCTCACCCACGAGCCCTTCGAGGGCAAGCCGCGCAGCCTCACCGGCAACTACACCATCAGCGGCGCGCGGGTGACCCTGGAGGTCCCCGGGAAGGCGAAGTTCACCGGCCGGCTGGACCTGGAGCGGATCGAAGGCGACCCGCTGACTCCGGAGAGCGAGCGGCGGACGATCAAGTTTGAAGGCAATGCCCCCGAAGAGCTGAAGATCGGCTACCGGGACGTGAGGTAGCGGCGCGGGCCGCTGCCTCCCTGTGGATCCGCGCGGGACCGCCCTCAGGCGATCGCGGCAGTCTTCTTCTTGTGGGAGAAGCGCTGGAAGAACTCCACGATCTCCTTGAAGGCGATGGTGATGTCCGTGGCGTCCTGGAACTCCGACTCCAGGAAGGTCCCTCCACACGACTCGCAGGTGTCGTAGGAGAGCGGGTGGTTGCGTTCCCCTCCGGTGATCCGGACCAGGTCCACCTGGCACTCCGGGCACTGTCCGGTCAGCGCGTCGGCGTCCAGCTTCCCGCCGAGGCTCTCCAGACCGGGGAGGTTGTTGTGCAGCAGGACCCGGTTCAGGTCCGCGACGTTGAGCCACAAGCCGCCACACTCACCGCACTTGGCAACAGCCGTATCGTCCCCGTCGAGATCGGCCATCTCGACGTTGCAGCTGGGGCAATTCATTGTGCGGGTCATTCTCCTTGTGGCGGGAAGCTTGCTCCCCTGGTTGGTTCAAATGATATGGCGCGGCTTTTTTTCCGCGCAACCCGTCCCCAGGCTGAGTCCTGTGTGAACCCACAAGCCAGGACCCGGACCCACCTACAAAGTTTCGCTACGCCTTGACTCGGCGGATGTCTGCACCCACCGCGCGCAGCTTCTTCTCCAGCCGTTCATAACCCCGGTCCAGGTGGTACACGCGGCTGACCTCGGTCCTCCCCTCGGCGCGCAGGCCTGCCAGCACGAGGGACGCCGAGGCGCGCAGGTCGGTGGCCATCACCGGGGCGCCGGACAGCCGCTTGACCCCCCGCACCACCGCCGTGTGCCCCTGGATGGTGATGTCCGCGCCCATCCGGTCCAGCTCCGGGACGTGCATGAAGCGGTTCTCGAAGATGTTCTCCGAGATGATCGAGGTCCCGTCGCCCACCGACATCAGCACCATCAACTGCGCCTGCATGTCGGTGGGGAAGCCGGGGTGCTCGTGGGTCTTCACGTCCACCGAGCGGGGGACCTTGGGACCCTTGCAGCGGATTCCGTCCTGCTCGACCCGGATCACGCAGCCGGTCTCGCGCAGCTTCTGCAACACCGCCTCCATGTGCTCGGGGATCGCGCCCTTCACCAGGATGTCCCCCCCGGTGATCGCCGCCGCCACCAGCAGGGTCCCGGCCTCGATCCGGTCGGGGAGGATGGCGTGGTCCACCGGCCGCAGGCCGTCCACCCCGTTGATGGTGATCACGTCGGTGCCGGCCCCGGAGATATCCGCGCCCATCTTGTTCAGCACCCGGGCCAGCTCTTCGATCTCCGGCTCCTTGGCGCAGTTCTCCAGCACCGAGCGGCCCTTGGCCAGCGCGGCGGCCATCATCACGTTCTCGGTGCCGGTGACGGTGATCATGTCGAAGGCCACCGTGGCGCCCCGAAGCCGCTTGGCCCGCGCCTCCACGTAGCCCTCGGTGAGGTGGATCTCCGCCCCCAGCGCCTTGAGCCCCTTGAGGTGCTGATCGATCGGCCGGGCGCCGATCGCGCAGCCGCCGGGCATCGACACCCGGGCCCGGCCGTAGCGGGCGGTCAGCGGCCCCAGCACCAGCACCGAGGCCCGCATGGTCTTCACCAGGTCGTAGGGGGCCTCGGGGGTCACCTCCCGGTGTCCCAGCCGGACCACGCACTCGTGCTTCTTCTTCCCCTCCAGCCGCTCGGCGTCGCAGCCCATGGTGCGCAGCACCTTGAGCATGGTCCGCACGTCGGCCAGGTCGGGGACGTTGCGGTAGTGGCTCTCGCCGTCCGCCAGCAGCGAGGAGGCCAGGATCGGCAGCGCGGCGTTCTTGGCGCCGGAGACCGACACCTCGCCGGCGAGCACGTTCCCGCCCTTGATGATGATCTTGTCCATGTCGTTTTCTCTCTAGAGCGAAGGCGGGATCGACTCCGGGTGGGTCCCGAAGGCGAACCGCTCCCGCCGCTCCCAGTCCTTCTCCACCCGCGCGTCCCGGTACCCTGCGGCCTCCAGGACACGCTGCACCGCCGCGCCCTGGCTCTCCCCGATCTCCAGAGCAAGAAGCCCGCCAGGGGCCAGATGGGGCAGCGCGTCCGGCACCAGCCGGCGGATCAGCTCCAGCCCGTCCGGCCCGCCGTCCAGCGCCAGCCTCGGCTCCCGGCGGACCTCCCGGGACAGCCCGGGGATCTCCCCGCTGCCCACATAGGGCGGGTTGGAGACGATCACCTCGAAGCGCAGCTCCGCGGGGAGCGGGGCCAGCAGGTCCCCCTGCAGGAAGGTCACCCGCTCCTCCAGTTGCAGGCGCTGGGCGTTGGTCCGGGCCACCTCCAGCGCGTCGGGGGAGAGATCGATGGCGTACACCCTGGCCAGGGGACGCTCGGCGGCCAGGGTGAGGGCAATGCACCCGGACCCGGTGCACACGTCCAGCAGGAGGGAAGGGGCGTCCTTGGGGACCTTCTGCAGCACCGCCTCCACCAGCAGCTCCGTCTCCGGGCGGGGGATCAGCACCCGCGGGTCGACCTGGAAGGTGCGTCCGTAGAAGTCCTTGGCGCCCACCAGGTACTGGGCGGGCTCTCCCTCGGCGCGGCGGGCGATCAGCTCTCGGAAGGACTTGAGTTCGCCGGGGTCCAGTGGGCGGTCCAGTTCGATGTACAGCCGGACCCGGGTCAGCTTCAGCACATGCGCCAGGAGGATCTCCGCGGTCAGCCGCGGGGAGTCGATCTCCTTCTTCTCGAAGTGCTGGGTGGTCCAGGCCAGCACCCGGCGCACGCTCCACACCTCGCGCCCAGGTTCGCTGACCGGCCGGGCAGGCGCCTCCGGCGGGCCGGAGGGGGCCGGCCGGGAGGGATCAGTCATCGGAGTTGGCCGAAGAGGAACGGGAGGAGGGCCCGCCTCCGGTCTCCTGGCGCAGCTGTTCGGCCTGGAAGTGGGTCCGGCAGGCGGTGATCAGATCCTCCAGGTCCCCGCCCATCACCGCGGGCAGGTTGTGGCGGGTAAAGCCGATCCGGTGATCGGTGACCCGGTCCTGGGGGAAGTTGTAGGTGCGGATCTTCTCGCTGCGATCCCCGCTGCCCACCTGGCCCTTGCGGGTGGCGTCCCGCTCGGAGCGGATCCGCTCCTGCTCCGCGTCGTACAGCTTGGCGCGCAGCATCCGCATCGCCTGGTTGAAGTTCTTGAGCTGGCTCTTCTCCTGCTGGCACTTGACCACGATCCCGGTGGGCTTGTGGGTCAGGCGGACCGCGGAGTCGGTGGTGTTCACGCTCTGGCCGCCGGCGCCGGTGGAGCGCATCACCTGCCGCTCGATGTCCGCCGGGTTGATCTGGACGTCCACCTCCTCCGCCTCCGGCATCACCGAGACGGTGATGGTGGAGGTGTGGATCCGCCCCTGGGCCTCGGTGGCCGGGACCCGCTGCACCCGGTGCACCCCCGACTCGTACTTGAGGTTGGAGTAGACCGCGTCCCCGCTGAAGGTGAGGGTGGCCTCCTTCACCCCTCCGGCGTTGCCGGAGTTGAGATCCACGATGTCCGCCTTCCAGCCCCGCTTGTCCGCGTAGCGCAGGTAGGACTGCATCACCTCGCCGGCGAACAGGGCGGCCTCGTCGCCCCCCGCCCCGGCGCGGATCTCCATGATCACGTCCTTCTCGTCCGCCGGATCCTTGGGCAGCAGCAGGACCTTGAGCTGGGCCTCCAGCTCTGCCAGCAAGGGCTCCAGGCGAGCAAGCTCCGCCTTCGCGTCTTCGCGGAAGTCCACCTCGCCCAGCAGGTCCTTCGCTCCGTCCCGCTCGACCAGCAGCGCCTTGTAGCGCTCGAAGGTATCGACCAGCTTTTCCAGGCTGGCGCGCTCCCGGGTCACCTTCGTCAGCTTGGCGTGATCGCCCAGCATGTCGGGGTGGGAGAGCTCGGCGGTGAGGCGCTCGAAACGCTGCTTCACCTGTTCCAACTTCTCAATCATGGATTGCCCTGCTAATTGCCCCGTTGCGTCGTTCAACGCAAGGGCCGTCAGGCCCTGATCCGGAGAGTTCAGAAGATGCCGACCCCCAAGGGAAACCGCAGCAAGAAGAAGGTTGCCAACCGCGCCAAGCCCAAGAAGCAGGCGCTGAAGCGCCGCCGCGTGCGGTCCAAGAAGACGAAGGGCAAGTAGCCAAGTACCAGGACCGGCCGGGGAAATCCGGCCGGTCCGGGCCGTACCCACGGCGCTGGGCAGCGGGCCACGTCTCAAGGCCCCGCCCATCGTCCCCTGTAGAAAAGCTCCCCTCACTTGAGGCGCCCCGAGCCCGACCGGTTGGTCGTACCCGGAGCGTTCGCGGAGAGGCGCGCCCCAAGGTCAGCCGCCTCAGCGGGCCGCAGTCACCGGCGGAGGCTCCACCCGGTACTCGGGCGGGGGCGGGGGCAACTCCGGCAGCGGGGTCTCGAACAGCGAGGAGTAGAGCGCGATCAGCCCCAGGATCTCGTCCGCCCCTCGTTCGTCCACCGTCTGCGGCTGGGCCGGCAGCAGCGGGTAGGCGTCGGAGAGCAGGGGGATGATCTCGCTGGAGAGGTAGCCGGCGCGGGAGAAGCGCGCCTTGAACAGCGCGGTGTGCTTGGGCTGGGGGTTCCAGTTCCCCCCGAACACGAAGTTCCCCAGCGAGTAGGCGATGGGCACCCCGTTGAACAGCTCCATCCCCTGCAGCACGTGGGGGTGGGAGCCCAGCACCAGCGAGGCGCCGGCCTCCACCGCCGCGCGGCCCAGCCGGGCCTGGTACGGCTCGGGCAGGAAGTAGCGTTCCCGCCCCCAGTGGAAGAAGGGGATCACCAGGTCGGCCTGGGTCCGGGCCAGGGTGATGTCCTCCCGCAGCATCCGCTCCATCTGGTCCACGTCGGAGAAGTGGCCGGCCACCCCGGGGGTGGTCTCGGTGGCGATCACCATCGGCGGTTCGATGTTGCGGGTGCCGAGGAAGAAGTAGCCCAGCAGGGCGACCTTCATTCCCTGCCACTGGATGATCGCCGGCCGGCGGGCCTCGGCCAGGTTCCGCCCGGCGCCGAAATAGGGGATGCCCTGCTCGTCCAGCACCGCCATCGTGTCCAGCAGGCCTTCCAACCCGTAGTCCATCAGGTGGTTGTTGGCCAGACTGACCGCGTCCACCCCGCCGGCCACCAGGGTGGCCACGAACTCCGGCCGGGCGCGGAAGTTGAAGTTCTTGGGGACCTTCTCCCCCCGGGCGGTGAACGGGCACTCCAGGTTCACCACGAACAGCTCTTCGTCCGGGACCAGCGGGCGGACGTTCTTGAACCCGTAGGCGAACATCTCCTCCCGCGAGCGGCCCTTCTGCACCTGCTCGTCGAACCACTCCTCGTGGTGGTAGCCGAGGGTGACGTCGCCCCCCACCGCCAGCACCAGCGGCCGCGGTTCGGGCTGCGGAACCGGCGGCGTCGGCGGCGCGGTTGGCTGCTCGACGACCGGAGCGGACGGGCGCTCTGACGGACGCTCGTCAGGGCGGGGAACACACCCGATGATGCCCAGGAGGAGGAAGGTGGAGAGCGGTCGCATACTTCGAAACGTTACCTTGCACCGTTGAAGAAGCGCCGCGTACATTGACCGACCCGATGCCGCCAGAGAAGGACAACATTGCGCTGTCGGACGAGCACAACTCCCGAGGCATCCAGCTGGCGGATCGCGGCTGGCTGGACGAGGCGGTCAAGGAGTTCAAGAAGGCGATCGAGCTGGACCCGGACTCGGCCCACGCCCACGACAACCTGGCCACCGTCTTCGCCGAGAAGAAGCTCTTCCGCGACGCGCTCCACGAGTACCTGATCGCCATCCGGCTGGAGCCGGACAGCGCCACCGCCCACTACAACCTGGCCTGCTTCCTCTCCACCCACGCCCATGACATGGCGGTGGACGAGTACAAGGAGGCGATCGAGCTGGATCCGGAGTACCCGGACGCCCACCTCAACCTGGGGCTGACCTACGCCGACGAGGGGGAGATCGAACAGGCGGTCCGCGAGCTGCAGCTGGCGATCGAGCTGGAGCCCACCGATCCCTTCCCCCGCCATGAGCTGGCCGCGCTGTACATGGACGAGGGCGATTACCGCCAGGCGATCACCCAGCTCAAGGAGGTGGTGCGCCTGGAGCCGGACAACTTCGAGGGGCAGCTGGACCTGGGCATCTGCTACGCCCAGAAGGGCTTCTACGCCGAGGCCGAGCGCGCCTACGCCCGGGCCCGCGAGCTGAACGCCGAGGACCTGCTGCTCAACTACAACCTGGCCGCGCTCTATGCGCTGTGGGGCCGGCCCCAGGACGCCAAGCAGTACCTGGGCGCGGCGATGACCCAGGACAAGGCCAAGGTCCACGCCTGGCTGTCGGCGGACCCGATGTTCGATGCCCTCAAGGGCGACCCCGAGTTCGAGAGCCTGCTCCCGTGAGCCAGGAATTCCTGTTTCTGTTCCTGGCCCTGCTGCTGGTGCTGGCCAACGGCTTCTTCGTGGCCACCGAGTTCGCGATCGTGAAGATCCGGCCCACCCGTCTGCAGGCGATGGTGGACGAGGGCCGCCCCGGCGCGGCCAACGCGATGCGGATGGTGGAGAACCTGGACGGCTACCTCTCCGCCACCCAGTTCGGGATCACCCTCGCCTCGCTGGGGCTGGGCTGGCTGGGTGAACCGGCCTTCGCCCACCTGCTGGAGCCACTGTTCACCCGGATGTTCGGGTCCGGCGAGTCCACCCAGGCGCTGATCCACTCGGTGGCGGTGGGCTTCTCCTTCGGGATCATCACCTTCCTGCACATCGTGGTCGGAGAGCTGGCCCCCAAGAGCCTGGCGATCCAGAAGGCGGAGGCGGTGACCCTGATCTTCGCCTGGCCGATGCGCCTGTTCTACTTCGTGTTCTTCCCCGGGATCTGGCTGCTCAACGGGATGGCTCGCAAGCTGCTGCACCTGTTCGGGCTGACCTCCGCCAGCGAGACCCACGAGGCGCACAATGAGGAGGAGCTGCAGATGATCCTGGCCAGCTCGGCGCAGGCGGGGGCGATCACCGCCTCCCGCGCGGAGCTGCTCTCCCGGGCGCTGGGGATGCTGGAGAAGACCGCCCGCCAGGTGCTGGTGCCCCGCAGCCAGGTCCGCTACCTGGACCTGGAAGAGCCGATGGAGCACAACATCCAGGAGGCGCGCGCCTCCGGCCACACCTGGCTGCCGGTCTGCCGCGGCAGCATGGACCAGGTGGAGGGGGTGGTGAACGTCAAGGACCTGCTCTACCTGCTGGCCAAGGGCGAGCTCTCCTCGCTGGCCCAGGTGCAGCGCGCGGTGCTGTTCGTGCCGGAGAACGTCACCCTGGAGCAGCTGCTGAGCGAGTTCCGCCGACGCAAGCGGCAGCTGGCGGTGGTGGTGGACGAGCACGGAGGCACCTCCGGGATCGTCACCATCGCCGACGTGGTGGCCGAGCTGGTGGGCAACGTGGCCGAGCTGGGCCGCAAGGTGGACGAGGTCCGCGCCCTGCCCGGCGGCCGGCTGGAGCTGCCGGGGACCAGCCAGATCGACGACCTGGAGGACCGGCTGGGGATCGAGTTCCCGGTGGACAAGGACGAGATCACCACCGTGGCCGGCTACCTGATGCTCAAGCTGGGGCGGGTCCCCGAGCCGGGGGACAAGGTGGCGGTGGGGGAGGGGTTCGTGATCCGCACCGTGGAGACCGACGGCCCACGGGTGATCAAGGTGGTGATCGAACCCAACGTTCCCGCGCCCACGGTGGTCAAGCCGGGGGAAGCGGGGCTCAAGCCGGTGGTGGGGACGGAAGCACCCCGCGGCGAGCCCCACTGAAGACCCCGCGCGGCTCCGGGCTGGACCCGGAGCCGGCGGTCCACGCTACAGATGCGCCTGGATGGTCTCGATCAGCTGCTTGATCGCCGCCGGGTCCAGCTTGCCCTCGTGGACGAAGCGGACCTTGCCCTCCTTGTCGAACACCACCAGGTCGCTGCTGTCGTCCTTGAGCTTCCACTGCTTGACCAGCGCCTTCTTCAGGTCGCGGACATAGAGGGTGTCCGGGTACTCCTTCTGCTTCTCCTTGAGCTTCCCGTCGATGGCGAAGTTCGGCAGCCAGGTGGCGCCCATGTTGATCACCGCCACCGACTGGAACTTGTCCTTGGGGAAGTCCGCCTTCTTCAGCGCCGCGCTGGCGGGGTCGTTGAGGTCGGAGAAGTCCGGGTCCACGTAGAACATCACGTGGACCTTCCCCTTGAGCGACTCGCTGTTCCAGCCGCCTCCGGTCACCAGGCCGCCCTGGTCCTTGTCCAGGGCCACCGTCTTGGGCTTCTCGCCCACCGGGGGGCCACCGAACGCGAACACCGGCAACAGGGCACCGCAGACCACCAGCATCTTCCGATTGAGCATCAGCTCTCCTTTGGGAGAGTGACTCTAGGCGAACTGCCGTTATTTCTTGGCCGGCTTCTCTTTCTTGGCCTGGGCCGGGCGGCGGATCTCCACCAGCTCCAGATCGACGTTGTCGCCGGTCATCACCTTCACCAGGCCCACGCCTGGCGCGAACCACACGAAGCTGTCCATCGACCGCTCGCTGCCGGTGGAACCGGCGACCGCGGTGGTCTTGTTCTTGATCTTGATGGCCTCGAAGGTCCCGGCCGGGGTGGTCACCTTCTCCTCGGCGGCGAAGGTGGACTCGGCGCGGAAGGTGCTGCGGATGATGGGCTTCATGCCCATCGGCATCTTCACCGTGTCCGGCGGGGTCATCTCGATGCTGACCTTGTTCATCCACGGCTTGCCGGAGCGGAGGGTGTCAGGGGCGGGAAGCAGAATGCCCTCCGACTCGGTGATCTTCACGTCCAACCCAGAAGACTGCAGGGCCACCACGCCCAGCCCCCCGGAATCGGTGCTCACCCCCTCGGCGGTGCAGTGGACCTGCGCGCTGCCCTGGCGCCCGGACGCGCCCAGCGCCACCGACATCTTCGCCTCCGCCGTCTCCCCGGACTGCCGGGTCTCCGAGAAGGACACCGACACCTTCTCCTTGCCGGCCAGGTACTTCAGCTCCAGCCCCTCCTCCAACGGGAAGTACGGATTGGGGCACGGTGCCGCCGCCCACGCGCCCAACCCCCACCCCAGCCCCAGCAAGACTGCTGCACCCCGCACTGAACGCTCCTTGGTACGCCTTTGGGCCAAGGTAGCCACGGGACGCTGGGCGTACAGGCCCGGTGCGCGCACGCCTACCTGCCTGCTTTCCTGGCAGGTTGCGTCATGTCACGTCACATATGGCCACGTTTTGTACGGCCACGCTTGATCGTTGAAATTACTGCGTGCTATCGGTCCCGAACGTTCCGGAGGCCGATTTTTCGGCCTCAGCGCCATTTGCCCGGGGGCAAACCCATATGCGCATCAAGCGCCTCGACATCACCGGCTTCAAGTCCTTCATGGACCACATGGTCTTCTCGTTCGACGACGGGATCACCGGCGTGGTGGGCCCCAACGGGTGCGGCAAGTCGAACGTGGTGGACGCCATCCGCTGGGTGATGGGCGAACAGAGCGCCAAGAACCTGCGTGGCCGCGGGATGGAGGACGTGATCTTCAACGGGTCGGAGTCCCAGCCGCCGTTGAACATGGCGGAGGTCTCGCTGACCTTCAAAGTGGAGGAGCGGGACATCCTCGCCCCCCAGTACGCGGGCTACCCGGAGATCACAGTCACCCGCCGGTTGTTCCGCAGCGGTGAGTCCGAGTACCTGATCAACAAGACGATCTGCCGGCTGCTGGACGTGACCGAGCTGTTCCTGGGCACCGGGGTGGGCACCAAGGCCTACTCGATCATCGAGCAGGGCCGGGTGGGGCTGATCGTCTCCTCCAAGCCGGAGGATCGCCGGTCGCTGATCGAAGAGGCGGCGGGGATCACCAAGTACAAGGCGCGCCGCCGGGCCGCCGAGCGGAAGATGGAGTACACGCAGCAGAATCTCTTGCGGGTCACCGACATCACCAAGGAGCTGGAGAGCCGGCTGGACTCGCTGGCCCGGCAGGCGAAGAAGGCGGAGAAGTACAAGAAGCTGCGCGCCGAGGCCCGGGAGATCGAGCTGCACACCGCCTCCCACCGCTTCCTGGAGCTGCACGCCGAGGCCAAGGTGCTGCAGGCCCGGCTGGAGAACCTCTCCGGAGAGGAGCGGGAGGGGCTGGACCGGCTGCGGGCGATGGAGGCGGATCTGGACCACCGTCGGGCAGTCAGTGACGCCCAGGCCGGGGCGCTGGAGACGCTGTCCGCCGAGGTCCACGCCCTGGAGAGCCAGGTCAAGCTGGACGCCCAGAGCCTGGAGCACTGGGAGAAGGACATCCGCGAGACCCAGGCGCGGATCGACACCGCCCAGGCCGAGCGGGACTCGCTGGTGCAGCGCCGCGAGGAGCTGGTCACCTCCACCGCCGCCCGCGAGCAGGAGCTGATGGGGCTGGCCGGCTCCTACCGCGAGGACGAGGAGGCGATGACCGCCGCCAGCGAGGAGCTGCGCCGGCTGACCGAGCGGCAGCTGGAGCTAAGCACCCGGCTGGAGCTGGAACGCCACGGGCTGATGCAGGTCACCAGCCGCCTGGCCAACCACGAGAGCAACCTGCTCAACCTCGCCCGGCAGAAGGCGGATCTCCAGTCGCGCCGGGGCAAGCTGTCGGTGGAGCTGGAGGCCGCGCGCACCGAGGAGGCGGCGCTGGACAAGTCGCGCGCGGAGGTCGCCTTGCGGTTGGAGGAGACCCAGAAGAGCGCCCACCAGCTGGCGGAGCGAAAGGGCCAGGAGGAGGAGGTCCTGCAGAAGACCCGCCAGGCCTTCGCCGAGAACGAGATCCTGGTCATCTCCTCCCGGGAGGGGCTGTCCGACAAGCGCAGCCGGCTGACCTCGCTGGTGGAGTTGCAGCGGAACTACGAGGGCTTCGACCGCGGGGTGCGCGCGGTGATGGTCAAGGCCGGCGAGGGTCACCGCAGCAACGGGATCTTCGGGCTGGTGGCGGACGTGGTCTCCGCCGCGCCCAGGTTCGAGAAGGCGATCGAGGCGGCGCTGGGCGACGCCCTGCAGCACGTGGTGGTGGAGAGCCGGGCCAAGGGCTTTGAGCTGATCGACTACCTCAAGTCCCACACCGAGGGCCGGTCCACCTTCCTGCCGGTGGACGCGCTGCCCACCCACCCGGAGCTGGCCGAGCCGGACCTGTCCCGGCCGGGGGTGCTGAGCGCCGCCTACGCCGAGGTCCAGTGCGAAGAGGCGCTGCGCCCGGTGGTCACCGCGCTCCTGGGGGATGTGGTGATCGTCACCGACCTGGGCTCCGCCCGGTCCTACGCCGCGGAGACCGGCGGCCGCTACACCCTGGTCACCCTGGACGGGGAGGTGCTGCACCGCTCCGGGCCGATGACCGGCGGCGCCCTGGAGGGCGCGGCGATCGGCGCCCTGCAGAAGAAGCGGGAGATCTCCGAGCTGTCCGAGGACGTCCGCGCCGCCGAGGAGCGCTACAACGAGATCCTCACCCGGCACTACACCCTGCAAAAGCAGATCGCGCAGCTGGAGGGGGTGCTCAAGGGGCTGGCCAAGAACCAGCACGCCGAAGAGCTGAACCTGGCCAACCACGAGAAGGATCTGCACCGGGCCGGCGCGGACCTCTCCCGGCTGCGGGACCGGATCGGCGCCTTGCAGACCGAGGAGGAGCAGTTCCTCCAGAACGTCACCGGGCTGGAGGCGGAGGAGGAGGCCTCCCGCGGAGAGGTGGCCCACGGCCAGGCGGATCACCAGCGGCGCGAGGAGCAGGTCAAGGAGATCACCGCCGAGCTGGAGTCGCTCAAGCAGCGCGCCGCCGACGCGTCGGCCTCGCTGACCTCGCTGCGGGTGAAGGTGGCCGCCGGCTCCGAACGGGGCGAGGCCGCCCGCAAGGAGCTGGAGCAGCTGGTGGCCTCCCGCTCCGAGCTGGAGGGCCGGATCGGCCGGCTGGAGGCGAACCTGGCCGAGGGCCTGGCCCGCGCCGCCGAGCTGTCCGCGCGGTTGGAGGAGGGGAGGGCCAGCCGGGAGGGGATGGCCGCCGACTTCGCCGCCCGCGGCGCCGAGCTGGAGGGCAAGAAGAAGGAGCACGCCGAAGAGGTGGCCCGGATGCGGGAGGACGAGATCGCGCTGCGGGAGCTGCGGGAGAAGCTGGACTCGGTCACCCAGGGGGTGTCCCAGATCTCGCTCAAGGAGAAGGAGCTGGCCCTGGAGCTGTCCCACCTGGTCTCCCAGGTGGAGGAGCGCCACCAGGCGCAGCTGCACGAGCACGTGCAGAACTACCACCTCCAGCCGCTGCTGGGGCCGGAGGCCGAAGTCCGCCTGAAGGACCTGCGCGCGCAGCTGGAGAAGATGGGGGAGATCAACCTCACCGCCATCGAAGAGCACGCGGAGATCGCCAAGCGCTACGACTTCCTCAACGCCCAGAAGCTGGACCTGGAGTCGTCCCAGGCGCAGCTGACCGAGGCGATCCAGAAGATCAACAAGACCAGCCGCGAGCGGTTCAAGCAGACCTTCGATGTGGTCAACGACAAGTTCCAGCAGGTCTACCCCCGCCTGTTCGGCGGTGGCCGGGCCAGCCTGGTGCTGACCGAAGACTCCGCCGGGGGCGAGCCGGGGGTGGAGATCCTGGCCCAGCCGCCGGGCAAGAAGCTGCAGAGCGTGGGGCTGCTCTCCGGTGGAGAGAAGGCGCTGACCGCGGTGGCGCTGATCTTCGGGATCTTCCTGATCAAGCCCACCCCGTTCTGTCTGCTGGACGAGGTGGACGCGCCGCTGGATGAGGGCAACGTGGGCCGCTACAACGAGATGGTCCGGGAGATGAGCAGCCAGTCCCAGTTCATCCTCATCACCCACAACAAGCGCACCATGGAGATCGTGGACACCATCTACGGGGTCACCATGGAGGAGCCGGGCATCTCCAAGCTGGTCTCGGTGAAGATGAAGGAAGCGGTCCCCGCGGCCAACGACAACCAGGCCGCCTAGGCCCGTCGGTCAGCCCCAGTGGTGAGACGCCCCGGCCGCAGTGGTCCGGGGCGTTCGTCTTTTCGCCCTCCGCATCTTCGTCGACACGGTGGGCCCCGATGTCGGCTCAGGGGCCGGCGCTGCGCTCGTGCGGACCGCCTTCCCGGGCCCTCACCCCCCAAAAAAGGCAAGGCGCCCCGGCCTGTGCAGACCGGAGCGCCCTGGGTGCTTCAGCTGCGGTGTCCGCTGGCTACTTGGCCAACCGGGTGCAGATCGCCTTGTCGTTGGTCAGGGTCTGCTCGGACGCGGCCAGGTCGGCGGCGGTGGTGGCCACCTCCTTGGTGGTGTGCTCCTCCACCTCCAGCGGGTACATCGGATCCGCCTGGCGCAGCTCCTGGACGGTGGTCAGCTGCAGGTCGGCCACCGCCTTGAGGTCGCGCAGCACGGACACGTACTCCTCGTCCGCCTTGACCATCGCGTTGCAGCGGGTGACCAGCTGGGTGCGGGTCACCGAGGCCGGCTTGGCCTTGTACTTGTTCACCAGCTCCGTGTAGCCAGCCGCCGCGGTGTTCAGCTTGGCGAAGGTCAGCAGCCGGTCCGCGGTGCGCTGACCGCGCTGCAGGTCCAGCTGGGTGAACCGGACATTGAGGTCCGCCACCTGCTGATCGCCGCGGGCCTCGAAGTTCGTGAAGATGAAGAAGTACGGGAAGATGTCCTGCTGGGACTTCATGGTGGAGAAGGGCAGGGTCTGCAGCTTCCCGACCAGACACTGGCTGAGGGTCGCATCCACGCCCGCGCCACCGTCGGCCAGCGCCTGATCCACCGACGCCGCCACGGTGATCGCGCTGCCGCCGTCCGTCGCGCCCTCGGCCTTCTTGAGGTCCACCTTCATCGGGATCGCGCCGGGCACCGACTCCTTGAGCGGCTCGAAGCAATCACACCAGGTGGGGGTGGCCACCCGGATCGAACCCACCAGGTCGGAGATCTCGTTGATCCCCATCACCACCGACGGGTCCTGGTTGACGTCGTGCTGATAGTCGAAGGCATTGGTGACCGGAGCCGCGCTCTCCGCGCCGGCCACCTTCGCCTGGGTGTAGCGGGTCAGCGCGTCCACGATGCACTTCTCACCCTCGGGGGTGAGGTTCTCCCCGGTGGCCTTGTGGGCAAAGGCGCCGCTGGCGAAGGTGGTCTCCACGGTCACCTTGGTCACCGGGGCCGCGGCGCGGTTCGCCGGGTTCACCAGACACTCCATCACCAGCGGCCGGGCGGAGACCTGCACCGCCAGCAGGCTCTCCTTCACCACCGGGGCCGAGACCTCCGGCGCGACGGCAAAGCAGGTGCCGATGTCGAAGTGGGCGATGTTCTTGATCTGCTGGCTCTCCTGCGTGGGCCCGGGCTGACCGCCCTGCCCGCCGGAGGTTGAGGTGGTGGCGCAGACCGCCAGGAAGCTCACAGAAACGACCGCAATGACGAAACGATGCATACCCTCTCCCGTGTTTGCGAAGGCCTACTTCTCCAGGCCTTCGGCGTTCTTCAGGTCCTTCAAGCGAAGGCCGTTCTTCTTCAGCAATCGATACAGGCTCTGCATCGACAGCCCGGTCCGTTCCTCGGCCAGGCGCAGGTCAAAGCCCACCGTCTTCATCATCTCGGCGAAGTAGAGACGCTCGAAGTCGGCGGTGACGCGATCTTTTGCCTCGTGGTACGGCAGCCCCACCACCACCTCCGCCACCGAGCGGGTGGGCGGCCCCTCCTTCAGCGCCGGCCCCGCCAGCAGATCCAGCCAGCTGGTGTTGCCGGTCTCCTGCATCAGCGCCCCGCGCTCCAGCACGTTGCGCAATTCGCGCACGTTGCCCGGCCACCCGTAGCCCTCCAGCAGGCTCAGCATCTGCGAGGTCAGCTCCAGCCGGCCTCCCACCGACTTGAGCAGGTGGCGGGCCAGCACCGGGATGTCGTCCCGGCGGGTGCGCAGCGGCGGCAGGCGGAGGTTGGCCACCGCCAGCCGGTAGAACAGGTCGGCCCGGAAGCGGCCCACCCGGACCTCCTCCTCCAGGTTCTGCTGGGTGGAGGCGATGATCCGCACATCCAGCTTCACCGGGGGACCGGACAGCGAGGGCAGCTCCCGGTTCTCCAGCACCCGCAGCAGCTTGGGCTGGATCGACGCGGGCAGCTCCCCCACCTCGTCCAGGAACACCGTCCCCCCGGCCGCGGCCTGGAAGACGCCTTCATTCCCCTCCGCTCCCTTGCCGAACAGCTCCCGGTCGGCCGCGTCTTCGGAGATCAGGTTGCAGTCCACCACCCGGAACGCCCCGTGGCGCCGCAGCGAGTGCTGGTGGATGGCCCGTGCCGCCAGCTCCTTGCCGGTGCCGGTCTCGCCGCACAAAAGAACGCTGACGTCCTCCCGCGCCACCCGCCGGAGGTCGGCGAACAGCACCCGCATCTTCTCCGAGCTGCCCACCAGCTGGCCGAAGGAGTCGGTGCCCGAGGCCTCCACCTCGGTGGTCCGATCCTCCTCGCGCACGGTGAGCTTGGTCTTGCCCAGGCTGATCTTGTCCCCCGGGCCCACGTAGGCGGCCAGCACCCGGCGGCCCTCCACCAGGGTCCCGTTGCGGCTGCCCAGGTCGCGCACCACCAGGCCCTCGGGGGTCCGCTCCACCTCCAGGTGGCGGCGGCTGACGGTGGTGTCGGTGAGCACCACGTCGTTGGAGTTATCCGAGCCGACCCGGATCAGCGTCCCCAGGGTCTCGAACCGGCGGCCCTTGTCCGGTCCGGCGCTGACCTCCAGGGACCAGTTGTGAAGCAGGACCCTGGCGCCCCCGGCTTCGGGCGAGGTCACTGATTCGGTGACGTCGGGTCTGCTCTCCATGCGTGCGGATACCTCCACCCACCCCGGAGCCTGGGCCGCCGGGTATCTAGCAGGATTGCTCCCAGGCTTGCGCGGAATATGCGTGATGCCTAAAGGAGGGACATGGCAGTCAAGACCAGCAACCGGAGGACGGCGCGCGTCAGCTGTGAGGCGCCCGCCAAGGCAGAGGGCCCCCGTGGCCCGATCCGCGGCACCTGCAAGAGCCTCTCGCAGGGCGGGATGTTCTTCAGCGGTACGCAGCTGCCGGTGGGCCAGTCGGTGGAGCTCTCGGTGCAGCTGCCCTCGGGGCAGTTCCTGGCGGTGGGGCAGGTCCGCTACCACCACACCGACGCGCAGGGTCCGGGGATGGGGATCAAGTTCACCCGGCTGGCGCAGGATCATCTGTCCAGGATCGTTCAGTTCGTCGGAGCCTGAGCGGTCCAGGAAGGCTGCCGTGGACGCGCTGGGCGGGTATCGCGAGCTGGAGCCGATGCAGCGGACGCTGGGGAGCCTGGTGTTCGTGGGCACCCTGGTGATCACCGGGGTGCTGGAGCGGCTGCAGTTCCAGCTGCGGGAGACCGAGGCCACCACCTGGTGGGCCTCCAACGGCCGGGACGTGGTGAACCTGTTCGCGCTGGCCACCATGGCCATCGGCCTGCGGGTGATCGGCTTCACCGGGCCGATCGCGCTGTGCATCGCGGCCACCCTGGTGCTGCTGCTCAGCGCCCTGCAGACCGCGCTGGAGAAGCACCCCCACGTCTGGCTGTGGTCGCTGGGCACCGCGCTGGCCCTGGGCGCCCCGGTGCTGATCGCGCCCCGGAGCGTCCAGTGGGCCTTCCGGGGCGCCATCGAATGGCTGTTCCCGGTCTGAGCGCGCCTCAGTAAGCCGGCGCGTCGCTGGCGGGGAAGGACTCCATCGACGCCTCGTCCACCACGTCGGCGTGTCCCCGCGCCAGCCGTTCCCGCAGCAGCGACTTGGCCCGGGCGGCGCGGTCCTGATCCTGGTCGCGCAGCTCGGTGAAGAACGCCTCCAGCGCGTGGTCCCCCGAATCCTTGGCGTCGCTCAGGTACTTCTCGAGGATCTCCGCCGACTGCAGCGAGTGGTACAGCACGCTGATCAGGTCATACGAGATGTCTGGGACCGTCTTGCCCTGGCTGGCCATGTTCTCCCTCCGGTGTCTGAAGTCTGGAGAGTGAAACCTAGGCATGCGGGGCAAGGACCCCTCCGCCCCGCCCGGAGGGCAGCTAGGCAAGCATCGGATCCAGGCGGCCCTCCTGGTCCAGCTTCACCATGTCGGTGTAGCCGCCGATCGCCTCCTCCCCGATGAAGATCTGGGGGACGGTGCGGCGCTCGGTCAGCTCCACCAGCCGGGCCCGCATCGCGTCGTCGGAGGTGACGTCGATCTCCTCGTAGGCCACTCCCTTGTTGCGCAGGAAGTCCTTGGCCCGCGAGCAGAACCCGCAATAGGTGGTGGTGTAGATCTTCACTGGCTTCATGTGGCGCCTCCTCCTGGAGGGAATCTAATAACGGGGCAGGGCAGGTCCTACCGCGCGGGGAAAAGCAAAACGGCCCCCGGCGAAGTGCCGGAGGCCGTCTTTGGCCACGGTGCGCTGTGGCCTGGGGGCGACTACATGCCCATGCCGCCCATTCCACCCATCCCGCCCATGCCGCCCATCCCACCGCCGGCCGGACCCTTGGAGTCGTCGTCCTTGGGACGCTCGGCAACCATGGCCTCGGTGGTGAGCATCAGGGAGGCAACCGACGCCGCGTTCTGCAGCGCGGTGCGGGTCACCTTGGCGGGGTCGATCACGCCGGCCGCCAGCAGGTCCTCGTAGACGCCGGTCGCCGCGTTGAAGCCGTAGGCGCCCTTGCCCTCCTTGACCTTGTTGACGATCACCGAACCCTCCAGGCCGCCGTTGCCGACGATCTGGCGGAGGGGCTCCTCGAGGGCGCGGCGCACGATCTCCACGCCGAACTTCTCGCCCTCGTTCCAGTCACCCTTCTCGATCGCGGAGAGCGCACGGACCAGCGCCACACCGCCGCCGGGGACCACGCCCTCCTCCACCGCGGCGCGGGTCGCGTTCAGCGCGTCCTCGACCCGGGCCTTCTTCTCCTTCATCTCGGTCTCGGTCGCGGCGCCGACGTTGATCACCGCCACGCCACCCACCAGCTTGGCCAGCCGCTCCTGCAGCTTCTCGCGGTCGTAGTCCGAGGAGGTCTCCTCGACCTGGGCGCGGATCTGCTTCACGCGGGCCTCGATGTCCTTCTGGACGCCGGCGCCGTCGATCAGGGTGGTGTTGTCCTTGTCCACGGTGATCCGCTTGGCGCGGCCCAGGTCGGCCAGGGTGATGGAGTCCAGCTTGATCCCCAGATCCTCGGCGATCATCTTGCCGCCGGTGAGGACGGAGATGTCCTCCAGCATCGCCTTGCGGCGATCACCGAAGCCGGGGGCCTTCACCGCGCAGGTGTTGAGCACGCCGCGGATCTTGTTCACCACCAGGGTGGCCAGGGCCTCGCCCTCCACCTCTTCGGCGATGATCAGCAGCGGCTTGCCGGAACGCGCCACCTGCTCCAGCACCGGGAGCAGATCCTTCATCGACGAGATCTTCTTCTCGTGGATCAGGATGTACGGATCCTGGAGGACGACCTCCATCCGCTCCGGGTCGGTCACGAAGTACGGGGAGAGGTAGCCGCGGTCGAACTGCATGCCCTCCACCACGTCCAGGGTGGTGTCCAGGCCCTTGGACTCCTCGACGGTGATCACGCCCTCCTTGCCGACCTTCTCCATCGCCTCGGCGATCTTGGTGCCGATGTCGGCGTCGCCGTTGGCGGAGATGGTGCCGACCTGGGCAATCTCCTTCTTGTCCTTGGTGGGCTTGGCCATCTTCTTGATCTCGGCCACGATCAGGGTGACGGCCTTGTCGATGCCGCGCTTGATGTCCATCGGGTTGTGCCCGGCGGCCACCAGCTTGACGCCCTCGCGGAAGATCGCCTGGGCCAGCACGGTCGCGGTGGTGGTTCCGTCGCCGGCGACGTCGGAGGTCTTGGAGGCGACCTCCTTGACCATCTGGGCGCCCATGTTCTCGAACCGGTTCTCCAGCTCGATCTCCTTGGCGACGGTGACGCCGTCCTTGGTGATGGTGGGCGAACCGAAGGACTTCTCGATCACCACGTTGCGGCCCTTGGGCCCCAGGGTGACCTTGACTGCGTCGGCGAGGATGTTGACGCCGCGGAGGATCGCCTCACGGGCGCGAACGTCGAAGACAATGTCTTTTGCCATGGTGTTGCTCTCTTTTCGAAAGGGGTGGGAAGGAAGGGGACCGGACTACTTCTCGATCACGCCGAGGACGTCTTCCTCGCGCAGGATCAGGTGGTCCTCACCCTCGATCTTGACCTCGGTGCCCGCGTACTTGCTGAACAGCACGGTGTCGCCGGCCTTGATGTCCAGCGGGCGGACCTTGCCGTCCTCCAGCACCTTGCCGTTGCCGACCGCGATCACGTGACCCTCGAGCGGCTTCTCCTTGGCGGAGTCCGGGATGATGATCCCGCCCTTGGTCTTCAGCTCCTCGGCAACGCGCTTGACGATGAGGCGGTCCTGCAGGGGACGAATCTTCATGATGGGTCTCTCCTTCGTGGTTCGGGGGGCCGCCGTGCTGTCGGTTGGCGACCCCCGGGGGGTTGATTGGTGGCTGGCCTTAGCACTCATGCCTGACGAGTGCTAACGGCGAAGCGCGGCGGATAATAACCAGGGACTTCATGTCGTCAAGGCGACCTGGCCTCTGCGCAAAGCCCCGGAATGCCGTGGTTTTTCGAGGAGAGGACACCCCACGGCGGTGCGAAATTCCGGAGGGTTTCTGGCACTCGGGAGGGTCGACTGCCAATGCAACCCCTTGGATTCATTGGCGCACTTTTGCCAGCAGGGAGGGCGGTTGCTAGCCTTGGACCTGCGGAATGAAAGCCAAAGGAGGTCTTTGAAGATGAGTGGTCTTCTCGCGGGATCGACCCTGAGAGAGTTCTTCAAGGGAATGCTCGGAGAGGCAATCGAGCATCGGCGGGTGGAGCTGGCGGAGGGGACCGAGTTCTACCTGGTCAACCTCCTCACCGAATTCGCGGTCTCCGCGAAGCTGTTCACCGAGGAGGAGGGCGGGCGCAAGGACCACGAGCCGCTGGCCCTGCTCTACCACCGGGCGCTGCTCAAGGAGCGGGAGGAGCGGATCCGGCTGCTGCGGCGGCTGGGGGACGTCTCCCTCTACAAGGCCGGCTTCTTCTCCGAGAGCCTGCGCGACCAGGTGGTGGGCCCCGACTACTACATCCAGATGGGCGGGGCGGCGTACGGCCAGGTGGCTCAGCTGGCGCCGCTGACCGGGTTCGCGGAGGTGTACCGCGAGCTGGGCGCCAAGTTCCGGGTGGTGGTGGAGGTGCTGGAGGAGATCGCCGCCCGGGGCCTGGTGGCCAACGGCCCGGAGGGGACCTTGAAGGTCTACGAGACCTGGGTCCGCACCGGCAGTGACCGGCTGGAGCGGGTGCTGATCGACGCGGGGGTGCTGGTGAAGAAGCCGGGGTTGGCCAACTGAGGGAAATGGGCGGCCTGAGATGATCCAGCTTGTGCAGCAGCACCTGGAGTCCATCTACCGGCTGGAGTCCCCGGCCCGGGCGGAGGCCTTCGTGGTGGACGAGGCGCAGGCCCAGCAGTTGGGCGGACAGGGCCAGCGCGAACAGCTGTTCGTGCACCAGGCGGAGGACGGGCTCGATCTCGCCCTGTACCTGGAGCCGGCCCTGCTGGCCCGGCTGGAGGCGTGCACCCACCGGGTCCTGCTGGAGGGCGAGCTGGATGGCTACTGCCAGGTGGCGGAAGGGGTCTCCCACTTCCTGTACCTGACCCAGGCGGCCACCCAGGACCGCCAGGTCTCCTTGCTGGAACTGGAGGCCCAGGCGGAGGTGGACAAGTTCGCCCTCTGTCTGCTGCACCGCTGGGGAGACGGGGCGCTGGTCTGGGCCCGGGAGCTGATCCGCCGGCTGTTCGAGGCCACCCACCTGCTGCCCTCGCTTGGGCCGGAGCTGCGCCACCGCTACACCGAGTCCAGCCGGCTGGCCCGCAACTACTGTCAGCGGCTGATCGCCCACGTTCAGCACCGCCAGCTGGACCGGCTGCTGACGGAGCTGCGCTACTCCTACCGGTTGGGGGCGGAGGCCAAGCTGCGCTACCTGGCGCAGCCGGCCTGAGATCTAGCCGGCCATCCCCACGGCCCACAGGCCCAGCACGCTGATCAGGAAGTAGACCACCACCCCCTTCGCGGAGTCATGGTCCCGGCCGATCTGCAGCCCGAACAGCAGCGCCAGGAAGGTCAGGCAGGACAGCAGCGCCCCCAGCCATCCCAGCGACGGCGGAACCCCCAGCAGCAGCTGGACGATGCCACCCAGGCATCCCAGCGCGGCGCTGCCCATCAGCACCGCGAGCACCGCCAGCAGCGGCACCGCCAGCGGGCGGAGCCGCGAGCTGCCAAACACCTTCTTCACGTATTCGGCGTTGCCGGACCAGCCGGTGGCCTTGTCCAGCGCCGCGTCGGTCATCACCAGCGCCAGGCAGCCCAGCAACAGCAGGCGAAGCCACCACAGCGTCGTCAGGGAGGAGGGGAGGTCGGCCACCCGGGGAGGGTACCGCGAGCCGCTGGAAGGGCCGCCTCCGAAATGGACCTTCGGACCCGCACCTCCGCCGCGGAGCCGGTCACGAAGGTGACGCAGGAGTGGGTTCTCAGCGGGCGGACCTCCCGGGCAGCCGCCGGCTGGACCCTGGCCAGCGCTACATCGCGCCGGCGCCGTATCCCTGATCCGGGTACCAGGACACGTGGGACTCCTCCGGTTCGCCTGCGGGTGCCTCCCGCTCGATCGCCCACAGGGTGGGGAGGTTCCGGCTGTCCGGCCAGGCACTGGCAGTGCGCCGGTGTTCCAGGTGCGCGCGCAAGGCCCGCATCGCCAGCTCCGCGCCCAGCCAGTCTCCGGCGGACATCGCCGCGTCCAGCAGATCCAGCAGCCGGGCGTGGCCCACCTCCACGTGGGCCAGGGTGGCCATCCACCAGGCAGCGTGGAGTCGCGCCCGCGCGGTTCGGGTGCAGTCGTCCACCAACGTCCCCAGCTGCTCCAGGGTGAGGGTGGAGTCCCGCGCCGCCCCCGCCACCGCCTGGGGGATGCCGCGGTGCTCCGGGTCCAGCGGAGAGGCCAGCTGGGCCAGCTGTTCCGCCTCCTCCTGCATCCCGGCCTCGGAGAGCCGCTGGACCAGCCGCGCCGACTTCCAACCGTCCAGGCCGGACCGGTCCCGGGCGGCCTTCAGGTCCTCCGGATCCGGTCCCCCGCACAGGGTGAGGACCTGGTGGGCCTCCAGCGCCTTGGCCAGCGCGTTGCGCAAGGACGCCTGCCCCTGCTTGCCGTGGCTCCACCCGCACCGCGAGGCCGCGCTCTGGGCGCGGGCCAGCTGCTGCACCCACTGCTTCCGGAAATCGACGTCTGCCGCCATGTGCCCCTCCAGGCCTTGAACTGAACAACCGTATAGCCTGGGGGTCTGACAGCAAGAAAACTCAACGGGCGTTCAGGTCACGGCCTGATCGGTGATCTCCAATCCCCGGTCCATGATCTCCAACCCCTCCAGCAGCTGCTCCTCGGTGATGCACAGGGGCGGATTGACGAAGAAGTTGTTCCAGCGGACGAAGGTGTACATCCCGTTCTCGCGGAAGAAGGTGCCCAGCCTGGCCATTGCCCCCATCTGGTCCGGCCGGGCGTTGAAGGGGGCCATCGGCTCGCGGGTCTTGCGGTTCTTGACCAGCTCCACGATCGAGAACAGGCCGAGGGAGCGCACATCCCCCACCGAGGGATGCTTGTCCTTCAGCTTCTGCAGCTCGCGGGCGAGGACCTTCCCCATCTTGGCCGCGTTCTCGATCAGCCCGTCCTCTTCGTAGACGTCGATGGTGGCCAGCGCCGCGGCCAGACACATCGGGTGCGAGTTGTAGGTCAGCCCGCCGAAGAACACGTTCTTCTCGAAGTGGGCGGCGATCCGGTCGCTCATCACCACCGCGCCCAGCGGCAGGTAGGAGGAGGTCAACCCCTTGGCCATGGTCATCAGGTCCGGGACCACGTCCCAGTGGTTGCAGGCGAACCACTTGCCGGTCCGGCCGAACCCGCACATCACCTCGTCCAGGATCAGCAGGATCCCGTGGCGATCACACAGCTCGCGCACTCCCTTCAGATAGCCGTCGGGCGGGATCAGGATCCCGTTGGTGCCGGTGACCGTCTCCATGATGATCGCCGCGATGTTCTGGGGCCCCTCGTACTGCACCACCTCCTCCACGTGGCGCAGACAGGAGAGGGTGCAGGCCGGCTGCTCGGCGCAGAATCCGCACCGGTACTGGTAGGGATCCAGCACCCGGCACACCCCGGGGATCCCCGGTTCGGCGCCGAAA
The DNA here is from genome assembly GCA_036675345.1 of Myxococcaceae bacterium. GTDB lineage: Bacteria > Myxococcota > Myxococcia > Myxococcales > Myxococcaceae > JALYOC01. Next base: position 245,721 of record JAKFFE010000022.1, read on the forward strand.
CGGCGCGGATCCCCGGTGAGGGTGGCGGACCCGGCGGTGGCCCCGTGGTAGCTGCGGTAGCGGGCGATGATCTTCTGCCGTCCGGTCACCGCGCGGGCGATCTTGATCGCGTTCTCGTTGGCCTCCGACCCGCCCAGGGTGAAGAAGGACTTGTTCAGGTCCCCCGGGCACAGCTCGGCCAGCTTCTGGCCCAGCCGGGCGCGCGGTTCGGTGGCCATGTACGGGTTGGCGTAGGTCAGCCGCTCCGCCTGCTGCTGGATGGCGCGGATCACCCGCTCGTCGCCGTGGCCGATGTTCACCGACATCAGCTGGCTGTTGAAGTCGAAGTACCGCTTCCCGGCGGCATCCCAGAAGAAGATCCCCTTGGCCTTGACCATCGGGATCGGGTTCACCGCGGCCTGGGCGGACCACTCGAACACCGAATGCTGCTTCGAAAGGCGGACGATCTCCTCGGGGGAGAGCGTGCTGGCCTCGAACATGGGAACCCCTCCGCGCGCACCGGCGCATGTCAACGCGTTGCCGGGGTGACCTTAGCGCCAAAAGCGGGAGGCGAAGACTGCGTGGCGCGGGAGCCGGGAGGCTCGTGACCGGCGCGAGGGGAGGCGGCGGCTCAACCAGCGCCGCCTCCACCAACAGCGGTGAAGGCTACTTCTTGTCCTTGGGCGGGATGCCGTACTTGCCGGAGAGCGCCTCACGCACGTCCCGGTCGAACTTCACGTTGCCGGTGGCGATCTCGCGCAGGGAGAGCACCGGCGGCTTGTTCTTGGAGATCTCCATGATCGGGCGGGCGCCAGCCATCAGCTGACGCGCGCGCTTGGCCGCCAGGAGCACCAGCGCGAAGCGGTTGTCGACCATCGGGAGGCAGTCTTCGACTGTGACGCGAGCCATGTGAATCGAACCTCTTTTGCTCTGAGTAAGGAAGCTGCGCACCCTATGGATCAGGCACGGTCAAGTCAAGGAACGCCCGGGGCAGGAGGGCAGGCGTCCTCGGATCCCAACAGGGCGGGTGCCTCGAAGTCGCTCTGGTGGAAGGTCAGCAAGAACGCGTCGTTCCAGCACTGGCTCAAGGATCCCACCGGGCCAAACAGGCGGGTGACCGTGGCGTCCGCCCGCCCGGCCCCTCCAGGGGTCCAGGAGCTGGAGATGTCGAAGGTGGCGGAGAAGGCGTCGTCGAAGCGGAACTGCATCTCGCCGCTGTCGTCGGCGTACTCCGCGTGCCGGAAGGTGAGGGTGTCCAGGAGCCGGGCGAACTCCATCCGCACCGTCCGCGGAAAGACGCGGGTGTCGTAGTCGATCTGGATCCAGTCCAGCTCCAGCCGGGTGTCGATCCCCGCGTCCGCCAGCACCCGGTTGTCGAACAGCACCGCCCCGATCCCCAGCCGCCCTTCTCCCCGGACGAAGTGGCCGGTGATGAAGGAGAGGTAGCCCTCCTCTCCGCTGCCCTGAGGACGGAACTCGAAGCGGTAGTTGAAGCGCTCGGCGGCGGCCGGATCGCGGGCGATGGTGACCCGGAACTCGAAGCCCGGATTCTCCCTCATCCCGAACGGACCCCAGCTGCGCTCCAGTCCGGCGCGGGTGGTGGGCGGGTGGCGCTGCACCTCCTCCGCCAGGGAGACGAAGACTTCGGCGATCGTCTTGAACAGGTGGGAGGCGTTCTGGGTGTCCTGGTACAGCCGCGCGGTCTGCCCCAGCACCACCTCCGCCGGCGCGGCGGCGGCCAGCACCCGGCGCAGCGCCGTCTGCGGACCGGAGGGCGCGCGCAGGGTCGGCTCCGGCTCCGGGAGGTTGGACTTGATGTCCTCCCGGGAGGGGAGGGCGTTGAAGAACTCCAGGTCCGCATTGGAGTAGTTCCCGCACCCCAGCGCCAGACAGCCGGCGCCGATCGCAAGCAAGGTCCGAAGCTCACAGCGCATAGGTCACCATCGCCCCCAGCTCCCAGAAGCCCAGGTGCCGCGGCTGATCGGGGCCCTCCAGGCCGTAGAAGAAGTAGTGCCCCCGGCCCCGGGCCTGCAGCCCCCAGGTGGAGGTGAGCTTCCACTGCACCCCGGCCACCACTCCCGGGGAGACGGTGAGCAGGCTCTGCCGGCTGACGTTTCCCTCCTCAAACGCGCGGGACATGATGATCGCCGCCGCCCGGGCTCCCACGAAGGGCACCACCGGCCCGTCGCCGAACTCGTAGAGCAGGGTTCCCCCCAGGTTCAGCTCGGTGAACTGGTAGGCCAGGTTCAAGGCCCCCAGCTGCAGCCGGGCATCGGTCCCGCCAAAGGAGAAGTCGATCCCCAGGCGCAGCTGCGGCAGCAGGAAGCGATCCTGGAGCAGCTCCACCGAGAGCAGCCCGGTGGCGGGGAACAGCTCCCGCCTCGCGGCCCGATCGAAGAAGGACTGGTAGCCAAAGGTGACTGCCCAGCTGAAGCGGGGAGGCGGGTTCACCAGCCGGCCGCCCTTGACCGGATCGTCGGAGAAGGGCGCGTCGCGCAGCACGGTGTCGTCCACCCGCTCCACCCGGCCGCCCACCACCTGGACCTGGCCAATCCGCAGCCGGTCCTCCAGCCGCCGCCGCACCCAGTACCGGCCCGGGGGCAGCGCGATCCGCCGCGCCTGCTCCGGCTGCTTGTTCACCTCGGCGACCACGAAGCCATGGTCATCGACCAGGTACCAGAGCCCTCCCGGCGCCGCGGCGGCGAACTCCAGCCCCTCGGAGCGGGTGACCACGTCGGTGATCACCAGGTCCCCGTTGCCGGCCAGGTCGTAGCTGAAGGTGGGATGCTGGGCGCCGGCGGCGCTGCCCAGGGTGTCGGCCACGGTGCGGTCATACGCATAGGCGTAGGCCTCGGCCAGGGTGACCCGGCCATCCCGCGAGCGATCCGCGTCCCCCATCAATCCGCTGGCCAGGTGGTGGGTGAAGTAGCTGCCCCCCAGCGCATCCGACTCCTGGGAGTCCTCGTCGGAGGTGCTGGAGGTCAGCAGGACCATCCCTTGCGCGTCGCGCCCCTGATCGCTCTGGATCTCGAACTCCGGGGCCCGTCGCGCTCCCTTGGTGCGGGTCAGGGTCCCCGAGCGGCAGGAGTCGAAGATGCCGATCCGGATGTCGGCCGGGGCCTGGGCCAGGCGGGACTTGAGCAAGTCGAAGGGCAGCCGGGTCTGGTTGAGCCTCAGCGCGCCATCCTTGGCGTGACCGGAGAAGTAGACGATCAGCGCGGTGCGCTCGCCGCGGGAGCGGGCCGCCTCGCTCTTGCGCTCCGCCTCTCCCAGCGCGGCGATCAGCGCCTCGGCGTTGCGGTTGAGGACCAGCACCGCGTCCTCTTCCCGCACCCCGCCCAGCCGGGTGAGCACTCCGCGGATCTTCTTGGCGTCCTCCACCGCGTACAGCAGCGGCTGGGTCCCGTCGCCCCCGACATCGTTGCCGACGATCACCGCGATCCGCCGGGTGACCTGGGCGTGGACGGGCAGCCCGGTCAGCAGCACCAACGCCAGTAGTGGGATCCGCAAGTCCAAGGCGCTCCTCACGGCTTGAGCAACGTCTGGTGGAACTGACCGCCAGGCACCGCCAGCTCCGGCATCCGCAGCACGTCGCCGTGGGCGGCATCGTAGGCCGACCGGGCGGCCCGCTTCACCTCCTCCACCTCCAGGGGACGCTCGGTGAGCACCACGATCACCCGCTCGGCGCCCTGGCCGGTGAACTCCAGGCTGCCGGGCAGGAAGTGGGTGGCCCCATCCTCGTTCACCGGGAGGCTGGCTCCGGTCTCCGGATACAGCGGGGTGATCACCCCCTGCTCGTCCACCGAGACCGCGGTCAGGTAGCGGTACTCGCCGGGCTTGAAGCCGATCCGCACCCGCTCGCCGGTGGAGAGCACCTCCGGCGCCTGGGGGCTGGCCTGGCGCTGGGGCTGACCGGCGGGAGAGGCGATCCGCAGCTCCACCTCTGCGCCGCGCTTGGAACGGTCCCCCTTGATCCGCCCCCCGGACTCCCGGGAGCTCAGCGGCGGGCCCACCGCCACCACCACCAGCAGCGCGGCGGCCAGCGCCGCCACCGGGGTCAGCCATTGCGCCGGACGCGGGCGGGACTGGCGCTGGGCGCGCTGGACTCCGGCGGAGAACCGCTCGAAGGGGATCTCCGCCTGGAAGCGCAGCGCCTCCTGCTCCAGCGCCAAGAGCCGATCCCGGCAGGCCCCACAGCCGGACAGGTGGCCGCGGGCGTCGGACCCGTCCGTTCCGGCCAGCTCCCCGGCGTGCAGGCGGCGCAGCTTCAGTTCTGGGAGGTGCTCAAGCATCGTTCCTCAGCTCCTGCCCGGAGAGGGTGGCGAAGTTCTCCAGCCGCTTGCGGATGGTGGGGACCGACCGGCCGAGGAGGGCCGCCACCTCCTCCAGGGTCATCTCGTCCACGTGGTAGTGCACCGCCGCCGCCTGGGTCTCGGGATCGAAGCGGGCCAGCAGCGAGCGCACCACCTCCCGCTGCTCCATCTGCTGCTCGCCGCCGTGTCCCTGGGGCCGGCTCCGCTCCTGGCGCTCGAACAGCCCCCGCCAGCCGGCGCGTTCGCCCCGCAGCTGGTTCAGACAGTGGTGGGTGGCGATCTTGATCAACCAGGTCAGCGGCGAGGCCTCGGCCCGGAAGCCGGAGTGGTGGGTGATCACCTTGGCGAACACGTCCTGCATGGCGTCCTCGGCCTTCGCCTTGTCCTTGAGCAGATAGGCGCAGCGTCCGTAAACATTGGCTCCGTACTTCTCGTACAGCTCGCGCAGCCGGCCCCGCTCCTCCTCCAGGAGGCTTCCCTTGATCAGCTGGAGGGCGGGGTTGGCCATGCGCGGGGTCCGAGGATCGCCCATCGCCCGCGAGGTGTGTCCTCGCGGGCCGGGGCCACACCCCTGGCAGATTACAGCGAGCTGTACTCGGCGGGGGTGAACGCGCAGGCGGAGGCCTCGTCGCCATAGTTGGCGGAGGGGTTCCAGCTGGCGTTGAGGTACTGGCTGTCGAAGGAGGTGTCCCAGCACTCGTTGCCGGTCACCGGCGAGGAGAGGTTGCCCTCGGTGACCTGGTAGTCGGAGCGGCCGGCGCCCTGCTCGTTCCAGCGACTGCGCACGGTCAGCTTCTCCGGGAGGGACAGCGAAGGATCCCGGTGGATGTCCTCGCGGATCAGGAAGTCGAAGGTGCCGCCAGTCCCCGGGGTCTTGCTGTAGCGGTAGCTGAAGTCGTCGCGGCTCCCGTGCCCGTCGTTCACGTTGTCGAACTCGGCGGCCACGGTGATCACGTCGGTCGCCTCGGCGCGGGAGTAGTCCACGGTCACCGCGCCCACCAGCGCGCCATGCTCGGGCAGGGTCTGGGCGGCGTCGAAGTCCAGCAGGAACGATCCGGAGCCCCGGCCCTCGGTGGCGGTGGCCTGGTGGCTGCCGGAGATCAGGACCACGTAGGCGTCATCGCCCAGGGTCTTGTCCTTGCCCTCCAGCGCGTAGGAGAAGGCTCCCTCCGCGCTCTTGGTGACCGTCAGCCGGTAGATGTGGGGCTCCAGGGCCTCGGGGACGCTGGGTCCCCACACCGCCTGGTTCTCGTCGATGGTGGTCGGCCGGTGATCGGTGATCGCCTTGATCAGCCCCAGCACCGTGAGGGTGGCGCCGTTGACGGTGACGGTGGCGGCCCGGGTCATCCGGTAGGAGTCGGAGCGATCGCCCTGCAGCGCCGCGCTCTCGCTGCGGACAGGCGCGGCGGAGTCGCTGCCGGGCGTCTTGATCTCCACCATCTCCTTCTGGGGAAGACCATTGCGGAACTCGTCCACCAACGTGCGGTTACAGCCGCTGACCATCAGGGTGATCACCGCGGCAGAAAGGATGCGCTTCATCTGTGCTTCTCCTGGGAAGTTCGGCGACCCCCGGCGGGTCATCGGTTTCTGCGGCTACAGACCCGGCGGGGGGAGAAAACAGAAAGCCCTCGGTCAGGAAATCGACCAGGGCCCTGATTCTCCAAGAGGCACGCCGGGTTGCGCGAGGTGGGAGCAGGTAGGGTGCCGCGGCGCGTGAATCTTTCGCTCCAACGCTCGTCTACCTGACTGCTTCCCGGGCCGACGCTGTTGAAGGAGAATTCCCCAATGATCCACCCCCTGTTCCGCGCCTGTGCGCGCCTGTCACTGTACGGCGTTCTGACCCTGGCGACGGCGGCCCTCGCCGGCCCCAAGGATGGCAACAAGGTCCCGCCGTCCAAGGATGAGCGCCCGGCGGTCTCCAGTGGGCGTTCTTCGGGTGGAAACCCGGGCCGCGGGAGCTCGGGCAGCTCGGGTGGGAGTTCGGGCAATTCGGGCGGGAGTTCGGGTAACTCGGGTGGGAGCTCGGGCAACTCGGGCGGGAGTTCGGGCAACTCGGGTGGGAGTTCGGGCAACTCGGGTGGGAGTCCGGGCAACTCGGGTGGGAATCCGGGCAACTCCGGCGGCCGGTCAGGCAACTCTGGCGGTGGCTGGGGCCGCGGCGGAAATCCCGGTGGCGGAAACCCTGGCAACTCTGGCGGTGGCAACTCTGGCAACTCGGGCGGGGGCAACTCTGGCAACTCGGGCGGGGGCAACTCTGGCAACTCGGGCGGGGGCAACTCTGGCGGTGGCTGGGGCCGCGGTGGAAATCCCGGTGGTGGGAACCCCGGTAACTCGGGTGGAGGCAACTCCGGTGGCGGAAACCCCGGCCACTCCGGTGGCGGCAGCCCGGGCAACTCCGGCGGTGGGTGGACAGGTCATGGCCCTGGCGGGGTCGGCAACGGCGGCAACAACAACGGCGACAATGGCCACCACTGCGAAGGCAACCAGGGCCGCGGCAAGGGGAACTGCGGTCCGGTCCCGGGTGGAACCGAAAATCCGGGCGGTGGCACCACCGTCCCCGCCGGCGGCAGCGGCGGGGTCCCCTCCGGCGGCAATGGCGGCTGGGGCGCTGGCGGCGGGACCCAGCCCGCGGGCGGAAGCACCCACGGTTCCTCTCCGGTCGGTTCCGGTGGCAACACCCATGACTCGTCGTCCCCGGGGTCCAACGGCTCCACCGGCTCGGGCGGCTGGGATCGCGAGTACGACCACGACCATTACGACAACGGCTACCAGCCCAACCACTACGTGGAGGGTGGGGGCTACCACCCGCGCCCGCGCTCGTCCGGGCAGGGCTACGTGGACTGGAACTCGTACATCCCGCACGTGGATGTGGGCGGAGGCCTGGGCTTCAATGCCCCCGGCGGCGCCCTGGGCCTGGAGCTGCTGATCCGTCCCAACGACTTCCTGGGGTTCGGCGTCCACGGCGGAGTGGGGATGTGGGGGAACCGGATCTCTCCGGTCGTTCACCTCTACCCGTTTGGAGTCACCAACTTCGGGCTGTACGCCGAGGGCGCCTTCTCCTTCAACACCGGGGGAGACACCACCCTGCGGGTGGGCGGGGTGGATCAGCCGGTCCGGATGCACTTCACCCCCGCGGTCAGCGCGGCGATCGGCTACCGCCGGCCGTGGGCCACCTGGTTCTGGACCTCGGTGAAGGTCGGCTACCAGGCCAATCTGCAGTTCGGTGAGAAGTACCGCTCGCTGGACGGGGTGGAGCTGAACTCCAACACCCAGACCTCACTCACCTTCATGAGCCCCGGGGGTCTGGTGGTGGGCGCGTCGGCCGGCTTCTCCTTCTTCTAAGGCAGAGCAGGCGGACAGCCGAGGCATCGGCTGTCCGTCGCCTGCCCACCCACGCGCAGGACGCGCTCGCTGCCTGCGCTCCCCCGGGGGCGGGGTTCTCCCTAGCTTGAACCCATGGAGAAACGACACCCGAACCATCCTGGCGAACTGGGAACGGACGCGTCGTTGGCGACCCGACTCAGGGACAAGGGCGAGATTGGCGCCCGGGCCCGCGCGATTGAAGTGCTGCAGGACGCGGAGGTTCCCTTCGTGGTCGGGGGCGCCTACGCGTACGCGCAGTACACGGGCATCTACCGCGACACCAAGGATCTAGACCTGTTCCCCCGCAAGCGGGACGCGCTGCGGGCGTTGCAGGTCCTGGAGAAGGACGGCTGGCGCACCGAACGCACCGACGAGGTGTGGATCTACAAGGCCTTCAAGGGCGAGTGGTTCGTGGACTTCATCTTCTCCTCCGGCAACGGCGTGGCGGTGGTGGACGATGAGTGGTTCACCCACGCCAAGACCGCGGAGGTCTTTGGCCATCGCTGCCAGATTGCTCCCGCCGAGGAGGTGATCTGGTCCAAGGCCTTCGTCTGCGAGCGGGAGCGGTACGACGGCTCGGACGTGAACCACCTGATCAAGTGCGCCGGGGCGGACCTGGACTGGGAACGCCTGCTGCGGCGGTTCGACCGCTACTGGGAGGTCCTGCTGGGACACATCATGATGTTCCGCTTCGCCTATCCCTTCGAGCGGACGACCGTCCCGGACTGGGTGATGAGCGAACTGCTCTCCCGCACCCTGGGCACCATGAAGGACGGTGACTGGGAGGCGAAGATCTGCCGGGGCAACCTGATCTCCCGGGTCAACTACACCGTGGACATCGGCAGTTGGGGCTTCGGAGACGGCCGGGCGTGGGATGAACGGGAGCGGGGAGACTCGCCGGTCCGGCGGACCGGCTTCGAGGTCCTCACCGGCGGCGGACAGTAGCCGCGTCGGTCCAGAGGGAAGAGGGCGCCCCCCACGGCGCCCCCTTCCTGGATCGTGTTGTGGCAGCCGCGTGGAGTGGCAGCAATAAGGGGAATCCTCGATCAGCCCCATGGTAGAAAAACACGATGCTCCATCTGAGATTGACGGGCAGCGGCGCGCCGGTGCTCCTGCTTCACGGCGCGCCCTCCGCAGCTGAAGACTTTCGGCCGGTGGTGGAACGGCTGGGCCGGCGCCATCGCTTCATCTGGCCGGATCTCCCCGGCTACGGACTCTCCGAGCCGGTGGAGGGCAAGACCACCATCGCCCGGGTGCAGACCCTGCTGGAGGATGCAGTGCTGGCCCTGGGCATCAAGGAGCTGGCGATTGTCGGCTTCTCGCTGGGCGCCTACCGGGCGCTGTCGATGGCCCTCTCCGGACGGCTGCGGATCACCGATCTGGTCCTGGTGGGCGGATATGCCGGCCTGGACCCTACCGACGCGGAGGGGATGCGTGGAACTGCCGGCTTCCTGCGCACCCTTCCAGACTTCCAGAACCCCGCGGTCCGCCAGATGTTCGCGGAGCGGATGCTGACCCCGGAGTCCGCCAAGGCCAACCCGGAGGCGGCGCAGCGGGTCGGCCGCTGGCTGGACCTGACCACTCCCTCGCTGCTGGCCGACGAGCTGGAGTCCTCCGCCGATTCCCGCGATCTGTTGCCGCACCTGGGGCTGCTCCGGTCGCGGGTGACCTTGCGGGTCGGGGCCAGGGACGTGGCCACTCCGGCCCGCTACAGCGAGGAACTGGCCAAGCGGATCAAGGGCGCGCGGCTGCAGGTGGTCCCGGAGGCCGGGCACGCGTTGCTGCTGGAGGATCCGCACCGGACCCTGGACGCGCTGGACGAGGCGCTCAAGGCCCAGGTGGCGACCCGCCGCGACGAGGGCTGAGCCCGTTTGGGAGTGGGCTGGAAGGCCCGCTCCTAGGGGACGGAGGCAGCCTGCCCGGCATCGCTGGCCAGGCGGGAGTCCAGCAGCGAGTTGGCCTCGTTGGGCAGCTCGGTGAGGCGGTTCTTCTCCACCTCGAAGATCACCGGCGATCCTCCTTTCGCGTAGCTCAAGGCAGGCTCCGTTTTCGAGGTGGCCCCCACGGTCAGCTCCGCCAGCAGTTGGCCTCCCGCGTCGTAGACCCGGGCCCAGGCAGCGTCCGCAGTCAGCCCGAAGCGGGCCAGGTTCCGCGAACTCTCCGCCACCACCGCCCTCGCCTTGAGCGAGCTGAGCCCCCACAGCAGGGTGGACACCTTCCAGGCAATGGCCGGGCCCTGGACGGGGCGGGTCACCCGCCAACGATCGGAGACGCCAGCGTCCGCGCTCTCCCGGACCAGCTCGATCTCTTCACCCGTCCCCGCGGGCTTGAACACCAGCCGCGCCGCGGCTTGACGCTCGAAGCGGAGCACCGACTTGTCCCGCAGCTCATCGAAGCCCTTCTGCAGCTGGGTGACCGCGGTGGGACCCACCTCGGCCAGCACCGAGCCCTCTGCCTCCTCCCGGAGCGCGTAGTGCCTGCCCTCCGGGTCGGCAGCGATCCGGACCCGGATCGGCGAGCCGGACACGGGAACGAAGCGGGCCTCCAGCAACGGAGACTGGATGGACACACCCTCGGTCAGACTGGAGGGGAAGGCCAGCGCGCGCTCCGCGGCGAACGCGGTCAGCATCGCGGTCACCGTCTCCGCGTCGGCGGCTCCCTTCCTGGGGGCGACCAGGGTCCAGCCCTCCTCCGACCTTCGCAGCGAGTAGCCGGCGTCCTTGGGAAACGTGACCTCCACCGAGGCCAGGGTGGCAGGGTCCAGGTGCAAGAGCTTCTTGTCCCGCAGCTGGAAGGGAGTCTTCTCCAGCGCGCTGCGCACCGCGCCGGGCGCCGAGTACACTGCCGGGTCCTGGTCCTTGCGCAGGAACACCGACCCATCGAAAGGATTCTCGATCCCTCCGTGTAGCTGGAACTGGACGGTGGCCTCTCCGCTCTGGGCAGTGCCCCGGACGGTGAACTTCGGCGGAGCCAGTCCGTAGCGGGCCAGCTCCTCGGCGCTGGGCTGCGCCTCCAGCCGGGTCTTCACCTTGCCGCTCCCCAGCTGTCCCAGCAGCTGGCTCACCGCGTGTTCATCCGCGGGGGCCTGCACCGGCGAGGTCAGGAACCACTGATCTCCGCGCCGCTCCAGCACGGTGGTCTCTCCCTGCGCCTCCACGGTCAACGCGGTAAAGGTGGGCGCGGCAGCGATCCCGCCATCCACCCCCGCGGGAAGCACCGCCACCAGCCGGTCGCTGACCGCCCTCTGTTCCGCCTCGCGCTCCTGGGGCTTCTTCACCCCGAAGAAGGCGTACAGCCCCAGCGCTCCGGCGACCAGAGAGGCCACCAGCAGCCCGGCGAAGTTCTTCCCGGTGGCGGTCATTGGGTGCGCCGCTTGAGCCAGATCGCCAGCCCGATCCCCAGCAGCGAGAGCGGCAGCAGGTCGGTGGCCACGAAGCGGATCCGGTTCATCAGCCCAGGGTCGATCTCCAGGGTGGACACGCCGCGGTCCGGCGGCCGGAGGGTGATCTTCGCCACCTGGTTGCTGGCCCAGCCCAGGGTGTTCATCACCAGATTGCGGTTGCCCTCGTGACCCCAGTTGGCGTCGGCCAGCAGCTCCGAGTCTCCGAACACCACCAGCCGCGCCTCGTCGTAGCGCTGTTGCGGGGCGGAGGCGGTGGGGCGGGTGATCGCCAGCACCAGCGGGATCTGCCCGCTCTTCTCCCCCGGGGACCGCTCCGGGTTCTCGTCCGGGGTGCTCTCCACCCAGGCGTAGGGGGAGGTCAGCACCAGGGGCAGGGTGGTCACCCCCTCCAGGGTTCCGGTCCGCAGCGCGGTCAGTCCGCGCACGGTGGGGAACTGGACGTTGATCTGCATCTGGGAGAGCAGGGCGGTGGTCTCGTGCTCCCCGTAGAACATGGACAGCGGCATGTACGGGCTGTCCACCGCGAAGCGGTCATCGGCGATCAGCCCGTGGTCCACCTCCACCCCGTAGTCGGCCAGCAGCTTGAACAGGTGCGGCCCGCTGTCGGTGTTGGTCTCGGCGAAGAACAGCAGCCGTCCGCCCTCCGCCAGGTAGGCGCGCAGCAGGTTCGTCTCCTGTTCGGTGAGCGGGCTGCGCGGGCCGGCCAGCACCACCAGGGCCGCGTCGCGGGGGACCTCCGTCTGGCCGGGCAGCGCCAGCGGCTGGGGCGCGTAACCTTCCTGCATCAGCTGGCCGCGCAGCTCGGAGAGAGACGCCCCCTCCATGGCCCCCGCGGTGGGCGGCTCCAGCGGCCACTCTCCGTGGCCGACCACGAAGTACACCTTCTGATCGCCCACCCCGGCCAGCTTGATCAGTGCGTTGGTCAGCTCCTGTTCGGAGACCACGTTGAGCGCGGTGTGGCTCTCGCCCTCGCCGCTGCCCCGGGTCAGCACCACCGTGGTCTGCCCCTCCTTGAGCTGGTACTTGGCCGCCAGATCCGGCGCCTTGCGCGGGTCCTTGAAGCGGTACTCGAACTTCTCCGGCGCCTGATCCCGGTACCGGCGCAGCAGGTTCTCCAGCGGCTCGTAGTACGGGTGGTCCGGCTGGATGAAGGCCAGCGCCCGGACCGGCTGGGGGAGGTTGGCCAGGGTGCTCTGGGTCTGGGGGGCGAGGGTGAAGATCTTCTGGTGGGTCAGATCCCAGGTCTGGTTCTTCTGCGCGGCGATGTAGTTCACCGCCACCAGGGCGGCGATCACCACCAGCACCAGGGCCACGCTGGAGAGGATGAAGTAGGTGGATCGGCGGGAGGCGAACTGGCCGATCTGTCCGTAGTTGGTGGCGAAGAAGGCGGCGATCAGCCCCGCCCCCATCAGCGCCTTGCCCGCGGTCAACAGCGGGGAGCCGGTGGTGAGGAAGTAGGTAAAGGGGCTGGAGAGCAGCAGCAGCAGCCCGAATGCGCCCAGGATCTTGCCGAGGGTGGCCTTGTTCATGGTCCGGTCTCCACAGAGGTTAGGCCCACCGCTGGGCCTCGACGGTGCGGTGGGTGAGCAGCACCGAGAGGAAGATCACCGAGAGGAAGAACACCAACGCCTTGAGCTCGAACACCCCCTGGGTCATCCCCTGCAGCTGGGCGCCGAAGGACAGGTGGTTGAGGATCGACCGCAGCGGCTCCTCCGCCTTCTGGAGCACCGACCCCAGCAGCCACCAGGGCAGCAGCACCGCGAAGGTGATGAACGCCGCCAGCATCTGGGACTCGGTCAGCGAGGAGATGAACATCCCGATCGCCAGACAGGTGGCGCCCCACAACAGCAGGCCGCCGTAGCCCAGCAGCACGGTGGACCACTCCACCGCGGTCCCGGACTGACTGGACCCGTAGACCGAGAGCACCAGCGGGAAGACGATGGTCAGCCCCAGGGTGGCGCTCATCACCCCCAGCCCGCCCAGGTACTTGCCCAGCACGATCTCCACCGGCCGCAGCGGCGCGGTCATCAGCAGCTCGAAGGTCTTGTTGCGCTTCTCCTCCGCGAACAGCCGCATCGAGAGGAAGGGCGCCACGAAGAGGGTGATGATCATCACCACCCCCCACAGCTGGATCACCACCCCGTCGGTGAGGTTGCGGTAGGAGGCGTAGTCCGGCGGCAGCTGCTCCCAGCCGTACGTCCTGGCCAGCTCCTGGGCCTCGACGAAGGACTGGATGAACCCCAGGAAGAAGAAGGAGGAGAGGGCGATCATCGCGGTGAACACCACGTACGCCCAGGGGGTGGTGAAGTAGATCGACAGCTCTTTGCGGGCGATCGCCAGGATGTTTCTCATCGATGGGCTCCGAAGATGGACAGGGCGGCTCAGGCGGCGGCGGTGAGCTTGATGAAGATCTCTTCCAGCGAGGCCGGCTGTTCGGACGGGCTGTGCGCCTTGGCCAGCTGATCGATCTCGTCGAACGCCACCCGCTTGCCCTGGTTGATGATCAGCACCTTCTGACAGGTCAGGGCCACCTCGTGGAGGATGTGGGTGGAGAGGATCACCGTGTGCTTGCCGGCCAGCCCCTTCACCAGCGCCCGGATCTCGGCGCGCTGGGTGGGATCCAGTCCCTCGGTGGGCTCATCCAGGATCAACAGCGGCGGAGAACCCAGCAGCGCCTGGGCAATCCCCACCCGCTGCCGGTAGCCCTTGGAGAGGTTCTGGATCACCCGGTCCATCACGTGGGTCACCCCGGTGGCGGCGGCCACCCGGTCCACCTCGCCGGCCAGCTGCTTCCCGGCGATGGCCTTGATCCGCGCCACGAACTTCAGGTACCCGCGCACGGTCATCTCCGGGTACAGCGGCGGGGTCTCCGGCAGGTAGCCGATGCGCCGCTTCACCTCCATCGGCGCCTCGAACACGTCGAACCCGCCCACCTGCGCGGTCCCGGAGGAGGGGGGCAGAAAGCCGGTCAGCACCTTCATGGTGGTGGACTTGCCGGCGCCGTTGGGTCCCAGGAAGCCCAGGATCTCGCCCTCGTTCACCGTGAAGCTCAGATCGTCCACGGCGATCCGTTCGCGGTAACGCTTGGTGAGGTTCTTCACCTCGATCATCGGCATGGACCGCTCCTCGAAGAAGACAGAAGGCAGGTTCCAACCGTGACGGGGGCCGATGGAGAGCCAAACGTCTCGGCCGGAAGCGGCGCGAATATAGAGAGGGGCTGATCGCTGTCAAGACAGGCGGGCGAGCAGGTCTCTCTGGCCAAGGAAGTGCATCTGTTGCTAGCAGACGCGTGCGTTTGACCTCAGAACAGACGCCGGAGGACTTCATGCCCATCGTGGTTCAGAAATACGGCGGCTCTTCGGTGGGGGACGTGGAGCGGATCCGCAAGGTGGCCGCCCGGGTGAAGGCGCGCCGCGACGAGGGCTGGCAACTGGTGGTGGTGGTCTCGGCGATGGGCGACACCACCGACGAGTTGCTGGCCCTGGCCAAGCAGGTCTCCCCCGATCCCCCGCGGCGCGAGCTGGACATGCTGCTGACCTGCGGAGAGCGGATCTCGATGGCCCTGATGTCGATGGCGCTGCAGGAGCAGGGCGCGCCGGCGATCAGCTTCACCGGCAGCCAGAGCGGGATCATCACCACCGACGCTCACGCCCAGGCGCGGATCGTGGAGGTCCGCCCCTTCCGGATCCTGGAGGAGCTGGAGCGCGGCAAGGTGGTGATCGTGGCCGGCTACCAGGGCGTGTCCTTCAAGCGGGAGGTGACCACCCTGGGGCGCGGTGGCTCGGACACCACCGCGGTGGCGTTGGCCGCGGCGCTGGGCGCGGACTGCGAGATCTACTCCGACGTGGACGGGGTGTTCTCCGCCGATCCCCGGGTGGTGCCGCAGGCCCAGAAGCTGGCCGAGCTGGGCTACGACGAGATGCAGGAGCTGGCCTCGGCGGGTGCCAAGGTTCTCAACGCCCAGGCGGTGGAGTTCGCCAAGGAGAAGGGGATTGTCCTCTCCGCGCGGTCCACCTTCGGCCAGGGGACCGGGACGCTGATCCGGGGCGAAGGGACGTCCGCCGGGGGCAGGGTCAAGGGCGTCACCGCCGAGTCGGAGATGGCGGCCATCGGCTGGGAGGGCCCGGCGGCGAAGCTGGACGAGCTCCTGGAGTTCCTGGACGCGCGCGGCGTGCGCGGCCGCACCCTGATGTTCGACTGCCGGGGAGACACGGGGCAGATGCTGGTCGCGCTGCCGTTGCAGGACGTGCACGGGCTGGCGGTGCTGGGGAAGGATCTCGCCGCGCGCTTCCCCGGGGCCCGGCTGGAGCAGGGGGTGGGCACGGTCACCGCGGTGGGCACCGGGCTGAACTCCGACTGGACCTGCGTGCGCAAGGCGCTGGAGCTGGCCGAGGAGCTGGGCGCGCCGGTCCGAGGGGTGTTCACCTCGCCGCTGATGCTGTCCCTGCTGGTGGACAAGCCCCACCTGCCGGAGCTGACCCGCAGGCTGCACCAGGAGCTGGTGCGCTGAGACCGCGCCCCAAGGGGTAGAGGCGTTCCGCCGCGCTGCCGGGAAGTCAGTTCCCGGGAGTCGGCGGAGCGGAAGCGGCCGGGACGTCGGAAGCGGCCGGGACGTCGGAAGCGGCCGGGGCGTCGGAAGCGGCCGGGGCGTCGACCCCAGGCGCGGGCTTCCACACTTCGATGTCCTCCCACCGGCGCTTCTTGGGCTCCGGCGGCAGCTCTTCATCCTCGGCGAGGATCCGGCGGACCTCGAAGCGTTCGGTCTTCACCTCCCGGACCCGCCCGTTGTCGTAGCAGACCCGGTACACGTCGAAGTCCGCCTCCATTTTCGGCCAGCCGTAGTGGAAGCAGTCCTCGGCGCCGATCCTGGCGATCGGATGGCCCAGCATCGACTGCACCTGGGAGGTGGTCATCTCCAGCCGGACGGTCTTGATTCCCTTGGGAGTCACCAGGTTGAAGACGGCGGGATCACGCTGGGCGGCGATGGCCACCAGGCCGGCGAACAGCGCGGTGATCCCCAGGATCCAGGGCAGGTACCGGCGCTTCTGCTGGGGCGCGGTGAAGGCGCCAAACATCTGATCACGGGAGGGGGGTGGGGCGGGGCTTTCCATGGGGCTCAGGCTGCGGGGATGTAACACGGACGTCCGCCCCGGACCGCTGGTTCCAGTGACCGGGTCCGCCCGCGCGTCGTGGCCGCTCCGCTGCCACCCGGACAGGCTGCTGGAGGCGGTTCGAGGGCCGGGGCCGCGCACCCAGCCCACGGACCTCTCCGCGCTGTCCCTGCCTCCGGGTGCGCGGCGAGGTGGTCTCCTCCAGCCAACCTGCGCCCGGCACCCCCCGGCGGGCCGCCCGCTGGGACAGCCGTGGGCCGGCCCGACTGGCGCGGCGGCTGACCCTGGTGGAGACCGCCGGGGCCGCCACCAGCGACAGCGCCCACAGCACCAGCACCGTCAGCTTGGCCATCCAGAAGAACAGCGCGGTCATCCGCTTCTCGCGCAGCGTCCGGCCAAAGTAGCTGGCCGCCGAATGCACCAGGTCGGACTTGTAGAGCAGCAGCCGGTTGAACCGGTTCTCGATCTCCAGCTCCTGCACCCAGGCCTCCGCGGGCAGCCGGCGCACCCCCAGCGCGTCCACCAGGTTGGAGTGGGGCGCTGCCACCGCGTTGCCTCCCAGCACCCCGCCCGACAGCCGCAGCCGGTAGAAGGCAGTGCCGCCGCGGCCCGGTGGAGGGCTCGGGGTGAGGTAGATCACCGCCGCCAGGTTGCACAGCTTGAGCGAGTCCACGTGCGGCCGGGGCCCGGACTCCTGCTCTCCCACCACCTGGACGTGGTTGTGGGAGAGGGCTCCGCCATCGGGAGCGGCGCGCTGCTCCAGCGAGCGGGCACCGGTCAACGCCTTGACCTGCTCCTCCACCCTGGCCAGCTCCGGGAGGGTCAGCGCCAGCGGGGCGCGCATCCCCGGCCAGGTCTCCGGCCGGTAGGGAGCCCCGAACGACCAGTCGGTCCGCGACGCGCAGCGCTGGTGGACCTCCTCGGGGTTGAACAACACCCCGTCGGTGATCCAGTAGTCACGGCCGGCGCGGGGTCGGCGGTAGGGGAGCACGTTCCGCGGCGGAGGCAGGGGCGGCATGTCCCGATTGTAGTCTCAGGCCCCGCGCAGCGCTCGCAGCCGGGTGGCGACCTCGGGAACGGCCAGCACCGGCAGCAGCTCCGTCTCCTGTTCGATCGACGCCAGATCCTCGAAGCCGGAGTCCAGGGCGTGCTTGATCCACAGGGTGGCCCGCGCCAGATCCCCGGCGGAGGCGGTGGCCCGCGCCGCGTTGAGCGCATCCTGCGCCCGCTTGCCTGCCACGAAGGCCGCCTCCGCCAGCCTGGCCGCCAGCGGAAAATCGGAGCGGCGCAGCGCGATCTGCGCGGCGAGCGAGTCGGAGAGCCGGGAGTTCTTCCAGGCGTGGGCCTGCACGATCCGCTCGGCCTCCTCCAGCGTCCCCACCTTCAAGGCGGTGCGGACCGCCAGGGAGGCGGAGGTGTCGGAAGGCTCCTGCGCAAACGCCAGCTGCGCCAGGGGCAGCGCCTGCGACTCTTCCCCCCGCGCCTCGTGGAGCAGCGCCTGGGAGAGCGGCCGGACCGCGTCCCGGGGAGAGACCTGATCCAGATGCAGCTGGGCGGCGGCCAGCTCGCCCTCCGCCAGCTCCACCCAGGCCAGCACATCCAGCAGGTCGTTGCGCTGCGCCGAGGGCCGGGTGTGCTCCAGCGCGCGGGTGGCGATCCGCCGGGCCTCCCGCTCGTCCCCTCGGTGCAATAGCTCCCAGGCCCGCAACGCCACCTGCGGTTCGGCCGCCACCGGCTGCCCGGTCAGATTCCGCTTCCGGGTCTCCAGGGCCCCCAGCTCGGACCAGGTCATGAAGTTGCGCAAACCCAGGAAGGCGAACAGCACCGCGGCGTAGGCGCGGTCGGCCCGGGCGAAGTACACCGCGGCCGCCACCCCGGCCAGCCCCGCCAGCAGCAGCGAGAGGCGCAGCCGCTTGGGACCCAGCGCGGCCGCCAGCACGTGGCCTCCGTCCAGTGGCATCACCGGGATCAGGTTCAACAGCGACCAGCCGAGGGTGACGAACTTCCCCGCCTGGACCAGGTAGCTCCCCAGCCCGGTCTGCGGCGGGTACAGCCAGTCCAGCAGGTAGATCAGCCCGCCCAGCACCAGTCCGGTGGCGGGCCCGGCCAGGGAGACGATGATCGACTTGCCGCGCGAGAAGGTCCGGTCCGGAAAGGTCAGCCCCCCAAACGAGTAGAGCCGGATCCCGGCCGCCCCTCCGAAGGCGTGGATCGCCACCGCGTGCCCCAGCTCGTGGATCAGGATCGCCACGAAGCCCAGGAACACCCAGCCCACCAGGTAGTGGCCGGGCAGCCCGGGCTGGTAGCCGAACAGCGCCATGATCAGCCAGAAGGTGGGCTCGACGGTGATTGGAAACGGGCCCATCGAGATCCGCAGATCCAGCGGGCCGGGAGGACGATCGATCATGACCGGCCCCGCAGCTCGTGCTTCGTCCGGCGCATGTCCGGGGTGCCCGGCGGCATCTGGACGAACTCGCACATCTCCATCAGCCGGCTGTAGATCCGTTCGGTGGTCCGCTCGCGCAACAGCTCCCCCTCCTTGTTCTCCCGCCCCCGCTCCGCGGTGGAGGTGTGCGTCTTATGGGCCGGGGCCGCACCCTGTGCACGGTCGTAGTCCAGCGAATAGTTGGTGGCGAAGAGGGTGGTGCGCCCCGCGTTGTAGCGACGGGCGATCAGCTCATCCAGGGTCTCCAGCTCGAACGGGCTGCCCCGGCCCTTGCCCAGCTCGTCGATCGCCAGCACCTGCACCTCGGAGAGCGGGCCGATGATCTCCCCTCCGCTCTTCCCGTCCTGGAAGCCGCGGCGGATCTGCGCGTAGAGCAGCGAGATCTCCACGTAGCGGGCCTGCACCCCCAGCTCCAGCACCAGGTGGGTGATCGACGCCGCCAGCAGGTGGGTCTTCCCGGTGCCCACCGGGCCACTGAGGACGAACCCCTTGCTGGGCTGATCCCGCCGGTAGGTATGGGCGAAGGAGCGGGCCGCCTGGAGGGCTCGATCCTGTCCGATGCTGCTGGCGATGTAGCCGTCGAAGTCCGCCCGGGCCAGCACCCCGGGGACGTTGGCGTCGTTGAACCGGTGGACCCGCTTCTCCAGCAGCTTGCAGGCGCAGGGGGTGAGCACATCGTAGATGCGCGATCCCACCCGGGCGCTGAAGGTGGCCTCCGACTGGGAGAGCACATACCCCTCGCCCTTGCACAGCGGACAGGGGCGGGAACACCCGCACACCTTGGCCACCGCGCGGTCTCCCTGCCGATCCAGCAGGTATTTCTTGCCACCACAGGTCTGGCAAACGCGGGGAACCGAAAGGGCCTGGACCATGGTGCGTCCTTTACCAGAAGGCGGGGAGATCCAGCGCGCGTCGGATCACGGCCGCCCGGTGCACCCGCAGCGCCAGCTTGCGCGCCCGCCAGGAGGCCCCGGCCTGGGACCCCGCCGCCCCCCGGGCCTCGGCCAGCCAGCGGCGCCTCTCCTGGAAGGGGGCGGCCCGCGCCAGGGCGGCGATCACCCGGTCATCCACCCCCGAGGGGGACGTCTCCAGCAGCGCGGACAGTCGCTGTGCCAGCCTGCCACACCCCGGCTCCAACTCCGGCCGGCGCCCCGCCACCTCCCGCAGCAGCTTTCGCAGCCGGGCCTCGCGCTCCTGGGCCAACGTCTTGCGCGGCGCCGGCGCAGGGGAATCCACCTCCGGGGAGGGAACCTTCCGGGTCTGGCCGGCGCTTCGATCCAGGTGCTTACGGATCTCCGAGTCCACCTCCCGTTTGCAGGCGCGCAGCGAGCGCAGCGCCGCCATTCCGGGCCGCGCGTCGTACGCCGCCTTCTCCGCGGCCTGCCGGATCCCCCTCGCCACCACCTCGAAGGGCACTCCCACCTTCGCCCAGTCTGTGAGGAGCTCTCGGTCCAGCGCCGACAGCATCAGCCCGCTGCCTCGCACCAGAACGAAAAAATCCGCTACCTGCTCTTCGAACGACGCGGTGTGTGGCAACAACCCCATGATCCCACCTACCAGAACGCTCCGACACCAGGCGAGCGAGAGGCAAAACTAGGGTGGAAGCATCGTTGACCGGGCCCCCCGATTCGGGTCTGATTCGCGCCCTCGTGAAAACATGAGGAGTTTCCAGCACATGCCCGGTTGGTGGGCAGGCAGGGCTCCTCCCTTTGAAGGCCTAGGCATGCGACGACTCGCATTCGCATTACTGCTTCTGTCCACCCCGGTCCTTGCGCAGGACCGCCGGGACGCGAAGGACCAGGACCTCAAGAAGGCCAGCTCGGCCTCTCCCGACAAGTCCCTGGCCGGCGACCTGACCCGGAAGAAGGAGGAGGGGGACAAGAAGGCTCCCGCGCTCCAGTACGACCAGTTCCGGCTGGGCGTGGAGCTGCAGGTGGCCAGCAAGCGCCGCTCGCTGATCGAACAGCTGGAGAAGATCATCCAGCTCTCCCCGCAGAAGTCCGAGGCCCCCAAGCTGCACTTCCAGCTGGCGGAGCTGTACGTCGAGGAGTCGAAGTTCTTCTTCTTCGAGGCCAACCGGCAGGACGACGAGCTGATCAAGGCGATGGAGGCCAAGGACGCCGCCGGCCAGGCGCGCGCCAAGGCGGAGAAGTCGCGCTTCCTGACCGAGAGCAAGAAGTACTCGGACCGCGCCCAGGCCGAGTACAAAAAGATCGTCGTCGGCTACCGGGACTTCGCCCGCATGGACGAGGTGCTGTTCTTCCTGGGCACCGCGATGATGGACCAGAACCGGGAGAAGGACGCGCTGACCGTGCTGGGGCGGCTGATCGCCAAGCACCCCAAGTCGAAGTTCGTCCCCGACGCCCACTTCGCCTTCGGCGAGTACTACTTCAACAACTCCAAGGGCCGTCACGACTGGCTGCAGAAGGGCCTGACCGCCTACAAGAAGGCGGCCGAGTACCCGGAGAGCCAGGTCTACGCCTTCGCCATCTACAAGCAGGGCTGGTGTCACTTCAACATGGGTGACTTCCAGGGGGCGATGGACAAGTTCAAGGCGGTGATCCTCTTCGGCGAGCTGGCCGGAGAGAAGGGCGTGGAGAAGGACGGCGGCAAGGGCGGCAAGGGCGGGCTGATCCGCGAGGCGCGCAACGACTATGTCCGCGCCTACGCCCGGGTGGGCAACGCGGCCGGCGCCAAGGCGGCCTTCAAGTTCACCGGCGACGCCGAGGTCCAGTTCACCATGCTCAAGCAGCTGGCGAACCTGTTCTACGAGGACGGCAAGGACCGCGACGCGGCGGTGGCCTACAACATGCTGATTCAGCAGAAGCCGCTCTCCCCCGAGGCCCCCGGCTTCCAGGGCAAGATCGTGGACTGCGTGATGCGGGCCGGCAACAAGGGCATGACCGTCCAGCAGGTCCGTCGGCTGGTGAAGGTGATGCAGGACGTGGAGGCCTCCGGGGTGATCAAGGAGGACAAGGACAAGCGCGCCCTGGCCGACGCCAAGGAGCTGTCCGAGCGGACCCTCTCCAACCTCGCGGTCACCTGGCACAACGAGGCCAAGAAGACCCGGGACGACGAGACCTTCGACTTCTCCAACCAGGTCTACGCCGACTACCTGACCCTGTTCCCGGACAACCCCAAGGCCTACGACCTTCGCTTCTTCTGGGCGGAGCTGCTCAACGACAACCTGCTCAAGTTCGAGAAGGCGGCCGGCCAGTACACGATCGTCGCCCGTCAGGACATCGGCAAGCTGGAGAACGGCGAACCGGACGCCAAGACCGGCAAGCTGAAGAAGCCGGGCAAGAGTGGCAAGTGGTTCACCAACGCCCTCTACAACGCGATCCTGGCCTACGACGAGGTCCTCAAGAAGGAGGACGAGGCCAAGGAAGCGAAGGAGTCCAAGGACCCGAAGAAGACCGCCGCGGTGGACTTCTCCAAGAAGCAGGAGATCAACGGCACCAAGCTGGCGCTGCTGGAGGCCTGCGACCGGTACATCAAGTACCAGCCCAAGGGCGAGAAGCGGGTGGAGATCATGTTCAAGGCGGCGCAGCTCTTCTACCGCCACAACCACTTCGACGAGGCGGTGCTCCGCTTCTCGGAGATCACCCAGGGCTACCCCGAATACAAGTTCGAGGACGGCACCCGGGCCGCGGAGATCTCCGCCAACCTGGTGCTGGACTCCTTCAACGCGCTGGGCAACTGGGAGAAGGTCAACGAGTGGGCCCGTCGCTTCTACAAGAACGAGAAGCTGGCCACCGGCAAGTTCCGCGAGGAGCTCTCCAAGCTGATCGAGGAGTCCAGCTTCAAGCTGGTCAACCAGATGGAGGCCAAGAAGGAGTTCGCCAAGGCGGCCGAGGCCTACTTGAACTTCGTCTCCGAGTTCCCCAAGTCGGCGATCGCCGACAAGGCGCTGTACAACGCGTCGATCGACTTCCACAACGCCAAGATGCGCGACCGGGCGGTGCAGGTCCGCAACCGGATCATCAAGGACTACCCCCGCTCGGAGTTCGTCCCCCGGTGCATCTACGCCAACGCCGAGACCCACGAGGCGATCGGTGACTTCACCGAGGCCGCCGAGCAGTACGAGCGGTACCTGGTCGGCTACGAGCGGTCGCTGACCCAGAAGGATCGGGAGCGGGAGGTGCGCAAGCGCGCTGGCAAGAAGAAGCCGGAGCCCAAGGATGCGCCCAAGCCGGTGGAGCAGAAGTACGAGGAGGACAAGGCGCAGATCGCGCTGTTCAACGCCGGGGTGTTCCGCGAGTACCTGGGCCAGTACAAGCAGGCGCTCAAGAACCGCGAGCGGTACCTGACCCTGTGGCCCGCGGAGGGGAAGGGGATGAAGGACGGAGAGGCGATGTTCCTCTCCATCGCCGACCTCTACGAGAAGATGGGCCTGTACAACAAGGCGCTGAACCACCTGGAGGAGTACGAGCGCAAGTGGATGCGCGACCCCTCCAAGGTGCTCAGCGCCGAGGGCCGGATCGTCAAGATCTTCGAGGAGAAGCTGCGCCGTCCGCGCGACGTGAACCGGCTCAACGGCCGGATCCTCAAGTACTACGACGACCTGGGGCCCAAGGCCCGCCGCGCGCTGGATCCCCGGGCGGTGGAGTCGGTGGCCAAGGCGCACTACCTCAAGAACGAGGAGGAGTACCGGTTCTACGCCACCTACAAGCTGCGCTGGGGCGGCGCGCCGGATCCCACCCGGGAGTTCAAGGCCGCGCTGCAGGAGAAGGCCAAGCGGCTCAAGCGGGTGCAGGAGATCTACACCGAGACCATCGGCCTCAAGGCCGGCGACCCGGCGATCTGCGGCCTCTACAAGATCGGCCTGGCCTACGCGAACTTCGCCGAGGTGCTGATGAACGCCCCCATGCCCCGGGGCGTGGATCAGGAGTTCCAGGACGCGCTGCGCGACCAGCTCAACGCCCAGGCGGATGCGCCCAAGGCCAAGGCCGCCGAGGCCTTCGGCGCCGCGGTGCAGAAGAGCCGGGAGCTGGACATCTACAACGACTGCGCCAAGCGGTCCCTGGCCCAGCTGCGGGAGACCTACCAGCCGGATCGCTTCCCGGAGATGCACGAGGCCACCGTGGAGCTGGCCTCGGTCCACGAGCCGATCCTGGGGGGGGAGCTGCTCTCCGCCATCCAGGAGGTCCCGGTGCTGACCGCCGAGCAGACCGAACTGGCCAAGGAGCGGTCGCAGGAAATCCGTGAACAAACCCAGGATCTCGCCAACCAGCCCGACCAGGCGCCCGAGGTCCGTGAGCAGCGCGACGAGGAGCCTTCGGATCCCCCGCCCCCCAGCGGTGGAACCCAGGCCGACGAGAGCGAGCCGGAGGACGAACTGTGATCAAGAAGCTCGTGCTGATCGCGCTGCTGCCGCTGTGGGGCTGCGCCACCACCAAGGTCGCCAACCCCGACGGACTGCAGGGGCCCAAGGGGTCCGGGACCCAGGTCCAGACCCCGGGGCAGCCCAAGCCGGTGGAGATCTCCAACCGCGCCAAGCTGCTGTTCGACGACGCCCTCAAGGCGTTCGAGGCCCAGGAGAAGGCCCGGAACTACGACTACGCCTCGCTGGAGCGGAAGTTCCAGTCGGCGATCGACGCCGATCCCAACCTGGCGGAGGCCGACTACAACCTGGGCGTGCTCTCCGAGCGCCAGGGCAAGACCGACGCCGCGGTGGCCCACTACAAGGCGGCGCTGAAGAAGAAGCCCACCCTGCGGCAGGCAGCGGAGAACCTGGCGGTGATCTCCCAGAACCAGGGAGACGTGGGCGGCGCGGTGGCCATGTACCGCGACATCCTCACCAAGTACCCGGATGACGCCTCCTCCCGGGCCCGGCTGGCCGAGGTGTACCGGCGCCAGGGGGACCACGACAAGGCGATGGAGTTCGCCCGCGAGGCGCTGATCCGCGAGGCCCGCACCCTGCCCGCCTACAAGGTGATGATGCGCAGCTACCTGGACCGCAAGCAGCTCTCCATGGCCAAGCTGGTGGCGCTGCGGGCGATCAAGATCGACGAGAACGACCCCGAGCTCTACCACTCGGTGGGGCTGATCCAGCTGGCGGAGAAGGACCCGGAGGCGGCGCGGCTGCAGTTCCAGAAGGCGGTGGACGTCCGCGCCGACTACCTGCCCGCGCACGTGGAGCTGGCCCGGATGTCGATGAAGGTGGAGGACTACGAGGGCGCCGAGGTGCACCTGCGCAAGATCCTCCAGGCGGACGGGAAGAACGCCGAGGCCCACCTGCTGCTGGGCGTGGCCTACAAGGGCCTGGGCCAGTACGACAAGGCGATGCTGGAGTACGACCAGGCGGAGAAGCTGGATCCAAAGATCGCCGCCGTCTACCTCAACCGCGCCATCCTGCTGCACCGGCACAAGGACGCGCCGGAGCGGGCCCTGGAGCTGTACAAGCGCTACCTGGCCCTCTCCGCGGAGGGGGTGGTGGACGCCGAGTCCCCGGTGCTCTCCCTGGTCAAGGAGGCCGAGGCGCTGGTGCAGGCCAAGGCGGAGGCGGTGGCCGCCGAGGCGGAGATGAAGAAGCAGGAGGCGGAGGCGGCGAAGAACGCCGGCAAGCCCAACGCCCAAGGCGAGGTCCAGCCCGCCGCGGGGGGCGAGGCCGCGGTGGCCAAGCCGGCCTCGCAGCCGGCGCCGGTCCAGCAGCCCGCCGCGCCGGCCCCCAGCGCCGACGAACCCTCCGAAGAACCGGACGACTCGCTGTAACCCGATGTGCGACGAACCCACCTCCCAGGTGGGCAAGCGTGCGGCCTACGTGCACCTTGCCCTCCTTGGTGGCGGAAATTGCGGTGATACCATCCGCGCTTGAGCAGCGCTGATATGGAGCGGTCCATGAAGCCCCAGAGAATCGCAGCCGCCGTCCTGATCCTGACCCTGACCTCCGCCCCGGCGTGGGCGCAGGACGAAGGCAAGGGCGGGGACAACGCCCGCTACCAGAAGACCACCACCATCGACTTCGAGGACGACACCATCGAAGGCGATCTCACCAAGCCGGACGGCGAGTACGTGGATGCCCGCAAGCGGGTCAATCACGAGAAGCTGATCCGCATCCGTGAGGACTTCAAGGACAAGGTGATGGAGTCGGTGAGCGAGCTGTAGGCCTGTCCCGGATCACCTTTTGATTTTTTCAGCGCCTGGGAACCGCGGAACCCCCGCGGTGTCCAGGTGAGAGCAGCACGCGAGATTGGAGGACATGTGGCCGTCCCGGTGAGATTGAATGTCTACAAGGGCGACGACCTGGTCGCGACGAAGGATTTTGATCGCGACTACATCAAGATCGGCCGGCTCTCGTCGGCGCATCTGGTGTTGGACGACGAGAAGGTCTCCCGCATCCACTCGGTGATCGAGGTCGCCGCGGATGGCGGGCTGTCGATCATCGACATGGGCAGCGTGGAGGGGACCTACGTCAACGGCAAGCGGGTGACCAAGATCGGGATCACCCTCGGCGACGAGATCAAGCTGGGCAACACCACCCTGAGGGTGGCGGACGCGGTGGCCAACCTGCAGGCCGCCGCCCAGGCCGCCTCGCCGGACGTGGCCGCCGCCGACACCGGCAAGGTGGACGTGGCCGCCGCGCTGGGCCAGGCCGCCTCGGGAGAGCCCGCCCCGGAGGAGGAGCAGGCTCCGCCGGAGGCCGCCGCCGCCGCGCCCGCGGTGGAGGATTCCTTCGTCTCCACCCAGCAGAACGAGGTGTTGGCGCCGGTGGAGGAGCAGCCGCTGACCGCGGAGGCCTCCCGTCGGGGCCGCCCCCAGCGCAAGAAGGGCTCCGGCCCGCTGGGCGTGGAGCTGCGCTTCTTGTGGGGCGATCAGATGGTGGGCGAGTTCTTCATCCACCCCGACGCCAAGAAGGGCTTCTCGGTGGGCTCCGCCCCCGGGGTGGGCTTCGTGATGGGGGACTCCAAGCTGGGCGGTCCCTCCTTCGAGGTGGTCAAGCCGGACGGGGAGGGCTTCTCCCTGCGCTTCACCAACCGGATGAAGGGCGAGATCACCCGCGGGGATGAGACCCTGGATCTGCGCGGGGTGATCGAAAGCAACCGCGCCAACCAGGACGGGGAGGCCTTCGCCTACCACCTGGAACAGGACGACTTCGCCTGGGTGGACCTGGGCGGGGTGACCGTGGAGGTGTGCTTCCAGCCGGTGCCCAAGCCGGTGTTCGTCCCCTGGGCGGACTCGGTGGACTTCACCGTGGTCAACATCTTCCTGGTGATGTTCTTCCTGGCGGCGCTGTTCGTGATCACCGCCATGAACCGTGAGCTGGAGGGAGACGAGTTCGCCGACGAGCTCTCCTCCACCGAGGCCCGGATCGCCAAGCTGATCATCAAGGCCCCGGACGTGCAGAAGAACCCGCTGCTGGAGAAGCTGGCCCAGCAGAAGGAGAAGCAGTCCGGAGAGAAGGCCGCCAAGCGCAAGGGCGACGAGGGATCGATGGGCAAGAAGGAGGCGCCCAAGAAGAACGCCCACGCCGCGCCCAAGGGTCAGCCGTCCCAGAAGGACCAGGCCCGGATGATGACCGACAAGATCTTCAGCGGGAAGGGCGGCCTCTCCACCGTGTTCGGCTCCGGCGGCCTGGG
Organism: Myxococcaceae bacterium; assembly: GCA_036675345.1. Taxonomy (GTDB): domain Bacteria; phylum Myxococcota; class Myxococcia; order Myxococcales; family Myxococcaceae; genus JALYOC01. The sequence goes on from JAKFFE010000022.1 coordinate 272,915, forward strand.
CGGCGAACTCAAGAGCGCGATGGGCAACATGTTCGGCTCCGCCCCCGGCGACTCCAAGGGCTTCGGCGGCCTGGGGCTGCGCGGCAGCGGCGCCGGCGGCGGCGGCACCGGGGACACCATCGGCATCGGCGCCATCGGCACCAAGGGCCGCGGCGGCGGCACCGGCGACTACGGCAAGGGTGTGGGGGTGATCGGCGGCAAGAAGAGCGTGGACATCGGCATCTCCTCCTCCGAGGCGGTGGTGATGGGCTCGCTGGACAAGGAGCTGATCCGCCAGGTGATCCACCGCAACCGCGGCCAGATCCGCTACTGCTACGAGAGCCTGATCAACCAGTACCCCAAGCTGGCGGGCAAGGTGGCGGTGAAGTTCGTGATCACCGCGTCGGGGACCGTCTCCACCTCCTCGGTGGCCCAGTCCACCGCCAACAACTCCACCCTGGACCAGTGCGTGGCCGGCCGGGTCCGGACCTGGCAGTTCCCCAAGCCCAAGGGCGGCGGGATCGTGGTGGTGACCTACCCGTTCATCTTCAAGCAGTCGGGCGAGTAGTCGGCGCCCTTCGCGGTTCGAAAAAAAAGGCGTCCGGTGGGCTGAGGCCTCCCGGACGCCTTTTTCCGTTTCCCGGCCGCGGCCAACGAAGCCTCTTCGACCCGGCCCGATTCGGGGCTAGTGTCCCCTCCCATGTTTCGGATCCCCCGGACCTTCCTGATCGCCGCCCTCTTCGTTGCCGGCCCCTCCCTGGCCCAGACCCAGGACAAGGAGGCGGTCACCTTCGAGGAGGTGGAGCGCGGGCTGTACGTCGGCGCCAGCGCCGGCCCCTTCTTCATCCTCAATGCGCCGGCCCCCGACGGGGTCGCTCGCCCGCTGGCCCCCGGCCAGGCGGGAGCGGTGGAGGTGGGCTTCGACTTCGGAGAGATCGTCTCGGTGGGGGTGTTCCTGCAGGGGACCGCCAACCGTGCCGGGCAGGACTACCGGGGCCTGGGAGACGGGATCCAGTCCGGGGACTTCTCGGCGCTCATTCCCGGAGCGGCGATCAAGGTCAACCTGGTGGGGTTCGCCGACGCCCAGCAGACCCGCCGGACCTTCTTGTTTCTGCGCGCGGGTGCCGGTTACGCAATGTTCGCGCCCGTTCAGCTTTTGCCGGACCCGGACATTCTGGTGTTCGGCGGGGCGGGCGTGGAGTACTACACGCGGCTTCGACATTTTTCGATTGGCTTGGAACTCGCCGGAAGCTTCCTGGTGGGCTCCGGCGCAGTGGGCATTTCGCTGATGCCGAACCTGCGCTACGCCTTTTAGCGGAGGTTCAAAGTGGCAAATGAGAGTGGTGGTCCGGGCGGCCGGGGTACCGGTGGTCCCGGCGGTGGTCGTGCTGGTTTCGGTGGTGCAGGCTTTGGCGGGGGTCCGGGTGGCGGGCGGGGTCCGGGTGGACCCGGCGGCCGCGGTGGTCCGGGCGGTGACCGCGGAGGTCCCGGTGGCGGACGTGGCGGGCCGGGTGGCGGCCGCGGCGGGCCGGGTGGCGGCCGCGGGGGGCCGGGCGGTGGCCGGGACCGGCGCGATCGCGATGGTGCCTCGGACGGCGGTGCCTACCGGGTGATCCAGGAGCTGCCGGTGCTGGAGAAGGCACTGAGCAAGGCCAGCCTGGATGAGCAGAAGGGCTCGCTGGAGCGGCTGCTGCAGGCGGTGCTCCCGCTTCGGCTCTCCTCCCTGGAGCAGATGGATCTCAACGCGCGCGGCCGGTTGATCACCACCTTGGCGCGCGTGGGCCGTCAGTCCAAGCCGGCGGCTCCCGAGGCTGCCGAACAGGCCCCCGCCGAGGAGGCGGGCGCTTCCGAGGCGCCTGCCGTGGAGGCCGAGGCTCCCTCTGCCGAGGCCGAGGCCCCCGCCGTCGAGACCGCGGAGGCCGCCTCCGGTGAGGCCGCGCCCTCCGAGGCGCCGGCGGCCGACGCAGCCACCGAGGCTGCAGCCCCCAAGGCGCGGGCCGAGCGCCCCGCAGCCAAGCCGGCCAGCTACGAGGACGTGATGTACCTGTTGGGGTCGGTGTGGCGTGCCGCCGGAGACTCCGAGCGCGCCAGTTCCGCCTACCAGCTCAGCGGCCGCGAGCCGGGGCCGATGCCGGAGATGCCGCGCCGCGAGGCGCGTCCGACCCGTGACGCCCGTGACGCCCGTCCGGGTCGCGAAGGCCGCGAGGGCCGCCCCGAGCGGGGCGAGCGTCCTGCCCGCGGTGAGCGTCCGCCCCGCGCCGATCGGCCGGAGCGCGACAACCGGCTGGAGAAGCGCCGGGAGATGGACCAGCAGATCGCCGCGCTGGGAGACTGGAAGGAGCAGGTGGCCGCCCTGGAGAAGCAGGGGCGCACCCGCGACGCGGCCCGGATCCACGAGCGCAACGAGAGCTACGTGGAGGCGCTGCGGCTCTACGAGGCCGGCGGCGAGCACAAGGGCGCGCTGCGCTCGGCGTTGGGCGCCAAGGACAACGACGCGATCAAGCGGCTGTTGGCCCTGGTGAAGCCCGACGAGGCGCTGCCGATCCTGGAGAAGGCCGGGGCCTACGAGCAGCTGATGGAGCACTACGTCGGCCAGAAGGACTTCGCCAACGTGGCGCGCCTGTACGAGCGGGCCCGCCAGTTCGATCAGGCGGGGCTGGCCTGGGAACGCGCCAACAAGCTGTCCAACGCCCGTAAGGCGTATGAGCGCGCCAAGGACCTGCCGGCGGTGAACCGGCTGCGCGACCTGGAGGTCAAGCAGCTGGTCGACCGGGGAGACCGCCTGGGCGCGGCGATCCTGCTGGTCACCGCAGGGGAGAAGGGCAAGGCGGTGGAGCTTCTGGCCTCGCTGCCTCCCCCCAAGGCCTACCGGTTCCTGCAGCGGGTGAAGCTGGACACCGAGGCGGCGGCGTTGGCGCAGAGCGAGCTGGCGAAGGCGGAGGCGGAGAACCGCACCGTCGCCCGCGCGCGCTGGCTGGAGCTGCTGGGCCGGACCGAGGAGGCCGCTGCGGGCTACGAGGCGGCCGGACGTAAGGAGAAGGCCTACCCGCTCTACGAGAAGCTGGGCAACCTCCCCAAGGCGATGGAGCTGGCGGAGGCCTCCGGCCACCGGGCAGAGGCCATTGCGCTGGCGGAAAAGTCCGGCAATGCGGCCGAGGCCGAGCGTCTCAAGGCCCTGCCGCCCCCGCCTCCGCGGGAGAAGCCCGCCCGCCGGGCCGAGGCGGACGCCGACGAGGCCGACGACGAGGTAGGCAGCGATCCCTCCGTGGCCGTTCAGGCAGCGGACGGGGCAGGGTCCGCACCCTCGGAAGCTAAGCAGGAAACCTAGAAGTTTCCGAAGGTTGCCGCGCAGTCAGTGATTTCCCCCGGAGGGCGGTCGAGCCTAGACTCGACCGCCATTTTCCGAAGGGCAAAGCCGACTGATGGATACGCAGACTCCCCGCCGCGCGGCACCGCCGGATGACAAGCCGTTTCTCGAACTGGAGGCCAGCCTGGAGAAGGCCGGTCGCGTCGAGGAACTGATCAAGCTCTACGAGGGTCGGGCCCGCGACGTCACCGCCCAGGACGCGGCGACGTTGCTGACCAAGGCCGGAGAGCTGGCCCGGGATCGTCTCAAGAATCTGGCGCGCGCCGAGGATCTGCTGCGGCGGGCGCTGCTGTTCGCGCCCTCGCACCGCAAGGCCCTGCTGGGGCTGAAGGTGATGTACGAGCAGCGACAGGATCACCTGGGGCTGGTGGAGATCCTGGAGCGGCTGGCCGCCGGCTACGACGGCGCGGAGGCCGCGGCCTTCTACGTCCGGGCCGCCGATCTCCACGAGCAGAAGCTGGGCCGCAAGGATCGGGCGATCCTGGCCCTGCAGCAGGCCACCCGTTCGGACCCCAAGGATCGGCAGCTGTTCCGCCGGCTGCGGCTGCTGTTCCTCTCCGAACACCGCTACGAGTCGGTGCTGGAGGCGATCCTCCACGAGCGCGCCGCGCTGGGCGACTCCGGGATCGCCGATGAGCTGGTCTCGCTGGCCGAGCGGCTGGTGGACGATCCCACCTCCCACGGGCTGGCCCACCGCGCGGCCTCCACCGCGCTGGAGATCGATCCCCAGAACCCGCGCGCCCCGCTGACCCAGAAGGCGCTGCAGAAGTTCGAGCACTCCTGGCGGAACAAGGCCCAGGCCCTGCGCACCCAGTCGCTGGAGGAGCGGGATCGCAAGAGCGCCGCGCGGCACTCGCTGTCGGTGGCCCGGCTGTTCGCCTGGTACGACAGCGGCTCCACCGCCAAGCTGAAGGAGGCGCTGGAACGCTGCTTCCTGCTCTGGCCGGCGATGCCGGAGGCGCTGGAGCTGATCGGCCGGATCGCCGAGCGGAACCAGGACTATCCATCGGCGGTGGTGCAGCTGGAGAAGATGGCCCAGGAGGCCAAGGACAAGACCGCCCAGGTGGATCTGTGGCTGCGGGTCGGCACCCTGCGGCTGACCCGGATGGAGGATCGCTCGGGCGCCCTCAACGCCTTCGAACGCGCCTTCCAGATCGATCCTGCCCGGGCGGACTCCGCTGGGCTGTACTCCGAGCAGCTGCTGGAGGAGGGCGGGGTGGCCGAGGCGGTGGCCGCGCTGGAGAAGCACCTGGGGACGGTCAAGGATCGCGGAGCGCAGGTGGCCCTGCAGCTGCGGCTGGCGGACCTGTGCCACAAGGAGCTCAAGGACGGCGCGGGCGCCCGCGCGCATCTGGAGTCGGCGCTGAAGGTGGAGCCCTCCAACGCGATGGCCGCGTTCCAGCTGGCACAGCTGCTGGCCCAGGACGAGGTGGTGGCAGGGGTGGTCCCGCTCTTGGATCTGGCGCTGTGCGCGCCGCGCTCGGTGACCGAACGGGTCAGCCTCTGCGAGGCGGTGGGGATCGCGCTGGAGGAGGCCGGGCAGCACGACGAGGCCTTCCGCGTCCTCTCCCGCGGCCTGCAGCTGCAGCCCACCCGGCCGATGCTGCTCTCCTCGGTGGTGGAGCAGGGCCGCCGGGCAAAGGTGGAGGGCGAGCTGGCCGAGGCCCTGCGCCGCACCGCCCAGGTGGCGCCGGACAGCGCCGCGGTGGAGATCTGGCGGAACCTGGCGCAGCTGCTGCAAAGCCCGCTGGCCCGCCCGCAGGAAGCCTTGTCCGCCTGGGAAGAAGTCCTCCAACGCGCCCCCTCTGACGCCGGCGCCCAGACCGCCATCTCGCAGCTCACCCAGCCCTCCTCCGCCCCCGCGCGGAGCGACGGCTCTTCTTCCGACGCACCGGATCCCGTGACCACCCAGCAGATGACCGACCCCAAGGTTCAGCTCGAGATCGAGGCCCGGCGCCTGGAGGGGTCGGCCGCCGATCCCCAGGCCGCCGCGGAGGTCTACCGGAAGATCCTGGCCATCGACCCGGACGACATCAGCGCGCTCAAGCGGCTGGGCTCCGCCGCCGCGGCGATGACCCGCTGGGAGGAGGTGGCCCAGGTCGCCCAGCGGCTGGCCTCCCTCTCGCTGGCGCCCGCGGACAAGAACGAGTGGCAGGCCCGGCTGGCCCAGCTGTACGCCGAGCGGCTCAACCGCAAGGACGACGCGGCCCGGCTGTACCTGGCGCTGCTGCAGGGCGGCGAGGCCTCGGCCGCGGTGGTGGGCGGGCTGGAGCGGCTGGCCTCCTCCGGGGTCCAGCAGGCGGCGATCTCCCAGGCGCTGGCCCCCCACTACGCCAAGTCCGGCGACTACCAGCGGCAGGTGGCCTCCTTGCTGGTGCAGCTGTCCACCGCGCAGGACCGCGGGGAGAAGAAGCAGCTGTTGACCCTGCTGGCCCGCACCCACGAGGAACACCTGGCCGACCCGCGGGCGGCGTTCGAGTTCTGCCTCCGCGGGCTGTCGGTGGAGCCGGCGGACGAACACTTCCGCACCGAGGCGGTCCGGCTGGCGAGGGATCTGAACGCGCACGTGGACCTGGCCCGGTCGCTCTCGGACGTGGCCAGCAAGGTCCCGGACCCGGCCCTGGCCACCGCCTTGTTGCAGGAGGCGGCGGAGGTGGCGGACGAGGCCGGCGCGGTGGACGACGCGGCCAACGCGCTCAAGGCGGCGCTGGAGAAGACCCCCGACGAGCCGGAGATCCTGGCCCGGCTGGTCCAGCTGTACCTCAAGGCGGACCGCTTCTCCGACTGTGACCTGGTGCTGCGCCGGCGGATCCTGATCGCCGAAGGGGCGGCGGAGAAGTCCAACCTCTACCTGCGGCTGGCGGAGATCAGCGCCGCGCTCAAGCGTCCGCGCGAGGCCTCCCAGGCCCTGCAGGAGGCGATCAAGTCCGGGGCGGACGAGCTGACCCACCTGCCCCAGCTGTGCGACCTGCTGGAGTCCTCCGGACGGATGGTGGAGCTCTCCTCCGCGCTGGGCCGCTGGATCGCCCTGGCGGAGCAGGCGGGGGACAAGGATCTCCCCTCCCAGCTCTCCTTGCGGCGGGCCCGGGTGCTGGAGGCCTCGCTGGGGGATCGCGCGGAGGCGCTGAAGAACTACTCGGCGATCCTGGAGAAGCGCCCCTCGGATCCGGACGCCCTGGCGGCGCTGGAGGTCCTGCTCAACGATCCCACCGTCCGGGAAGAGGCGGCCCGGGTGCTGGTGCCGGCCTACGAGTCGATCAAGGAACACCGCAAGCTGGTGGCGGTGCTGGAGGTGATCGCCTCGGCGGCCCAGGATCCGCTGGAGGGGATGCTGGCCCTCAAGCAGGCCGCCTACGTGCACCTCAACCATCTGCGGCAGCCGGAGCTGGCGTTTGCCGCCCTGGCCCGCGCGGTGCGGCTGGCCCCCACCGACTCCAACCTCCGCCAGGCGGCGCGGGCGGCGGCGGAGCAGGCGGACACCCTGGATGCCTACGCGGAGGTCCTCTCCGAGCTGGTGGAGGCGCAGCCGCCCCAGGTCCGGGTGGGTCTGCACCGGGAGCTGGCGGAGCTGTTCGAGAAGCTGGGAGAGCGGGTGCAGGCGGTGAAGAACCTGCGCGCGGCCCATCAGCTGGATCCGAAGGGGATCGAGGTCCTGCGGGCCCTGCAGCGGCTGCACCGCGCCGACGAGCAGTGGGCGGAGCTGGCCCGGGCCCTGGAGGATCTGGCCACCGTGGTCCCCGAGCCGGGTGAGAAGCTGGCCCTGTGGCGGGAGGCTGCCGCGCTGCACGAGCAGAAGCTGGAGGACGCCGAGCGCGCCGCTGGCTGCTGGCGGCTGATCGCCGAGCGCGATCCGCTGGACCGCGAGGCGGCCAGCGCCCTGGACCGGCTGTACACCCAGCTGGACAAGCCGCGGGAGCTGGCCTTCGCGCTGGAGCTGCGCCGCGCCCAGGAGGGGCAGTCTCCCCAGGGCCGCGAGCTGGCCTTCCGGCTGGCGGGGGTGCGTCAGTCCCGGCTGGCGGATGGCCCCGGGGCCCTGCAGCTGTACCGGCAGATCATGGCCGAGGATCCGTCCCACGCCGGCACCCGGGACGCGCTGGAGGGCTGGGCCAAGGGGCAGGGGGGCGACGAGAGCGCCGCCGCCCTGGAGATCCTGGATCCGGCCCTGGTGCAGCTGGCGGATCACGCCCGCCGGATCTCCTTGCGGGAGGCGCGGATGAACGGCGCCTTGCCCACGGAGAAGGCCCGGCTGTCGGCGGAGATCCGCGCCATCTACGAGCGCGACCTGAACCAGCCGGAGCGGGCGTTCCTCTCCGCGCTGCGCGCGTTCGGCGAGGGGATCGACCGGGAGAACGTGGGCGCCGACCTGGAGCGGCTGGCGCAGCTGACCGGCTCCTTCGAGGAGCTGGCGGAGATCTACGAGGAGGCGGGCACCGAGCGGGAGGGCGAGGCCGGGGTCCCGATGTTGCGCCGCGCCGCCGAGGTCCGCGAACAGCTGGGCCAGGTGGAAGGGGCGATCAAGCTGTGGCAGGAGATCCAGGTCCGGGCTCCGCAGGACCGCCAGGCGCTGGACTCGCTGGGCAAGCTGTTTGAACGCTCGCAGAACGCCCGCAGCCTCTCCCAGGTCTACGCCCGTCAGGCGCAGCTGAGCGAGGACCCGGCGGAGCGGCTGGATCTGCTGCTCAAGGCCGGTCAGGCCTTCGAGGGCGCCGGCGACGACGAGCCGGCGGTGGACGCCTTCAAGTCCGCGCTGTCGATCAAGGTCACCGTGGAGGGCCTCTCCGCGCTGGACCGGCTGTACGGGAAGCTGCACCGGGTGGAGGAGCACGCGGACGTGGTGGACCAGCTGGCCACCCTGGCCACTGAGCCGGGGGAGAAGCGGCAGTACCTGCTGCGCCGGGCGATGCTGCTGGAGAAGGAGGGCACCCCGGGGGAGGCACTCAACGCGTTCGCGCGGGTGCTGGCCATCGCCCCCCAGGACGTGGCCGCGATCGGTGGGCTGGAGCGGCTGCTCCCGGACGAGAACGTCCGCCAGGAGGCGGCGCGTCTGCTGGAGCCCACCTACCGGTCGGTCAACGACGGCCGCAAGCTGGTGGACCTGCTGGAGATCCGTCTGCCCACCACCTCTGGCCCGAGGCGGCTGGAGCTGATCGAGGAGATCGCCACCCTGCGCGAGGCGCTGGGGGACAAGGCGCTGGCGTTCGCCGGACGGCTGCGGGCGTTTGCCGAGAACCCCGGGTCCCCGGAGGTGCGCGAGGCGCTGGAGCGCCTGGCGGCGGAGACCGGCTCCTTCGAGGAGCTGGCCGCGGCCTATGAGGATCACCTGGAGCGGGGGCTGCCGGACGCGCTGACCCTGGATCTGTGGCGCCGGCTGGCCGCCCTGTACGGGGACCGGCTCAACCGCCCGGACCTGGCCGCCAAGGCCTGGACCGAGGTGGCCCGCCGCGATCAGCAGGACGCCCGGGCCCTGGAGGCCCTGTCCGCGATCTACCGCAAGGGAGGCGCCTACAAGGAGCTGGCCCAGGTGATGAAGCGCCAGGTGGCGCTGGAGAAGAACCCCGCCGCCCAGGTGCAGCTGCTGTTCGAGCTGGCCCGGCTGGCGGAGGAGACCCTCTCCGACAAGCCGCTGGCCGCCCAGTGCTACCAGGCGATCATGGTCCGCAAGCCGGACGACCGGAACGCGATCAAGTTCCTGGGCCGGGTGCTGGCGGAGACCGACCGCCACCCCGAATTGGCCACCCTGATCGCCCGGGAGATCCAGCTGGCGGAGACCCAGGGAGCGCAGGAGGAGGCGCTGGAGCTGAAGGTGCGGCTGGGCCGGCTGCGGCTGTCGCGGCTCAACGATCCCCGTGGCGCCCTGGAGATCTTCCAGGAGGTGCTGGGGAAGAAGGCCGGCCACGCCGGCGCGGTGGGAGCGCTGGAGGAGATGGCCCGCTCGGAGAGTCCGTTGCGCGGCGAGGCGGCCACTGCCCTGGAGCCGGTGTTCCAAAGCGGCGGCGAGCACCTCAAGCTGGTGCAGATGCTGGAGCAGCGGGTCTCGGCGGAGACCGTCCCCCAGGAGCGCGCCGCGCTGTTGCGGCGGATGGCGGACCTGTACGCGGGGCAGATGGAGAACCCGGAGATGGCGTTCCTCTCCGCCACCCGCGCCCTGCGCGAGGCCCCGGACGACGCGGTCTCCCTGGATCTGTGTCTGGCCCTGGCCGGACCGGCGGAGGCCACCGAGGAGCTGGAGGCCCTGTTGGAGGAGGCCGCGGAGAAGGCGGCGGACGACGCGGCCCGGCTGACCCTGTACCGGGCGCTGGCCCGCACCAAGACCGCCTCCAGTGACGAGGCCGGTGCCCAGGACTCCTGGCGCCGGGTGATGGAGCTGGAGCCGCAGGATCCGGAGGCGCTGGATCGGCTCTCCACCCTGTTCGCCAAGGGGAACCCGGGGGAGCTGCTGGAGGTGCTCCACCGCCGGCTGAACCAGGCCGAGGAGCCGGAGGTCCGGGCCCGGCTGCTGTTGCAGGTCGGTGATCTGCAGTCCGGCCCGCTGGCGGATCCCGCCGGGGCCCTGGCCACCTACCGGCAGCTGGTGGAGCTGACCCCCACCGATCCGACGGCGCTGAGCCGGATGGAGGAGGCCTGCGAGTCGCAGCAGCGCTGGCCGGAGCTGGCGGACGTGCTCTCCCGCCGGATCGAGCTGCTGTCCGGAGAGGAGGCGCAGGAGCTGAAGCTGCGCCTGGCGGTCACCCGCGAGGAGAAGCTGCACGACAAGCCGGGCGCGGTGGCGCTGTACACCGAGATCCTGGCCAGCGATCCGGCCAGCCCAGGCGCGCTGACCCGCCTGGAGGCGCTGCTGGAGAAGGACGCCTCCAACCGGGACCTCTCCGAAGTGCTGATGCGCGCCTACCGGACCCACGGGGCCAAGGACAAGCTGGCCGCGGGCCTGGAGGCGCGGATCAACGTCTCCGGCGACGCCTACGAGCGCAAGGACCTGCTGGTGGAGCTGGGCGGGCTGCGGGAGCAGGAGGGCGAGCTGGAGATGGCCTTCCTGGCGCTGTTCCGCGCCTTCAAGGAGGACCCCAACGACGCCTTGCTGCGCGCCGGGCTGGAGAAGGTGGCCGACGCCGCCGAGGCCTGGGACGAGCTGGTGGGCGCCTACGAAGAAGAGCTGCCGGTGATCGCCGAGGCCAAGGACGCCGCGGCGATGAACCTCAAGCTGGGCCAGGTGGTGGATCAGCATCTGGACGACCCGGAGCGGGCGATCGCCTTCTACGAGAAGGCCCGCACCCAGGATCCGGAGCAGACCCCCCGGGTGCTGCCGGCCCTGGAGCGTCTGTACGGGAAGCTGGAGCGGCACGAGGAGCACGCCGCCGCCCTGGAGGCCCTGGCGGAGGCCGCCCCCACTCCGGCGGAGAAGGTGAAGCTGTTCACCCGCCTGGGTCAGCTGGCCCAGGAGAAGCTGCAGTCCTCCGAGCGGGCGGCGCTGGCCTACGAGAAGGTGATTCTCGCGGACAAGACCCAGCTGACCGCGGCCCGGGCGCTGGAGCAGATCTACGAGTCGGCCGCCGCCACCGACAAGCTGTACGCGATCCTCAAGCACCAGCAGGGGCAGGTCACCGGCGCCGAGCGCGATCGGGTGCTGTCGAAGATGGCCCAGGTCTCGGCGGAGGGGCTCTCCGACGTGGGCCACTCGATCGAGCTGTACCGGGAGCTGCTGTCCAAGAATCCGCGCAACGACCAGGCCTTCAGCAGCCTGGAGAGCCTGCTGGAGCGCGCCAAGCGCTTCGACGAGCTGCGCGAGCTGTTGACCCGCAAGCTGGCCCAGACCCTGGACCCGCGCGAGCTGGTCAAGCTCAACGACAAGGTGGGCCGGGTGGTGTTCCGGCTGCAGGAGAAGCCGGAGGAGGCGATCCCCTTCTTCAAGGCCGCCCTGGACCGCGACGCCCGCCACAAGGGGGCGCTGGACTCGCTGCGCGAGATCTACGACGGCCTGGCCCGCAAGGACGACCTGGTCACCGTGCTGCGGCGGCTGGTGGCGCTGCAGGAGAAGCCGGAGGGGGTGAAGGCGATCCGGATCCGGCTGGCGGAGGTGCTCTCCGAGCTGGGACGGCGGGAGGAGGCGCTGGACGCCGCCCGCCGCGCGCTGGAGGTGGAGCCGCACCGCCCCGAGGAGCTGGAGCGGGTGCAGGGGATCTTCATGGCCCTGCGCGCCTACAACGACGCCGGCCGGGCGCTGGAGCTGAAGTCCCAGGCCCAGCTGGCACTTGAGCTGCCCCAGGACGCGGTGCAGACCCTGTTCCAGGTGGTGGATCTGTGGCGGGGACCGGGGAACCGGTCGGAGTCCGCCGGTCCGGCGCTGGAGAAGATCCTGGAGCTGGATCCGGCCAACCGGAAGGCCTACGAGCTGGCGGTGGACCTGTTCTCCTCGGTCAACGACTGGCGCTCCTACGCCCGGGTGGTGGACGGGTACCTGCCCAACCTGGTCACCGAGGAGGAGAAGATCGCCGCCCTGCGGGATCTGGCCAAGGTCCAGGAGCAGAAGCTCAACCAGAAGGACATGGCCTTCATGGCCGCCTGCCGCGCGCTGCAGTTGAACGCGGCGGACCCCACCATCCGCGACGAGGTGGAGCGGCTGGCGGACGACACCGGCTCCCACGACGAGCTGGCCACGGTGTACGAGGACGTGGCGGACAGCCTCCCCCGCGGTCCGCTGGCCGAACAGCTGTACCTCAAGCTGGCCCAGGTGCAGGACCAGAAGCTGGATGAACCGGCGGCGGCGGAGGCCTCGCTGCGCAAGATCCTGGAGTTCGATCCCACCAACGGGATCGCCCTGGATCGGCTGGCGGACATCTTCGGTCGCCGGGGGCGCTTCGGCGAGTACGTGATGGCGCTGGAGCAGAAGCTGGAGACCGCCGGCTCGGTGGAGCAGCGCAAGGCGATCCTGCGGGAGATCGCCTCGGTCCAGGATCTGCAGGCCAAGGATCCGGAGGAGGCGGCCGGGGCGCTGCTGCGCGCCCTGGAGCTGGACCCGGACGCCGACACCCTGGGCGCCCTGGTCTCGCTGTACCGGCGGGAGAAGAAGTGGATGGAGGCGGCCAACGCGCTGCTGCGGCTGCGCGATCTGGCCGGGACCCCGGAGGAGCGGGGCCGGATCCAGCTGGAGGTGGGTCACCTCTACGAGCGGGAGGTCGCCGACGACGAGAGCGCGATCGAGGCCTACGCCCAGGTGCTGGAGTTCGACCCCGGGCAGGGCGAGGCGCTGGACGCGCTGGAGCGGCTGTACACCAAGGCGGACCGGCCGGCGGAGCTGCTGGGCGTCTACGAGCGGCAGCTGGAGCTGACCCCGGACTGGCGCGAGCGGGTGAAGATCCTCTTCAAGAGCGCGGCGATCTGGGAGGAGAAGTACCAGAATCTGGAGAACGCAGCCGCCTGCGTGGAGTCGATCCTGGGGCTGGAGTCCAGCAACCTGGACGCGGTCCGCACCCTGGAGCGGCTGCGCCGCACCGAGGAGAAGTGGGACCACCTGGTACTGGTGCTGGAGCGGCACGCCGAATTGGCGGACATCGCGGAGGAGAAGGCGGCGCTGCTGGTGGAGCTAGGCGACGTCTGGCACCAGCAACTGCGCCAGGTGGACCGCGCGGTGGACAGCTATTCGCAGGCCCTCTCGGTGGATCCGGGCTGCCGCCCGGCGATGCACGCGCTGGGCAACCTCTACGAGCGCAGCGGCAACTGGCCGTTCGCGATCGAGATGCTGTCCCGGGAGGCGCAGGCGGCCAACGGGGCGCCGGAGTCGGTGGAGCTGTTCCACCGGATGGGCAAGATCAACGAGGACATGCTGCAGGACGGCGCCGCCGCGCGCGCCTGCTACGAGCAGGCCCTGGGAATCGACTCCGGGTACCTGCCGGCGATCCGGGCCCTGAAGGGGATCCACCAGCAGAGCCAGGACTGGCAGGCCTACGAACAGACCCTGGTCAACGAGGCGGAGAAGACCGAGGACCCGGAGAGCAAGGGCAAGGCGTACCTGGAGGTGGCCCGCTACCACGCGGAGACCCGCGATGATCGCGAGGCGGCCACCCCCTGGTTCGAGGCGGCGATGGGGCTGATCCCGGAGCTGGCCGAGGCGGCCCGCCCGCTGGCGGACGTCTACGTCTCCCGCGAGGACTGGGCCAACGCCGAGCGGATGCTGGACGTGGTGGCCCGCCGGCTGGCGCAGGACGCGCAGCAGGACTCCGACGGTGGGGTGGCCCGCGAGCTGTGCCGCCAGCTGTACCGGCTGGGCTACGTCTCCGAGAAGCTGGGCAACAAGGAGAAGGCGCTGGGCGCGTACGAGCGCGCCTACCAACTGGACGCCACCTACCTGCCGGCCCTGGAGGGCCTGGGAAACCTGCTGGTGCAGGTCAAGCGCTTCGAGGAGGCGCTGAAGATCTACCAGTCGATCCTGATCCACCACCGCGACGATCTGACCGATCTGGAGGTGGTGGAGGTGTACTGGCAGATCGGCGACATCCACAGCCAGCAGCATCAGTACGACCGCGCCCAGAACCACTTCGAGAAGGCGCTGGCGATCGATCCCGGCCACGACCCGTCGCTGCGCGCGCTGGTGCAGCTGGCGGACGCCGCCGGTCGCTACGACAAGGCGGCCGAGTACCGCCAGGCGCTGGTCCAGTCCCTGGAGGGTGACGCCCGGTTCGCGATGTACGTGGAGCTGGGGATCCTGGCCCGGGACATGTTGAAGGATCCGTACATGGCGATCGACGCGTACGTCGGGGCCTGGCGGATGCGCCCGGAGTCGCTGGATGTGCTGGACGCCCTCTACGGGATGTACCGGGAGACCAAGCAGGGGAAGCTGGCCGCGGAGATCCTGGAGAAGATGCTGGCCCAGCCGGACCTGGCCAAGCAGCCCGCCAAGGCCAAGCGGGTGTACTTCGCCCTGGGAGAGATCTCCCGGGACGAGACCCGGGATCTGCAGCGGGCGATGGACTCCTTCAACGCCGCGCTGGATCTGGACCCCCGCTTCCTGGAGGCCTTCTCCGCCCTGGAGGCGATGCTGGGCGGCCAGAAGGAGTGGAAGCTGCTGGAGGAGAACTACGCGCGGATGATCCAGCGGCTCCCCAAGTCGGAGGAGACGCACGCCGCCCGGATGACCCTGTGGCGCGCGCTGGGCGAGCTGTACCTCAAGGTGCTCAAGCACCCCGAGGGCGCCCTGATGGCCTACCAGGTGGTCGCCGCCGGCATGCCGGACGACGCGCCGGTGCAGGAGACCTACGCGGCCCTGGCCGCGCAGACCCCGGGGCAGGAGGAGAAGGCGGTGGGCGCCTACCGTCGGGCGCTGGCCAAGAGCCAGGAGCCGGCCCGGATCGTCTCCGCGCTGGCCGAGCTGGGGGCGCGGATGAAGGACTACGACACCGCGTACCTGGCAGCCCAGGTGGCGCAGTCGCTGGTGGGGCAGCTGGGAGACGCCGAGCGCGAGATCCTGGCCAAGCTCACCCCGTACGCCAAACGGCGGGAGGTGGCGCAGAAGTCGCTCACCGATCGCCAGTGGCAGACCCAGCTGTTCCACCCCTCGGTGCGTCCGCTGGCGGAGGTGATGGGCCTGCTGTTCAACCAGGCCGGGCACCTGTACTCGGTGGCGCCCAGCCAGTACCAGGTCAACCCCAAGAAGCACCGGATCGACGTGGCGGGAGCGCAGGAGTACCAGATCCACCACTACCGCTACGTGGCCAAGCTGCTGGGGATGGAGGCCATCGAGCTGTACTCGCCGTACCTGGTGGCCACCCGGGAGCGGATGGCGAAGCGGTCCAACGACCCGGCGCCGGATCCGCTGATCGCCGCGGACATCCTCCAGACCCATCCCCCCGCACTGCGGGTGGGTGGCAAGTACTTCGGCGAGCCCGGTCAAAAGGAGGTCCAGTACCTGCTGGCCCGGACCATGGCGCTGTTGCGTCCGGAGCTGGTGCTGACCCAGCGATTGTCCCCGGAGCGGCTGGAGGCGGTGCTGCAGGCGGCGATCACCCTCTCGGTGCCCTCCTTCCGGCCCACCGTCCATCCCCAGGCGCTGGACGGCGAGCGGCAGCAGCTGCTCAAGGCGGTGCCGGAGCCGATGCGGGCGCAGCTGGCCCGGGCGGTGGCCGAGTACCTGCGCCGCGCCACCCCGGGGGACTTCAAGGCCTACCTGGAGGGAGCGGAGCTGACCGCCACCCGCTGCGGCCTGCTGGTGGCCTCCGATCTGGAGCCGGTGAAGAAGATGGTGGTGGCCGAGTCGGGCGCCGCCTACCGGGTCAGCTCGAAGGTCAAGCTGAGGGAACTGATGACCTTTGCCCTCTCCGAAGACCTCCACGCCTTGCGCGCGGCGGTCGGAATCAGCGTGGAGGTCCAGCTTCCTTCCCGTAAGTAGGGGAACCAATGCAAGGACGCAGAGCGTCCGAGCAAGTGAACACCGGGGGATCGAACCTTGATCCCGCCTTGCTACACCCCTACGATCGCCGCTCGTTTTCCACGTCTCAGGAGTTCAAGGTCCTCGATGCGCTTCGTGTGCGACAGCTGCCGCGCGCAGTACATGATCAGCGACGACAAGGTCGGCGTGAAGGGCGTCAAGGTCCGCTGCAAGAAGTGCGGCTACGTGATCCTCGTCCGTCGTGCGGCGGCCAACGCCGCCGACGCCGCCCCCCCGCCGTCGTCTGATTTCCCGGGGGCCGCTGCCTCCTCTCTTCCCTTTGACTCCGAGGAGGGGGCTGGATCCGCCGGTGATCCGGATTCCGGCTCCGCGGGTGACGCCGCTCCCGCCGAAGGGGAGGCCGCCTCCGGGACCGCCCAGAGCGCCCTGAGCGGGATCCAGGATGACGAGATCGGCGCGGTCTTCGATCAGGTCCTCAAGTCCGGGCCGCACAAGATCGAAGAGAAGCCCTCCATCAATTCGCTGGCGCCGCCCCCGGACGACGAAGACCTCAGCCTGGGGATGGACGACGACCTGGCCAGCACCCGCGCGGTGAGCACCGACGCGCTCAAGAAGCTGGTGGCGGAGGCGGAGGCCCAGGCCACCGGTGGCTCCGGCCCCAAGAACGCCACCTCCATCCCCAACGACTGGTTCGTGGCGATCGACGACGCCCAGCAGGGCCCGTTGACCGTGGACCGGGTGCGGGACCTGTGGAACCAGGGAGAGATCGGTCCGGACTCGCTGGCCTGGCGGGCCGGGATGGCGGACTGGGTGCCGCTCTCCGAGATCACCGAGCTGGCCTCGGAGCTGGCGCCCAAGCCCAGCAAGCCGCTGGTGGCCGCTCCGGCCACCTCCCAGGTGGGGACGGTGGTCAGCGCCCAGGGGGAGTCCAGCTTCGCCCTCGGCGGGGCCTCCCGCGGCGCGCGCAGCGAGCCGTTTGGCAGCAGCGCCGCCTCCTCCGAGCCGCCGGCGGACACCGGTGGCTGGAAGCCGTCCGCGGCCTCTGCCCTGGCCGCGCTGGTGAGCGAGGAGATGTCCGCGCTCTCCAACAAGCCCAAGCCGCGCTCGCTGCTGGAGAGCGGTCCCTCCGACCGGCCCCACCTCTCCGATCTGCCGGCGCCGTCCGCCGCCCGTCCGGTGGGGATGTTCGACATCCCCTCCGCGCCGCACGAGGTGCTCTCGGCGCAGCCCCAGGGGAAGCAGTCCTCCTCCGAGGCGCCGGCGGGAATGGCGCTGACCCAGTCCCCCAACCAGCCCTACACGGGCCCGTCGGTGTACGGCGGGGCCTCCTATCCGTCCTACGCGTCGCCTCCACCCTCCGGCGGGATGTCCGGGGCGGTGAAGGCCGGAATCGGGATCGCCGCCGCGCTGGTGTTGCTGCTGGGTGGGGCGGTGGTGTTCCTGCTGGGCCGCTCTCCCGAGGCGCCGGTGAATCCTCCCGCCGCGGTGGTGGAGGCAGCGCCGGTGGCCCCGGTCACCCCTCCGCCGGCAGCGCCCACCCAGGTGGCCGCGGCCGTGCCGATGCCGCCTCCCCCGGCGGGGATGGTGGAGAAGCCGGGTGAGGTGGCTCCCGAGCCGCTGACCCAGCCCTCCAAGCCGGAGCCGGTGGCGGCCGCCGCGCCGTCCAAGCCGGAGCCCACCGCCGCCCGGACCGAGCCTTCGCCCCGCCCGGTGCGCCGGACCCCCACTTCCGGAGAGGACGACGGGGCGATCGTGGCCCGCGCCACCAAGCCCACCCCGCCGCCGCCCACCTCCGGAGGTGAGGACGACTTTGACGCCCTCTTCGCGGCGGACAAGCCCAAGCCGGCCGAGGGCGGCACCAAGCCCAAGCGCCAGCCGGGCTACATCCCCCCGCCGGTGGCCAGCGACGTCCAGGAGTCCCTCTCCGAGTCGGACATCATGGGAGTGGTGGTGGCCCACAAGTCGGACATCGTCCGCTGCGTGAACGAGATGAAGGCCAAGGAGCCGGGAATCAGTGGCCGGCTGGTGATGCGCTGGACGATCCGCCCCGCGGGCTCCACCACCGGGATCTCGGCGCAGACCGCCGAGTTCAAGAACTCCCACATGGCGAAGTGCATTGGTGGGTTGGTGAAGACCTGGAAGTTTCCGCGGCATCGCGTCCAGGGTGATCCGATCAACTTCCCCTTCGTGTTCTAGCTGCGTCCGGCGCGCCGGGGCGCTAAGACCCGGCCGCACGTGACGCCCAACCCGCTGTCCAAAATCCCCGCCTTGCCCCTCCGCTCGGTCGGGGAGATGGGCCTCAAGGAGCTGGAGCGGATCCGGCTGATCCTCCGGGGCGGGTCGGTGATCGACTGGCGGCGGATGCACTTCCGCAACCGGGACGAGGTGGACCGGTTCCTGCGCCTGGTCCAGATCGATCCGGACAACGCCGAGGACGAGGCCTGGGTCCGGCTGATCCTGGCGGACGCGGTGGAGTACCTGCGGCGGACCTTCGGCTACCGGGTCAGCGACGCGGTGGCCCACCCCGAGGAGATCCACGACCTGTTCCTCTACGCCTCGGGGATCAAGGAACCGGCGCACAACCGCCGCATCGCCTGCGTGGTGCTCAAGGTGATGCACGTGCTGCAGCACATCGAGGGGCGGGATCTGCTCTTCTGGCTCTCGGTCTCCGAGGCCGAGCTGTGCGAGCTGGTCACCGAGAAGGTGATGGCGGTGGCCGCGGAGATGCGGGACCAGGGGCTGCCGATCGTGCAGTTCACCGACTCGATCAAGACCCGCGAGTCGCTGATCACCAAGCTGATCGCCAAGAAGGAGACGGTGGCGGCGCAGGTCTACGACAAGACCCGCTTCCGGGTGGTGACCAAGACCCGGGAGGACATCCTCCCGGTCCTCTACTACCTGACCCAGCGGCTGTTCCCGTTCAACTTCGTGGTGCCAGGGCAGACCGAGAACACCCTGGTGCCCTTCAAGCAGATGTTGAAGGAGTACCCGCACTTCAAGGGGTTCGCCAAGGACCTGCACCTGGACCTGGACTTCGAGGAGCGCGAGCGCCGGGGTGCCAACCAGTTCTCCGGGACCACCTACCGGGTGCTGAACTTCGTGGTCGACATCCCGCTGCGGCTGGACGCGTATCTGCCGCCGCCGGAGCAGGACCGCCGCCCCCGCAAGGGACGGATCGGGTTTCTGCTCTGCGAGTTCCAGATCGTGGACGAGGAGACCGCCCGGGAGAACGACTTCGGGGAGAACTCCCACGACCGCTACAAGAAGCGGCAGAAGCTGCGGGTGCTCAAGCGGCTCTCCCGCGGGCTGGTGGTTCCCAAGGTCAAGACCCCGCCGGGGAAGAAGTAACCCCCGGGGCTCAGGCGGAGGGCTTCAACGCCCGCTGGGTCTCCTAGCCGACCCACACCCGGGCATTGCGGAACAGGCGCATCCACGGACCGTCCTCGCTCCACTGCGCGGGACGCCAGGAGTACTGGACCGCGCGGAACACCCGCTCCGGGTGGGGCATCAGCAGGGTGACCCGGCCATCGCGGGTGGTCAGGCCGGTGATCCCGGCCGGTGAGCCGTTGGGGTTGGCCGGGTAGCGCACCGCCGCCTGACCGTGGTTGTCCACGAAGCGGGCGGTGACCAACCCGGAGGCCTCCAGTGCCCGGTGCTCGCCCTCGGTCAGCTCGGCCCGGCCTTCGCCGTGGGCCACCGCCACCGGAAGCTGCGCGCCCACCATGCCCTGGAAGAGGAGGGAGGGGCTCTGCTCCACCTTCACCAGGGAGAGGCGGGCCTCGAAGCGCTCGGAGCGGTTGCGCACAAAGCGCGGCCACAGCTCGGCGCCGGGGATCAGCTCCTTGAGGTTGGACATCATCTGGCAGCCGTTGCACACCCCGAGGCTGAAGGTGTCCGGGCGGTGGAAGAAGGTCTGGAACATCTCCCGGGTGCGGGAGTGGAAGAGGATGGACTTGGCCCATCCCCCACCGGCGCCCAGCACATCTCCGTAGGAGAAGCCGCCGCAGGCAGTCAGGCCCTTGAAGTCCGCCAGGTCCACCCGGCCGGACAGCAGATCGGTCATGTGCACGTCCACCGTCTCGAAGCCGGCGCGGTGGAAGGCCATCGCCATCTCCAGCTGACCATTGACTCCCTGCTCGCGCAGGATCGCCACCTTGGGGCGCGCGCCCTTGAGGATGAACGGCGCGGCCAGATCCTCCTCCAGCGGGTAGGGGACCTTCACGTTCAGCCCCGGGTCGGTCGCGTCCAGGCGGCTGGCGTGCTCCTCGGAGGCGCACTCCGGGTTGTCGCGCAGCGACTGCATCCGGAAGGTGGTCTCCGACCAGATGCCCCGCAGCACCTGGCGGGAGTCCTGGAGCAGGGTCTGGCCGCCGGACTGGATCAGGACCTGTCCGTCGGTGGTGGGTTGCCCCAGTGGGTGGAGCGCGGGCTCCAGCCCGTGCTGGGCGAACACCGCGCGCACCTGCTCCAGCTCCGAGGCGCGGATCTGGATCACCGCGCCCAGCTCCTCGGAGAACAGCGCTGCCAGCGGATCCCCCAGCGCGGTGACGTCGATCTTCAACCCGGTGCCGCCGGCGAAGGCCATCTCCACCAGGGTGGTCACCAGTCCTCCGTCGGAGCGGTCGTGGTAGGCCAGCAGCTTCCCCTGGGCATTGAGGAGCTGGATCGCCTGGAAGAAGCCGGAGAGCAGCGCCGGGTCGTCCAGGTCCGGCGGCACGGCGCCCAGCTGGCCGTAGACCTGCGCCAGCGCCGAGCCTCCCAGCCGGTTCTTCCCCCGGCCCAGGTCCACCAGCAGCAGGGTGGTCTCTCCCTGGTCCAGCCGCAGCTGGGGGGTGAGGGTGCGGCGGATGTCCGCCACCGGGGCGAAGCTGCTGACGATCAGCGAGACCGGCGCCACCACCTCCTTGCGCACCCCCGCCTCCTCCCACACGGTGCGCATGGACATCGAGTCCTTGCCCACCGGGATGGCGATCCCCAGGGCCGGGCACAGCTCGCTGCCCACCGCCCGCACCGCCTCGTACAGCCGAGCGTCCTCGCCGGGGGCGCCGGCGGGGGCCATCCAGTTGGCGGACAGCTTCACGTCGGAGAGTCGGGAGATCGCCGCCGCCGCGATGTTGGTGATCGACTCCGCCACCGCCATCCGCGCCGAGGCGGCGGCGTCCAGCAGGGCCAGCGGGGTGCGCTCCCCCAGGGTCATCGCCTCGCCGGTGTAGACGTCAAAGGAGGTGGCGGTGACCGCCACGTCCGCCACCGGCACCTGGTAGGGGCCCACCATCTGGTCCCGGGCCACCAGTCCGCCCACGCTGCGATCCCCGATGGTGATCAGGAAGGTCTTGTCCGCCACCGTGGGCAGCCGCAATACCCGGTACAGCGCGTCCTGCACGCTGATCCCCGCCAGCTCCAGCGGTCGTTTCACCGGCGCCTGACGGCTGACCTGGCGGACCATTTTGGGCGGGTTGCCGAACAGCACCCCCATCGGCAGATCGATCGGCTTCTCGGCGCCGGGCGCGTCGTCCAGCACCAGCTGCGGCGCCTCGGTGGCCTCGCCGACGATGGAGAAGGGGCAGCGCTCGCGGTGGCACAGCGCCTCGAAGGTCGCCACCCGGTCCGGGCGCAGCGCCAGCACGTAGCGTTCCTGGGCCTCGTTGCACCAGATCTCCAGCGGGGACATCCCCGGCTCGTCGCTGGGGACCCGGCGCAGATCGAAGCGACCGCCGCGGCCCCACTCGTGGACCAGCTCTGGCAGCGCGTTGGAGAGCCCGCCCGCTCCCACGTCGTGGATGGAGATGATCGGGTTCTGGTCCCCCAGCGCCCAGCAGCGGTCGATCACCTCCTGGCAGCGCCGCTGCATCTCGGCGTTGTCCCGTTGCACGGAGGCGAAATCGAGCTCCTCGTGGGAGGTGCCCGACGCCACCGAGGAGGCCGCGCCGCCGCCCAGGCCGATCAGCATCGCCGGGCCGCCCAGCACCACCACCGGGGCCCCGGCGGGGATGGCGTTCTTCTGCACGTGCCCTTCGCGGACGTTGCCCAGCCCGCCGGCGATCATGATCGGCTTGTGGTACCCGCGGACCTCTCCGTCCCGACCGCCGGGGACCGCCAGCTCGAAGGTGCGGAAGTAGCCGGAGAGGTTGGGGCGGCCGAACTCGTTGTTGAAGGCCGCCGCACCCAGCGGACCTTCGGTCATGATCTCCAGCGCCGAGGCCATCCGCCCCGGCTTGCCGAACGGCTGCTCCCAGGGCTGCTGCGCCCCCGGGAGCTGGAGGTTGGAGACGGAGAACCCGCACAGCCCGGCCTTGGGCTTGGCCCCCCTGCCGGTGGCGCCCTCGTCGCGGATCTCGCCGCCGGATCCGGTGGCCGCGCCGGGGAAGGGGGAGATGGCGGTGGGGTGGTTGTGGGTCTCCACCTTCATCAGGATGTGCACCGGCTCCTGGCGCATCCGGTAGTGGTGGTCGGTGGGGTCCGCCATCCAGCGCCCGCCCGGGCTGCCCTCGATCACCGCCGCGTTGTCCTTGTAGGCGGAGAGCACCCCGCCGGGGCTGGCCCGGGTGCTCTGGCGGATGTGCCCGAACAGGGAGAGCGGCTGGGTCTCCCCGTCGATCACCATCTGGGCGTTGAAGATCTTGTGCCGGCAGTGCTCGCTGTTGGCCTGGGCGAACATCATCAACTCCACGTCGGTGGGGTTGCGGCCCAGGGCCCGGAAGCTGCGGTCCAGGTACTCCAATTCATCCGGGGAGAGGGCCAGGCCCATCGAGGCGTTGGCGGCGGCCAGCGCCGGGATTCCCCCGCCCAGCACGTCCACCCGCTGCAGAGGCCGGGAGGGGTGGTGGGCGAAGAGGGCGGCGGCCTGCTCCACGTCCTCCAGCACCGTCTCGGTCATCCGGTCGTGGAGGATGGCCAGCAGGGCGCGCGGATCGGAGACGGTGCCCGCCACCCGGTAGTGGAGGCCGCGCTCCAGCCGCTCGATCCCGGTCAGCCCGCACACCTGGGCGATGTCGGTGGCCTTGGTGGACCAGGGGGAGCGGGTCCCGATCCGGGGGATCACCCACCAGGACCGCGCGCCCGCCTCCAGCGCCGCCAGGGGTTCCCGCTTCGGCCCGTAGGTCAGCAGCCGCTCCAGCACCCGGGCGTCTTCAGCGGAGAGCGGGGCGCCCTCCAGGAAGTGCACGTAGTCCGCGCGCAGTGCGGTGACGCCCGGGTTGGAGACGCGCACCGCGGCGAGCTTCTTCTCCAACTGGGCAGACGAGAGGGCGGCGGGACCGGGCAGGTGGCGCATGGCTCAACACTGGGGGATCCACTCCCATCTCGCAACCCGATGAATGATGATAGTCAGTATCGGAATACCCGATGAAGACCCTGGACAGCACCCGACTGGCGGCGTTCGTCGCAGTGGCCCGCGAGGGGGGATTTTCCAAGGCCGCCCGGACGCTGGGCAGGACCCAGTCGTCGATCAGCGAGGGCGTCTCCCAGCTGGAGGACGAGCTGGGACACCGGCTGTTCGTGCGCGACGCCCGTTCCACCCGGCTGACCCCCGAGGGGAGGGTGCTGCTGGAGCATGCCGAGCGGATCCTGGACGAGATGCAGCTGGCCCGGACCCGCCTGGAGAGCGCCGGCAGCCAACCGCAGGGTGAGCTGACCGTGGGGACGACCGACACCCTGGCCTGTTACCTGCTGCCTCCGGTGTTTGCGGCGCTGCGAAGGGAGCACCCGGGGGTGCAGCTGCGGCTGGAGAACCGGCCCTCGCCCAGCATCGCGGTGGAGGTGGCCGAGCGCAGGCTTCCGGTGGGGGTGATCTCCCTGCCGCTGCCCAGCGAGCTCAAGGCGGGAGGGCGGCCGGTGGCAGAGCGGCTGCGGATCGAGCCGCTGGTCAAGCTGGAGGAGGTGGTGATCTGTCCGCCCGGGCATCCGCTGGCCCGACGCAAGACTGTCTCCGCCCTGCAGTTGGTGGAGCACCCCTTGCTGCTGCTGGATCGGTCTACCGGGACCCGGGCGCTGCTGGACCGCGCCTTTGACGCCTTGGGGAAGACTCCGGAGGTGGTGATGGAGACCCGCAGCGTGGATGTGCTCAAGCGGCTGGTGGAGCTGGGCTTCGGGGTCTCGGTGGTGCCGTCGATGGCGGTGGCCCGGGAGGGGAGGGCCAGGAGCCTGGCGGTGGTCCCGCTGCAACGGCTGGGGCCGGATCGTTCGGTGGGGTTGATCACCCACGCCACCGGCCAGTTGCCACCCGCGGCGCGGGCCTTCGCGCAGCTGGCCCGGCAGTTGATCCGCTGAACGCGGGTGGAACCACTCCGACCCCTCCAAGGTCTGCTACGGGCAGCTCCAGGACGCCGTTCGTCCTCCTCAGGGATTCCCGGCCGGCGGCTGGGTGATCCGCACCGGATACTGGATCTCCACCGGATCCTGCAGCGGCTGCGCCTTGGCCAGCTTGCGGTTAATCATCGGCAGGAACACCGGGAGCACGGTGAACATCAGGTGCAGTACCGGGAGCGGCTTGAACACCATCCCGTGCGCCCGCACCTGTCCGGCCTGCATCGCCTCCACCTCCGGGCGTCGCTCGGCCTCGATCCTCTCCAGCAGCGGAAGGTCGATCCGGGTTCCGGCGCGCTGCGCGGTGAGGAAGTGGTTCGCCGCCACGATGCTGTCCCGGATGGCGATGTTCAGCCCCGCCCCACCCGAAGGCGACATGGTGTGCGCCGCGTCGCCCAGGAACAGCAGGCCCGGCTTCGACCAGCGCTGCAGGCGATCCACCACCACCCTCAGGATCTGCGACTCGGTGTCTTGGTCCAGCTTCCGCTCCACGTGGGATCGGAGCCGGGAGGGCAGGGTGGGCAGCAGCGCCGCCTTCAGCGCCGGGAGATCCTTGCGGAGCGCGGAGAGATCCCCCGCCGCGCTGTAGGCCACCTGGAGTCGATCGCCTGCGGCCTGGAAGTACACGGTCACCACCCCCTGGCCGAACATGTGGACGTTCAGCTCTCCCTTCGGGAGCAGCTCCCGGGCGTCGGAGAAGTCGAACCGCAACCAAAGGGTGTGGGCGGGAGCGGAGTAGGAGGTCACCTCGATGCCGCTGTGGGCCCGCAGCGGGGTGTTGCGACCAGTGCAGACCACGAAGACGTCCCCGTCGATCCGCTCCTCCTGGCCCTTCCGCTTGGCCCGGAGCGCGATGGTGCGACCCCCCTCCTCGATCAGCTCGGTGGCCGAGGTCTCGAAGTCCAGGCGGTAGTTCGGGAACCGGCTGCAGGCCTGATGGAGCAGCCGCAGGAAGGCGGGCTGGGAGACCAGGGCGCCCTTCTCGCCGCCGCCTGGGACCTGGACCTGGCGCTGGTGGCCCACGAACATCCGCCGCTCCACCCCGGTGAGCGCGGTGCCTTGCTCCTCCAGCGTCGGGAGCACGTCCAGCGCCTGCAGGGCCCGGAACACCGAGGGCTGGAGGTAGTCGCCCCGGAACTCCCGCTCGAAGTCGGGGTGGCGTTCGATCACCCGGACCTGGGCCCCGTTCGACGCCAGCAGATACGCGAGCACCATCCCCGAGGGTCCGGCGCCGACGATCACGAACTGTTCTGGGGTCCCGGTCATGCCGCAGGTCGTAACACGCGAGGGAATCGGTGATCAGCCTCGTGCCGTCCCCAGCACCAGGGCCCCGGTGGTGATCACCACCGCTCCCAGCCACTGCCTGCGCCCGACCGTCTCGCCTGCCCACAGCGCGAACACCTGGGCGAAGACCACCGACATGTTCCTCAGGGTGAGGATCTCTCCGGTGCCGCCGTCCTGGAGGGCGTACAGGTAGAGCCAGAAGGAGCCACAGCTCAGCGTCGCCGCCAGGAGAATGCGGGCCGGGATCTGACGGAAGGTGGTCCACACCCGCGGCGCGGCCCTCCCCAACCACAGCAGGGTCAGCGGCCAGGCGACCATCATCGAGACCGCGAACAGCGCCATCGGCTGCACGCCGACGTTGAGGGCCTGCTTGTAGAAGAGGTTGTAGGTGCCGATAAACAGGGCGCTGAGCGCCGCGTAGCGGATTCCCGCCGTCTCACCCGCGTGCGGACGGCGCAGCCCGTTGAGCAGCAGCCCCGTCAGGACGATCCCTGCGCCCACCACCGCGGCCCACTGGAGCGTCTCACCCAGCCAGAGCACCGACACCGGCCAGACGATCAGCAGCGCCCCGCCCCGTGAGATTGGGTAGGTGAGGCCGACCGGGGCCCGCTCCACCGCCAGCGCCAGGGTGAGGAAGTAGCCCGCCTCCAGCACCCCCGAGGCCACCGTCCAGCCCAGCCCGGCCGACTGCGGGAACCAGGGCCGGGGCGTCAGCAGCATCGCCAAGGTGGAGACCCCGGTGATGCCGCCGACCACGGTGACGGTGGTGACCCGCGACTCCCCGCGGTGGCGGAGCAGCGCATTCCAGGCCGCGTGCAGGGCCGCGGAGGCCACCACCAACAGGACGATCCACATCGGGAACGTTCAGCCTAGCCGCTCTCCGAAGGTTTCATGGGCACTGCAGGAAGTGCCCTTCTCGTCGGCTACTTCTTCTTCCGGTTCTTCTTCTTGTTCTGCCGCTCGCGCTTGCGCTTCTCGTTCAGCGCGTCGCGCTCCTTGTCGGAGGTCCCCTTGGCCGCGGGCGCGGTGGAGTAGCCCATCAGGCGGGCGCGGGCCATCTGGTCGCGGCCCATGGGCGGGGTGTAGCCGGGGGCCAGCTGGGGCATCTGCATCTGCATCCCGCCGCCACCACCGCCGCCCATCGCCTGCTGCATCAGCTTGTCGCCGCCGAAGATGGAGGAGAGGTCCTGGCCCTTGAGCTTGGCCAGCTGCCCCATCTGCTTGAAGCCGGGGATCCGGCCCAGCAGGCCCGGGTTCTGGCCGATGCTGCCCATCACCTGCTGCATCATCTGGAACTTGCCCAGCAGCTCCTTGACGTCCTGCTTCTTGCGGCCGGCGCCCTTGGCGATGCGCTCCATCCGCTTGTCGTCAATCAGGTCCGCGCGCAGCCGCTCCTGGGCGGTCATCGAGTTGTACAGCGCCTCGATCTTGCCCAGCTCCTTGTCGTCCGGATTGAGCTGCTCGGTCATCTCCCCGAACATCGGGAACTTATCGAGCAGGTCCTTGAGTGGGCCCATCTTGCGGACCATCTGGATCTGGTCCACGAAGTCCTTCATCGTGAAGCGGCCGGAGAGGAGCTTCTCGGCATCCTCCTCTGCCTTCTTCTCGTCGACGACCCCCTCGAAGTCCTTCATCAGGCCGACGATGTCGCCGAAGCCCAGGATCCGGCTGGCCAGGCCGTCGGGCCGGAACTCTTCGAGCTTGTCCATCTGCTCGCCCATGCCGAGGAACTTGATGGGCTTGCCGGTGACTTCCTTGATGCTCAGCGCCGCGCCACCACGCGCGTCGCCGTCCAGCTTGGTGAGGATGAACCCGTCCAGGTTCAGCCGGCGGTCGAACTCGGCGGCGGTGCGCACCGCGTCCTGACCGATCATCGCGTCGCACACCAACAGGATGTTGTCCGGGGCGAGGTGCTGCTTGATCGCCTCCAGCTCGGCCATCAGCGCGTCGTCGATCGCCAGCCGGCCGGCGGTGTCCACCAGCACAACATCGCAACCCTGCTCGCGCGCCGCGGCCAGGCCCAGGCGGGCCAGCTCCGGAGGCTGGGTGTCCGGCTTGAAGAACACCGGGACCTTCAGCCGCTCGCCCAGGACCTTCAACTGGTCCACGGCGGCCGGGCGGTAGATGTCCGCCGCCACCAGCAGCGGCTTGCGCCCGTCCTTGAGCAGCTTGTGGGCGATCTTCCCGGTGGTGGTGGTCTTACCCGAGCCCTGCAGACCCACCATCATGATGGTGGAGACCTGGCCCTTGGGCTTGAGCTTCAGCTCGGTGTTGACCGGCCCCATCAGGGCCTCGAGCTCGTCGTGGCAGACCTTGACGAAGTGGTCGCCGGGGCTGACCTTCACCTTCCGGCCCTGCTTGTCGGTCACGGTGGTCTGGACCACCTCGCCGATCGACTTCTCCCGGACCCGGGCGACGAACTTCTTGACGACGTCAAAGGCGACGTCCGCCTCGAGGAGGGAGACGCGGATGTCGCGCAGCGACTCCTCGACCATCTCCGGGGTGATTTCGGCTTTACCCGCCAACCGGTTCTTGGCCGCGCGGAAGCCCTTGCTGACTGTCTCGAGCATGGAGCCGCCTCCTATAGCATCGTTGGGGACGGGCCCAAGCCCCGCCTCACCCGGGCGTTGCCGCCCGGGCGAATTACCGGCGCTACCGCCTGGGGGGCGCCGCGGCCGGCTTCACCTTGGCCAGCAGCTTGTCCATCTCGTCCATCACCCGGTTCATCTTCTGTACAGTCAGCCGCATCGGCTCGCCGGTGGTCATGTCCACGCCTGCCTTCTTGAGCAGCTCGATCGGGTAGTCCGAGCCGCCGGAGGAGAGGAAGGTCAGGTAGGCCGCGGTGGCCTTGGGGTCGCCTGCCAGCACCTTCTCGGAGAGGGCCACCGAGGCGGTGAACGACGTGGCGTACTGGTACACGTAGTAGTTGTAGAAGAAGTGGGGAATGAAGGCCCACTCGTGGGCGACGTAGTCATCGACCACCGAGACCCCGGCGTCGTGGCCATAGTACTTGCGCACGATCGCCAGGTATTCCTTGTCCAGCGAGTCCCCGGTCAGCGGCTGCCCCTGCTCGGCCAGCTGGTGGATGCGGGCCTCGAACTCGGCGAACTGGGTCTGGCGGAACACGGTCAGCCGCAGCCCCTCCAGATAGTTGCCCAGCAGTGCCAGCCGCTCGCCGTCGTCGGTGAGGGTCTTGAGCATGTGGTCCACCAGCAGCGCCTCGTTGAAGGTGGAGGCGACCTCGGCCACGAAGATCGGGTAGTCGGCCAGCGGGTAGGGCTGGGCCTTGTTGGAGAGGTAGCTCTGCATCGCGTGACCCAGCTCGTGGATCAGGGTGGTCAGGTCCTCGTACTGGTTGTTGTAGTTCATCAGCACGTAGGGGTGGACGTCGTAGGCCGACCCGCTCATGTACGCGCCGGAGCGCTTGCCCAGGTTGGGGTACATGTCGATCCAGCGCTGATCGAAGGCCTGCTTCATCGCGGTGGCGTACTCGGCGCCCAGCGGCTGGACCGCGGTGAGCACCGTCTGCTCCGCCTGGTCCACCGGAAACTCCAGCTTCACGCTGCCCACCAGCGGCGCGTAGAGGTCGTAGTAGTGCAGCCGGTCCACCCCCAGCATCTTCTGGCGCAGCTTGAGGTAGCGCTGGAAGGCGGGCAGCGCGTCGTTCACGCCCTGGAGGAGCGAGGAGTAGACCGAGAGCGGGATGTTGTCCGCGTCCAGGGCGGAGTCCATGGTGGACGGGTACTTGCGCGCCTTCATGTAGAAGAGGTCGCGGTTCATCTGGGCGTTGAGGGTGGTGCCGAAGGTGTCCTTGTACTGGCCCAGGGCGCCGAAGAAGGCCTCGAACACCTTCTTGCGGTCCTCTCGGTTGGCGGCCTGGCGGAGCAGGTTGAAGCTGCTGCGATCCACCCGCACCGTCTTGCCGTCGGACAGCTTCACCGAAGGGAAGGGGAAGTCGGCGTTGGCGAAGATCCCGTAGATCGCGTCCGGCGCGTCGGCCATCAGCCCGGCGTCGGCGATGATCTTCTCCTCCCCGGGGGAGAGCTTGTGCGCCTTGCGGCGGAACAGATCGTGGAGGTAGTGGCGATACACCGCCAGCTTCTTCTCCCGCTTGAGGAACCCGTCCACCCGGGCCTGACCCAGGGCCAGGATCTCCGGCTCCAGGTAGGAGGCGGCGGAGGCAAAGGTGCTGCTGATCTGGGTGATCTCCTGGCGCATCGCCTGGGCGGCGCCCACCCGGGTGTCCTGATCCGCGGAGAGGTTGGCGTAGACCGCCACCCGGTTCAGCTCCTTGCGCAGCGCATAGGCGTGGTCCAGCGCGGAGAGCAGCTTGGCCGGGGACTTGCCCAGCTGACCGCGGTGGGAGGCGATCGCCGGCAGCTTCGCCACCAGCCGGTCCTTGGACTCCTTCCAGGCCTGGTCCGAGGGGAACAGCTCGGTGAGGTTCCACTTGTGCTGCTCGGGGATCTGCGCGCGCTCCTTCGTCTGGGCGAGCGCGGTGGTGGCCAGCAGTGCCGTCAGCAACAGCGGGAGTCGGAGTGTCTGCATGGGGCGGCGGATATCAGATTGCCCGCCCTCCTGGCAGCCGAGGAGAGGAGCAGACCCGCAGCGGTGGTGAGGGAGGTTGGCGAACAGTGCCGTCTCGGTGGAGGGGCATACAGGATCTCAGGTGCGGCCCCCGAGGTTGGGGCAGCCTCCACGTCGAGAAGCGGTGGGAACGGATTGAGCGTCCGGTGATGGAGGTGATAACGCAGCAGGAACATGGCGCCTCGGATCGCGAACCTCTGGGACTCGGTAGGGAACACCCCGCTGTTGCGGATCGGCTCGCTGTCCAGGGAGACCGGCTGCGAGATCCTGGGCAAGGCGGAGTTCATGAACCCCGGCGGGAGCATCAAGGACCGCGCCGCCAAGGGGATGATCGAGGACGCCGAGCAGCGGGGGCTGCTGCAGAAGGGGGCCACCCTGGTGGAGGGGACCGCCGGCAACACCGGGATCGGACTGGCGATGCTGGGCCGCGAGCGCGGCTACCGGGTGGTGGTGACGATGCCGGACAACCAGGCGCGGGAGAAGATCGAGCTGCTCACCGCGATGGGGGCCGACGTGCGGCTGGTCAAGCCGGTGCCGTTTGCCAATCCGGCCCACTTCTATCACCAGGCCCGGACCCTCTCCGAGGAGCACGGCTGGTTCTGGGCCAACCAGTTCGAGAACCCGGCGAACGGCGACTACCACTACCGGACCACCGGCCCGGAGTTGTGGGAGCAGTGCGAAGGAAGGATCGACGTGCTGGTCTCCGCGGCGGGGACGGGCGGGACGATCTCCGGCGTCTCCCGCTACCTGAAGGAGAAGAACCCGAAGCTGAGGGTGGTGCTGGTCGATCCGCCCGGCTCCGGCCTGTACTCGTACGTCCGGGAGGGGAAGCTGGAGGGCCCGGGGGACTCGATCACCGAGGGGATCGGGATCATGCGCCTGACCGAGAACTTCAAGCGCGCCCGGGTGGACGAGGCGATGCGGCTGCCCGATCAGGCGATGCTGGAGATGCTCTACCACCTGGCCCGGGAAGACAGCCTGGTGGTGGGGACCTCGTCCGCCCTCAACGTCCGAGCCGCCTGGGAGATGGCCAGGAACCACCGCCAGGAGAGGCTGCGGATCGTCACCTTCCTGTGCGACCACGGTAGCCGCTACACCAGCAAGATTTTCAACCCGGAGTTCCTGGAGAAGAAGTCACTGAAGGTGCAGCCGTTGAGCTGAGGGAGGGGCTGCTCAATCGGAAAACGGAGCGGCCCACCAGCGGGGCTGGGTGGCCCAACGCTCGATCCCCAGCACCGCACTCAGCTCGTCACTGAAGCGGCGAAGGGCGGGAGGGCCCAGATGCGGATACTCGATGCGCTTGGTCTGCGCACCGTCCCAGACGTAGAGGACGCTCAGTTCGTGGGGGTGGCCGGCGTAGGTGTCCCGCCCTCCCATCACGTCGGCCTTGCGAACAAGTTGCCGCAGCAGCACGACCTGAGTTGGCTTCAGCTGCCTGGAGGCGTAGCCCTCTTTGGTCACGTTCCCCAGGCCAAGGTACTCGACCAACCCGGTGGTGCGAACGATGACGCTGTAGACCGGACCCACCATGGGCGCGGACGAAAAGGCGAGGAGCACCCGTGGACCGGTGGCTTCCAGGGCCTCGATGTCCTTGGCTTCGAGGAACACCGCGCCCCTCAACAATTGGGGACTGGTCGCCGGTGGATGCGCGCAGGAGGAGAGGAGAAGAACGGAAGCCAGGGCGCGTGAAAGCGAGAGGACGGAGGGCTTCATGAGTCCCTCAGCGGTGGATGGAGAATCCTCGCTCCTGTAGCCGGGCGAGGAGCTGCTTCTTGGCGTCGGTGGACAGGATGTCGCCGTGGCCCGGCACCAGGTGATTGATGTTCAGCGACGCGAGTGGGGCGAGAGACCGCTGGAACGCGGCCCGGTCCTTGATCGACCGCACAAAGAGGCGGCTCACCGCCATCCGCCCGCGGGTGCCGAACAGGGTGAGGATGGTCCACGCCCCCAGACCACGGGCATTGCGGACGTTGAACACCAGATCGGCGACCAACAGCGCGCCTGACTGGCGGTGGAAGAACAGGCTCTCGCGGAGGGTCGGCAAACCGGCCAGGGGGAGATGGGCCAGCTCCTCTTCGTGAGGCCAGGCATCGACGCCCAGGACGCCATGCCACGTCAGCTCCGGATGCTTCTCGCGGCTGCCCTCCGGCCCCCACAGCCGGGCCTGGGGATGGATCGCCGCCGCCAGCTTCATCCCCCCGGTGTGCAGCAGGCAGGGGGCGACGAGGTCGGTGACCTCGCCGGCGCTCTGCAGTTGCTCCGCGGTGAGGGTGGACGCGGGGGAGAGCAGGACCCGCGCCCGCTTCAGTTGCACCACCGAGCTGCGCACCGGCAGATTCATCAGCGGCATCTGGCGTTCGACTTCGATGAAGGTCAGGCCTGGGAAGGGCACGGGTTCGTCTCCGGAGAAGGCGTGCCGCCTGGTTAGACCACGAACCCCGTGCGTCATGACGGCCCCGCGGGGCCGTCGTTCAAGCTCCGACGTGGCTCACCCCACCTCGATCACGACCTTGCCCTGGGCGTGCCCCTCTTCAAGGTACGCCAGCGCCTCCGGCACCTTCTCCAGCGGATAGGTCCGGTCGATCACCGAGCGCACCGACCCCTCCGCCATCCGGTCGCGCAGGAACTCCAGGTCCTCCAGGTTGCTCTTCATCGACACGAAGCCCAGGCGTTTGCCGCTGCCGATCGCGGCCAGCGGGCCGATCATCGCCTCCGCCATCTGCTTTCCGGCGCCGCCGGTCGTCAGGTAGCGGCCTCCTGGCGCGAGGCTCCGCTTGTAGGCGCTGATCGGGTGGTAGCCGTTGACGCCCAGGATCAGGTGGTAGCGCTCGGGACGCTGGGTGAAGTCGGTCTGCGTGTAGTCGAGCACATGGTCCGCCCCCAGGGACCGGACCCGTTCCACATTGCGGGTACTGCAGACCGCGGTGACCTCTGCGCCCATCGCCTTGGCCAACTGAACGGCGTAGGTCCCCACGCCGCCGGAGGCACCATTGATCAAGACGCGTTCACCCCGCTGGAGGTGTCCTTCGCGGCGCAGGCCCTGCAGCGCCGTCACCCCCGCCAGCGGAGCCGCGGCCGCCTCATTGAAAGTGATGTTCGCGGGCTTGAGGGCCAGCACCCCCTCCGGAGCGCACACCCGTTCGGCGAAGGCCCCCCAGCCGCTGCTGCCCAGCTCTCCCATCACCTCGTCCCCGGCCTTGAACCGGGTCACCCCCGTCCCCACCGCCTCCACCACGCCAGCCAGATCGCAGCCCAGGACGTTGAAGCGCGGCTTGAAGAGCCCCACCGCGAACCGGGCCAGGAACGGAGAGGCCCGGAGGATGTGCCAGTCGGCCGCGTTGAGGGCGCAGGCCTTCACCCGCACCCGAACCTGGCCGGGGCCCGGCACCGGATCGGGCCGCTCCTCCACCTTCAACACGGAGGGTGAGCCGTACTCGTAGAACGTGATCGCGCGCATGGCGGTCATGGTGACCGTGCCGAGCCCCCGCCGCCACCCAAACTGAGCGAGCAGCGTGAGGGCCAACGGCGCTTCTGCTTGGAGATGGCGCTTGTCGTATCGTCCGGGTCACAACCGGGTGACGGCCGGGTGGAGGTCCACATGAGCGATGGCGGCGCAGGCGCGATGGTCCAGGTCGTGGGTGAACTCTCCAAGAGCAGGACGGGGCGGGTGGTGCTGATGGTGGGCTCCGCCTACCTGGCGCTGGTCGGTCTGGGCGGGAGCCGCGACGGTCGTCTGTATCTGTACATCGCCGGGACGGTGGCGTTGGTCTGCGTGATCGGGGTGGTGAGGGCCTGGTTGCGGCGAAAGGCCGACCAGACGATCACCCGCTCTCTGTTGCTGGCCTTGGGGGTGGCGGTGATGGTGGTGGTGGGAGGAGTCGCCGCGGTGGTGCTGCTCTTCCGTCGTCGAAAGAGGGGAGAGCCCGAGGCGCCCGTGCTCCCGTCGGAAGCCGAGCTGGAGGCGCTGGTTCAGGCCGAAGTCCTGGAGGTCGCGTGAGCACCGCGGCCCTGAAGGTCGTCCCCGCCTCCCCCCCGTCGCCCGCCTCGGCCCAGCTGAGGTCGGTGGCCCGGTCGGGGCTGTTGACGCTGAGCCAGATCATCCCGCGCGTGGTGTGGCGAGGGTTCGTCTCCGCGTTCAAGGGGCTGCTGGTGTTCGTGCCGGTGGGCGCGCTGTTCGGCGGCGTCGCCGCGTTCCTGGGATGGCAGCTGGGAGGCTGGCCCGGCTGGTTGCTGGCGTTGGATGCGGTGGTGGCGTCGATCGCCTTTGGGGCTGCCGGTGGATACACCGGCGCGGTGCGCGGGGCCCTGGCCGAGCTGGCCGCCCAGCTGCAGCAACGAGGAGCGGTGCGGGCCGTCTACGCCCTGGTGCGTCCCGCCGCGCTGAAGGTGGCCCGGCAGGCCAGCCAGGCGGCGCGTCCATTGACCCATCATGAGCTGACCGTGGCCCTGACCCGCAGCGTGGGCGAGCGGCTGCGCCAGGCGGAAGAGACCGTGCAGGTGGGCGGAACCTGGGTGGATCGGATCGTCCGCTTCCTCGCGCGGAGGGCAGAGCGGATGCTGGTGCTGGCCGCCTCGCAGAAGCTGCTCCGCTCCAAGGACCCGAAGCAGACCCTGCTGGCGCTGGAGAACAGCGGCCTGGAGTCGCTGGAGCAGACCGTGGGGGAGACCCTCCTCGATGTTCACGGGCTGCAGGTTACCCTGGCCTGGGGCGCGGCGGTGATCGCCTCCGCCCTGCCCAGCGCGCTGTATGTGCTGCTGAGGTGACCCAGGCCGTGGGGGGCCACCGGCGGCACTGAGCCACCGGGAGCGGGGCGAGGGAGGCCTGGGATTCCTCTGGCTGGCTGCTGATTGTCCGTTGGCTCCGAGTGAGCGCTCGAGAGGCTGACAGCCTCCTGGCTTGAGGGAGCGGAACGCCCCCGGGCGCAGAAAGAAGGCGACGCATAGCTTCTGGTGAGACCTCCTGACGCCCGTCTGCCCTGCGCGCGTCCAGGGGGACAGGTGCCTCCACAATGCGCCCGACGACGCTGCCACTGCAGGCCCACGAATCCCGGAGATGGCCCCGGGTGCTCATGCTCGCCTTGCTGCTGGGGGGGCTGGTGCTCCTGGTCTCCTCCGACGCGGCTCACCAGCGCCTCACCTGGGTGCTCGAGGCCACGACCCCACTGATCTCAGCGCACCCCATCCGGGGCGCGGTGCTGTTCGTCGCCTTCTCTGCGCTGTCCGCCATGTTGGCCTTCTTCTCCAGCGCAGTGCTGGTCCCGGTGGCAGTGCAAACCTGGGGTGAGCTCGGGACCGTGGTGTTGCTCTGGCTGGGATGGATCCTGGGCGGGAGCTGCGCCTATGGGCTCGCGCGGGCGTGGGGGAGGTCGGTGATCCGGTTCCTGACCTCTGAGCGGGCGCTGGCGAGGCACGACGCGCGCTTCTCGCCTCAGACGCCCTTCGGGCTGGTGCTCCTCTTTCAGCTCGCTGTTCCCTCGGAGCTTCCCGGCTACGTCCTCGGCCTGGCCCGATACCCCTTCAGTCGCTACCTGGCGGTGGTGGCGATCGCAGAGTTGCCCTACGCGATCGGCGCGGTGTTCCTGGGCGCAAGCGTCCTCAATCGCAGACTGGGTCTGCTCCTCACGTTGGGCGCGTTCGCCATCCTGGTCAGTGCGTTGGCGCTCCGGATGCTGCGCAAGCGGGTCGCGCCTCCACCGCCCCCTCCTGTTCAGACCCGAGCGCATGGGGCACAGCGCGCTTCCCGACCGCCCGCGGACCCCCGACGCTCCTTCGCCAGGGAGGAGCGCGGATGAGCGAACCCAGGACGTCACACCACTGGTGGCAGACCGGCGTGATCTACGAGGTCTATGTCCGCTCCTTCCAGGACTCGGACGGCGACGGGATCGGCGACCTCGAAGGGCTCCGCAGCCGGCTGGACTATCTGGAGTGGCTGGGCGTGGACATCCTCTGGCTCACTCCCATCTACCCCTCGCCGATGGTGGAGTTCGGCTACGACATCGCGAACTACACCGATGTGGAACCACTGTTCGGTTCACTGGCCGGGTTCGACGCGCTGCTCGCCGACGCACACGGTCGCGGGATGAAGGTGGTACTGGACATCGCGCCCAACCACTCGTCGGACCAGCATCCGTGGTTCGTGGAGTCGCGGTCTTCGCGCACCAACCCGAAGGCCGACTGGTACCTGTGGCGGGATCCCGGACCCGACGGCGGGCCGCCCAACAACTGGCTCAGCGCGTTCGGTGGCAAGAGCGCCTGGGAGTTCGAGCCCCGGCGCGGGCAGTACTACTACCACGCGTTCATGAGGGAGCAGCCGGACCTCAACTGGCGCAACCCAGAGGTGGAGGGCGCGATCTTCGACGCCCTCCGCTTCTGGCTGAAGCGCGGGGTGGATGGCTTCCGGATCGATGTCATCTGGCACCTGCTCAAGGACGCCGAGTTCCGCGACAACCCACCGAACCCCGACTACGACCCCAAGTCGATGCCGTCCAACGACGCGCAGCGCGCCCTCTACAACACGGACCGTCCGGAGGTGGTGGACATCGTCGAGCGCACCCGCGGAGTGCTGCGCGAGTTCGGCGAGGACCGGCTGATCATCGGCGAGCTGTACCACTCGCCCGAGCGGATGGTGCGCTTCTACGGTGAAGCCGCCGGCGGGGCGCAGATGCCGCACAACCAGATGCTGGTCCTGCTCCCGTGGAAGGCGGACGGGCTGCGCGACGCGATCGAGAAGTACCTGGCGTCGATCCCCGAGGACTGCTGGCCCAACTGGGTACTCAGCAACCACGACAAGCCGCGCATCGCCACCCGGGTGGGGCGACCGGCGCAGGCCCGGGTGGCGCGGATGCTGCTGTGCACGCTCTTCGGCACGCCCACCCTGTACTACGGCGACGAGCTGGGGCTGGAGAACGTGCCCATCCCGCCGGAGCTGCTGCAGGACCCGTTCGAGAAGCTGGATCCAGGTCGGGGCCAGGGCCGCGACGGCCAGCGCACGCCGATGCCGTGGCAGCCGGATGCTCCCCACGCAGGCTTCACCACCGGCAAACCGTGGCTCCCGCTTGGACAGGACTGGCGAGAGGTCAACGTGGAGGTCCAGCGCAACAATCCAGATTCGATCCTGAACCTGACCCGCGAATTGCTGCAGCTGCGCCGCGGGGAGGCCGCCTTCACCCTGGGCAGGCACCGGCTGGTGCTCAACGAAGGGCCGGTGCTCGCCTACCGGCGGGAGCACGAGAACAAGGGCTTCCTGGTCGCGCTGAACCTCTCGCGCGACTTCGCCTCCCTGGAGCTTCCCCATGGCTGGCGCGCGCTGGAGCCGGTGCTCTCCACGCTGGGCGCGGTCACTTCCGGGGAGGTCCGCGGAACCCTCCGGCTGCGCCCCGACGAGGGGTTGATCCTCCGCCGGGCTTGAGAAGGTGCCGAAGCAGATCCTCCTCTCGGTGCCGCAAGGCCAAGACCCCGGACGAAGTAGGCGCGCCGTGAGAGTTCGTCCGGCCTGGCCGCGGAAACCCCGGACGAAGTAGGCGCGCCGTGAGAGTTCGTCCGGCCTGGCCGCGGAAACCCCGGACGAAGTAGGCGCGCCGTGAGAGTTCGTCCGGCTTGGCCGCGGAACCCCCCGGCTGGCGGTCACAATTTCTGCCATGGCCGTTGAGCGCCGCCATCTTT
Organism: Myxococcaceae bacterium; assembly: GCA_036675345.1. GTDB lineage: Bacteria > Myxococcota > Myxococcia > Myxococcales > Myxococcaceae > JALYOC01. The sequence continues at coordinate 310,474 of JAKFFE010000022.1, forward strand.
GAGCTAGATCCAGAGCGCAGGCACGAGTGGCGGAATCGGTATACGCAGCGGACTTAAAATCCGCGGCCTCGCAAGAGGCGTCCGGGTTCAAGTCCCGGCTCGTGCATTCGTAGAACGGGAGTGAGCGGATGGAACTCGATCAGACCTGTCTGGAGGCGGCCTCTTCGCTGCTGGACCGGTGCAAGGCGGCGAAGGTGAAGCTGGCCACTGCCGAGTCCTGTACCGGCGGGCTGCTCTCCGCCTGTCTGACCGAGATCGCCGGCTCCTCGGCGGTGGTGGACCGGGGCTTCGTCACCTACTCCAACGAGGCGAAGACCCAGCTCCTGGGCGTTCCCGCGGACCTGATCGCCGCTCACGGGGCGGTCAGCGAACCGGTGGCCCGGGCGATGGCGGAGGGCGCGTTGGCCCGCTCGGCCGCGCAGCGCTCGGTGGCGATCACCGGGATCGCCGGGCCCAGCGGCGGCACTGCGGAGAAGCCGGTGGGGCTGGTCCACTTCGCGGTCGCTCGCACCGACGGTGCGACCCGCTCCGCCCACCGGGTCTTTCCCGGGGATCGCCGGACGGTCCGCTCCGCCTCGGTCGCCTTCGCGCTCCAATTGCTGGGCGAGACCCTGTAGGAACGGCCCATGTCGACGCTGCTTTTGACCCACCAGGACGTGGTCCGGCACCTGGATGCGCTGTTGTTGATGGGAGAGTTGAAGGAGGCGCTGAAGGCGGACTCGCACGGGCGACCGGTGGCGGCCCAGCGGGCGCGGTCGGTGCTCCACTCCCACGGGACCGCGGTGGCGATCTTCCCGGGCAGCATCGCCGGGGTCCCCGCCTACACGGTCAAGGTGCACTCCAAGTTCCCGCTTCAGACCCCGGCGATCCGCGGGGTGATCCACCTCTTCGACCTCAACACCGGCGAGCTGCTGGCGATCATGGACTCCCGGCAGATCACCGCGGTCCGCACCGGGGTGCTGGGCGCGATCGCCGCCAACACCCTGGCCCGGCCGGACGCCAAGCGGGTGGCGCTGATCGGCGCGGGCGCCCAGGCCTCGATGCAGGTCAAGTCGCTGCGGCTGGTCCGGTCGCTGGAGCACGTGCGGATCTACGACGTGGTCCAGGAGCGCTCGGCGGCGCTGGCGGCCAAGCTCCACACCTCCCTCTCCCTGCCGGTGCGGATGGCCCAGACCATCGAAGAGGCGGTGGCGGACGCGGACATCGTGATCTGCTCCACCTGGTCCCGCGAACCGCTGCTGGTCCCGGGCATGGTCCCCAAGGGTTGCCACGTCACCAGCCTGGGCGCGGATGAACCGGGCAAGCAGGAACTCTCCCGCGAGCTGATCCTTCAGGGGTCCTTCTTCTGCGACGACCGGGCGCTGGCGCTCTCCTCGGGGGCGATCGGCACCGCCGGGCTGACCGAGGCGGCAATCAAGGCCGAGCTGGGCGAGGTGCTGGCCGGTTCGAAGCAGGGCCGCAATTCTCCCTCGGACATCACCCTGTTCTCGCCGGTGGGGCCGCCGATCGCGGATCTGGCCGCCGCCTGGTTGGCGTACCAGGCCGCGCTGGAGGACGAGCAGGTGCAGCGGATCAACTTCTCCGGAGCGTCGCTGTGAGACGCCACTGGGCGTGGGTCCTGGCCCTGGGACTGCTGGCCTGTCAGCGCGAGTCCAAGCCCGCCTTGCCACCGCCGCTCTCCCCGGAGCTGGTCGAGCGCTACCTCGGCTATCGCGCCGCGATCAACGACGGCCTGGAGCTGGATCTCCAGGTCTACCAACAGGGGCAGCTGGACGGCGGGTGGGACGCCTTGCGGAACCTGCTCCAGGAGCGGCAGACCCGGGAACTGCAGCGGCACCAGCTCTCCGCCGACGAGGCCCGCCAGCTCCAGCGGATGGTCCAGGAGACGGTGTTCGTCCGCCAGCCGTTCAAGGATCGCTCCGCGGAGCAGTCGGACCCCGCGGTGCGGGAGAGGCTGGAGCTGCCCCAGGCGCGGGCCCGGTATGGGGAGGCGATGGTGGACGCGCTGCTGGCCCGGGAGGAGCTGCTCTACCTGGAGGAGCAGCGCTCCCACTCGCTGTTGATGTCCGCCCGGCCCTGACTCACCCCTCCACCCGCCGGGCGATGGCCTCCGCCAGCGCTCGGGCCAGGTGCGGGAAGGTCTGGAGGTACAGCGAGGGTTCGAAGGCCTCCAGCTCCATCAGCCGCATTGCCCCGTCCTCGGACCGGATCATGTCCACCCGCGCGTAGAGCAGTGACTCCACTGGGACCGACGCCAGCACCCGCTCGGCCAGGGCCCGCTGTTCCCCGGTGGGCTGGGTGGGAGTGATCCGGGCCCGGGCCGCTCCCGCCACCTGGGGCGCATCCAGGGGGAGGTCGAACACCGACTCCTTCTGCAGCCCCTGCTGGAACTGCCCGTCGATGTAGATCAGCGACTGCTCGCGGTTCCCGGAGACCTGGCTCTGGAACGGCTGCAGCAGCACGTCCACCTCCTCCAGCAGGGAGTCCAGGTGTTGCTGCGCCTCGGGGGCGGTCACGTCCGGATGGCGGCGGGTCCGGAAGCCGCCCGCGGCCACCGCCGGTTTGAGCACCACGTCCTCCCAGCCCCGCACTCCGGCCGCCTGGACCAGGGAGAGCGGGACCCCGCGGGTCAAAAGCAGGGTGGGCACCACCGGGACGCCCCGGGCCTCCAGCCCCAGCAGGTACCGCTTGTGCGAGTTCCAGCGGAGGAAGGCGGGTGGGTTCCACAGCGAGGTCACCTCCTCCACCCGGTCCAGCCAGGCCAGGAACTCCGGGTAGCGGCGGAAGTAGTCCCAGGGCGAGCGGATGACTGCCAGGGCGTATTCCTCCCAGCGCACCTCCGGGTCGTCCCAGAAGACCACCTCTGCCTCCAGCCCCACCCGGGCCAGGGCGGCGGGGAGAGGAGCGTCCTGTTCGTCCAGCCCCCCCAGCAGCCGGCAGCTGACCAACGCGACCTTCGGCATGACCTCTCCTCCCGCCTGGCTGGTCCGCAGCCGTGTTCAATTCGTCCGGAAACGAAGCCTTTCACCGTCGGTTGCGAAGATGCCGCTTTCGGAGCGCTTGCGTCGGGGGCTTTTTCCCGCTAACTCTCAGGCCGCCTTCTGCGCGATTAGCTCAGCTGGATAGAGCGTTGGCCTCCGGAGCCAAAGGCCGCAGGTTCGAATCCTGCATCGCGCGCTGGTTGAAGGGGTCGGAGTCGTTCGGTGGCTTACCGAACGGCTCCGACCCTTTCTCTTTTCGGGGTTCCGGACCCGCCCGTCGCCATGTTGGACCCAGGATGAGCCGGCTGCGGACCTTCATCGAGTACCAGCGGGCCAGCGACCCCGACTTCGGCCGCCTGCGGCTCGCGACGCGCAGCACCCTGGCGACGCTGGTCTCGGCACAGCTGGCCGCCTGGCTGGCGCCGGTCCTGGGGCCGGCCGCGGTGTTCGCGGCGCCTTCGCTGACCCTGCTGGCAAGCTTCGGCGTCTCCGACCCCACGCCCCGGGAGCAGCGGCTCACCTACCTGTGGCTGCCCGTCCCGGCGCTGCTGTCGCTGGCGCTGGGCACCTGGGGGGCCGCCCATGGCGGGTGGGGGCTGGCCCTGTTCGTGGGGGTGATCTTCGTCTCGGTCCTCCTCCAGCGGCTCGGTCCCCGGGGGACCGCGCTGGGACTGATGGCCTTCAACGCCCACTTCACGGCGCTGTTCTTCCACGTCCCCCTGGCGGAGCTCCCCGGCCTGTCCGGCGCCGCGGTGCTGGGACTGGGGGTGGCCTTCGCCGCCCGCTTCCTGGTCCTGCCGGATCGCCCGCACCGCGCGGCCCGCTCCGCGCTGCGCGCCTTTCCCTCCGCGGTCTCCCTGCTGTTGCGGGCGATGGCGCGCGCGCTGCGCCAGCACCCGCCTGCCCACCGCGCTCCGCCGGTCCGGCATTGGGTGGCGCGGATCAACGAGGCGGCGCTGGCGATCGAGGATCTGCTCGCCCAGACCGCCGGGCCCGGCGTTCGCTCCGACCTTGCGCAGCGGGTGTTCGAGCTGGAGATCACCGCCGGCCGGGTGGTCTCCGGGATCCGGGACCTGACCTCCGAACCGGAGCTGAGCGAACCGATGCAGGCGCACGTCCGGTCCGCGCTGCTGCTGGCCCGGGCCGCGGTGCAGGGGGACGCGGCGGCCGCCGCCGCCTGCCAGCGGGCGATGGCCTCCGCGGTGGCGCTGTCCTCCTCCCCCCGACTCTCCCTGTTCCTGGGCCGGCTCTCCCTGGCCCTGGAGGAGCTGACCGCCTCCGGCTCGCTGGAGGCGGTGGCTCCCCAGGGCTCGTCGCTGGCCGCTACCCCCGAACCGATGGTGGTGGCCGCGCCGGCGGGGCTGCACCCCAACACCCGCCTGGCGATCCAGGCCGCGTTGGCCAGCGCGATCGCCCTCTGGGTGGGGCGGTGGATCTCCGAGGATCGCTGGTTCTGGGCGGTGCTCACCGCCTACCTGGTGATCGCCCCCGCCAGCACCCGGGGGGAGATCATGGTCCGCGCCTGGCGCCGCTCCCTGGGAACGGTGCTGGGGGTGGCGGTGGGGATGGGCGTGGCCACCCTGGCCCACGGGCTGCGCGGTGCGGAGCTGGTGCTGCTGTTCTCCTTCGTCTTTCTCGGGGTGCTGTCGCTGAAGGTCTCCTACACCCGGGTGGTGGTGTGGTTCACCGCGCTGTTGGCGGTCCTGCTCACCCTCTCTGGCCAGTACACCCCGGAGCTGTTGTTCGTCCGGCTGTTCGAGACCCTGGCCGGCGCGGCGGTGGGGGCGGTGACCTCGGCGTTGGTGTTGCCCTCCCGCACCCGGACCCGGATGCGAGAGGTGGCCGAGGAGTTCGCCGAGGCGCTGATCCGGTCGCTGACCCTGCTGGCGGACGCGGCTCGCCAGGGCCACTCGCCGCCGTTCGGGAGCACCCGGGAGCTGGACCGCGCCTTGAAGCTGGTCCGGGTCTCCGCCGAGCCGCTGCGACGGGGGCGGTGGCGGGTGGCCCGGGACACCCTGGCCCTGCTGCACGGGGCCGCGGGGCTGACCTTCTACGTTCGCCAGCTCTCCTCCCCGGGGGCCCTGGCGGTCGGGGTCCCCACCCGCCCGGTACTGGCCCAGGCGCTGGAGGCGCTGCGGCACAACGCCCAGCTGTTGCTGGAGTACCTGCGGACGGAGAAGCGGGAGGGGGCGCTCCAGTCACCGCAGCTGAGGTCGCTTCAGGAGACGACCGCCGAGCCCGCCGCCGCCCTGGCCGCGCTGTGGATCGACCGGCTGGCCCAGAACCTGGACCAACTGGATCGGACCCTGGTGGGGCGCAAAACCGCCGACTAGACGTGGCGGTGGGGTGGCTGGCCCACCTTGGGGTCGCTGAGGCGCAGCACCGCGGGGAGGGCCCGGCAGGTGCGGGTCAAGGTGGCCACCCACTGCCGCACCCGGGAGGGCTGGAGCGCCGGCAGCACCGGCGGAGGCAACTGGGTGAAGTCCAGGTAGTGGGTGGTGACCTGGCCGAAGCCCTCGAAGGACTGCTCCAGGGAGCGGATCGCGCCCCGCACCTCGTCGTTGAGGTGGGGGAGGACCGAGTCGGTCATCAGCACGTACTCCGAGGAGGGGACCTCGTTCTTCAGCATCCGGTGGACCAGGATCACGTCCGGACCGGCCAGCTCCCGGTAGCGCTTGACCTTCTGCATCGCGAACTCGCCATGGTGGGCGGCGAACTTCAGCTTCAGCTCCCCGATCGCCGAGCAGGGTTCGCAGGTGCAGATGTTGTCCGCCAGCAGCCGCTGCTGCTTGACCAGGAAGGCCTGGCGGATCTGGAAGATCTGCTTCTGCACCCGGTCCGAGGCGGCGGCGGTGTCGCTCTCCACCGCGTACAGGAAGGCGGCGTCTCCCTCCAGCTTGGCCACCTTGAACATCGGCCGCGCCCCGTCGATCACCGCGGTCAGCAGATCGGCGATCGTCTGCTGCGCATGGGAGAGCGCGAAGCGGTGGGCGTTCATGAACCGGGTGTAGCCACCGATGTCGGCGATCACGAGGTGGGCGCGCATCTGGCCTAGCAGCCTCCGTCCAGGGAAAGGGGAGGGAGCCCGGCGTTCTCCAGCACCACGAGGTTGCCGCCGCTGATCGCGGTGGTCCCACAGAGCCGGTTGTGGAGCAGCACGTTGTCGCTTCCGGTGACCGTGGTGTCCCCCTCCACCTGGCTGAAGGTCAGGGCAAAGCCACTGCCGTCCACCAGCAGATCGCCGGTGATCCGTGCACCCCGGATCCGGTTGCCGCTGCCGTTGACCTCCACGTTCCCGTCCAGGGTCACCCGGCCTCCGCTGGCCCCTTCTCCGAACAGGGTCACGTTGCTGCCGTTGAAGATCAGGTTCCCCTGGTAGGTGCCGCCGCGGACCAGGACGATCCGGTTGCTGCCGTTGAGCGCCGCGTTCACCTCGGTGACCGACATCCCGGCATCCAGCTCCACCACCTCGGTGCCCCGGAAGTCGTAGCGGACGTCCACCATCGGCTGGAGGGTCGCTGCATGGCTGGCCACGGCCAGCTCGCGCAGTTCGCCCTCCACCAGGGTCAGGGACAGGCTTCCCCGATCGATCTCCAGCGCGCTGACCCCGCCATCCAGGTCCCCGAACACCGCGATCCCCGAAGGGCCGGTGAGGAAGTCCTCGGTGCCCAGGGTGACCGGTACCCCGGAGCTCTCCCCACCCGGTGCGGGCACGGAGGCGGAGTTGAGATCATTGATCCGCGGATTGACCACCACCACCAGCGCGGTCTCTCCCAGATCCACATTGGTGGGATCCGGGACCTGCCCACACTGACAGCCGGTCATTCCCGCGGACGCTGCCAGCAACCCGACCACGAAGCGCTTCCACATCGCACACCTACCTTGAGCCGGCCCGACTCCCCCCAGACTACCCGCTTCCGGGGGGCCTGGCCCAGGGCGCCCAGGTCACGAATCCGGCACAGGTCTCCCTCCGGTTCGTGCTCCAATGCCGCCTCGAATGAGCCGCGTCCTCCTGCTGCTGTTCTTCGCCTCCGGCGCCTCCGGGCTGCTCTACGAGGTGGTGTGGACCCGCTCGCTGGCGCTGCACTTCGGGGCCACCGCGCCCAGCCTGGCGGCGGTGCTCTCCACCTTCATGGGGGGACTGTCGTTGGGCAGCGCCCTGGCCGCGCGCTGGGCCCAGCGGCTGGCCCGGCCGCTGCGCGCCTACGGGCTGCTGGAGCTGGGGATCGCCGCGCTGGCCTGGGCCGTCCCGGGGGTGATCGCGCTGACCGAGCCGCTGCTGGCCTGGGCCTATCCCCGCTTCGGGCCCGGCCCCAGCTTCGATGCCCTGCGCTTCGGGGTGGCGGTGCTGGCGTTGCTCCCGCCCACCCTGTTGATGGGCGCCACCCTCCCGGTGCTGGCCCGGGTGCTGGTGCACCGGCCGGGGGAGGAGGGGGCCCGGGCCGGCGCCGCCTACGCGATCAACACCCTGGGCGGGATGGCCGGGGCCTTTCTCTCCGGGTTCGTGCTGATCCGCCTGCTGGGGATGACCGCCACCATCGCCCTGGCCGCGGCCACCAACGCGGCGATCGGCGGGGTGGCGCTGCTGATCGCCCACCGCTGGAAGGCCACCTTGGCTCCGGAGGCGCCCTGGAGCCCGGCCCCGGTCCCGCCCGGCGCGCTGCCCTCCTCCTGGATCGTCACCGTCTGCGGCTTCTCCGGCTTCGCTTCCCTGGCCTACGAGGTGCTCTGGACCCGGTACTTCGTCAACAGCTTCCACAGCACGGTGGCGGCCTTCTCCACCATCCTGATCGCCTATCTGGGCGGGCTGGGCCTGGGCGCCGCGCTGGCCTCCCGCGCCGCGCGCACCCAGGTCCTCTCCTCCCGCCACCTGGCGATCCTCCAGGGGGCGATCGCGCTCTCGGTGCTGTTGCTGCTGGGGAGCGTGGAGTCGGTCTCCCAGTGGTACGGCCTCCTGGTGGGGCGGTTCAGCTCCAACCAGGCGGCTCAGGCGGTGCTGGTGGTGGCGGTGATGCTGGTCCCCACCGTGCTGATGGGGATGGTGCTGCCGGTGGGGATGCAATTGCTCTCCGGACGGTCGGCGGACGTGGCCCGGACGGTGGGCGCGGCCAATGCCGCCAGCGCCCTGGGGTCGGCGCTGGGACCGCTGGCGGCGGCCTTCGTGCTGCTCCCGGCGCTGGGCGCCTGGCGGTCGGTGGTGGTGATCGCCGCCGCCCAGGCGGTGCTGGCGGTGGTGATCTCCTTGCAGGGTTCAGCGCGGAGGGTCCCCCTGGGGCTGGCGTTCGGCGCCGCCGGGGTGGCGGTTTTGCTGCTGGCGGTGCGCACCCCGGAGTCGGGCCGGCTGCTGCCCCGCTACGCCTTCGATCCCGCGCTGGATCGGGTGGTGGAGTACCGGGAGTCGGCCCATGGCACCCTGGTGGTGACCGAGCACGGAGAGAACCGCGCCCGGGGGCTGTTCCTGGACGGCTTCCAGGCCACCGGGGATGGGCCGTTCACCGAGTACATGCGGATGATGGCCCACCTGCCGCTGCTGGCCCACCCGGCGCCCCACAGCGCGCTGGTGATCTGCCTGGGCACCGGGATCACCCTCGGCTCCGCGGCGCTCCACGGCCCGGGGCAGCTGGACTGCGCCGAGCTGAACCCGGACGTGGTGGCCTGCGCGCCCCAGTTCGCCCAGCAGAACCACCAGGTGCTCTCCCGGCCGGGGACCCGGGTCCACGTGGACGATGGGCGCAACTTCCTGCGCCGCACCGCCTCCCGCTACGACGTGATCACCCTCGAGCCGCTGCCCCCGTACTTCGCGGGGACGGTCAGCCTCTACACCCGGGAGTTCAACCAGCTGGCCAAGGCGCGGCTCCACCCGGGCGGGGTGTTCGCCCAGTGGCTGCCGATGCACCTGGTCACCGATCCCGAGGCCCGGATGATCGTCCGCGCGGTCACCGACGTCTTTGCGCACGTGGTGGTGTGGCGGCTGCCGGAGGACATGTCGGCGATCATCCTCGCCTCCGACCGGGCCCTGGACTTCCAGCGGGTGGAACAGGCCCGCCCGGAGGTGCTGGCGGATCTGGCCCGCTTCGGCCTGGACTCGCGGCAGGCGCTGGACCGCCATCTGCTCCTGGATGAAGCGGCGGTGGCCCGCTACGTCCGGGACGCCGCGCCGCTGATCGACGATCACCCGGTGGTGGAGTACTCGGACATCGACGCCGCGGCCCGCCGCGCCGGCGGGATGAGTGTCCTCAAGCAGCAGAACATCGCCGGGCTGCTGGAGGCGCGCGGTCCTGCCCTCCGGAGCTTGGTAGAGTGAACCGGGTGATGCCGCGCCGCCGCTGGTTGCTGCTGGGTCTGCTCTGCGCCGCCGCCGGCCTGGGGAAGGGGTCCGCGCCGCTGTCCCCCTACGATGCGCTGTTCCAGCGCTACGGGGCGCGCTACGGGCTGGACTGGCGCCTTTTGGCCTCGGTGGCCTACGAGGAGAGCCGCTTCGATCCCCGGGCCCGCAGCTACGCCGGCGCCCGCGGCCTCTTCCAGGTGATGCCCGCCACCGGCAAGCAGCTGGGGTTTGACGACCTGGAGGACCCGGAGCAGGGGATCCACGCCGGGGTCCTCTATCTGCACCAGCAGCTGGGCCGGTTCGAACCCTCGCTCCCCCCGACAGAGCGGCTGGCCTTCGCCCTGGCGGCCTACAACGCCGGCTTTGGCCACGTGGACGACGCCCGCAAGCTGGCCTCCCAGCTGGGGTGGGACCCGGACCGCTGGGAGGGGAACGTGGAGCGGGCGCTGCTGTTGCTGGAGCAGCCCCGGCACTTCCGCCGTGCCCGCCATGGCTTCGTTCGCGGGTGGGAACCCGCCCGGTACGTCGCCCAGGTCCAGCAGCACTACCACCGCTCACTGAGGCAACACCCCGCGCCATGACCTCCCAGCCCCCGCCGGATCCCCGCACCGTGTGCATCATCTGCAACGTCCCCAGGAGCCCGTCCCGCCCGGGCGCCACCTATGAGGGACAGGGGGAGAACGCGATGATCGTCACCTTCTTCGTGCACGACCTGTGTCGGCCGCTGCTGGACGCGCGGCGCGACTCCTAGCCGCGGGCCTCATTGAGGGAGTCCAGCAGCAAGGAGAGCTGCTGCTTGGTCGCCCCCTTGGGCAGGTAGTAGTGCGCGCCCTGCATCAGCGCGGCCGAGACCTCGTGGGGCGGGCGGCCCGTCAGGAAGACCACCCGGGGACCATCGTGGGGGATCTCGCGGGCGACGTCCTCCCCGCTCATCCCCGGCATGCTCAGATCCAGCAGCACCACGCCGTAGGTGTCGTCATCCAGCTTGGACAGCGCCTGCTCGCCGTCCTCGGCCTCGCTGGGCTCGTAGCCCAACTCCTCGAGGCTATTGGCCAGGAAGCTGCGCCAGTCGGCGTCATCGTCAACCACCAGGACTTTCCGCGATCGCATCACGGGGTCAACGCAACACCACGCCCCGGACATTCTCGGAGGGTGGGTGATTCTCTACCGACTGCCCGCGTGCCCTCCGACCAGGCCTACGAGGCCTTGGCCAGGGCGACGACGGTGGCCCCGGTCCCGGCGGCGACGTCGGCCTCGCCCGGCGGATACAGCTTCTTCACGCAGTAGATGATCAGCGAGGTCTGGATCAGCACCGCGGTGGCAGCCATCACCGCCTGCAGCCGGGGATCGGTGACCACCACCCCGGAGATCGCCCCCCAGCCCAGCATCGCGAACCCGGCCAGCTCCACCTGGGACTTCTTGCGCACGTACTCCCGCACGCCACTGCCCGGGGCCAGGGTGGGCAGCAGGGTGCGGTAGCGCACGAAGGCCAGCAGGAAGGAGGCGGTGAAGGTCCCCATGTAGAGGGCCAGATCGTGGATGAACATCATCGGGGCGATGGAGGTGCCCAGCAGCGCGAAGAAGAAATACACCGAAGGCAGGGTCTTGGCCGGGCCCAGGTGCTGCAGGAAGTAGAGGCCGCCGTACCACCAGTGGACCGCCATCAGCGCGTGGAACACCCACAGGCTGCACAGCACCATCCCCTCCGGGGTCATCAGGGTCAGCCGGGGAAGCTGCAGCAGCAGATAGAGGATCTGACCCATCATCAGGATCGAGACCGCGGTGGCCTGGACCTGCGGGTTGGCGGGACCGACGACTGGGCTCACTTCTCACCTCCGGCCAGCGCGTAGCGTGGCTTGTCTTCCTCCCCGCGGACCGGCAGCGCGTGCACCTGCGCCAGGGGAGCGGGGAGGGTGGCCGGACCGCCCAGGGGGGCGGCCGCCAGGATCAGCGTGTTCTTGCCCAGGGTGAAGCGCTGTCCGCGCCACACCACGTCGCGGTGGAACCACACCGTGGTCACGATCCCCAGCATCACCACATCCGCCAGCACCAGCAGCCAGACATCGCGCAGCCGGTTGCCGAAGAGCACGAAGGGGATGATGTCGATCAGCTGGTTGTGGATCGCCGCCGCCGCCAGCACCGCCGCGGCGGTGTGCAGGCCGCCCAGGGAGGCCGCCCCGGCCACCGCGCCAATGAAGAACGGGTTCCACACCATCTCCCCGATCGGAAGGGTCCAGAACGCCATCCGATGCAACACCGCCCAGCGCATCTGCTGGGCCCAGAGGAACTGCAGCGACATCTCCCCCAGGTGGACGTCCACCGCCTCGTTGACCAGCACCGCCTGGAGGCCGTGGGCGCGGACCTCGCGGCCGATCAGCCCGTCCTCCACCAGGTAGCGCTCGTAGTGGGCAAACCCGCCCATCTTCTCCAGGGCGGTGCGGCGGAGCACGAAGCACTTGCCCACCAGGTTGGCGATCCCCAGCAGCCGGTAGGCGGCGGCGATGGAGGGCATCCCCAGGGTGCAGAAGATGGCCGCCTGCACCCGCGCGCCCAGGCTGCGGCCGGGGACGCCCCGGAACATCGCGTAGCTCAGCGCCACCCGGGGGTCGGCGAAGGGGGCGATCAGCCGCTTGAGCAGCCCGGGGGTGACCCGGATGTTGGAGTCGGCGACGTAGAAGAACTCACCCCGGGCGTGGGCCTCCAGGTGGGTGAGGTTCACCACCTTGGGGTTGTGGGCGTGCTTGTCCCCGGTGAAGTGCAGCCGCACCTCCCGCTGGGGGAAGTCCCGGATGATCCGCTGGGCGATCTCCACCGCCGGATCGTTGGGGTCGGCGATCCCGATCAGCACCTCGTACGGCACCCCCTCCAGCCGCATGAAGCTGGCCAGGTTGTCGTAGAGGCTGGGATCGGCGCCCTTGCAGGGCTTGAAGATCGTCACCCGCGGGACCCCGTGCGGGAACAGCGCCCGCATCTGGGCTTCGGTGGGCGGGGGGCGGCGGCGGTAGTGGACGACGGTCAGCACCGCCACCAGCAGCCCGGTTCCAGCAGTCAGGGCCGCGAACGCACAGAGCGCGATTTCGAGCAGGGACATGGGGGCTCCGGTCAAACGGGAGGCCGGGAAGGCCTAGGCGACGTGACGCTCCTGGGAGACGTACGCCGGCTCGGCGATCGGGGCCGGAAGCGGCAGCGGCAGCAGCTCCGGGGTGGGCGGGATCAGCTGCGAGCCGGCCTGCACCACCAGCTTGTTGCCCCGCCAGGTCACCGTGCGGACGAACAGTCCGTAGGCCCAGGCGGTGGTCCAGATCAGATCCTTGAGCAGCGCGTACAGGGGGGTCATCACCCCGAACAGCACCGGCCGGAACTGACGGGTGTTCAGCGCGTCCAGCGAGGACTTGGCCGCCCACACCGCCAGGAACAGCAGCCCGTTCTCCCGGGTGGGGTTGAGCAGCGCGCCCAGCAGCACCCAGGGGGTGACGCTCATCAGGCCCTCGCCCACGTAGGTGTACCAGGCGATGGCGGTGCGGTGGATCACGCACCAGCGCTTCTGCCGGTTGAGGAAGTCCTTCAAGGTCCGGTTCTGGGAGACCTGCACCACCGGCAGCTTGCAGTGGGCGATCTTCATCCCCAGCTGGTCGTGGATCCCGCGGCCCAGCACGTAGTCCTCGGCCAGGTGGTTGCGCGCGGCGTAGAAGCCGCCCAGCGCCACCAGCGCGCTCTTGCGCAGCGCCATCGACTTGCCGACCACGATGTCGTGGGGGATGGGCGCCAGCTTGGCGGCGATCATCCCCGAGGCGATGGTGGAGCCGAGGTGGAAGTTGTCCAGCAGCGAGCCCAGCTTCTGCTCACCCACCCCCACGATCGGGTTGGTGACGCAGGCCACCTGCGGATCCTCGAACTCGGCGGCGATCTCCTCCAGGTACCCGGGGGTGGGCCGGCAGTTGGAGTCGCTGATCAACAGCAGGTCGAAGCGGGCCTGATCCTGCAGGGTGCACAGCTGGTTCACCTTGGGGTTCAGCCCCGGCTCACCGCGCTGCAGGAACAGCTTCACCCGGTCCGGCCAGCGCTGGGTGGCCGCCACCGCCAGCGGGTAGGCCGGGTCCTTCTCGTTCTTCACCCCCAGCAGCAATTCGTAGTTCGGGTAGGGAAGGGTGGCGAACAGCTCCAGGTTCCTCTCCAGCCCATCGTCCACCCCGCACAGGGGCTTGAGGATGGAGATCCCCGGCTGGCTGGACTGGAGCTTGGGACCCTGGCGCACGTACCACCAGGTCAAGAAGGCCTGGAACGCCGAGGCGCCCAGACCGAAGAGGCCCACCGCCAGCAACACGAAGCTCACTGCGACCAAGATGGACATCGGGGCTCCCAAGGTTTGGCGCCGTTCCGAACAGCTCCGTGGTCCGCATTCCTCCCGATGAACCCGGAAGGTACCACGCACGCCTGCTCGCTACCGCCGGCTACAGCCTCGTCGGGAGGGACGAAGTGCAACTGCCGTGCGCTGCGTCAAAGGCGCTCCGGGCCCGTGAAATCAATTGGTTGCTAGGTTTCGGCGGCCTGGCGCGGTGCGTTGAGTGCTTCGCACTGCGCAGGAGGCGTGGCAGCAGGCAAGCAAAGCGAACGGAAACTTACTGCCCTGCTCAACTCAGCCGCGGATGCCCTTGGGGGCAATCTTCACCGGCGGGGCGGCGGCGCGGATCACAGTCGCCAGCTCGTTCCCGTAGAACTGGGCCAGCGCCAGGGCCACCGAGCGGACCTCTTCGGGGGGTAGGGTGGCCCACTTCTGGGCCAGCGACTCCACCGCCGGGCCCACCGGCGCCCGGGGCAACCGCAGCAGCGCCTGGCGGGCCTCTCCGGGCAGCGCCACCAGGGCGTCCAGGGCAGGGCGGAGGCGCTCGCGGGAGGCAGGTTCGATGGCGTTGACGAAAGTCATCCGCTCCGCCTCCGACCAGCCGGTGCGGATCGCGGCCCGGTCGCAGACGTCCCGGGAGAGCCCTACCACCAGCGGGGTCAGCAGCTGCAGGGTCTCCAGCGGCACGGCCGGAAAGGCCTGCCGGAACTCCGCCAGCGGCGCGGGCGCGAAGGTGCGGGGAAGCTCGCCCAGCTTCTCCAGCTTGAACTTCCCCAGCTTGCCGCGGAACTTGTCGATCACCGCCCGGGCCCGGGCCTCCTCCTTGCGGCGCAGGGCGTCGTGCTTGATCGCCAGCACCTCGTCCTCGGACAGCTTCTGGCTGCCGCCGGTGAGGCTGCGCTTGGGCCCGGACGCGGGCGCCGCCGCGGGGGTGAAGGTCCCGGCGCCCTTCCTCTGGGGCCGGCGGGGCGCCGCCCGGGTCCCGGAGGTGCGCAGCTGCTCGGGGGAAGGCTGGGAGTGGGCACCGGAGGAACGCAGCTGCTCGGGGGAGGGCTGGGAGTGCTCGCCGGACATCCGCAGCCGGCCCTCCATCCCGGAGAGGGGATCCCCGGTCTGCGCGGGGAGCTGCCTGGGCATCAGCACCCCCACCAGGAAGTCGCGGGTGGCGGGGTGGGAGATCTGTCCGGCCGCCCGTCCCAGGCCTACCCGCGCCTGGACCACCGCGGCGCCCAGGGCCCGGAACACGCCCTGGAACCAGGCAGACGCCAGGGCGGCCACGTCCACCGCGGGCTTCGGGGTCTTCAGGGGTTCGGGCATCGGGAGGCGGAGTCTAGCCGTTCGGCTTGAGCTCGCGGCTACGGGGATGACGGATGTCGGTCCCCTTGACCATGTACACCACCATCTCCGCCACGTTGGTGGCGTGATCCCCGATCCGCTCCAGGTGCTTGGCCACGAACATCAAGGCGGTGGCGCGGCGGATGTTCCGCGAGTCCTCCATCATGAAGGTCAAAAGCTCGTTGAAGATCTTCAAGAACAGGGAATCGACGTGGCTGTCCCCCTCTAGGATCTCCTCCGCCTTGGTGGGATCGGCGGAGACGAAGGCGTCCAGCGACCGCTTCACCTGCTGCTGGGCCAGCTCCGCCAGCTTGGGCAGATCGATGTAGGGGGCCAGCGGGGCCACCTGGTTCAGGTCGATCGCCCGCTCGGCGATGTTCACCGCCAGGTCGCCGATCCGCTCCAGGTCGGTGACGATCTTCAAGGCGGTGGTGATCAGCCGCAGATCGCTGGCGGCCGGCTGACGCAGGGCCAGGATCTTCCGGCACAGCTCGTCGATCTCCACCTCCAGCCGGTTCACCTCCGCGTCGCCCTCCACCACCTGCTCACCCAGGCGGGAGTCACGCTCGGTCAACGCGCGCATGGACATCATGATCAGCCCTTCGACCTTGGCGCCCATCGCGAGCAGCTTCTCGCGCAGGGTCCGCAGGTCGTGTTCGAAGGCCTTGTCGGTGTGGGTGGCGGGCATGTGTGGGTCGTTCCTTAGCCGAACTTGCCGGTGACGTAGTCCTCGGTCCGGCGCTCCCTGGGATTGGTGAAGATCTGCTCGGTGCGTCCGAACTCCACCAACTCTCCCATGTAGAAGAAGGCGGTGTTGTCGGAGACGCGGGCCGCCTGCTGCATGTTGTGGGTGACGATGGCGATGGTGTAACGGGCCTTGAGCTGGTGGATCAGCTCCTCGATCTTGGCGGTGGCGATCGGATCCAGGGCCGAGGCCGGCTCGTCCATCAGCAGGACCTCCGGCTCAATCGCCAGCGCCCGGGCGATGCACAGCCGCTGCTGCTGACCTCCGGAGAGCGCCAGCGCCGAGTCCTCCAGCCGATCCTTGACCTCGTCCCACAGCGCCGAGCCCTGCAGCGACCGCTCCACCCGGGCAGCGACCTCGCCCTTGTCCTTCATCCCGCCCACCCGCAACCCGAAGGCCACGTTCTCGAAGATCGACTTCGGGAAGGGGTTGGACTTCTGGAACACCATCCCCACCCGGCGGCGCAGATCCACCACGTCCACCCGGCGGTCGTAGATGCTGTGACCATCCAGCAGCACCTCGCCGGAGCGGCCCACCCCGGGGATCAGCTCGTTCATCCGGTTCAGCGAGCGCAAGAACGTCGACTTGCCGCAGCCGGAGGGACCGATCATCGCGGTCACCTGGTGCTGGGGGATGTTCAGGGTGATCTGCTTGATGGCCTCCTTCTGGCCATAGCGGATCGTCAGCCCCTGGGCCTGCATCTTGGGAGGGGAATCGGGGAGGGTGGGGCTCATCGGGTCCTCAGTGTCCGCCCGCGGCGCGGCGGCGGGTGCGGGTGCGGATCACCACCGCCACCAGGTTGAGGGCAAAGGTCAGCACCAACAACACCAGCACCGTGGCGTACAACAGCGGCCGGGTGGCCTCCACGTCCGGTGACTGGGTGGCCAACACGTAGGTGTGGTAGCCCATGTGCATGAACTGGCTGGCCAGCGAGTCCGGCAGGTCGGGCAGGAAGTAGGCAGCCCCGGTGAACAGGATCGGCGCCACCTCGCCGGCCCCCCGGGAGATCGCCAGCACCGCGCCGGTGAGGATCCCGGGGACCGCGCCGGGCAGCACCACCCGGGCCAGGGTCTGGGACTTGGTGGCCCCCAGCGCCAGGCTGGCGGTGCGGTGGTCGGCGGGCACCGCCCGCAGCGCCTCCTCGGTGGCCACGATCACCACCGGCAGGGTGAGCACCGCCAGGGTCAAGGACGCCCACAGCAATCCCGGCTGGGCCCAGTACAGCTCTTCGTTGCCCGCCAGGCGGTCCAGGGAACCGCCCAGGAAGTGGATGAAGAAGCCCAGCCCGAAGAGGCCGAACACGATCGAGGGCACCCCGGCCAGGTTGTTGATCGCCACTCGCACCCAGGCCGCCATCCGGGACCCGGGGGCGGCGTACTCGTGCAGGTAGATGGCGGTGATCACCCCCACCGGCATCACCGCCACGGTCATCAGCAGGGTCATCACCACCGTGCCGTAGATGGCGGGGAAGATCCCTCCCCCCATCATCCCGTCCGAGGGGGCCTGGGTGAGGAACTGCCAGCTGAGGTGTCCGGCCCCGCCCAGCACCACGTCCGCCAGGATCACCACCAGCATGGTGACGATCAGCCCCGCCGCCAGCCCGGTCAGCCCGGTGAAGGCCGCGCCCATCGCCCGCCGTTGCGCGTGTCTCACTTCGGGCTCCCGGCGCCGGACAGCTTCTTGATCAGCCGCTGGGTGTACATGGCGGCGAACATGTTGAGCAGGAAGGTGATGACGAACAGCTCCACCCCGATGAAGAACAGCAGCGAGTAGTGGGGGCTGCCCACCACCACCTCGCCCATCTCCGCGGCAATGGTGGCGGACAGCGAGCGCACCGAATCCCCCAGGCTCAGCGAGGTGATCGCCGCGTTGCCCGAGGCCATCAGCACCACCATCGTCTCCCCGATCGCCCGGCCAAACCCCAGCACGCAGGCGGCCAGGATTCCGGGAGTGGCGGCGGGCAGCACCACCTTCCAGGCGGTCTCCCAGCGGGTGGCGCCCAGGGCCAGCGAGGCCTCGCGGAAGCTGCGGGGGACGGCGGTCAGCGCGTCCTCCGCCACGGTGAACACCACCGGGACGATCGCCAGCGCCAGCCCCAGTCCGGCCACCACCGCGTTGAGGCGGAAGGCGAAGCCGAATACGTCCTGGACCACGGTGGCCATCACCATCAGGGCGAAGAAGCCCAGCACCACCGAGGGGATCCCGGCCAAAAGCTCGATCACCGGCTTGAGCCACTCCCGCATCCGGCGGGGCGCGAACTCGGAGGCGAAGATCGCCGCGGCGATCCCCACCGGGACCGCCACCAGCATCGAGACCACGGTGACCTTCAGCGTCCCCACCAACAGCGGGATCATGCTGACCTTGGGCACGTTGGAGACCGGCTGCCACATGAAGCTGGCCGGGCGTCCCTCGCGGATCACCTGGGGCAGGAACATCTTCGCGAAGGAAGCCTCGTGGCGGGCCTCCGGATCCAGGATCAGCGGCAGCGCCTCCTTGCCGATGAAGACGATGATCAGCACCACCGCCGCCACCCCGGAGAGGCCGATCAGGGTGACCGCAATCTCGATCGCCCGCTCCCGCAGCTGCCGGCGGCGCCGGGGGTCGGAGAGGCCCCCTGCCTCCACCGGAGCCGGGGCGGGGGAGGGGGCTTGCGGGTGCGTGAGGGCGGCGTTCTTCAACGGTGTCTTCCTACTTCACCGGGAAGTAGCCGACCGCCTGGACCAGCTTCTGGCCCTCGGCGGACAGCGCGTAGTCGATCAAGGCCTTGGCATCACCCTGGGGCTCGCCCCGGGTGTAGAAGAACAGGGGGCGGGCCAGCGGGTACGTCCCGGCCTGGACGTTCTCCAGGGTGGCCGCGACCTCCTCCGCGCCGACCTTCACCTTCAGCTCCTTGATCCCCTTGGCGTAGGCGGCCCCGCCAAAGCCGATCCCGTGGGTCTCCTTGCCCACCGCGTTGACCACCGCGGCGGTGCCCGGCAGGGTCTGGGCCTCGGGAGCGAAGTCCATGTTCCCCAGCACGTGCTCCTTGACGAACACGTAGGTGCCCGAGGAGTTCTCCCGCGAGTAGACGACGATCCTCGCGTCTGGACCGCCCACCTGGTTCCAGTTGGTCAGGTCTCCCACGTAGATGTCCCGCAGCTGCTCCACGGTCAGCGAGGTCACCGGGTTGGTCTCGTTCACGTAGAAGGTGACGCCATCCTTGGCCACCACCGTCTCCACCACCTTGCCGCCGGGGACCTTCTGCTTCTCCGCGTCCTTCATGCTGCGGGAGGACATGGCGATCTCGGTGGTGCCGTTGATCAGCGCGGCGATCCCGGTGCCCGACCCGCCGCCGGTGACCTGCACCTTCCGGCTGGGGTCCGCCTTCATGAACTGCTCGGCCCAGCGCTGGCCCAGGATCACCATCGTATCCGAACCCTTGACGGTGACCGCCCGCCCGGGCGCGGCGGCCGGGGACTCCCCGGTCTTGGGCGCGGCGTCCTCCCTCTTGCAGGCGGTGAGGGCCAGGACTGCCAGGGAGGCGATCAGCAATGAACGGGTCATGGGTGGCTCCGGTGTGGCCCCGGGCATGTAAGCCACGAGGCACGGAAGGCGTGTGACGTTTCGGTGACGGCGGGGGGAAGTCCTAGAACTTGGCCTGCAACTGGAAGGTCAAGACGTTGTCCGCCGGGTCGGTGGCCCCGGGGACCACGTTGGTCATCGGCAGCTCGTAGGCGCCGGTGAGCTTGAGGTGCTGGTTGAAGTGGTGGACCACGGCCACCCCCAGGGTCCCGATCCCGTTGGTGCGGGCCGGCCTCCCGTCGGACGCGCCATCCGGGGTTCCCGCCGCACCGTCGAAATAGTCGTAGCGGACCGCCAGCTGGGTGTTCAGCGGCAGCTTCTGGGAGAGCACCCCGTACCAGCCCAGGGCGGGCACCCCGAACTGCTCCTCGCCCCCGCGAAAGTAGGTCCGCCCGGCGATGAACTCCCCGCGCAGCTGGGTCTCCCCCAGCGGCAGGGCGTCCAGGGTCACCTGCAGATCCAGCCCCAGGCGGTTGCGGGGGACATAGCCGCCCTCACCATCGATGAAGGGCTGGTGGGACTCGCCCCACCAGCCGGAGACGCCGCCGGAGATCCACTGGAGGTCCACTCCCAGCCGTCCCACCACGTCCTTGGAGGTGTCGTTGTCCCGCTCGAAGTCGATCCCGTTCCCGTTGAACACCCCGGTCACCAGCTGGAACGGTCCGTGGCGGACCATGAACTTCGCGCCCCGGTCCCGGTCGTTGGGGGCAAAGGCCCGCACCACCCGGCTGCGCTCGGGCAGCTCGCGGTCGGAGGAGGAGACGAAGACCTCGTAGCCGAAGGGCCACTTCATCTGGCCCACCGTGAACTCCATCCCCTTGCCGGTCCAGGGTTCGATCAGGGTGGCCTCCGCGTCCCGCAGCTCCACGCCCGAGGGGCTGGCGTCGATCTGCAGCATGTAGCGGGACCAGTCGTTCTTGAAGGTGGCCTTGAGCCGGCTGCGGCGGACGGTGAAGCCGTTGGTGGGCTGCTCCTGGATGTGGACGTAGCGCGCCTGCACGTAGCCGGAGAACTTGAGGTTCTCCAGCTGCTCCAGCAGCGCCTGGGTCAACGCCGGGGCCGGCTCCGGCTCGGTGGCCTGGGCGGACGCGGCGAGGGGGAGAAGCATCGTGACTGCGACCGCCATCCAACGCATCGGTGACCTCGAGCTCCGGCGTGACCCGGAGGTTGCCTGCGGAAGGAGGGATAGACCTCCCAGATGGCCGCGGAGCGAGCGTTGGGTGACAACTGTGAAACGCGCGTCGGGTCTAGGAGTCGGGCCCCTTCATCCGGTAGCCGACGCCGCGCACGGTCTCCAGCCAGGCGCGTCCGGTTCCCAGCTTGTCGCGCAGCCGCAGCACGTGGGTGTCCAGGGTCCGGGTGGGCACGTCCCCCGGGATCCGCCACACCTCCTGGAGCAGGGTCTCCCGGGACTGGACCTTGCCGGCGCGGGTCAGCAGCAGGTGCAGCAGCCGGAACTCCAGCGCGGTCAGCTCCACCTCGGTCCCGTCCACGAAGCAGCGGTGGGAGGCGACCTCCAACCGGATCCCGCCCAGCTCCACCGCCGCCTCCACCGGGGCCGCGCCCCGCCGGCGCAGCGCGGCCTCGATCCGCAGCAGCAGCTCGGTGACGCTGAACGGCTTGGTGACGTAGTCGTCGGCGCCGGCCCGGAACCCCGCCACCCGGTCCTCCTCGTCCTTGCGGGCGGAGAGCATCAGGATCATCGCCCCCCCGGTGGCGGGATCCGCGCGCAGCTGCCGGCACACCTCGGTGCCCGGCAGATCCGGCAGCATCACGTCCAGCAGCACCAGCTGGGGGGGATGGGTCCGGGCCACGGTGAGGGCCTCCTCCCCGGAGTACGCCAGCAGCGGGGAGTAGCCGGAACGCTCCAGGTGGAAGCGCAGCAGGTCGACGAGGTCGGGCTCGTCGTCCACGATCAGCACGCGTTGCATCCGGTGGTGTTAACGGACCGGCTGGGCGCCGCGGCGGCGGCGGCGCAACATTCCGGTGTCTTTCAGCCCTCGCGGGCCAGCTTGGCCCCGTCGATCTCGGTGGCCTCGTCCTCCGACTCCTCGGGCCCGGGGTCGAAGTCGTGCTCCTCCAGCGATTCCAAGCCTCCCTCGGTGAAGGGCGGGGTCTGCTCCAGCGCCGACAGCTCGCCGGAGCTGGGCACCACCGGGTCCGCGCCCAGCAGGGTGGCGGCGGCGTTGACGTGCGCGGCCGCGGCGGTGAGAGCCTCCACCAACGATGGAGGGGGCGGGCCCCGGTAACCGTGAGGCGGGCGCAGCACCGGCTGGGTTCCGAAGGACGGGCCGGTGGGCCGCAGCGGCGGCAGCCCGGAGTGACGGCGCGCCGCCTCCTGCATCGCGGCGTGGTTGCGGTACCGCGCCTCCACCATCTTGTGGATCAGCAGCGGGGCGCCCGGCATCCGCTTCAGGGAGATGGCCTGGGTGGCCTTGCGCACCTGGTAGCGCACCCGCCGGATCTGCACCCGCCACCCCTTGGGGGTGTAGGTGAACAGGCCCCAGGCGGGGCGGTGATCCCCGTCGCGGGGGATGCCGGCGGAGGCCACGTCGGCGATCAGGATCTTTCCCACCCGGCGCCGGTAGGGGAAGTGCAGGTGGCCAAAGGCCACCGCGGTGGCGTCCACGTGCGCCAGGTACTTCTTGAGGATCGACTCGTCCAGCGTCGGCTCCAGCGAGTCCTCCAGGTTCTTGGGGTTGGCGTGGCAGACGTACAGGTCCTGGCCCCGCCGGGGCGAGTAGCGCGCCGAGAAGTCCAGCTGCCCCAGCCGCCGCACCCACTCCTCGCCGATCTGGTCCCGGGTCCAGTGCAGCAGATCCGTCTTCCAGTGATCGCGGTCCCGGTAGGCGCCGCCCAGGTACTGACCCGACAGGTAGCAGTCGGTGTTCCCCATGATCAGGGCATCGCACTTGTCGTCCAGCAGCTGCAGGGTCTCCTTGGGGTGGGCGCCCCGCAAGGCAAGATCTCCCGCCGCCACGATGAAGTCGGGCTTGGCGCGCTCGATGTCCTCGAGCACCGCCTCACAGGCAGGGAGATTTCCGTGGATGTCCGCGAGGACCGCGACGCGCATGGGAGCGCTGCAATCCTACCCGGTCGGCACCGTTTGGCGATGAAGAGGAAGCAGGACGGTGAAGGTACTTCCCACGCCTGGTTGGCTCTCAACCTGCATCTCGCCGCCCATTCCGCCCACCAGATGCTTGACGATGGCCAATCCCAGGCCCGTCCCGCCCATGTCCCGGCTGCGTCCCGGGTCCACCCGGTAGAAGCGTTCGAACACCCGGCCCAGGTGCCGTCCCTCGATGCCCACCCCGGTGTCCCGGATCACCACCGCGCAGCGGCCGGCACGCTCCTCGGCCAGCACCTCCACCCGTCCCCCGGGCGCGGTGTACTTGACCGCGTTGTCCAGGAGGTTCTGCACCACCATCTCCAGTCCGCGGTCGTCGGCGGTGGCCATCAGGCCCTCGGGGACCTGCAACGCCAGCGTCACCCCCTTGGCCTCCGCCTTGGGTTGGACGGTCTCGGTGGCCCGGCGCACGGTCTCCCCCAGTGGCACCGGCTCGCGGACCAGGTGTGTCTCCTTGCCCTCCAGGCGAGAGAGCTCCAGCAGGTCCTCCACCATCTCCGCCAGGCGGATCGACTGCCGGTGGATGATCTCAACCATCCGGCTGGCCTGCACCGGGTCCTGCAGCGCGCCCGCCTGCAGGGTCTCGGCGTAGCCGCGCACCGCGGTGATCGGGGTGCGCAGCTCGTGGGAGACGTTGGCCACGAAGTCCTTGCGGACCTTCTCCAGCCGCCGCAGCTCGGTGACGTCGTGGAAGATGGCGGAGGATCCCTCCAGCCCCCCGCCCAGCGGGGAGACGGTGATCCCCAACAGCCCCTCCTCCAGCGTGATCTCCAGCCGGGAGGTAGCGCCCAGCGAGCAGGCCCGCTGGACCGCGTCCGCCAGCTCCGCGCTGCGGACGATGGCCAGCGGCCGCTCCCCGTCGATCGCCTGTCCGGGGGGCAGCATCCGGGCCAGGGCCGCGTTGTGGCGGATCACGTTGCCCATCCGGTCGGTGACCCACAGCCCCTCCTCCATCCCGTCCAGCACCGCGGCCAGGGCGCGGGCCTCGTCGCTCAAGGCCCGGCTGCCCTCGCGGTCCCGCTGACGGGTCCGCAGCAGGGCCACCGCCAGCTCCTGCAGCGCCGGGTTCTCGGGATCCGCGCCCCGGGGTTCGCGGCCCAAGGTGGCCTGGGCGTGGCCGGCCAGCAGCCGCGCGTCCCGGGCCAGGCTGCGATCGATCAACAGCTGCACCACCCCGCTGATCAGCAACACCCCCAGGGCGATCAGCACCGCGATCCCGAAGGAGGCGCCCCCCAGCAGGGACATCGCCCAGGCGGTCAGGGCCGGACCCAGCAGGAGGGCCGCGAAGAGACGGCGTCGCATCTTGGGGTCAGCCTCCCGAGAGCTTGTAGCCGACGCCGCGGATGGTCTCGATCACATCGCCCTGGGGGCCCAGCTTCTCCCTCAACCGCTTGATGTGGGTGTCCACGGTGCGGGTGGTGATCTCCGCCTGGATCCCCCACACATCGGAGAGCAGCACCTCCCGGCTCTGCACCCGGCCCGGACGTTCCAGCAGCGTCTTGAGCAGCCGGAACTCCAGTGCGGTGAGCAGGATCTCCTGGCCTCCCACCGTGACCTCATGGCGGGAGGGATCCAGCCGCACCGGACCGTGGGTGAGGACCTTCTCCCCGGGGGTTCCGGTCACTCCGCGCCGCTGCACCGCCCGCACCCGCAGGACCAGCTCCCGGACCGAGAACGGCTTGACCACGTAGTCGTCCGCGCCCAGCTCCAGTCCCAGCACCCGATCCGACTCCTGGCCCTTGGCGGTGACGATCAACACCGAGGTCCGGCGGTGCTCCGGATCCGACTTCAGCATCCGCAGCACCTCGGTGCCGGACACGTCCGGGAGCATCAGGTCCAGCAGCACCACATCCGGCTTGAACACCCGGGCCCGGGAGATGGCGGAGGAGCCGGTGCCCACCGTCTCCACCTCGAAGCCGTCCGCCTTGAGGTTGTAGGCGAGCAGCTCGGCCAGATCTTGTTCGTCCTCGACCACCAGCACGCGGACGGCGGGTACAGCAGAACTCACGGGTCAATCCTCGGATCGCAGGCGATGTACGGCGAGTAGATAACCAGCGGGTTCGCCGGAAGCCGCGTTCCGCTCTGCCGGACTCCCTCCGGCAGCGGGGTGCAAGAAGTGCCCACCAGGCGAGGGACCGCGTCGGTGGAGATCGCCTCCACCACCACCCGGTAATCGGTCCCCACCTCGGCGCGGAAGACCAGCTCCTGTCCGCTGGGGGCCTCGGCGCCCAGCGGGATGCGGATCGCGCGGCGCTCCACCCCGGTCGCGTCGTACAGGCGCACGTAGTGGTCCCGGGGCACGGAGGGGTTGGCGCCCAGGCACTGGTCCACCAGCGTCTCGCACGGATGCGCGGCAATCCCCTTCAGCAGCGCCACCTGCAGCAGCGCGGTGTCCTCGGCGGCTGCCGGGGCCAGGGAGAGGGAGAAGTCCAGTCCACCCCCGACGGGTTGGTCCGGCCCTCCACAGGCCAGCAGCAGGACGCTGACCAGCAGAGAGCGCCGGTTCATGGGCCCCCCGGGACGGTGATGGTCACCGTGACCTGGCCGGTCTGGCGGGAGGTGGCGACCAGCACCGTGCCCACCACCGCGCCGGTGGCCACCGCGCCCCCCACCGCCCACACCCAGGGGTTGGCGTACCAGGCGGGCTCCGACGGCTTGTCGGCCACCGCGGCGCGCGACCCCAGCACCCGGAAGGTCAGCGGCGAGTAGGCGTCACCGCTCCCGGCCAACCGGCGCTGGGCGGCGTCCACCACCTCCACGTAGTACTCGACGTCGTAGGCGCGCTCCTCGGAGGGGATCGCGTAGGCGGGGAGGGTGGCGGAGAAGTGTTCCGGCTGGTCGCGGACCCGGGAGAAGTCCACCGAGGAATAGGACTGGCCGCCCATCCGCCGGTGGAACAGCTTGCCGCGGGCGCCCAGCGGCAGGGCGTCGATCCGGGCCTGGGCGACCACCGCCGCGTCCCCCCGGGTGTCCGACAGCGGTTCGAACCGCAGGGTGACCGGCAGCACCCGCCGCCTGCGGATGTCCTGCCGGATCCGCGCGTACAGCTGCTGGATCTTGGGAGGGGAGGAGGCGGGGAGGGTGAAGTCCGGCTGGGCCTGGAGCAGCTTCTCGTAGGCGGCGCGCGCCCCCTCTTCGTCACCCAGGTAGAGCCGGGAGAGCCCCAGCAACCGGTACACCTCCACCAGCAGCGCGTCGGTCAGATCCGGCTCATCCAGGATCGCCTGCAGCTGGGTGACCGCGGCCTCGAACTCGCCCGCGTCCACCAGCCGCTGGGCGCGCTGCAGCTGGGCGCTGCCCGGGCCGGCGGCGGTCAGCAGCAGGGGGGGCCAGGAGCCGGGGAACGCGTGGGCCACGCCCCCAAAGAGCAAGGCGGCGGAGACGACCAGGGGGGCCAGACGCATTTCCCCCGCAGGGTAGCACGCCGGATCCCCGCTGCGGACCTTCCTCACCGGGAGGAGGCCGACGCGACCGCCGGACGGAGGCGGGGCAGCGCCCAGGGTTGGGTGAGCCGGACCGGGGCCGGGTGGTCCTGGGTGGACAGCCAGACCGGCGCGGAGGTCAGCCTCCCTCCGGCGTGGGTGAAGATCCGCACCCGCTGCAGCTCGGCGCTGGAGCCGGCGTTGTAGATGGACAGGGTCTCGCCTCCCACCCCGGTCAGCCGCAGCGACCGGGGAACGTGCCGGTGTCCGTGCAGCACCAGGTCGCAGCGCCCCCGGATCAGCTGCAGCAGCTGGGTCCCCAGCGCCAGCTCTCCCGCATGGGGCAGGCGCAGCGCGGAGGCCAGGTGCTCCCAGACCGACTCTTCGGGCAACGGCAGCAGGTGGTGGTGCAGGGCCAGGACCTTGAGCGACTGATCGGGCGCGGAGGCGAAGGCCAGATACACCTGTTCCAGCACCCGGGCGCAGAGCTGTCCGTGCGCGGCCAGGGCGGACCGGTTGTGGGGAGCGGTGGAGTCCACCAGCACCAGGAACAGGCCCGGTGACTCCTGGATCGCCACCCGCTCGCCGTGCATCAGCTGGGCGCCGGCGTCCTCTCCCACCCGGTCGTGGTTGCCCGGCACCAGGGAGACCCGGCCGGTCTCCAGCAGCGGAGCGAACAGCCGTCGGAAGGACTGCAGCTGCCGGTGCTTGCCGGACTGGGTGAGGTCCCCGGTGACCACCACTTGATCCACCCGGGACTGCAGCAGGGTGCGGCACAGCTGCTCCACCACCGCGTCCTGCTGGGGGGACTTTCCGACATGGAGATCCGAAACGTGGGCCAGGGTCCGGGTTCGCATGCCGCAGGGATATGCGAGGGCGGCAACGGCTGCGGGGACGTGGGGTGAAGCGCCGGCAAGGTGTCGGTGACAACTTGATGGCGAGGGTGGCTAGCCTGCCCTCCAGCCCTGCTGGGCCAAGAGCGCCTGGACCCGGCGCTTCACCTCGTCGCGGATCTGTCGGACCTGTTCCACGCTCTTGCCCTTGGGATCCGGGAGCGGCCAGTCGTCCCGTCGCAGTCCGGGGAGGTGGGGACACTGGTCCCCGCAGCCCATGGTGATCAGCCACTGCGCGCCGGTGGCCAGGGTGTCGGTCAGCAGCCGGGGCTGGGCGCCGGAGAGATCGATCCCGTCCTCTCCCATCGCCGCCAGCACCTCCGGATGGACCCGGGGCCCGGGCTGGGTGCCGGCGGAGACCGCCTGGGCCCGCGTCGGGTCGGCCAGGGCATTGAAGTAGGCGGCGGCCATCTGCGAGCGGCCGGCGTTGTGGACGCAGGCGAAGATCACCGTCTCCATCAGTGCCGTCCTTCCAACTTGAGCCGCGCCGGGACCACCGGGGCGCCGGCGTCCGGGAACAGCCGCCGCTTGAGCCACAGCGACAGGTAGACCAGCGCCACCAGGGCCGGGACCTCGATCAGCGGGCCCACCACGCCGGCCAGCGCCTCGCCCGAGCTGACCCCGAACACGCCAATCGCCACCGCGATCGCCAGCTCGAAGTTGTTGCCCGCGGCGGTGAAGGACAGGCTGGCCGTCTCCTCGTAGGAGAAGCCCAGCGCCCGGGAGAGGGCGAAGGCCACGGTGAACATGATCCCGAAGTAGAGGACCAGAGGCAGGGAGATCCGCAGCACGTCCATCGGCAGCCGGGTCAGCTTGTCTCCCTGCATCGCGAACATCAGCACGATGGTGTACAGCAGCCCCAGCAGCGCGGTGGGGCCCAGGCGGGGAAGCAGCTTCTCCTCGTACCAGCGTTCGCCCCGGGCCCGGACCCCCAGCCAGCGGGTGGCGGCGCCGGCGGCCAAGGGCAGCCCCAGGAAGATCGCCACGCTCTGGGCGATGGTCCACATCGACACCTGGAAGGTGGTCCCGGTCTCCCCCAGCCAGCCGGGGATCACGGTGATGAACAACCAGCCCAGCACCGAATAGAAGAGGATCTGGAACACCGAGTTGAGCGCCACCAGCACCGCCGCCAGCTCGTTGCTGCCGCAGGCCAGCGAGTTCCAGATCAGCACCATGGCGATGCAGCGGGCCAGGCCGATCAGGATCAGCCCGGTGCGGTAGTGGGGCAGATCCGGAAGCAGCCACCAGGCCAGGGCGAACATCAGCACCGGGCCCACGATCCAGTTCAGCAGCAGCGAGGTGCCAAGGAGCCTGCCGCGGTTGCGCATCTGCCCCAGCTGGCCGTAGCGGACCTTGGCCAGCACCGGGTACATCATCCACAGCAGCCCCAGGGCGATCGGCAGGGAGACCGATCCCACCTTCACCGTGTCCAGCGCCGCCCCCAGGCCGGGGAACAGCCGGCCCAGCAGGATCCCGGCGGCCATCGCCACGAAGATCCACAGCGGGAGGAGACGATCCAACCAGGAGAGTCCGGCCACCACGCCGGCGCGCTGGGGGGCATTCATGAGCAGGCTCCGGGACCACGAGACTTGATCAGGCGTTCCACGTCCCTGGCCAGCACCTCCCGCTTGCCGAAGGCGGTGGTCAGCACGCGCAGCTGGGCACGGGCCAGTTCGTCCAGCTGCGGCGCCAGGCGGTAGAAGACCCACGCGCCCTCGCGGCGGGTCTCCACCACCCCCGCGGCCCGCAGCACCGAGAGCTGCCGCGAGGTGTTGGACTGGGTCAGCCCCAGTGCGCCCTCCAGATGGCAGACGCACAGCTCGCCGTGGGCCAGCAGCGCCACCATCCGCAGGCGGGTGGGATCTCCCAGCGCCTTGAGCAGGCGGGTCAGCGGACCGACTTCCAGCGAGGCGATGGCCAAGGACATGAGGAAATGCGGATATGTGAATCTCCGGGTCCGCGCAAGGCGGTGCGCCGGGCTGTCACCTGGAAGTTGCCGAACCCAGCGGCAGGCGGGCAGGCAGGGCGGCGCAGTGAGGGGGCGGGACGGCCGCGGCCCGGGGGCGGGCTGGAGTCCCCCGTCCATGTCACCTCCGGGTGACCTGGCGACACGGAACGATCACCGAACCGTCGGCGACCTTTCGCGCGGGGGATCCGGCGCTGGCGGTACCTATGCGCCCGCAACCGAACCCCCCTTGAGGCCGCCGTGCGCATCCTGCTCTCCGCTCTTGTTGTCGCCCTCTCCACCGCGTCCGCCGCGCAGCAGCCGGACGCCGCGCCGGCCCCGGTGGTGGGTTCGCCGGTCGCCGTCTCCCCGGGGGCCCCGGTGCAGGGCGTGCCGGTCTCCGTCTCCACCGGGACCCCGGTGCAGGCCGCGCCGGTCTCCGTCTCCCCCGAGGCCCGCATCCCCTCCGGGATCCGGGGCCGGCTCACCGATGCGGTCACCGGAGAGCCGCTGGTCCTCTGTTCGGTGAAGGTGACCGAGGGCGGTTCCGCCAGCACCGAGACCGACCTGGAGGGCAACTTCCAGCTGGCGCTGCCCCCGGGCAGCTACACCCTGCGCTTCTGGTACGACCAGTACGTCGGCGTGGATGTGAAGCAGATCCGGGTCGGGGAGGGGTTCCTCCAGCAGGACGTGGCCCTCAAGCCGGTGGAGGGGTCGTTCGTCGAAGAGCTGGTGGTGATGGGCACCGTCGATCGCAAGAGCGAGGGCGGCCTGCTGCTGGACCGGAAGATGTCCAACACGGTCAGCGACGCCATCTCCTCCGAGCAGATCTCCCGCTCTCCGGACTCCAACGCCGGGGACGCGGTCAAGCGGGTGACCTCAGTCACGGTGGTGGGCCGCAACGTCTTCCTGCGCGGGCTGGGCGGCCGCTACGCCGCCACCACCGTCAACGGGGTGGCGCTGCCGAGCATGGATCCGGACGGGCACCAGGCCCCGCTGGATCTGTTCCCCAACTCGCTGCTCTCCACCCTCTCGGTCCAGAAGACCTACGGGGCGGAGATGTCCGGTGCGTTTGCCGGCGGGGTGCTGGGGATCGAGACCAACTCCTATCCGGCCACCCTCCAGACCCAGGTGAAGCTCTCCCTGGGCGGCAACACCCAGACCACCTTCCGGGCCCGGGAGGGCTTCCTGGGCGGGGGCTCCTTCCTGGGGCTGGGAATGGAGCGGCCACTCTCGGGGCTGCCCACCGACAAGCCGGTCCTCTCCAACGATCCCCAGGCAGAGTCGGTCAGCGAGGGCTTCCGCAATGTCTGGTCCAGCGAGACCCTGCGCGGTCTTCCCAACGGCAGCGCCTCGGTGGCGGTGGGGAACACCCACTCCTATGACGGTGGCCGGGCGCTGGGCTACCTGGCCAACGTCTCCCTCTCCCGTGGGGAGAGCGCGCAGACCGCCTCGGTGCGCAACTTCCGGTTCGACACCAACACCGGCGAGCTGATCCCCAGGGATCGCTACCAGTCGATCACCGGCGGGGTGAACTCCTCCCTGGGAGCGCTGCTCAACGTCGGCTACCAGCTGGATCCGGATCACGACCTGGGCCTCTTGACCCTGCTCTCCCGCTCCGCGGAGAGCACCGCCCAGCACCTGTCCGGGTACTCGGACAACGACTCGGGAGACTTCGACTCCACCCGGCTCAAGGACACCCTGCGCACCCTCAGCTTCAGCCAGCTGCGCGGCTCGCACCGCTTCGGGACCGAAGGCGTGTTCACCCTCAAGTGGCAGGGGAACTTCCAGCTCACCCTGGCCGAGGAGCCGGACACCCGCGACTTCCAGTACGTGGAGAACCAGCAGGGCGTCCTCCAGTACCGGGAGATGGCCAACAGCGGCGAGCGCTTCTTCTCCCAGCTCTCCGACCAGGGTGGGGGAGGGTCCGCCCAGCTGCGCTGGAGCCAGGGTTCGCTGGCGCTGACCGGCGGGCTCTCCGCCCAGGTCTCCTCGCGCTCCTTCGATGCGCGCCGGTTCCAGTTCCGCTCGCTGCGCGACGAGGCCTTCGACAGCGCGCTGCTCAGCCTGACCCCGGAGGAGATGTTCGCCGAGGACCACCTGGGGCCCTCCTTCCTGGCCAACGAGTCCACCTTCAACACCGACCGTTACCGCGGCACCCAGCGGCTGCTGGGCGGGTTCGTCTCCGCCGAGCTGCCGCTGACCCAGTCCCTGCGCGCGGTGGCCGGCGCCCGGCTGGAGTCCTTCTCCCAGCGCCTGGACTCGGACAGCCCGTTTGCCCCCGGAGCCACCCCCTCCGCGGCGCGAGAGGAGCTGCAGCCGATGCCTTCCCTGAACGTGATCTGGGCGGCCACCGGGGAGATGAACCTCCGGGGCGGGTACAGCTTCACCGTGGCCCGGCCGCAGTTCCGGGAGATCGCCCCCTTCCAGTACTACGACGCCGTCCGCCGCCGGGCGATCAGCGGCAACCCGGGGCTGGTCTCCTCGCGGATCCACAACCTGGACGCGCGCTGGGAGTGGTTCCTGGGCGAGACCGAGGTCCTCTCCGCCGGCGGCTTCTTCAAGCAGTTCCTGGATCCGATCGAGCAGGTGGTGGTCAGCGCCAACCAGGGAGATCTGGGCTACCGCAACGCCGAGGCCGCCACCGTGCTGGGCCTGGAGCTGGAGGCCCGCGCCTCCCTGGGCCGGCTGAACCCGGTGCTCTCCCCGCTCCGGGTGGGGGCCAACGTCAGCCTGATCCACTCCCAGGTGTCGCTGGGCGCGGGCCAGGCGGTCTCCACCAGCGCCCACCGGCCGCTGCAGGGCCAGTCCCCGTACGTGATCAACGCCAACCTTGGCTACCTGGCCGAGGCCACCGGCACCGAGCTCACCGCGCTGTACAACGTGTTCGGACCGCGGATCTCCGAGGTGGGCTTCAACTACCTGCCCGACACCTACGAGCAGCCGCTGCACCGGCTGGACCTGACCGTCAGCCAGCGGCTGGGCAAGTCCCTGCGCCTGAAGGCCACCGCCACCAACGTCCTCAACCAGTCGTCGGTCTTCACCCAGCAGGGCGCCGAGGTCTTCCGCTTCCGGCCCGGCGCCACGGTGATGACCCAGCTGGAGTGGTCCCCGCTGTAACCCCTTTCCCCCCACAACAAAGAGGTCCTCAAGATGCGTCAGTTCTCATCCATTCTCCTGGTGGGTTCGCTCACCACGTTGGTCGCCTGCGATCCGGGCCAGGGCGTACCCGACGCCGGCAGCGGCGATGTCTGCGAGACCGGCCAGGCAGTGTGCGAGATCACCCAGGACATCACCGCCGACACCACCTGGAGCGCCGACCACGTCTACGAGCTGAAGGCCAATGTGTTCGTGGACGGTGCGGTGCTCACCATCCAGCCGGGCACGGTGATCAAGGGCAACCTGAACAGCTCGCTGGCCATCGCCAGCACCTCCCGCCTGGTGGCCGAAGGCACCGTGGCGGCGCCGATCGTCTTCACCAGCACCGCGGCACAGGGTTCGCGTCGCGCCGGTGACTGGGGCGGGCTAGTGCTGCTGGGCAAGGCGCCGATCAACGTCCAGGGCGGGGTGGACAACATCGAAGGGTACCCGGAGAGCGCGCTGACCCAGTACGGCGGGGGCGACGCGGCGCACGACTGCGGCACCCTCCGCTACGTCCGGGTGGAGTTCGCCGGCTACCGGCTGGGCGGCAACAACGAGCTCAACGGGATCACCCTCGGCGGTTGCGGCAGCGCCACGGTGGTGGACTACGTGCAGGTCCACCGCGGCCTGGACGACGGGATCGAGTTCTTCGGCGGCACCGCCAACCTCAAGCACGCGGTGATCACCCTCTCCGATGACGACGGGCTGGACTGGGACCAGGGCTGGACCGGGAAGGTGCAGTACCTGGTGACCCAGCAGAACCGTCTGCTCGGCAACCACGGGATCGAGGCGGACAACAGCTCCGCCACCCCCAACGCCACCCCGCGCTCCGCGCCCACCCTCTACAACGTCACCCTGATCGGTTCGGACCGGGCGGCGGGCAGCGCGGCCCAGACCCAGGGCGGGGCGATCCTCCGGGTGGGCACCGCCGGGAAGCTCCACAACGCGGTCTTCGCCTACTTCAACGACTTCGCGGTGGACATCAACGGCGCCGACTCCAAGGCCGAGGCCGACGCCGGGCGGCTGGAGATCCGGGACAGCCTCTTCTTCAGCAAGAAGGTGGACTACGCCACCGCCTTCCCGATCGGCGCCTCTGGCGCCACCGACGAGTCGGCCTTCCTGTTCGGCGACGCGGCCAAGGGCAACCAGGTGGCGGACCCGCTGCTGAACGCGGCGATCTACGTGGCGGGAGAGACTCCGTCCTTCGTGCCCGCCGCCGGCTCCCCGGCGCTGACCGGGCCCGCCCCCGTCGGCGACGCCTTCTTCGACGCCGGCGCCACCTTCATCGGCGCGGTCGGTCCCACCGACTGGACCGCCGGGTGGACCGCCTTCCCGGAGAGCTAGCGAACAGCCTTCACCGACCCGGCAATGTCAGGGCCCCCCGGGGCGCGGAAGGTTCGCGCTCTTCGGGGGGCTTCTGCCTTCCAGAAGCAAAGGCCGGGCCCGGAAATGTAGCCTGTCCCCTTTTGGGACGCGGTGTGTCAGGGGTGGGAAGCGGAGCAGCCGGTTCGCGGTTATCGCAGGTCGGGCCTACATCCGTTGACTATTGACCCCGTGCGCCTCTATGATGCGCGCCCTTTTCGTTTGGTTGCCCCTAAATGCTCGTAAAGATTGAAGAAATTCGCGAAGGAGGCCTCGAGCTGACCCAACCGGTCAAGCTGGAGCTGCTCTCCGAGGCCCTGCACGGGTCGGGGCCGGATACCGGCTTCCGCCCGGTGGCGCCTGCGCCCGGCTCGGTGAAGCTGACCAAGGTCGGCCCGGACGTGCTGATCAAGGGGGCCTACCAGCTGACCGTGCAGACCGACTGCAAGCGCTGCGCGGAGGACACCGAGCTGAACCTGCCGGTGCAGTTCACCGTGAACCTGGTTCCGGCCAAGAAGGTGTACGTGGCGGAGGAGGACGACGCCGCGGACCTCAAGGACGATGGGGGCTCCAAG
This sequence comes from Myxococcaceae bacterium, assembly GCA_036675345.1. Classification (GTDB taxonomy): domain Bacteria; phylum Myxococcota; class Myxococcia; order Myxococcales; family Myxococcaceae; genus JALYOC01. The sequence goes on from JAKFFE010000022.1 coordinate 344,231, forward strand.
GAGGCGGGCACCTTCGGTCTGGACGCCGCGGACCAGGAGACCTTCGATGGACGTACGATCGATCTGGATCCGATCCTCAGGGAACAGGTATTGCTGGCCCTGCCGATGGATGCGGTCTGTCGCGAGGACTGCAAGGGGCTGTGCCCGCAGTGTGGGCAGAACCTCAACGAGAAGAAGTGCGGCTGCGACCCGAAGGTCATCGACCCCAGGCTCGCGGCCTTGAAGAACTTCAAGCTGAAGCCGAACTAGCCGTCTTTTGCGTCTGTAAGGAGTGAGCCGTGGGAGTTCCCAAGAAGCGTACGTCGAAGATGCGCCGTGACCGTCGTCGCGCCGCGAACAGCAACCTGCGCACCCCGGTGCAGGTGAACCAGTGCTCCAAGTGCAAGGAGCCGGTGCTCCCGCACCGCGCCTGCGCCGCTTGCGGCCACTACAAGGACCGTGAGGTCTTGGCGGTCCAGTAGTGAAGCTGGCCCTCGACGCGATGGGGGGCGATCTCGCCCCCACAGCGACTGTCGAAGGCGCCGTGCTGTTTGCCAGAGAGTTCGCCGATCACCAGGTGGTGCTGGTCGGAGACGTGCGCGCGCTGGAGCCCCTGCTCCCGAAGGGGACCGGTGTGCGCGGCGTTCCCTCCAATCTCTCCCTGCACCACGCCTCCCAGGTGGTGGAGATGGGCGAGCACGCCACCGCTTCGCTCCGGCAGAAGAAGGACTCGTCGTTGCGGGTGTGCTTCGACCTGGTGAAGGCCGGCGCCGCCCAGGCCGCCGTCTCCGCCGGGAACTCCGGCGCGGTGATGGCGCTGGGGCTGCTCACCCTGGGCAGGGTCCCGGGCGTCGAGCGCCCGGCGATCGCCACCTTGTTCCCGGCGCTCAAACAGGGCCGCTGCCTGCTGCTGGACGCCGGCGCCAATGTGGAGTGCCGGCCCAGCCAGCTGGCCCAGTTCGCGGTGATGGGCGAGACCTACGTGCGCAAGTTGCTGGGCGTCACCCGGCCCCGGGTCGCGCTGCTCGCCAATGGGGAGGAGGAGACCAAGGGCACCGCGTTGACCCGTTCGGCCGCGGAGCTACTCAGGCGCTCGGACCTCCACTACGTGGGCTACGTGGAAGGCAAGGACATCTTCGAGGGCTCGGCCGACGTGGTGGTGACCGACGGCTTCACCGGCAACATCGTCCTCAAGACCACCGAGGGAGCGGCCTCCGCCCTGACTGGCCTGATCCGCAACGCGATCGAGAAGGCGGGGATCGGCGAGAAGCTGGGCGCGCTCTTGCTGCAGGGGACCTTCGCCGGGCTCAAGAAGGTCACCGACTACGCGGAGATCGGCGGCGCGCCGCTGCTGGGCCTCAACGGCGTGGGGATCGTGGCCCACGGGCGGTCCAGCCCCAAGGCAGTGAAGAACGCACTGCGCGCGGCGATGGAGCAGGTGGAGGCGGGGCTGTCCGAGGAGCTCTCCCGCCGCATCGCGTCAGCTTCCGCCTGGCTGCCGGCGAAGGAAACGCTCAGGCAAAAGGGCGGGACATCCGACGGACTTTGAGATTAAGCACCCCGAGGGAAGCGTTGGGGACTGACTAACACCCCGAAAGAGGCATTCCGTGCAGCGAACCGCAATCCTGGGCACCGGCGCCTACGCGCCCGAAAAGATCGTCACCAACAAGGACCTCGAGAAGCTGGTCGAGACCTCGGATGAGTGGATCGTCGATCGGACCGGGATCCGCGAGCGCCGTCAGGCCGCGGAGGGGGAGTTCACCTCCGACATGGCCACCAAGGCCGCGATCCGCGCCCTGGAGATGGCCAACACCCGGCCCGAAGATCTGGACATGATCGTGATGGGCACGGTCACCCCGGACATGCCGATGCCGGCCTCCGCCGCCTTCGTGCAGCAGAAGCTGGGCGCCAAGAAGGCGTTTGCCTTCGACGTCTCCGCCGCCTGCGCCGGCAGCCTGTACGGGATGTCGATCGCCGATCAGTACATCCGCACCGGCAGCGCCAAGCGGGCGCTGGTGATCGGCGCGGAGCTGCTGACCCGGATCATCAACTGGGAGGACCGCAACACCTGCGTGCTCTTCGGCGACGCCGCCGGGGCAATGGTGCTGGGGCCGTCCGAGGATCCCAACCGGGGAGTGCTCTCCACCCACCTGCACACCGAGGGCAACCTCACCGACATCCTTTGCATCCGGGGCGGCGGGTCGCGCTACCCGATGAGCGAGCAGGTGCTGGCGGACAAGCTCCACAAAGTCTCGATGAACGGCAAGGAGGTCTTCAAGTTCGCCGTCCGGGCCCTGGTCGACGCCACCAACGAGGCGCTGGCCGCCAACGGGCTGGTGGCCGAACAGGTGAACCACGTGATCGCCCACCAGGCGAACATCCGGATCATCGACGCGGTGCTGGACCGCCTCTCCATCCCGAAGGAGAAGGCCTGGCTGAACATCGAGAAGTACGGCAACACCTCCTCCGCCTCGCTCCCCACGACGCTGGATGAGGCCAACCGCGCCGGCAAGCTGAAGAAGGGCGATCTGATCGCGATGATGGCGATCGGCGCCGGCATGTCCTGGGGCAGCGCCATCGTGCGCTGGTAGAGGGAACCACCATGTCCAAGATCGCTTTCGTATTTCCCGGCCAGGGCAGCCAGGCCGTGGGGATGGGCCAGGAACTGTTCGCCCAGTACCCGGAGGCCAAGGCAGTGTTCGAGGCCGCCGACGACGCGCTGCACGAGAAGCTCTCCACCCTGTGCTTCGAGGGGCCGGAGGAGGCGCTGAAGCTGACCGCCAACACCCAGCCTTCGATCCTCACCGTCTCGGTGGCGGCGCACGCGGTGTTCTCGCGGCGCGGTCCCCGGCCGGACTTCGTGGCCGGGCACTCGCTGGGGGAGTATTCGGCGCTGGTGGCGGTGGGGGCGATGTCCCTGGCGGACGCGGTGCGGTCGGTGCGCGCGCGCGGCACCTTCATGCAGGAGGCGGTGCCCGAAGGGGTGGGGGCGATGGCCGCGGTGCTGGGGCTGGAGCCCGCCCAGGTCAAAGCGATCTGCGACGAGCTGGCCGGGACCGAGGTCCTCTCTCCGGCCAACTACAACTCCAACGAGCAGACGGTGATCGCCGGTCACGCCGCCGCAGTGGAGCGCGCCTCGGTCCGGCTGAAGGAGGCGGGGGCCAAGCGGGTGTTGCCGCTGCCGGTGTCCGCGCCCTTCCACTGCGCCCTGATGGAGCCGGTGAAGCCGCGGCTGAGCGGGGTGCTGGCCGGGGTGAAGTTCCAGAACCCTTCGGTGCCGGTGATCACCAACGTCGAGGCCACCCCGAACAGCGACGCCTCCAAGATCCTCTCCCTGCTGGTGACCCAGGTCTCGGCGCCGGTGCGGTGGGTGGAGACGGTGCAGGAGCTGGAGCGCCAGGGCGTGACCCGGGTGGTGGAGCTGGGGCCGGGCAAGGTCCTCTGTGGCCTGGTGAAGCGGATCGCCAAGGGGATCGAAGTGTTCAACGTGGAGAACGCGGCCAGCCTGGACAAGGCCCTGGCCGGAGTGGGGGCGTAAGCGATGTCGGTTCGCGATTTCGAAGGCAAGGTGGTGCTGGTCACCGGTGGCTCGCGCGGCATCGGCCGGGCCTGCGCGGTGGCGTTCGCCCGGCGCGGGGCCTCGGTGGTCCTCTCCTACGCGGGCAACGAGGCCGCGGCGGCGGAGGCGGTGCAGCTGTGTGAGGCCGCCGGCGGCAAGGCCAAGGCAGTCCGCTTCGACGTGGCCGACACCAAGGCCTGCGCCGAGGCGGTGGAGTCGATCCTCAAGGAGCAGGGCCGGCTGGACGTGGTGGTGAACAACGCCGGGGTAGCGATCGACGGGCTGGTGATGCGGGTCAAGGACGAGGACTGGGACAAGACCCTGGACACCAACCTCAAGGGCGCGTTCGCGCTGATCCGCGCCGCCTCCCGCCCGATGATGAAGCAGCGGGGCGGGGCGATCGTGAACCTGACCTCGATCGTGGGCGAGATGGGCAACGGGGGCCAGGCGGCGTACGCGGCCTCCAAGGCGGGGCTGATCGGCCTCACCAAGTCGGTGGCCAAGGAACTGGCGTCACGCAACATCCGGGTCAATGCAGTCTCCCCGGGGTTCATCGATACCGATATGACGTCGGGGCTGCCGGAGGAGGCGAAGAAGAAGATGCTGGAGGCGATCCCGCTGTCTCGACTCGGTGCGTCGGACGAAATCGCGAACGCGGTCCTCTTCCTGGCTTCTGACGCAGCGAGCTACATCACTGGGGAAGTTTTGAAGGTCAACGGCGGCATGTACATGTAGGGTCCACCGGGCTATACCGCGCCCGCTTTTGAGGGGGCCTGGCGCAGCGCCGGTCGCTCGAATTTTCGCAAAATACCCGGAAGGTAAATTCAATATGGCCACGTCAACTGTGGAGCAGAAGGTCAAGTCGATCATCGCCGACCAGCTGGGCGTCGGAGAGGACGAGATCAAGCCGGAGTCCTCTTTCATCGAGGACCTGGGCGCGGACAGCCTGGACATCGTCGAGCTGGTGATGGCGATGGAAGAGGAGTTCGAGGTCGAGATCCCCGACGAGGAGGCCGAGAACATCAAGACGGTCGCCGACGCCACCAACTACATCAATAGCCACAAGAAGTAGGGCGACCAGCCCGGCTGGCTTGGGCGGGCGCCAGCCGCCTCCGGGAAGTAACGGAGGCGGTTATAGGGTTCGGATGGAGTTGTCCCCGGGGCGTTGACCGCCCCGGTGCCTTTTCAGGGAGAGAACGCCGTGTCGAATCGCCGAGTCGTCGTCACCGGAACCGGGATGATCACCGCCCTGGGAACGGGCACCGAGAAGGGCTGGCAGGGGTTGCTTGCCGGCAAGTCGGGCATTGGCCCGATCACCCGGTTCGATGTCGGCAAGATCGATACGAAGATCGCCGGCGAGGTGAAGGACTTCAACCCCGAGGAGTTCATCGAGAAGCGCGAAGTGCGCCGGATGGACCTGTTCACCCAGTATGCGGTGGCCGCGGCGGAGATGGCCTTCAAGGAGTCGGGGATCCCGATCGGGGACGACAAGCCCCACGGCTACCGCCAGGAGCGGGTGGGCGTGATCGTCGGCTCCGGGATCGGCGGGATCGGTTCTTTGGAGGAGCAGCACACCAAGGGGATGGAGAAGGGGTTCGACCGGCTCTCTCCCTTCTTCATCATCCAGATGATCATCAACATGGCGCCCGGGCTGATCAGCATGAAGTACGGGGCCAAGGGCCCCAACTGGTCTCCGGTGTCCGCCTGCGCGACCTCGGCGCACGCGATCGGCGAGGCCTACAAGTCGATCAAGTGGGGCGAGACCGACGCGGTGTTCGCCGGCGGTTCCGAGGCGGCGATCACCCCGCTGGGGATCGGCGGCTTCTCGGTGATGAAGGCGCTGTCCACCCGGAACGATGATCCGGCCGGAGCCAGCCGCCCGTTCGACAAGGAGCGCGACGGCTTCGTGGAGGGCGAGGGCGCCGGGATCCTGGTGCTGGAGGAGCTGGAGCACGCCAAGAAGCGCGGCGCCAACATCCTGGCCGAGCTGGTGGGCTACGCGGCCAACTCCGACGCCTACCACGTGACCCAGCCGGCCCCGGAAGGGGAGGGCGCGGCGCGCTGCATGAAGCTGGCCCTGGAGAGCGCGCAGATCGCGCCCGACCAGATCGGCTACATCAACGCCCACGGCACCTCCACCCCGTTCAACGACGCCAACGAGACCAAGGCGATCAAGGCGGTGTTCGGGGCCCACGCCCGGAAGGTGATGGTCTCCTCCACCAAGTCGATGACCGGCCACATGCTGGGCGCGGCCGGTGGCGCGGAGGCGGTGATCGGCACCTTGGCGCTGCAGCGCGGGGTGATTCCCCCCACCATCAACTACAAGACCCCGGATCCGGATTGCGATCTGGACTACGTGCCCAACCAGGCCCGCGAGGTCCGGGTGGACTACGTGATGAGCAACTCATTCGGCTTCGGCGGCACCAACGCGGTGCTGATCCTCAAGCGCTTCAACAAGTAGCCGCCGGGTTCACCCGGTGGTCCAGCGGCGCGCTCCAGGTGACTGGGCGCGCCGTTCGCGTTTCGGCGATCAGAGCAGACGGATCCACGCGCGCAGCAGCGACTGCAGCGCGGGTCCCCTGGTCCGCAGGTCGTCTGCGTCGCGGATCGTCACCATTGCGCGATCCTTGGCCAGCCACTCCAGCAGCCCGTCGGGATCGGCGATCTCCACTCCGGTGGTGGCCGAGGCCCGGACCTTGGCACCGGTGTGGAGGATCAGCCTCAGGCCCGCCTTGCCGCGCAGGTTGAAGGTGGCGAAGTGTTCGGAGGTCCGGAAGCTGGGGACGTTCCATTTGATCTCTTCGGTCACCTCCGGGCTCACCCCCCGGATCAGCTGCCGCAGGGCCTGGAACTGTGCCTTCAGCGGATGCTCCAGGTCCTGCATGAACGCCTCCACCGCCGGGTCGGAGGCCAAGGCGCCCGCCCTCGGGGCGGCAAGCTGCTTCGAGGATCGGGCCATGGAGGCGGGCTGGGCGGCTGGCCGCGGCGTCTTCGCCCTGGAGGGGGAGGGCGCACTCCGGGGGGCCAGCTTGGACTTGGGGGTGGAGGGGCGTTTGGTGGCCATGGCTGGCCAAAACTACCTTGCGGCGCTGGTCCGGTGCTCGTCGTTCTCTCCGGCGGCGCACACGTAGTGGGACTCGGTGCTGGCCACCAAACCGGCGGTAAGCGGGATCAGCAGGAAGTTGTACCAGGCGAGGTTGGTCTCGGCGCTGGCGATCCCGTGGGGGCACTCCACCGCCCCGTGCTCCACCGGGGTAAGGCCGTAGAGGAAGGTCAGCCCAGTGGAGTGCCTCATCGGGCCCTCGGCGGGGGCGCCGGTCCGGACCACCGTCCGATAGCAGCCGGAGAGGGCGAGGGTGAGGACCAGCACGACGGAGGCCAGGGGCTTGCTGCGCATGTGTTTCTCCAGGGAGTAGCGGTTCCCAGGGAGGACGCAGCGGAGGAATAGATCCGGCCAGCCGTTTCCAGTCGCTCAGTGCAGGTGGGCGAACTCCGGAGGCCCGTGGCGCTGGTTGGCCAGGACCTCGGCCACCTTGGCGGCCCGGGGCGGGTGGAACTCCCGGTGGGCCTCCAGCAGGTGCGCCACCGCGATCGGCGTGAGCGGGCGCAGGAACAGCTTGAGCAGCGGCAGCGAGGCCAGGAAGCGGAACACGGTGAGCCCGGCGAAGGCGAACGGCTGCTGCTCCACGCACTCCGCGGGGGCGAACACCGCCAGCCCGTGGCGCCGCCACAGCCTTCCGTAGAGCCGGAAGGGGAGCGATCCCAGCAGCTTGATCCGCCGGGCGGCTCGACCGGCCAGCCGCATGAACCACGGTTCACGGGCCAGGCCCTCATCCACCCAGGCCCGGGCGCTCTTGGCGGCCACGAAGACCGCGAACCAGTAGACGCCCCACAGGGTCAGCAGCACGGTGCGAACCAGGTCTCCGGGCAGCGGCCAGGTCACCAGGTAGATCACCGGCACCCCGAAGCCGAACAACTTCAGCGCCCGCCATCGCCGGGCAATGCGGGTGCGGAGCCAGCGCCAGTCCAGGTGGACCCGCGGGCGGAGCTCCGGATCCTCGGGGGCGATCCCGGTGGCCAGGGCGGCCTTCCGGGAGAGCTGGTCGTGGTAGTCGCGGGAGAAGCTGATCACCAGGAACTGCACCACGTACAGCGCGGTGTACAGCGCTGCCAGGTACAGCAGCAGCTGCTGGGAGGGGGACAGCTCCACCATCGCGCGCGCCAGCTCTTGCTGCGGGTTGCCGGGTCCCACTTCGCCCCGGCGTTCCCGGAGGGCCACCCGGCTCAGCTGCTCCTTGGCCTGGGCCCGGGCCAGGCCGGACACCGCGCCCGCCTCCTCGGCCACGCTCTGGGCTTCTTCGATCCCATCCTCGGTGGCCTCGCGTTCCTCCTCGGTCAGGTCTCCACGCCGCAGCTGCTGTCGCAGCCGCCGGACCTCTTCCCGGGCTCGCTCGGCGACGAAGGCAGACTCCACCGCGGACTGCATCGCCAGATCGACCCGCTGCTGTTGGGTCAGGGCCTCGTCCTCCTCCACCGCCTCCAGCCGGTTCTCCAGGGCGCGCAGGGTGGTCGACAGGGGCACCCCGCCCTCCAGCGCCGGGATGCGGATCCTCAGCGCCTCGGTGGCCCGCAGCGCCGAGCGGGTGGCCAAGGCCTCGGTGGAGCGCTGCAGCTGCTCCATCTCCTTCGCCAGCTCGTTCTGGTTCTCGGACAGCTCCCGCTGCAGCTGTGCCTGTCCCTGCGCGATCTCCCGCTGAAGTTCGGCCTGCTCCCCGGCGAGCTCGGCGGCCAGCTCCGGGTTGTTCTGGGCTGCCTCGGCGATCGATGCGACCGCCTCCTGGGCCGCGGCCCGCAGCGCGTCGGTCTGCTCCCGGATCCGGGCCGCATTCTCCAGCGCCTGCTCGCGCAGCGCCTGGGCCCGCTGCTGGGTGTCCGCCACCCTCTCCCGCTCGGCCACCCGCTGCTGCAGCTCCTGTTGCCGGTGCTGGGCCTCGAGCTCTCGCGTCTGCTGCCTCTCGCGAAGCCGCTCTTGCTGACGGACCAGCCGTTCCCGGGGGTCCTGGGGGCCGGGAGCCGCCGGCGGAGGAGGGGAGAAGGGTCCTCCGACTGGTGGAGCGAGGGGCACGTCGGGTCCGCCGGCAGGGGGCGGGGGCGGCTCCGGAATCCTCAACGTCTCCAGTTCGGTGCGGAAGCCCTGGGCGCTGCGCTCCAGCGAGGCCAGGTACTCGTCCTCGGCGCCCTTCTCCGGGGGCTGGTCACCGACGGAGGTCAGCCCTGACTGCACCACCCCCAGGGTCTTTTGGAGCGCGAGTTCGGCCTCGTGTTCGACCTGGCCGGTGAGCTCGGTCGCTGACTGGTAGAGCGGTACCGCCGCGACCGCCAGCAGCAGGGTGAGCAGCGTCTGCACCCCGGTGATCCGGAAGTACCGGCGGCGGTCGGCCGGATCCGAAAGCAGGGCCTGCAGCACCACCCAGGGAAGCAAGAACCCATGCGCGACCTGCCGGAGCGCGGAGGTCCCCGGAGGGAGCCGCAGACGCCACAGCCCCGGGGTCGGGCGGGGGAGGGGGGAACTTCCTCTGGGCGGCGTGTCCGGCACGGCGATCTCAAACGCTAACACGCACCGATCTGTCCTCGATTGCGCTCTGCCGCCTCGTCCCGCGGATCCTCCCGGCTGGCGATCCGCCGAACCATCTGATTTGGAGCGGATCATGAAGCTGGTCATCGCCTCCGATCACGCCGGACTGTCCTTGAAGCAGGAACTCCTCAAGACCCTCGCGGACCGTAAGGTGGAGGTGACCGACCTGGGCGCCTTCACCGGCGAGTCGGTGGACTACCCCGACTTCGCCTCCCAGGTGGGCAGGGCGGTAGGCAAGGGCGAGTACACCTTCGGGGTGCTGATCTGCGGCACCGGGATCGGGATGAGCATCGTCGCCAACAAGCACCGCGGCGTCCGCGCGGCGCTGTGCCACGTGGAGTTCGAGGCCCGCATGGCCCGGATGCACAACGACGCCAATGTGCTCTGCCTGGGCGAGCGGGTCACCGGCGCCGGCCTGGCCAAGGAGATCCTGGGCGCGTTCCTGGACACCGCCTTCGAGGGCGGCCGGCATCAGCGGCGGGTGCAGAAGATTGCCGACGCGGAGAACGAGAACGCGCGGTAGGGCATGTTTGATAGGGGAGCGGGATGCGAATTCGCGCCGCCTTGTTGTTGCTGTCGGCCATGTCCCTTGGGGGCTGTGGCCAGCCACCGGAGGCCCTCTTCACGTCCATTTCCTGCACCCGGGTGGGCGAGGCGGGTGGCGACGACCTGTTTGAGATCGTCGCCAGCGCCAGCTACCGCGGGCCAGACTCGGCCTCGGTGAGCGTGGGGTTGGAGCCCTGTGGTGACCCCTCCGCTTATGCCTTTGCCACCGAGTGCACTGGGTGGACGAACGCTGGCGGCAACTGCACCCGTCAGAGCGAGGTCGAGAGCGGGGTGCTCACCACTACCATCGGCGACATCCGGCAAGCTCCCGGGACTCCCCTCATTTGCACCGTAGTTCTCTCGCTGGTTGAGCCCGGCACCCCCGGCGCCGCCTCGCTGGTGCTGGCCTCGGCCCGGGAGGCGGTGAACTGCCAGTAAGGCGTTCGCGTCTCCATCGTCACAGCGAGCCCCTCTCGGGCCGAGACCACTTCACCGCAACCGGCTCCGCCTGCGGCGCCAGCGCCCGAACCCCACCAGGAGAAGCCCGACCAGGAACGACGGGGCGTTGACCGAGGAGCAGCCACAGGCCACCTGGAGGTCCTGGCCACCACAGGCGACCTCCACCTCCACCGTCTGGGTCGCGCTCCCGGCGGGCCCGTCGACGCGGAGGAGGAACTCGTGCAGCCCCGCGTGGAGCGAGGTGGGCGTCCAGGCGAGCACCCCGGTCGCGGGATCCACCGTCGCCCCCTCCGGGACGTCGCCTTCCAGTCGGTACCCGAACGGCCCGGTGCCGGCGACCGCGGGCGCCGCGCCGTAGACGTAGTCCACGCCGCAAGTCGCTGCCCTCCCCGCGTTGGAGAGGAACCTGGGCGGAAGGCTGGAGCGATCATCGGCGATCCGGACCAGCCCGACGTCGGCGCAGCTTAGCCCCGTCACATCCACCACCCGGGCGGAGGTCTCGAAGCTCCCCGCCAACGGGTGTTGCCGCACTACCGTCGCAGCGTCGACCTCTCCTTCGGTCGTGGTCAGCGAAACCGTGTCCACCTCCTCCGAGCCTGGCCAGAGTTCGACGGAGTAGCGCACCGCCGCCGGGGCGATTGCCGCCGGCGGATCCGCCACCACCTCGCAGTGCGGCGGCTCGCGGCCGGAGGAGGTCACCACCAGTTCGAACTTGGAGAACGCGCTGAGCCCCGCGGCGTCCACCACCTCCAGCAGGGCGTGGTGCCGGCCCGCGGGCAAGGTCAGCTCCACCGTGGGGGTCTCGAACACCTCGCCGGTGGACAGCCGCCAGCGGTAACCCCGGATCGGCGTGCTGCCGGCGGCGCAGTCGCAGGTCAACTGCGTCTGCAGCGTTCCCTCGCCGCGATCTGAGGACGCCAGGATGCGCGCCGACGGCGGCCGGTTGCCCAACGCGTCCAGCGCGGCGATCGGCGCCTCGGCGACGCCCACCTGCCCAGTCTCGTCCACCACCTGCAAGCTGCTCCGGTAGCCACCCGGAAGGACGTACTGGGCGGTGACCACAGCACCGGTGCGCAGCGGCCCAAAGGTGCCCTCGCGCCAGCGCCACGCGTGCAGCGGCGAGCCGTCCCCGCTGGTGGATGCACTGCCATCCAAGGAGAGCTGCAGCGAGGCGGGGCCGTCGAAGGTGCCGGCGATCCGCGCCACCGGGCCGCCCGCCGGCGGAGCCGCGAGGGTGTCCACCACGAAGGAGTAGCTGTCGCTGCCGAACGCGTTGGTCACCTCGACACAGAGGGAGCTTTGGCCAGAGGCTACCGGGACCCAGCTGACCGCGCCGGTGCGCGACTCGACCAGGAACTGCGGAGGCCCTCCGCACCGTCGGAAGGCGAGCGGCCCGGCCCCGACCACGCCCACCCTTCCTGCCGCGTTGTACGCATAACCGACCCCCACCGCCGACAGCCCGTGGGCGTCCTCGACGATCTGCGGTGGCCCGAACTCAGCCTGCGAAGAGCCCGGTGAGGCCGACTCGTTGCCGGCGCCGTCGATGGCGATCACCCGGTAGCGCCAGCCTTCGATGGGAAGCGCGTCCTGGAACTGGGTTTCACCCGAGCCGGCGGTCCCGACAACGCCCCACGCCGCGCCATCCGGGGAGCGCTCGAGCCGGTAGGAGGCCAGCCCGGCGCCTCCCGAGTCGGTCACCGTGTTCCAGCCCACCGTGACGACGCTACTCCCCGGTGCCTGCGACACCGAAGGAGCGTCCGGTGGGACGGGCGGAGTCTGATCCACGATCACCTGCAGCGACACCGACGAGGGCGGGCCCACCCAGCCCGCAGCGTCGGTGGCGATCACCCGGTACTCGTACACGCCCTCGCCGACCGGGTCCGACGTCGCGGTGGAGACGACACCGCCTTGGATCAGGGTCCAACTCCCAGCGCCCGCGAGGCCGCGCTCCACCGCGTAGGTGGCGATGCCGGACGTGCTGTCGGCAGCGGCGGGCCAGCTCAGGGCCACCGGGAAGCGCGTCACCGTCGGAGAGGCGACCGGTCTGCCCGGCGCTCCGGGGGCGGTGGTGTCCCGGACCACTCGGATCGTTGGAGAGGAATCGCTGGAGTTGGTGGCGCGGTCCACCGCGAGGAGGCGGTACTGCCACCGGCCGTCGGCGGGGAGATCGGTGGTCGAGGTGGCGGGGGTGTAGAGGCGCGGGGAGGACGTCCAGGAAGAGGAGCCCTCCGGCGCGCGCTCCAGGAGGTAGTAGTCCACCCCGGACGCCAGCGCCGGGCCGTTGCCAAGATCGTCTTCCACCTCGGACCAGGTGAGCGAGAACGCCGGACCCGTGCTTAGCGCTGGCGTCACTGCCAGGTCGTCGGGTGAGTCCGGGTCATCGTCGTCGTAGAGCAGATCCGGGCTGGAGCCGGACCAGTCCCCGACCCGGTCGGAGAGCGCCACCGCCACCCGGTAGCGGTAGAGCCCGATGGAATCGGGGTCGGTGCTGTACGAGAGACCGGGGGCATTGACCACCCGGTCGTGCCTCCAGGTCGCGCCCTGATCCAACGAGCGGGAGATCAGGTACTTCACCGCGCCAGGCACCGCGGTCCAAGACACCGTGTAGGTGTCGTTGGTCACCGCGGTGGAGAGGGAGACGCTGGCCGGGCTGGCCACCGCCCCGTCCGGTACCACGGTGAACAGCGGGGAGTAGCCGCTGTGGGACGAGAGGTTGCCGACGTTGTCCTCTGCCCTCACCCGGAGTTCGTAGGTGCCCGGTCCCAGGGTCAGGGTCGCGCTGTTGGTGTTGGGAGTGCCCAGGCTGGGGAAGAGGGCGCCCTGCCGCGCGCTCAGCGGGTACTGCTGGAGGCCGGAGTGAGCGTCGGTGGAGGCGGTCCAGGTCGCCGAGAACACCCCGCTGGTCTCGGTCCCCGACAGCACCGGAGTCCCGGGCGTGGACGGATTGGTCGAGTCGATGTTGAGCTGGGTCTCGGCGGAGTACCCGGAGAATCCCTCGGCGTCGCTGTAGCGGACCTGGAAGAAGTAGGTCCCGCTGGGGAGCGAGGGACTGACGCTCCAAAACCGGGTGGGGCCCAGCACCGCGGAGTCACGCGAACCCGCGCCTCCATAGGTCCCGGCGGCGGTGCGCACCTGGAACTGGGTCCCGAGGTGTGGATTCCCCTCGGGATCCGAGTAGACGGAACCGGTGAGAGTGGGGGTGTTGTCGGTGTCCCACCCCGCGCCGGGAGCGCTGTTGGACGGAGTGCTGGGCACGCTCGCAGCCGCGGTGGCTGAACACAGCAGCAGCGCCAGCGTGGGAAGCGACCGGGGGTGGGCCATCGGGGGTGGGTCGGAGTTTACGGCGAAGGCGGCCCGTCCGCGACTGGCCGGAGCGGGCTACCGCTGTTCGGCGGTCCGCCCAGTGCGATCAAGAGCGTGAGGCCCGTTCCTACTTCGGCCGCGGGTCCTCCAACCCCTCGTCCGATCTCCGATACCCCCCGCTCCGGATCTGCTCCACCCTCCCCAGGAGGGTGAGCGCGGCGTTCCTCACCTCCTGCTGAAAGGCCTGGTCCTGGTCCAGCGCCTGGTGACTCTCCGCGTACGGCTCGTAGTAGCCGACGTAGCGGGCCAGCTCCGCGGTGGGTTCGCAGGGGATCAACTGTAGATCCCTGAGCCAGTCGGTCAGCGACCGCCGCAGGGTCTCCGCGCCCTCCGCGTCCCCGTGCACCACCACCGAGAAGGCGCGCCCGGCCAGGTGCTTCGGGTAGTCCCATCCCGCCAGCTCCAGCTCCTTGGCCTTCTGGGGATCCTTGCCGTTCGTCCGGGTGGGGTCCGGGTTTCCCCCGTCCGCGCACACCAGCCGGTCGATCATCGCCTTCAGCCCCGCCGGGGCCTGGTACCAGTTCACCGGGGTCACGATCATCACTCCGTGCGCGGCCACCCAGCGCGGGTAGATCTCGTTCATCCAGTCGTTCACCTGCCCCATGGCGTGGTTCGGGTAACAGGAGCAGGGCCAGTTACACAGCGGCATGGCGGTGGACACGCACGCCTTGCACGGGTGGATCAGCCTCCCGTACTCCGAGGTCAGGTGGCTCAGGTCCAGCAGATCCACCTCGCACTTCCCGGTGGCCTCCAGGGTTTCTTTGGCCAAGGTCACCAGCCGGAAGGTCTTGGACATCTCTCCCGGGCAGGTCTTGTCGTTGCGCATCGAGCCGCAGATCAGCAGCAGCTTCGTCCTCCCCTTCGGATCCTTCTGCGCCCGCTCGGCCTCCAGCAGCTTCGCCCGGGCGTCCAGCCACTCCACCGCCAACTCCATCTCCGGGTTCTCGAACCCCGGCCCGGCTTTGCGCTTCCGCGGGCTCTTCCGGTAGACCTCGTAGCCATCCAGGGCCACCTCCAGGATCTTGTCGATCTCCCCTTGGACCTGGTCGAACGCGGGGTCGTAGAACCGCTCCTTCACCCGGCGGCGGAACTCGTCGTGGTCCAGCTGGACGCTGGGTTGCCCTTTGCGCACCTCGGGAGGCTTGGCCATTCCCCGTTGTCCCACCCGCCGACGGGGCGGGGGACCCCGGAAGGCCCCGAGTTTTTGGCTGCGAACAGCCGGTCTGTCAGCAGGGCCTGCCGCTGCCCAGCCAGGCAAGCCGGTCTTCTGCTAGAAGCGCGCGCCAGTTTCGGGTACTCGCCCCGTACGCCCCCGCCGAAAAGGAAGACACCACCATGGAGAACATCGCCCGCCTGTTGGAAGTGGATCCGGACATCGCCCGGATCGTCCAGGACGAGACCCGGCGCCAGGAGGAGGGGCTGGAGCTGATCGCCTCGGAGAACTTCGTCTCTCCGGCGGTGATGGAGGCGATGGGCTCGGTGCTCACCAACAAGTACGCCGAAGGCTATCCGGGCAAGCGCTACTACGGCGGTTGCGAGGTGGTGGATCGGGCCGAGGAGCTGGCCATCTCCCGCGCAAAGGAGCTGTTCGGCGCCGAGCACGTCAACGTCCAGGCCCACTCCGGCAGCCAGGCGAACATGGCGGCCTACATGGCGGTGATGGACGTGGGGGACACCATGCTCTCCCTGGACCTGAACTCCGGCGGGCACCTCACCCACGGGGCGGCGTTCAACTTCTCCGGCAAGCTCTACAAGGTCGTCCACTACGGACTCTCCCGGGACACCGAGACCATCGACTTCGCCCAGGTGCAGTCGCTGGCCAAGGAGCACAAGCCGAAGATCATCGTGGTGGGGGCCTCGGCCTATCCGCGCACCCTGGACTTCGCCAGGTTCCGGGAGATCGCCACTTCGGTGGGCGCGATCATGGTGGTGGACATGGCCCACATCGCCGGGCTGGTGGCGGCGGGGATCCACCCCTCGCCGGTGCCGCACGCGGAGTTCGTCACCACCACCACCCACAAGACCCTGCGCGGGCCCCGGGGCGGGATGGTGATGTGCAAGGAGCCGTACGCCAAGGCGGTCAACGGCCGGATCTTCCCCGGCATCCAGGGCGGCCCGCTGATGCACGTGATCGCCGCCAAGGCGGTGGCGTTCCGGGAGGCGCTCTCTCCCTCCTTCAAGGACTACCAGAAGCAGATCGTGGCCAACGCCCAGGCGCTGGCGGAGTCGCTGCAGAAGGCCGGGCTGCGGCTGTGCTCCGGCGGCACCGACAACCACCTGATGCTGGTGGACCTGCGCCCCAAGAAGCTCAACGGCAAGGTGGCCGAGGAGGTCCTGGGCAAGGCGGGGATCACCGTGAACAAGAACATGATCCCGTTCGATCCCGAGAAGCCGATGGTCACCTCCGGGGTCCGGGTGGGCACCCCGGCGGTCACCACCCGCGGGATGAAGCAGGCGGAGATGGCGCAGATCGGCCAGCTGGTCGGCGAGGCGCTGGATCACGCCGGGGACGACGCGGCCCTGGCCAGGGTCCACGGCAAGGTCAAGGAGCTGGCCCAGCAGTTCCCGCTCTACAAGTCGCGGCTGGCGTAACCCGACAGTGCGCTGCCCCTTCTGCAAGGATCCCGAGAACAAGGTCATCGACTCCCGCGAGTCGCAGGAGGGGTTTGTGATCCGCCGGCGGCGGGAGTGTCTGGCCTGCAAGCGGCGCTTCACCACCTACGAGCGGGTGGAGGAGCTGACCCCGCTGATCGTCAAGAAGGATGGCCGGCGGGAAGGCTTCGATCGGGACAAGCTGCTGGCGGGGCTGAAGAAGGCCTCGGAGAAGCGGCCGGTCTCGGTGGACGACCTGGAGGATCTGGTCTCCCAGGTGGAGAAGCAGCTGCAGGACAGCGGGGAGAAGGAGGTCCCGGCTTCGGTGGTGGGGGAGGCGGTGATGAAGAAGCTGCAGGGCCTGGACGAGGTGGCCTACGTCCGCTTCGCCTCGGTGTACCGCTCCTTCCGCGACGTGGGTGAGTTCCTCAACGAGCTGCGCGAGTTGGTGAAGGTCCCTCCCTCCAAGCCGGGGAAGAGGTAACCATCCCCATGCGGCTGCTCCCCCGGTCCAAGGCCAGGGTCCGTCGCACCCCTCGCGCCAAGCGGGCGGCGGACTTCGATCTGGCGGTGGCCGAGTTCTTCATGCGGATCGCCCTGGAGGAGGCCGCCAAGGGCGTGGGCCGCACCAGCCCCAACCCGGCGGTGGGCGCGATCCTGGTCAAGGCGGGGCGGATCATCGCCCGCGGCTTCCACCAGAAGGCGGGCAGCGCGCACGCGGAGGTGGTGGCGCTGCAGGCCGCCGGCGCCCAGGCCCGGGGCGCGGACCTGTACACCACCCTGGAGCCTTGCGATCACTTCGGGCGGACGCCGCCCTGCTCGCAGGCGATCCTCACTGCCGGGGTGCGCCGGGTGTTCTGTGGTTCGGCCGATCCCAACCCGCTGGTCAGCGGCAAGGGCGTGGCGCGGCTGCAGGCCGCGGGGGTGGAGGTGCGGACCGGGATCCTCCAGGCGGAGGCGGACGCCCTCAACCGACCCTTCTTCAAAGCGGTCACCACAGGGCTGCCCTACGTCACCCTCAAGGCGGCGGTGACCCTGGATGGCAAGCTGGCCACCGCCACCGGTGACTCGAAGTGGGTGACCGGGGAGGAGGCGCGAGTGCACGTGCACCGGCTGCGCAACCGGGTGGATGCGATCCTGGTGGGCGGCAACACGGTGCGGTTGGACGATCCGCAGCTGACCACCCGCCTCCCCAAGGGAGAGCAGGGGAGGGATCCGGTCCGGGTGGTGGTGGACTCGCACCTGGGGCTGCCGCTGACCCGCAAGCTGTTCCAGCCGGGAGGACCGCGCACCATCGTCGCCACCCTGGAGGCGGAGGACTCGCCGCGGGCGCGGAAGCTGAAGGCCCGCGGGGTGGAGGTCTGGAGGATGCCTTCCCGCGGCGGCCGGGTCTCGCTGACGCCGCTGTTGCGTCGGCTGGGGAAGGAAGGGCTGTCCCACGTGCTGGCCGAAGGCGGCGCGGAGCTGTTCGCCAGCCTGATCCAGGCCCGGCTGGCCGATGAGCTGTGGCTGTTCCTCGCACCCAAGCTGCTGGGCGCGGAGGGCCGCTCCTGGGCGGGCCCGTTGAAGATTCGCTCGATGGCAAAGGCACTTGCGACCGGTTCGCTGCAGGTCGAGCGGTTCGGCGCCGATCTTTTGCTTCGTGCGTCACTGCGAAACGACGCCTAGGAATCGTACCGGGGGCCTTTGACTCTCCGGGTACGGGTGGAGATCATTCGCCTTCACTCTGGGTGCTGGGAGGGCGCCTCGGAGGCAGGGAAGTCGGGGCGCGAGAGTGTCCAGGCTTCCGGGGGGATGTGCGTGGAGCAGACCAGTGCCGGGCCGGCAGCGGACGTGGCCCATGAGTCGACCGAGTCGGAGCCGGGGACCTTGTTGCTGGAGATCGGCCGGGTGTTCGACGTGCCCGAGGCGTGGCTGGTGCGCGACGCGATCACCCGCGCGTCCCCGGACCTGAAGCTGACCCTGGATTTCCATCGCACCGCGGAGCTGCACGACTTCGCCCTCGCGGTGCTGATCGAGCTGCTCTCCCGCGAGAGCCGGCGGGTGGAGATCCATGGGCTCAATGCGCACCAGCGGTCGCTGCTCCGTCTGCTGGGCCGTCCGCTGAGCGGTGGAACCACCGTGGTCGGCCAGGGCCGCTAGCCCGCTCGTCTGGGGATGAAGGTCGCGGCGCTCTTCTTCTAGCCAGAAGGCGCACGCCCTCCCGGCTGGCTGACGCGGCGCAGCGCCGGGGGGCCATTTTCGCTATAAGCGCAGCGGATGTTCACCGGGCTCGTCCAGGATGTTGGCGTCGTGCTTCGCCTCGAGCAGGGGCCGATGACGGATCTGTGGATCCGCACCTCCCTGGGGGCCGCCGACTTCGCCCTCGGGGAGTCCATCGCCATCGACGGGGTCTGTCTGACCGTGGTCCAGCGGGAAGGGGACCGGTTCCTGGTCCAGGCCTCGCCGGAGACGCTGCGCCGCTCCACCCTGGGTGACTTCCAGGTGGGCTCGCAGGTCAACCTGGAGCGGGCCTTGCGGCTGTCCGATCGCCTGGGTGGCCACCTGGTGCTGGGGCATGTGGACGCGGTGGGACAGCTGCTGTCCAAGCGGACCGAGGGCGGGACGGTGGTGCTGGAGATCTCGCTGCCCGAGGCCCTGGCGCCCTTCTTCATCGAGAAGGGGTCGGTCACCGTGGATGGGATCAGCCTCACCGTGAACACCCTGGGCCCCGGCAGCTTCTCGGTGGCGCTGATCCCCGAGACCCAGACCCGGACCACCCTGCCTGCCAAGACGGTCGGGCAGCGGGTGAATCTGGAGGGCGATGTGATCGGCAAGTATGTGGCCCGGCTGTACGGCGTCTCGCCGCGGACCGGGCTGAGTGAGGACGTCCTCCGCGCGGCCGGCAGCTGGGCGCAGGGACGCAAGTAGCACTTCAATTTCGAGGGCGGACGATGGCGACGGCGCGCAAGCAGGACAGTGTGGGGCTGGTGAAGCAGGCGCTGGCGGAGATCCGGCGGGGCCGGATGGTGATCCTCACCGACGACGAGGACCGCGAGAACGAAGGCGACCTGGTGATGGCCGCGGAGAAGGTGACCGCGGCGGACATCAACTTCATGGCCACCCACGCCCGGGGGTTGATCTGCCTGACCCTCACCGAGGAGCGGATCCGCGCGCTGAACCTGCCGCTGATGGTCCACGACAACACCTCGCCCTACCAGACGGCGTTCACTGTCTCCATCGAGGCGGCCAAGGGCGTCACCACCGGCATCTCCGCCCAGGACCGCGCCACCACCGTGCTGGCCGCGGTGGCCCCGGACGCCAAGCCCGGCGACCTCAGCCGGCCCGGGCACATCTTCCCCCTCCGTGCCCGTGACGGCGGGGTGCTGGTCCGCACCGGGCAGACCGAAGGGTCGGTGGATCTGTCCCGGCTGGCGGGGCTGCGTCCGGCGGGGGTGATCTGCGAGGTGATGAAGGCGGACGGCACCATGGCCCGCCGCCCGGAGCTGGAGCGGTTCGCCAAGAAGCACAAGCTGGTGATGCTGTCGGTGGCGGACATCATCCGCTACCGGCTGGAGCATGAGCGGCTGATCCGCCGGCTGTCCGAGCGGACCATCGTCCGCCCCTCCGGCAAGGAGTACCGGGCCTACGCCTTTGGCAGCGACGTGGACTCGCTGGTCCACGTGGCCCTGGTGCACGGCACTCCCACTGCCCGCACTCCGGTGCTGACCCGGGTCCACCGGGGGTGCGTGGCCGGCGACGTGCTGGGGGATACCGGCTGTGACTGTGGCCGCCAGCTCCAGTCCGCCTTCGACCAGATCGAGGCCGCCGGGCAGGGGGTGGTGGTCTATCTGCAGAAGCACATGTCGCCCTCCCAGCGGCTGGCCTGCACCCACACCCCCAATGAAGAGGTGGTGCAGGGCGCCCAGGATCAGACCCGGCTGCGGGAGTTCGGGGTGGGGGCGCAGATCCTCAAGGACCTGGGGCTGTCCCGGCTGCGCTTGCTGACGGACAACCCGAAGAAGATCGTGGGCCTGGAGAGCTACGCCCTGGAGGTGGTGGAGCAGGTCCCGCTCAGCGCCGCGCCCGCCCGGACCCGCAAACCCCGGATTGCCGCCCGCAGCGCGCTGCGCGGAAGACGGGGCTTACGGAAGCTGCCCCGGGTGGATTAAAGGAGCGGCGCACATGTCGCGTACCTTCGAAGGAAATCTCGTCTCGCCCAAGGGCCGCTTCGCGCTCTGCGTGGCCAGGTTCAATGCCTTCATCACCGAGGAGCTGCTCTCCGGCGCGCAGGACGCGCTGGTCCGGCACGGCGTCTCGGCCGATGACATCGATGTCTTCCGCGTCCCCGGCACGTTCGAACTCTCGGCGCTGGTCCGCCGGGTGGCGGAGAGCAACCAGTACGCGGGCGTGGTGGCGCTGGGCGCGGTGATCCGCGGCGGCACCCCCCACTTCGACTACGTGGCCTCGGAAGTGGCCAAGGGGATCGGCGCGGTGGCCTTCACCGCCGACTGCGCGGTGACCTTCGGGGTGCTGACCACCGACTCGGTGGAGCAGGCCATCGACCGCGCCGGCACCAAGGCCGGCAACAAGGGCGCCGACGCCGCCATCGCCTGTATCGAGCTGGTGAACCTGTTCGCCAAGCTCCCCAGCGCCGAGAAGAGGAAGTAGATGGGCGCCCGACGGCAGGGGCGTGAGCGCGCCCTCCAGGCCCTGTACCAACTGGAGATGGCCCAGACCACGCCCCTGGACGCTTTGGAGGCGGCCTGGACCTCCGACGACGACGGCGGCCCCGCCGGCAAGCCGGACCCGGAGGCACGCCGTTTCGCCGCCGAGCTGGTGGAGGGGGTTTGGAAGAACCTCAAGGAGATCGACGGGCTGATCCAGGACCACAGCCACAACTGGCGGGTGGATCGGATGTCCCGCATCGATCGCAACGTGCTGCGCCTGGCGATCTTCGAGCTGCGCTTCCGTCCGGAGATCCCCCGCAAGGTGACCCTCAACGAGGCGATCGAGCTGGGGAAGAACTTCGGGGCCGAGGAGAGCGCCGGGTTCATCAACGGCCTGCTGGACCGGGTGGCCACGGTGCTGGGGAAGCCGTAACCCCGTGCAGCTGACCACCCACGAGCCTGGCTTCGAGAGCCTGGACACCCTCTCCGACCTGGAGGCGCTGTGCGTCTTCGTGGGCGAGGACGAGCGGCCCCTGCGCGGCATCGCCGGCTATCTGGACTGGCGGATGTGCGGGGGAATCTCCCGGGTGCTGGTCAGTGAGTTCTTCCGGGGCGCGGCCGGGGACTGTCTGCTGATCCCCTCCCAGGGGCGGATCGCCATTCCCCGCGTCTTCGTGTGCGGGCTGGGGCCGACCCAGGGGGCCAAAGAGCAGCTGGGCTCGCTGATGACCGCCGCGGCCGACCGGCTGACCAAGGCCAGGATCCGGACGGTGGCCCTGGAGCTGCCCCAGCTTCCCGGGCTGGACGAGGCCGAGCGGGTCCGGGTGATCCGCGAGCGCTTCCTGCCCAAGTTCAAGGGAGACCGGGTGGCCGTCCTGGCCGACAAGTCGGTGGCGAAGCTGTTGCCGTCGGTCTGAAGATTTCGGCCGTTGGCAGTCAAACCGGGGCCGGACGGTAGGCAGAGCAAGTCCCCCCGCGCCCTGCTACGATTCTGGGACAGTGGGATTCAAGGTTCTCATCGTCGAGGACTCCAAGGCCTCGCGAGACTTCATCGCTGCTGCCGTCGAGGCGGTGGCCGGGGTCCGGGCAATCTCCACCCACAGTGGCTTCGAGGCGCTCAAGCTGCTGCCTCGCCACAAGTTCGACCTGATCATCACCGACATCAACATGCCGGACATCAACGGGCTCGAGCTGATCAACTTCGTGAAGAAGAACCCGAACTACCGGCGCACGCCGCTGTTCATCATCACCACCGAGGGCCGCGAGCAGGACCGCGAGCGCGGGCTGGCGCTGGGCGCGGTGGAGTACCTGGTCAAGCCCTTCGAACCGCAGAGCCTGGAAGGCCTCCTGCGCAGGTACCTTGGGCTCTAGGTGAGCGACAGGGGCCGCGAGCGGTCGGAGTTCCTGGCCGAGTCCGCCGAGATCCTGGAGACGCTGGGTCGCGATCTGCTGGTCCTGGACGAAGGCCGGGGTGGGGAGCTGGATCCGGAGCTGCTCAACGGGATCTTCCGCGGGGCGCATTCGCTCAAGGGTCTGGCCGGAATGTTCGGCGAGGACCGGCTGGCCACCCTGGCCCACGCCGCCGAGGACCTGCTGGATCACCTCCGGCTGGGCAAGGTGGAGGCCAGCGACCCGGTGGTGGATTCGCTGGTGGAGGTGGTGGACGTGCTGCAGGCCCTGCTGGCGGAGGCCTCCCGCGAGGAGACCACCGGCGCGCTGGGCTCGCGGGCCACGGGCCTGGCCGCCCGGCTGCGCGGGCTGACCCAGGCCACCGCCCCGGCCCAGGTGGATCTGCTGGATCAGCTGGACCTGGATCCGGCCACCCGCAAGGTGTTCACCGAGTACGAGGAGCACCGCCTGCGCGAGAACCTGCGCAAGGGGATGTCCCTGTACCGGGTGCGCGCGGAGTTCGATCTCTCCGACTTCGATGTGGGGCTGGCCAAGCTCAACGGGCAGCTCAAGCCGCTGGGGGAGGTGATCAGCACCTTGCCCTCCCAGCGCCCGGGGGACGAGACCGGGATCGCGTTTGATCTGATCTACGGGACCCGCCGGCCGGAGCGCGAGCTGCTGGCCGCCCTGGAGGGGACCCCGGCCACCGCCGAACGTCTGGGCCGACTGGAGCCGGCGGCGCTGGCTCCGGAACCTCCGGCCGCCCCGGTGGGAAAGACGCCGAAGAAGCCGCGCCGGGCCAAGGGGGCCAAGCCTTTGCCTCCTGCGCCGGCGGTCTCCAACGTCACCGCGCTGCCCTCCTCCAACGGCGCCGCGCCGGCCCGGGCGGACAGCGAGGCCAGCCTCCGCTCCTTGACCGAGACGGTGCGGGTGGACATCCGCCGGCTGGACTCGCTGATGAACGCGGTGGGTGAGCTGTTGCTGATCAAGGGCAACCTGCAGCGGCTGGCGGAGAGCGCCGGTCACTCCTCGGCGATCGGCCCCTCCCGGGCCTGGTCCCAGGAGCTGACCCGTGAGTCGCGGGCGCTGGAGCGCAAGCTGGAGGAGGTGCAGGAGGGGCTGCTGGGCGCACGGATGGTGCCCCTGGGCCAGGTGTTCGAGAAGCTGGCCCGGCTGGTGCGCCGGCTGGCCCGCGATGCGGGCAAGGAGCTGGAACTGGTGCTCTCCGGCGGCGAGGTGGAATTGGACAAGCTGATCGTGGAGGAGCTCTCCGATCCGCTGATGCACACCATCCGCAACGCGATCGATCACGGGATCGAGGCCCCGGAGGTGCGGGAGGCGCAGGGCAAGCCGCGCAAGGGGCGGATCTCGCTGCGGGCCGTCCAGCGGGGCAACCGGGTGTTGCTGGAGGTCTCCGACGACGGGGCGGGGATCAACGAGGAGCGGGTGCGGGAGGTGGCGGTACAGCGCGGCCTGCTCACCGCCGACGAGGCCCGCGAGCTGCCCACCCGGGAGGCGCAGAACCTGATTTTCACCCCCGGCTTCTCCACCGCCCGCTCCATCTCCGAGCTCTCCGGCCGGGGGGTGGGCCTGGACGTGGTGAAGACCAACATCGCCAGCCTCTCCGGGTTGATCGACGTGCACAGCGAACGGGGAAACGGCACCACCTTCGAGATCACCCTCCCGGTGACCCTGGCCATCGTCCGCGCGCTGGTGGTGGGCGCGGAGGGCCGGACCTACGCCATCCCCCTCTCCGGGGTGCTGGAGATCCTCTCCCTCTCTGCTTCAGAGGTGCGGACGGTGGAGCGGCGGGAGCTGCTGCCGGTGCGCGGACGGACCCTGCCGCTGGTGCGCCTGGCGCCGCTGTTCGGCCACGGCCCGGGGACCACCGGACCGCTGTTCGCGCTGGTGCTGGGGCTGGCCCAGGAGCGGATCGCCCTGGTGGTGGATCAGCTGCACGGACAGCAGGACATCGTGGTCAAGCCGCTGGGCGGGAGGTTGAGCCACATCCGGGGGATCTCCGGGGCCACCGACCTGGGCAACCGTCAGACGGTGCTGGTGCTGGACGTGGGGGCGCTGATCGAGGACAGCGTCGCCCCGGAGTGGAAGGCGGAGGCCCTGTAGGTGAGCCGCTTCGCCGAACAGCTGGAGCGGTTCTTCTACGACCCGCAGGAGGCGCTGCCGCCGGGGTTGGAGCTCCCCGAGCCCCGGGTGCAGCCCTCTGCCCGCCAGGCGCCGCCCGACGAGCGGCTGTGCTTCCGGCTGGAGAACGAGTGGTACGCGCTGCCGGTCTCGCTGGTCCGGGAGGTGTCCCGGGTCGCGCCGCTGACCGAGGTGCCGCGCGCGCCCGCCAGCCTCCTGGGGGTAATGAACCTGCGGGGAGAGGTGCTGCCGGTCTACGACCTCAAGCTCCGGCTGCGGCTGGCCACCCGTCCAGCGCCAATCGCCGGGCCGCGGGCGGATCGCACCGGGCTGCCCCGCTCGGCGCGGGTGATCATCCTGCGCAGTCCGCGGGGAGACGCGGCGGTGCTGGTGGACGCGGTGCAGGACGTGGTCCGGTTGATGCCCGCGGAGGTGGAACCTCCTCCCCGGGGCACCGCCGAGCGGGACGGGATCGTCGGACTGGGACGGCGGGGGGACCGGCTGTGGATCCTGCTGGACCCCGAGGCGGTGCTGGGATGAGGAACTCCCGGGCCGAGCTGTACTCCGGCAGCGAGGACGCCGACTCGGTGCAGCTGTGCGTGTTCCGGGTGGGCGCGGCGGAGTACGCCATCGACATCCGGCGGGTGCGGGAGATCCTCCCTGCCCAGCGGCTGACCCCGCTGCCGGAGGCGCCCGGGTGGGAAGGGGTGTTCGAGATCCGCGACACGGTGGTGCCGGTGCTGGACCTGCGGCGCCGTCTGGGCGCCACCCCCAGCGTGGCGGTGGGGAAGGAGAAGATCCTGATCTGCCTGCTGGGGCGCAGGCAGGTGGCCCTGGTGGTGGACGCGGTGGTCCAGGTGATGCGGACCCACCGCAGTGAGCTGCGCCCGGCGCCCAACGTCTCCGCCGGGCCCTATGTGATTGGCGTATGCGGGAGCCCGCCGGCGCTCAAGCTGCTGCTGGACGTCAAGGCGCTGCTCTCCCCGACCCTGGAGTCTCCGAAGTGACAGACGGTTCGAACGGCCCCGAGGAGGAGCGTTATCGCGCGGTGCTGGAGGTGGTGTTGGACCACTCCGGCGCCGCCACCGAGCTGTCTGCCTGGCTCAAGGATGGGTCCTGGCGGGTCCGCAAGGCCGCCGCCGAGCGGCTGGCGCAGGTCCCGGATCGGACGGAGGCGCTGGAGGTCCTGTTTGCGGCGCTGTCCGAGCGCGGGGAGCCCGGGGTACGCAACGCCGCCGCCGAGGCGCTGGCCAAGATGGGCCCCCGGGCCCTGGAGCCGGTGGCGGGGCTGCTGCGGCATTCGGATCCGGATCAACGGAAGTTCGCCGCCGAGATCCTGGGTCAGATGGGGCTGCCCAGGGCGGAACCGGCGCTGCTGCCGGTGCTCCACGATGACGATCCCAACGTCCGCGCCGCCGCCGCCGAGGCCCTGGGCCGGGTGGGCGGACCGGACTCGGTGCGGCTGTTGCAGCTGGCGCTATCGGTGGACGAGCCGCTGTTGCAGCTGTGCGCGCTGGAGGCGCTGGCCGCGCTGGAGGCCCCGCCCCCGCTGCCCGCCCTGGCCTCGCTGCTGGAGCAGCCGCTGCTGCGGCGTGGCGCCTACCGGCTGACCGCCCAGCTTCCGGAGGCACCGGCCGCGGAGCTGATTGGTCGGGGCTTGAGCCTCCCCGCGGCCCGCCAGGCGGCGCTGGGCGCGCTGGGGGAGCTTTGGCAGCGCTGGCCGGTGGAGCGCGGCGCCGAGCTGGAGAACGTGCTGCGGCCCTTCGCGCTGGCGCTGACGGACGCGCAGCCGTGGGTCCAGGTGGCGCTGGAGGATGAGGACGACTCGGTGCGGCGCGGCGCGGTCTTCCTGGTGGGGCTGGCCGGGGGGACGCTGCCGTTGCTCCCGATCGCCGAGGCGGCCGGGGATCCGGTCCTGGCCCCGGTGGCCGCCCAGGTCCTCTCCCGGGTGGGGTCGTCAGCGGGCCGCGCGTTGCTGGCGCAGCTGCCCGGGCTCTCCCTCCAGGCCCGGGCGGTGGTGGGCGAGGCCTTGCTGCGCGCGGTGGACTCCGACTGGGTGCCGGCGCTGCTGGAGCTGAGCACCCAGGGGGAGCCGGACCTGCACCTGTTCGCGGTGCGCGCCCTGGGCCGGACCGGCGATGCCCGCGCCCTGACCCCGGTGGTGCTGGCGCTGGGCGAGCCGTCGGTGGCCCACGCCGCCGCCCGGGCGCTGCGACGGCTGGGACGGGGCCACCGGGAGCGGACCTGCCAGCTGTTGGCCGAGCGGATCGAACAGCAGCCCTCGGCAGCGGCGATCCTGGCCTATGCGCGGATCGCCGGAGCGGAGGCCGCGGCCACCCTCCAGCGGCTTCGGCGCCAGCCGGATCCCACCCTCCGGGCGGCGGCGGTGGAGGGCGCGGCGGAGACGGGCGAAGGGGACCCACCGCTGCGGCTGGGCTTGAGCGACGAGGCGGCCATCGTCCGCGCCGCCGCGGCCCGGGCGCTGGGCCGGCTGGCTCCGACCCTGGCCGAGCCGCTGCTCCGGCTGGGCCTGGGCGACGCCAGCGCCGAGGTGCGGTTGGCGGCGATCGACGCGGCGGCGGAGTCCTCCTGCCAGGGAACGGTGCCGCAGCTGGAGCAGGCCGCGGGGGAGCCGGATGGCCAGGTGGCCTCCCACGCCATCCGCGCCCTGGTGCGGCTGGGGGCGCTGGGACCGGAGTTGGTGTGGACCGCGTCCCGGCATCCGGATCCGGAGGTGGTGAAGGAGGTGCTGCAGGGGACCGCGTCGCTGGCCGAAGGAGAGCGCCTGGCGCTCTCGCTGCTGGCCCATCCCCGCTGGGATGTCCGCGCGGCGGCCGCGCGCGCGCTGGGCTCGGGCGGCTCGAAAGGCTCCAGTGCTGCGCTGGAGCAGGTCCGGACGGCGCTGAACACCGAGGCCGATCCGCTGGTGCGCCAGTGTCTGGCGGAGACGGCCCGCGTGCTGGGGCGCCGTTAGGAGACCCTCCCCGGTGCCCTTCCGCGACGATACCCACCAGGAGATGACCCCGGAGGAGTTCCGGCTGCTGCGGGATCTGGTCTACGGCTACTGCGGGATCTACGTCCGCGACGATCTGAAGTTCGTCCTCGAGCGGCGGCTGTGGGGGAGGGTGGAGGCGCTGGGGCTCAAGGACTTCGCCTCCTACTACCGCTACCTGCGCTTCGACGCCGGCCGCCGCGCGGAGCTGGAGGCGGCGGTGGAGGTGGTGGCCACCAACGAGACCTACTTCTTCCGCGAGCCGCTGCAGCTCAAGGCGTTCACCGAGGAGCTGATCCCGCGGCTGTACGAGCGCTGCCGCCGCCTCCGGAGGCTGCGGATCTGGTCCGCGGGCTGCTCCACCGGAGAGGAGCCGTACACCATCGCCATGCTGCTGCGGGCCTCCGGCCGCTTCGAGGGCTGGGACGTCCAGGTCCACGGCACCGACATCTCGCGTCGGGTGCTGGAGGTGGCGCGGCGGGCGGAGTACGGCAGCTCTGCCCTGCGGGCCACCTCTCCGGAGGACCTGCAACGCTTCTTCGAACCGGCGCCGCCGCGCTACCGGGTCAAGGAGGAGATCCGGGCCCAGGTCAGCTTCGGCCAGGTGAACCTGGTCCAGGAGGAGACCCGGGAGCTGATCCCCCGCGTGGACGTGATCTTCTGCCGCAACGTCCTCATCTACTTCGATCCCGCCGCCCGCCGCCGGGTGCTCTCGCTGCTCTATGACCGCCTGTTCGAGGGCGGGTACCTGCTGCTGGGTCACTCGGAGAACCTGATCAACGTCACCGCCGACTTCGAGCTGGTCCACCTGGAGAACGATCTGGTCTACCGCCGTCCGGAGAGCATCCGATGAAGGGGGCGGGCCCGATCCGGGTGCTGGTGATCGACGACTCGGCCCAGAACCGTCGGGCGATCACCGAGGCGCTGGAGGGACCGGGAGACCTGCAGGTGATCGGTCGCGCCGCCGACGGCCAGGAGGGGCTGCGCCTGGCCCGGGAGCTGCGCCCGGACGTGATCACCCTGGACCTGGAGATGCCCCGGCTGGACGGGTTCGCCTTCCTGCGGGTGCTGATGGCCACCGTCCCCACTCCGGTGATCGTGGTCTCCAGCTACGCGCACCGGACCGACGTGTTCAAGGCGCTGGAGCTGGGCGCGGTGGACTTTGTGGCCAAGAAGGGAAGGGGCACCCGCGAGGAGCTGGAGGCGCTGGGCAAGGAGCTGGTGGAGAAGGTCCGGGGGGCCCGGGCCGCCCGCTCCACCCCGCGCAAGGACGCCCTCCCCGAGGAGCACCCCTTCCCGCTGGTGGTCTGCGTGGCCGCCTCCACCGGCGGTCCCCCCGCCATCCAGGGGATCGTGGAGAAGCTGGAGCGGGGACAACCGCTGACCCTGGTGGTGTGTCAGCACATGCCGCCCCGCTTCACCCAGGCCTTCGCCGAGCGGTTGGATCGGCTGGGGGCCTTCCGGGTCAAGGAGGCCCGGGACGGGGACCCGGTCGCGTCCGGGCACGTGTACATCGCCCCCGGAGGTCGGCAGCTGGAGCTGGCCCGGCGCGCGGGCGCCTTGACCCTGCGGGTGTCGCTGCCCACCGCGAAGGAGAAGCACGCCCCCAGCGCCGACCGGCTGTTCCACAGCGCCGCCGCCGCCCTCGGGCCCCAGGCGCTGGCGGTGGTGCTGACCGGGATGGGCAACGACGGCGCCGAGGGCGCGGCGGCCATCTTCCGGGCGGGCGGGGAGGTGTGGGCGGAAGCGGAGCAGACCGCGGTGGTGTTCGGGATGCCGGCGGCGGCGATCGAGGCGGGGGCGGTCAAGCGGGTCCTGCCCCTGGAGAAGATCGCCCCCGAGCTGCTCCACGCCCTGAAGCGGAGGCTGCGCCGGGGCGGTGGTTCTGCTAACTAGTCAGGGCATGATTCGCGCCCTGGTGGTGGACGACTCACAGGCGATGCGCAAGAGCCTGGTCCACGCGCTCAAGCGGTTGACCCGGATCGAATGCGACGAGGCGCAAGATGGCGCCGAGGGCTTCAAGAAGTTCTCCGCCGCCCGCTACGACATCCTGCTCACCGACATCAACATGCCGCTGATGGACGGGCTGAAGCTGGTGAGCGTGATCCGCCAGAACCCGCTCCACGCCCAGATCCCGATCATCGTGATCACCACCGAGTCCGCCGCCGAGGACCGGGCCCGGGCGATGGCCCTGGGCGCCAGCGCGTACCTGGTCAAGCCGGTGCAGTCCCACACGGTGGTGGAGGCGGTGAAGGGGCTGCTGAAGCTGCAATGACTCCCGTGGGCGCGCTGGAGGTGGTGGGGCTGACCAAGATGTACGGGGACCTCCGGGCAGTCTCCAACCTCTCCTTCGAGGTGGCCCCCGGGGAGATCGTCGGCCTGGTGGGACCCAACGGCGCGGGGAAGACCACCTCCCTGCGGTCCCTGGCCGGGATCATTCCGCCCACCCGGGGAGAGATCCGGATCTGCGGCCACGATCTGGTCGCCCATCCGGTGGCCGCCAAGCGGGAGCTGGCCTTTCTTCCCGACGAGCCTCGGCTGTTCGAGTACCTCACCGTCCGCGAGCACCTCAACTTCACCGCCCGGCT
Organism: Myxococcaceae bacterium; assembly: GCA_036675345.1. Taxonomy (GTDB): domain Bacteria; phylum Myxococcota; class Myxococcia; order Myxococcales; family Myxococcaceae; genus JALYOC01. Next base: position 374,124 of record JAKFFE010000022.1, read on the forward strand.
CTACAACGTCGCCGACTGGGAGCCCCGGGCGGACGCGCTGCTGGCGGAGCTGGAGCTGACCGACAAGCAGGACAAGCTGCCCTCCGAGCTCTCGCGGGGGATGAAGCAGAAGCTGTCGATCGCCTGCGGGTTCCTGCACTCCCCCCGGCTGGTGCTGCTGGATGAGCCGCTGACCGGGCTGGATCCGCTGGGGATCCGGAAGATGAAGCGGTCCATCGCCCAGCGGGCGGAGGACGGCGCGGCGGTGCTGCTCTCCTCCCACCTCCTCTCGCTGGTGGAGGAGCTGTGCCACCGGGTGCTGGTGATCGCCGGCGGCGAGCGGGTGGCCTTCGGTTCGATGGAGGAGATCCGTGCCCAGGTGGGCGCGGCCGGCGCCGGGACCTCGCTGGAGGATCTGTTCGTGCAGATCACCTCGGTCAACGGCGGACGAGGCGCCTGAGGGTGGGGCTCTGGGCCGCGGCGCCGTTCCTGATCACCACCACCTTGAAGAACCGGGTGCTGGCCCAGGCGCGGCGGCTGAAGAACCCCAAGTACCTGGTGGCCACCGCCGCCGGCCTCTTCTACGTCTGGACCTTCTTCCTGCGCCGGTTGCTGATGCCGGGAAAGCGGGAAGGGGCGCCCTTCCCCCAGGAGGCGCTGCTGGCGATCGAGGGGCTGATGGTGGTGGGGGCCCTGGGGATCATCATCAGCGGCTGGGTGCTGGGGTCCAACCGGGCCGCGCTGCGGTACACCGAGCCGGAGATCCAGTTCCTGTTCGCCGGGCCGGTCTCCCGAAGGCAGGTCCTGCACTTCAAGCTGCTGCGGATGCTGCTGCCCACCCTGGTCTCCTCGGTGATCACCACCGTGTTCTTCGGGCGGGCGCTGGCCGGCAATCCGCTGTTCTTCGGGGTGGGCAGCTTCCTGGGGATCGGCGCCATCGGCCTGCACCTGACCGGCGCGTCGATGACCCGGGAGTCGCTGGCCCAGCATGGGCGGTACGGGCTGCGGCACCGGGTGGTGACCCTGGCGGTGATCGGGGCGGTGCTGGGAGGCCTTGCCTGGTGGGCGCTGCAGTCCAGGCCGGAGCTGCCCCAGGGTTTGCAGCCCAAGGCCTGGGCGGCCTATGCCCGGGCGCTGTACGAGTCGGGGCCGCTGCGGATCCTGCTGTGGCCGCTTCGGGCCCCGATGGAAGTGGCGCTGGCGCAGGACCTCTCCGGGTTCCTCCAGGCGCTGCCGGGCGGACTGCTGGTGCTGGTGGCCAACTACCTGTGGGTGATCTCCAGTGATCACGCCTTCGAGGAGGCGTCGGTCCAGTACTCGGAGAGCTGGGCCCGGAAGGTGGAGGCGGCGCGGGGCGGAAAGCAGCGGCCGGTGATCTCCGCCAAGCCGTTCGGGTTGAAGCTGCGGGGGACCGGACGACCGGAGACCGCCCTGGTCTGGAAGAACCTGGCGGCGGTGCGTCGGCTGCTCCGGTTGGGGCTGGTCCCCGCCTTGCTGGGGATGACCGGCGCCACCGCGGTGCTGACCCTCAGCCTGCTGAGGGGCGAGACGCCGGATTGGATGCTGGCGGCGGCGGCGCTGGCTGCCGGCCTGGGCGCGCTGGTGGCCCTGGTGGGGCCCACCAGCATGGCGGTGGACTTCCGCCGGGATCTCCAGAACCTGGACGTCCTCAAGAGCCTGCCGCTGACCGGACGCCAGGTGGTGCTGGGCGAGCTGGCCGGCCCCTTCCTGGTGGTGGTGCTGGCGCAGTGGCTGCTGTTTGCCGCGGCGCTGCTGCTGGCGCTGGGACCCGGGGTGGCGCTGCCGCTGTCCACCCGGCTGATCGTGACTGCCAGCGCGATGCTGCTGGGGCCGGGGATCTCCGCCGCGGTGCTGGTGCTGATCAACGCCGGGGTGCTGCTGTTCCCCGCCTGGGTCAGCAACGAACCTCGCCGCGGCATCGAGGCGATGGGACAGCGGATGCTGACCCTGGCCGGCGGGCTGGTGGTGCTGTTGGTGGGGATCCTCCCGGCGACCCTGGTCGGCGGCGGGGTGTTCCTCCTGCTGGGCTGGCTGGGCCTGGGGCTGGGCGCCCTGTTGCCGGCGGCGCTGTTCGCCTCCGCGGTGCTCTTCCTGGAAGTGACGGTCTCCGTGGTGGGGATGGGGCGGCTGTTCGAGCGGCTGGACATCACCGAGTAGTCACTTCCCCAGCGCGTGCGCCGCCCGGAAGAGGACGGTCAAGAGGTGGCCGTCGTGCAGCAGGCGCGCCTGGTCCAGCAGCTCCTCCAGGTCCACCCAGCGCAGGGACGAGCCGGCGGCGGTGGCGGCGTCCACCTCGCACAGCAGCGGGTAGACCACCTCCGGGGTGACCCCGGCGGAGGGGAAGTAGCGCCCCCCCAGCTGCCAGGTGTGACGGACGGTGACCTGGAAGTCCTGTCGCAGCCGCTGCTGCACCCACTGTTGGGCCGCGTCCAGGGACTGGAGGTGCTGGGGGAGACGCCAGGCCGGACTGGTGACCAGCTCCGCGGTCTCGAAGTGCTGCCCCACCGCCGGCAGGTCGCGCAGCTCCAGTCCCACCTGAATGCCCTGGTCGGTCAGCAGGATCGGAAGCACGGACACGGTGTTGGCGCTCAGCGCGCGGGGGACCACGTATTCGAAGCGCGCGGTGCGCACCGCCTCGCCGTGTTCGTCCTCCTCGGCGAAGGTGCCCTCGCGGATCTCCAGGAAGGTGGGGGGCGCGTCGGGGAGCACCTCCCAGCCGGCGCCCCCGGCGCGGCCCAGCAACTGGGAGAGGGGGACGGGGGGCCGCGTTCCCGGCTGGACCTCCAGCCGTGGCGCGGCGCCGATCCACGGCTCCAGCGCGACCCCCCGCTCGCGCAGCAGCAGGTAGACCAGCAGCTCCAACCGGGCGTCGTACATCCCGCCCACCTGGCTGGCGCGCAGCAGCTGCTGGGCGTCCAGTTCACGCAGCTGTCCGGCGGAGCAGAAGGCGGTGGTGTTCGGCGTCTCCTGGGACTCGAAGCCGTCCCGGAGTTCGACCAGTCGCGCGCAGACCAGCTCGTTGACCCCACCGGGGGAGGGGAAGAACAGCAGCTCCGGGCCCACGGCGCGGATCCGGTCCGCCCCCAGCCCGGACCGGCGGGCCAGCAGGTCGCGCACCAGGTCCTCCGAACCGCGCGCCTCGGCCACCGCGGTGATCGGCTCGGAGACGTACCCTCCCACGTTGATCCGCGAGAGCTCGTCGGCCTCGTGGCGGGCGTTGACGATCGGCCGGGGGAAGCCCTGCCGGGCCACCACCAGGATGCGGCCGTTGCGCTCGAACCAGGGGACCAGATCCACGGTGGGGTGGGGGCGGCGGACCAGCTCGAACTGCTGGCCGGTCTGTCGGTGCTGGAAGTGCTGCAAGGAGAGGAAGCGCGGAGGCTGCTCCCGGCGCCGGATCGCCTCTCGCAAGAGGACGCCCCGCCGGGGTCCCACCCGCTCTCCCACGATCACATAGTTGGTGGGAGGGAAGGGGAGCGGCTCCCCGCGCAGGTCCCGGATCATCACCTTCCCCAGGAAGCGGTGGGAGACGATCCACGGGTTGTGCACCTCCTGGGAGACCAGGATCCGCAGGCCCAGCCGGCGGAACTCCTCCTCGAAGTCCGCCTGGGAGAAGTAGGTGTACTCCTCCAGCAGCTCGGTCTCCCAGTCGCGGCGGTAGTCCTTGCGGAGCAGGAACTCGGCGGCGGCGCGGCGGGGAAGCTTGAAACGGGCGAAGCCCGCGGGCGCGCCCGGGACCTGGGCGAAGGGCACCGGCCAGTCGGGGTTGACGCTGCTGCGGAAGCCGTGCGCGAAACGGTGGAAGAGCGCGGTGGTGGACAGCTGGGGGACCTCGCCGTCGTCGGCGCCATCGGTGGTGGGGAGGTCCAGCAACACCATCGGCGGGCCGCGGCCGATCACGAAGTCGCGGATCACCACCACCCCGCCGACCTTGAGTTGACGGGCCTGGGCCTCCAGGGCCGAGCGCACCCGGTCCGCGTCGAAGGCGTTGAAGCTGGTCACGTGGTGCAGCACCGAGGAGTTGAGGATCCCGTCCAGGGACCCACCCTCGAACAGCGGCCGGCCGATGTCTCCCTCCCGGTACTCCAGATTCGGGAGCCGGTAGGTCTGCTGGGCCAGCTCCACCGAGACCGGGTTGATGTCCACCCCCACCAGGTGGAGCTGGGGATGCAGCGTGGCCAGCTGCCAGGTCCCCAGCCCCGAACCGGAGCCCATGTCCGCGATCCGTCCGCGGGTCGGAAAGTGCGCGGTGGTGTACGCGACCTTCTGCTGCATCGACGCGTCCATCCCGGCGAAGTACGAGGCGTAGGCGGTGGCGTCGCCGCGGTGCTGCTTGGTGTAGCCCGACATGCGGCGCAGCTTAGCCGCCGCACGGTGGCCCACCACCTCTGCCAAGCTTCGCCTGGGCGCTATGGCGCGCCGAATCCGCCCAGCGCTCCGGCGCCGAAGGCGGCGGCGCTCTGGCTGGCGCGGACCGCGGACTGGGAGAACATCTGGAACGCCCCGCGGATCTCCGCCGCCGAGTTGCCGGGGGTGAGGATCCACTTGTCGTCGATCCCCATCTGCCGGAACACCTTGCGGAAGGAGGTCTGGCCATCGGCGATCCCCATCGCCGCCACGATGTGCAGCTCGGTCTTCTTCAGATCCTCCACCAGCCGGGCCACGTCCTTGGCGGTGTGGCGGGTGGAGTGGAGGTCCGCGCCGTCGGTGATCAACAGGGTCACGGTGCGGGCCATCACCCCGTTCTGGGCAAACTCCTGGGCCTTGGCCAGCACCGTGCCCAGCAGGACCACCGACTGGTCATAGAGCGGGGTGCCCTGCTGGGGATCGTAGTTGGTGGCGTCCAGGAGGGTGGCGGAGGCCACCGGCCGGAACGGGTTGAGCACCTCTCCGTTGAGGAAGCGGGTGTGGAACAAGATGGCGTCCTTCTGCCTGGAGGACACCAGGGCGTTGACCACCAGGTTGTGCCCCTGGCGCACCAGCTCCGCGTTGCCCCCGGACTGCATCGAGCCGGAGTCGTCGGGCATCACCGTGACCAGCACCACCTCGCTGGCCTGGACGTCGTCCACGCAGATCCCCAGGCCGGCCTGGATCTGGGCGCCCAGGTCCACCACGGTCAGGGTCTGCATCGATCCGGGGGAGAGGACTCCGTCGGCCTGCGCCGACTCCAGCAACGTCTGTACGGTCTTGGATGAGCGGCTCATGGTTACAGGCTCCAGTGGGTGAGGGGATCGGTGGACTTGACCAGGTGCATTCCGGCGCGCGCGAACCGCTGCAGCGCGTCGTCCGCCTGGGCGGTGAAGTCGGCGGCGAAGCCTCCCTTGCCGTCGGGCACGGTGACCGAGGACATGCAGTCGGTGAGGATGAACACCTTCTTCGCCAGCGCCGGATCCTGGGCCACGATCTCGGTGAGCAGATCGTCGATGGTGCTCTTGACGCAGTGGCTGGCCGCCTGCCCGGCGATGATCACCGCGTCGGAGGAGATCAAGGTCTTGAGGAACTGGGTGTTCCGCTGCGCCAGCGGCTGGCCGTCGAAGCGCGAGAGCACCTCTGGACGCAGCACCGAGTAGTTCTCGGTCAGCGGGTTGCCGCCCTTGACCTCCACCCAGCTCTGCACCCCGCGAGCGAAGGAGTGGAACATCCGGGCCTCGTGGATGATCCCGGCCAGCGCGTGGCCGTCACTGCCCAGCACGCAGTGGGGCGGCCACAGGTACAGCTTGTACTTGCCGGCCTTCTCCAGCTCCGCGCAGTAGTGCCGCACCTGCTTGAGCAGCCACGGGTAGTTTCCGTTGCACAGCCAGCGGACCATCGCCGGGTTGGGGCGCACCTGCCCGGAGTCGATCTCCGCCAGGGTCAGCTCGCGGTAGGGCGTCAGCGGGTTGTCAGAGGCGTCCACCCAGAAGGAAGGGAAGAAGATCTGGTACGCGAAGTGGGTGTCCATCGTCGCGGTGATGTGGGTGAGGTTGGGGAGGTTCTTGTAGATGAACTGGGCGATCCGCCGGTTGTCGTCGATCGCTCCCTGGCCACTGCGGCCACCCACGTAGAGGGACCCTTCGGGGAAGCAGAAGTCCCGCTGCACGTCGATCAGCAGCAGGTGGAGGTTGAGTTCGTCGGCCGCGGAGGCCGGGACGGCGTGCTTCTTTCGCCAGGTGGAGGCCTCGGTGAACACCCGCTGTTGATCGGGGCCGTAGTGGAACCTCTCCGCGTTGGCCGGCGAGTACAGCGAGGGGACCGGCAGCTCACTTCGGATCAACGCCATGGCACTGCTCCTTTCGGGGTTACGACATCTGCAGCTGGAGGATTCGCTGGGTCTGGACCGCGATCAGCCCCCGGCCGTCGAACAGCAGAGGGGTGGCGGAGTCGACGAACGGCTCGGTGTCCGGGAACTCGCGGGTGACGGTGGGCACGCCTCCCACCAGTTCGACCCGGACCACTCCCCGGTCGGTGGGGACGAAGAGCAGCGGGCCGACCGCCACCGGATCGGCCTGCAGGGAGGTGAGCCACTCGGGGAGTCCGGCTCCGGCTCCGGCTCCGGTTGCGGCTCCGCCGACCGGTAGCGCGGAGTCCTCGAGTCGCCCAAGGACCCTGCCGGCTGCGTCCACCACCAGCAGGGACTGCCGGACCTGCGCGCGATCCCTGACGGTGGTGAAGATCCAGGCGTGGGTGTCACTGAGCGCAAAGCGGGCACCAAGCAACGTCCCTGCCAGCTGAAGGGCAGCAGGGTCTTCCCTCAGGCCCACCCGCAGGACGTCGAAGGTGAACAGCGTGGAGAAGTTCCCGGCCCGGTAGAAGCCGACCCCGAAGCTGTTGCCCACCGCAAAGCGGGTCTGGCCCTCCAGCACGGCGCCCACCCGCACGGGGCCCAGGGGGGCGTCGCGGTACAGCCCACCGGCGTTCAGCCAGTACAAATGCCGGTCGTTCGCTGCGAGTTGCTCCGCAGACAGGGCCGGGCCCGCCCCCGAGGGAGGCCGGATATTATTATGATCATAATAAGGTTCCTCCGGGTTCTACATGGGTATCAGCCGGGGGTTGGGTACAGCTCAAGCCCACCGCAGTGGAAGTAGATGGCCATCTTGAAGTGGTCCTTGTTCCGGAAGCCGTACGCCCGCTTC
>JAKFFE010000045.1:0-37920 GCA_036675345.1 Myxococcaceae bacterium
CTGTAACCCCAACAAGTGTCGATAGAGCTCGGTGTCCTGCATTCGAGCCATTCTTCATGAAATTGCTGAGATTCCCACCGCTTGGCTCTCCTCGGGGATCCACGCGGATCCCGGAGGAACCAATCTTATTTTCGGGGCCCGAATGGGCGCCCTGGCCCTCGGAAATAAGAAGAAGATCTTAATATTTTCCGGACCCTCCTCGACGGGACGAGGCCAGTGGGGCGACCACGTCAGCCCCGGTCTTCAGCGCGCGAACTCGCAAGCGAGCGGCCTTCCGCGCGGGCCTTCCCCTGCGACGCGGGTGACGCATCGGCCCTCCCAGGTTCCACAGGTTCCAACCTGGCGCCAGTACACCCGCCCCTTTACTCCTAGTTCTCCGTCGCTGAGCCAGACGACCTCGCCGTCCGTCAGGGATCCTTCAGGTTTGCGATGCTCGTGATGCTTCCCGCGCAGGTCAGAGGAAGCGTCCCATCCGCCTCGATGTCGTTGAAGTCCGAGTAGAGCTCCCTCATTGCGGCCTCGCAGGATCTGCTGGCGATCGCTGATCTCGGCGGGCGTCTGGCCCAGCAGCGTGTCCCACCGTGGCACCGACGTGGACTTCGGCTTCGCCCGTCTCAGACTCGATTCCAACACCCGCCACGCACCCAACGGGCCCGATCAACCCTATTTCGGCTCCTGCGGCTTCGCTGGCACCACGGCCGTCACCTTGGCTTCGTCCTCTTTAGGCGCCTGCACGGGCGTGGCCTCCGGACCAGAGGTGACTCTTTGAACGGAAGTGGCATCCGGAACGGCCTTCCAGACCGACGTGGCCTCCGCAACGGGAGTGGCCTCCGCAACGGGAGTGGCCTCCGCAACGGGAGTGGCCTCCGCAACGGGAGTGGCCTCCGCAACGGGCGTGGCCTCCGCAACGGGCGTGGCCTCCGCAACGGACGTGGCCTCCGCAACGGGCGTGGCCTCCGCAACGGGCGTGGCCTCCGCAACCGACGTGGCCTCCGCAACGGGCGTGGCCTCCGCAACGAACGTGGCCTCCGCAACCGACGTGGCCTCCGCAACCGACGTGGCCTCCGCAACCGACGTGGCCTCCGCAACCGACGTGGCCTCCGCAACGGACGTGGCCTCGACGATCGACTCAGATGCCTCTTCAGGGAGGATTACCGGCGGAGGGGGAAACGGACGGGCGGTGAGGATCCGCTCGGCGGTCAGCGCGTCCCAGGAGATCGGCTGGGCCGGTGCCGGTCGGGCGGACAGCACCGGCTGGAACTCGTCGGTCAGCGTCCCTTGCCCGCTCGCTTCCAGTGCTCCCAGCGCATTCAACCCCCAGAGTTGACCGAAGGCGGTGCCCAGCGCGCTCAGCGCGGCGCCCAGCACCGAGACAGCCCAGCCCAGCTCCTGCGCGGAGTCGGACATGCGGGTCACTGAGAAGGGCAACATCATCATTCCGCCGACCAGAGCCAGGACGCCGCCCAGGATCCCTGCCACCGCCAGGACTCCGATCAACGGCCAGGGCCGCGCCTTCAGTTGCAGGAAGGCTCCATGCAGCGACACCAGGTATCCCTCGCCGGTCACTCCTGCTCGGGCCAGACCCTGGCGCGTCCAGAGCGTGGCCAGGAAACCCAACGGCAACCCGATCGTCAGCGCCAAGGCCAGCGCCAGCGCGCTGACTCCTCCCCGCTCGCCGGTGAGCAGCGAGAGCCCGAACGCCCAGAGGCCAGCGCCCAGCGCGGTCCAGGTCCACAGCCGCACGGCGATCAGCACCGCGCCCCCGACGAAGAAGTAGCCCAGCGCCGCGGACGCGAAGGCGTGCTCCCGACCCAGGAGGCGACGTCCGGCGGCGACCGCAGCCAGGGACAGGGCGCACGCACCGGCCAGTTCGGCCAACAACCAGAGGAGCAGCGCCGAGGCAGCCACCGGGGACCCGAGTCCGGAGGTGCTCTCCAGCGAGGCCACGAAGGCCGGCCCCAGGGTGGCCTCCACGATCCCCTGGATGGCTCGGGCGCCAAACAGCAGAGCGAACAGTGCCCCGGACCCCTTGAACAAGCGGAGCCCTGCCTGGAGTGCGGCGCCGGTGCTGAGGGTGGAGACGGTCTTCAAGGGCGGCGGACCTTAGACCGGCCGTTCCATTTTATTGACTCTATACGCATGTTCAGGGAACATCCGAGCACTGAAAGCCTGTTGCGGTCCGAGGGAGGGAAGGCCACATGGAAGAGTTGACCGATCGCCAGAAGGAAATCCTCACTTTCATCGTGAAGGAGACCGAGTCGCGCGGGTTTCCTCCGACCATCCGCGAGATTGGGGAGGAGATGGACATCCGCTCCACCAATGGCGTGAATGACCACCTCAAGGCCCTGGAGCGCAAGGGCTACCTGCTGCGCGGCGAACAGCAGAGCCGGGCGCTGGTCCCCACCAAGCGGGCACGGCTGGTGCTGGGGCTGGGCTCCAACAAGAAGGACAGCGACATCCTCGACATCCCGGTGCTGGGGCGGGTCGCCGCCGGCGCTCCCCTGCTGGCGGTGGAGCACATCGAGGACTCGGTCAAGATCGACAGCTTCTTCCTGGGCGGGAACGGCCGGGAGGTCTTCGCCCTGCGGGTGAAGGGCGAGTCGATGATCGAAGACGGGATCTTCGACGGGGACTACCTGTTCGTGAAGAAGACCCCCGGGGCGCAGCCGGGAGACATCGTGGTGGCGCTGATCGAGGACGAGGCCACCTGCAAGCGCTACTACCCGGAGCCGGACCGGATCCGCTTCCAGCCGGCCAACGCCAAGATGGAGCCGATCTACGTCGAGAAGTCCGACTTCCGCTCCACCATGATCCTGGGCCTGGTGGTGGGCGTGTACCGGAAGATGGGAATGACCCCCTACCGTCCGGGAACCCGGCACTAGGGATTGGGCGCTGCCTACGGGCAGCCGATCACCCCGGCGTCCAGCTTCCGGGCCTGCGCGCAGGCGGCCTGGACGATCTCCGCCTTCTTCAGTTGCTGGGCCAACCGTGCGGTCCGCAGCTGCAGCTCCACGTCCCGGGCCCCATCCTCGGCGGTGGCGTGGCTCTCCAGCAGCATCAGCGCGTCCTGCTTGCGCCCCACCTCCACCAACAGCTCCGCCAGCTCCAGGGTCTCGCGGATCTCCTCCCCGGTGGCGGTGGCCAGTGCGCGATCCAGCTCGATCCCGGAGGCCTTCTCATCTCCGCGCAGGAACGCCAGCCGGGCCAGGGCGATGTGGAGCACCGCCCGATCCTCCAGCGCCAGGGCCCGCTGGTAGGCAGCCTGCGCCTTCTCCAGCTGATCCACCCGGGTGTAGAGCCGACCCAGGATCTCCCAGTAGGTGGAGTCTCCGGTCACCCCGCCGTCCGGGAGCTTGGAGACCGGAGTCAGCTCCGCCGCCCTCTCGTAGGCCCAGGTCGCCGAGGCGAACCCGTTGGAGCGGATCCGAAGCTCTCCCAAGGTGGCGTAGATCTCCGGCGCCCGGGTCCCCGCGTCCGCCGCGCCGACCAGGAACTGCTCCGCCTGCGCTGGCAGTCCACCGGCCAGCAGGAGGCGGTAGCCCTGAAGGTAGAGCTCGCCCTGCCGGTAGTCAGGGGCGGCCAGGGCGGCGCGCTGCCAGAGGGCCGCCGCCTCGGAGATCAGCGCCTCCGGGGCGTCCTGGGCCAGCTCCTGCTGGGCCGACTCCGCCAGCTGTTCCAGGGCGTTGAAGTCGGTGGGGTTGAGCGCCAGCGCCTTGTGCAGCGACTCCCGCGCGGCCTCCTTGTCCTTCTGCACCGCCTGCACCGCCGCCAGGCGGCTCCAGTTGGTGGCCCGCTTCGGATCCAGTCGCACCGCCTCCTGGAACTGCAGCCGGGCCTCGGGCCAGCGCCCCTGGAGGATGTACACCTCGCCGATCGCCGCCGGCAGTCGGGGATCGTTGGGCACCCGCCGGCGGACCTCGTCGTAGGCAGCCAGGGCGGCCTCGTAGTTCCCCTGCAACGACTCGGTGGTGGCCTTCAGGTAGAAGCCCTCCGCCTGTTCCTGCGGGGTGGGCTCCGGCGGCTCCTTCTTGCACCCGGCCAGCAGCGAGACCGCGATCAGCAGTGCGAGGGTTCGCATGGCTAGAACCGGAAGTGCATGCCGGCGGTGAGGTCGATGTTGAACCCGCCGGTGGCCTGGTCCCCCAGCAAGCCCAAGGTGGCCTGCGCCAGGTTGGTCTTCCCCTCCAGCAGTGCGCCCAGATGGGGGGTGAACATGTACTGGAAGCCGCCCACCGCCCACACCGAGGGCAACGGACCGGTCTCTTCGAAGATCCCGAAGCGCCCCAGCGCCAGCTGGATGCCCAGCCCCAGTCCCCAGTAGGGCTGGAACTTGTTCTCGATGAAGTGGAGCTTCCGGAACCCGGCGAAGCTGGGCAGCAGGTTCACCCCGCTGCTCCCACCGCCGGTGGAGAAGGGCTTGAACCCCACCTGCACCACCGCCACCCACTCCTCGGCGAAGTGGTAGCCCAGCTCCAGATCGCCGGAGGGAGCAAAGGAGGTCAGGCTGGCGATGAAGCCGCTGCCCACCTTGAGCGAGAGGGAGAACGGCCCCGCGGACTTCACTCCGCCCACCTTGTCTCCCAGCGCGGCGCGGATCTGCTGGCCGATGGAGGCCGCGGCCTCGGGCAGCCCCTCCTGCTCCGGGACCTCGGCCCGCGGCTTGGCCAGGCTGCTGGCGGAACGCGAGTCGAACACCGAGGTGGTCAGCACGTACTTGTCGCCATAGCGATCCAACCGGCCGGCCACCAGGTAGCGCGAGCCGAGCGCGCCCGCCAGTTCGGTCATGCAGGCGTCGGTGTTGCACTCGCCCCCGGTCACCAGGGTCCGCTGGCGCTCGACGCCAATCACGGCGGCGATGTCCGCCTGGGTGATCACCTTGAACCTGGGAGACTCCGCCAGGGTGCTGGCGAGGATCGAGGCCACCCCCGGCGCGTCGTCTTGAGCGGCCTTGTTCCCCTCGAGGGAGAGGATGGCCACGGTGATCCGCTCCACCGCGGCCAGGGTCGGCTCGGCCGAGGCGGACGCTCCGGGAGTCACCGCCGCGCTCGCCGGGGCCGGTGACGCGGCGCCGGAGTCGGCCGGAACCGCCGACGCGGAGCTGTCGGGAACGGCGGTGGTGGCGCGGGCGGGCGGAGCAGCGGGGGCGGACGGAGCAGCGGCGCTGCCGCCGGCGGACGGAGCAGCGGTGTTGCCGCCTGCGGACGGAGCAGCGGTGTTGCCGCCTGCGGACGGAGCAGCGGTGTTGCCGCCTGCGGACGGAGCAGCGGAGTTGGCTCCGGCGGACGAAGCGAAGGCACCCGGCACCGAGACCGTGGGTGCCACGACGCCGGAGCGGGGCTCGCCGGCGGGCGTTGCGACAGTGCTGGAGGTGGAAGCGGAACCCTGAGCGAGCAGCGCCACTGCCATGAAAAAGGGCATCACCATGGCGCGCACTTTACGAGGGGACGTGCCGCGCCACCACCGCACCTGGACCGATTGGGGCCTGCCTCCCCGGTTGCTCCCCCGATCGATCCAGAACCGCGGACCCGATCAACGCTTCGAGCGCCCTGCCTTCTCGTTCCCGCGCTTGAAGTTCCCGGTCACCCGGGCCAGCAGCAGCTGCAACGCCTCCCGTTCCAGCCCGGCGGCGCGCTTGAGGAAGCGTTCTGCCTCCTCGCCCTTGAGCAAGGTGACCAGCCGTCCGGACCAACGGATCAAGATCCGACCGTCCTTGCTGACAGTGAAATCAAAAGGCGCTGAGTCGAAGGCGCGAGACATGGGCCGTGCAGACGTTCGCCCCAGCCGCCCCTGACAGGCCTGGACTCCGGGGCTGAAGCAGCTGGGGGACCCGGAACGGGAAGACCGCCTCGGTGCTGACCTCCCCCGGGCACCGCTACTTGCGCGGAACCGGGCCCAAAAAGGTCAGCGGGTCGATCGGGCGGCCATTCTTGCGGACCTCGAAGTGCAGGTGGGGTCCGGAGGTCCGACCCGACTCTCCCACCGTGGCCACCACCTGACCCTTGCGGACCTTCTGCCCGGACTTCACCCGCAGATCCCGGTTGTGGGCATAGAGGGTGACCAGCTCGTTGCCGTGTTCCACGATCACGATCTTCCCGTAGCCCTTCTGCTCGCCGGCGTAGAGCACCTGCCCCTCGGCGGCGGTCTTCACCGGGGTCCCGGCGGGGGCGGCCAGATCCACCCCGTCGTGGGGTTCCTTCCCCTTCTTCCCGAAGCGCCCGTAGAGGACTCCGCGCAGCGGCCAGTCCAGGGTGCCCTTGCGGGGATCCGGGGGACCCGCGCGCTCCTCCGGATCCGGGGGACGCGGGCGGTTGCCGACATTGATCGCCGGGGTGCCCTTCCCGGGGGCTCCCCCCGGTCGGGTTCCAGAGGAGGCGGTGGCTCCCCCGCCCGTCCCGCCCTTCGACCCGCCGGCACCGCTGGTCATCCCGGACCCCTGCCCGCCGCCGGCGCCGGACCCGGTTCCGGCCCCACTCCCCGGCTTCGGTCCTTCGCCCGCACCGGCCAACGACGCCGGCATCTCCACTTCCGCGGTCTCGGTGGCCCCGGGGATCAAGAGCTCCTGGCCCACGCTCAGCTGGGTGGGATCGGAGATCCCGTTGGCGGCCATCAGCTCGTCGGTGGACATCCCGTAGGCCTTGGCGATCCGGTACAGGTTCTGCCCGGGCCGGACCACGTGGACCACCCGGATCAGCTCCGGCTCCTCGTGATCCGCCCGCAGCTCCACCGGTGGCGACACACGCTTGGGCGTGCAGCCCACCAGGGCCAGTCCCACGCAGAGCGCCAGCGCCGCGCGCCCCCTCACCTCTGCGAGAACCCCTGCAGGCTCCAGCCGCGGACCAGGTCCAGCTGCCGGAACTCGGTGAGGTCCAGGTGCAGGGGCGTCACCGAGACCACCTTGTCCAGGTGGACCGCGTTGCAGTCCGATCCCTCCACATCCTCGTGGGCGTAGTCCTTCCCCCCGATCCAGTAGTACTTGCGTCCGCGCGGATCGACGTTCTCGATCACGTCGTACCCGTAGGAGTGCCTTCCCAGGCGGGTGACGCGGTAGCCAGCCGGCTCCACCCCGCCGGGGATGTTCACGTTGAGCAGCATCCGGCCCTGCACCGGGTTGGACAGCACCGCGCGGGCCAGCTGCGCGGCGAACCGGGCGGCGGGGCCAAAGTCGAACTCCCCGCGGGCCACCAGCGAGAACGCGATTGCCGGGACGCCCAGGATGCTGGCCTCCATCGCCGCGGCCACCGTCCCCGAATAGGTGACGTCGTCCGCCAGGTTGGCCCCGTGGTTGATCCCGGAGACCATCAGGTCCGGACGGCGATCCTTGAGCAGGTGATGGATCGCCAGGTACGAGCAGTCGGTGGGGGTCCCATCGATGTGGAACCACCGCTCCCGCACCTCCTTGATCCGCAGCGGGCGGTGCAGGGAGATGGCGTGGGAGGTCGCGCTCTGCTCGCGGTCCGGCGCCACCACCCACACCTCGCCCAGCGGCTCCATCGCGGAGACCAACGCCTGGATGCCTTCGGAGAGGTACCCGTCGTCGTTGGAGACCAGGATCCGGGGGCGCGGGGCCACGTCTCTAGCGTCCCCGCCGGAAGGCGTCGCGGCCGGCGTAGCGGGCAGCCGCCCCCAGCTCCTCCTCGATCCGCAGCAGCTGGTTGTACTTGGCCACCCGGTCGGAGCGGGAGGCGGACCCGGTCTTGATCTGTCCGCAGTCACAGGCCACCGCCAGATCGGCGATGGTGGTGTCCTCGGTCTCACCGGAGCGGTGGCTCATGATCGAGGTGTAGCCGGCCCGGTGCGCCATCCGCACCGCGTCCAGGGTCTCGGTCAGCGAACCGATCTGGTTCACCTTCACCAGGATCGAGTTGGCAATCCCCTCCGAGATCCCCCGGCCCAGCCGCTCCACGTTGGTGACGAACAGGTCGTCGCCCACCAGCTGGACCTTCTTGCCCAGCGCGTCGGTGAGCAGCTTCCAGGACTCCCAGTCGTCCTCCGCCACCCCGTCCTCGATCGAGACCAAGGGGTACTTCTCGGTCCACTCCACGTAGCGGTCCACCAGCGCCTGGCGCTCCAACTCGATCCCCTCGCCCTTGAGCCGGTACTTCTTGGTGCCCTTGTCCAGCCACTCGCTGGCGGCCACGTCCAGGGCCACGGCGATCTGCTCGCCGGCCTTGAAGCCGGCCGCGCCGATGGCCTCCATCACCAGCTTGAGCGCCTCCTCGTTGTTGGGAAGATCGGGGGCGTAGCCACCCTCGTCCCCCACCCCGGTGGCCAGCTTGCGGGACTTGAGGATCTTCTTCAGCGCGTGGAACACCTCCGCGCCCCACTGCAGCCCCTGGGCGAAGCTCTTGGCTCCCAGCGGGACCACCATGAACTCCTGCACGTCCACCCGGGTGTCGGCGTGGGCGCCGCCGTTGAGGATGTTCATCAACGGCACCGGCAGGGTGCGCGCCTGCAGCCCACCCACGTAGCGGTACAGCGGCAGCCCGTAGGAGGAGGCGGCGGCGTGGGCCGCAGCCAGCGAGACCCCCAGGATCGAGTTGGCGCCCAGCTTGGCCTTGGTGGGGGTGCCGTCCAGCTCCAACATCCGCTGGTCCAGCGCCACCTGCTCGGCGGCGTCCATCCCGATCACCGCGGGGGCGATCACGTCGTTGACGTTGGCCACCGCCTTGAGGACGCCCTTGCCCAGGTAGCGACCCTTGTCGCCGTCCCTCAGCTCCAGGGCCTCGTACTCACCGGTCGAGGCGCCAGACGGCACCGCGGCCCGGCCCACTGCCCCTCCGGAGAGCGCGACTTCCACCTCCACCGTCGGGTTTCCGCGCGAGTCCAAGATCTCGCGCGCGATGATGCTGGCGATCTCAGTCATGGGTGGGCTTGTAGCGTCCGGATCCGGCTTGGGCAAGCAAGCGGCGGAGGTTGATGGTTGGATTCGCGAACTGTTCAGGGAGGAACCTCTTGGCAATGAGAAAACCGATGCGCGCCGGTGGCGATCCGCAGGCCTTCTCCGACCGTGCCCGGGGGGTGTTGCTGGGCCTGTGCGTGGGCGACGCGCTGGGCGCCCCCCACGAGAACCGGCGACTGCCGGTGCCGCCCTTCCCCCAGCTGTGTGACGGCCCGCTGCGCGACCCGATCGGCGGCGGCCCGAACCGGCTCCTGCC
Organism: Myxococcaceae bacterium; assembly: GCA_036675345.1. Classification (GTDB taxonomy): domain Bacteria; phylum Myxococcota; class Myxococcia; order Myxococcales; family Myxococcaceae; genus JALYOC01. The sequence continues at coordinate 9,156 of JAKFFE010000045.1, forward strand.
CGGGCAGGTCACCGACGAGGCGCAGCTGGGAATCTGCCTCGGCCTCTCCCTGCGCGAGATCCGCCGCTACGACGCCGAGGAGACCGCGCGCCGCTACGCCACCTGGCGCGAGCTGCGGGTCCCCACCGGTCCTACGACCTCCGCGGTGCTGGACCAGCTGCGAGGGTCCAAGGGGGTGTGGAACACCGCCGCCAAGGAGCACTGGATCCGCCACGGAAAGCAGCCCTGCGACAACGGCTCGCTGGTCCGCACCGCGCCGATCGGGGTGTTCCTGGCCCGCGAGGATCAGCCCCGGGCCAAGGCCTCCCTGGAGGACTCGGCGCTGACCCACTACGACCCCCGCTGCCAGCTGGCCTGCGCCGCGCTCAACGGCGCCATCGCCAGGGCCCTGACCTCCCCCCGTCCCCCCACCGCGGACGAGCTGTTCCAGGGCGCCAGCACCGCGCTCTCCATTGCCGCCGCCGCCCTGGGGTCGACGATGAAGGATCAGGTCCGGGACGTGCTGGACGCCTCCGCGGCCCTCAAGGCGGATCTGGAGCTGGCCAGAAAGCCGGACCCGCAGCTGTACGGTCCGGATTTCCACCTCAACACCCAGAGCGATCACGTCCGGGTAGCGTTCCGGCTGGCCTTCTGGGAGGCGGCCCACGCGCCCTCTTTCGAGGCGGGGCTGATCGACGTGGCCAACCGAGGCGGGGACTCGGATGGGAACGGCGCGGTGGCCGGCGCGCTGATGGGGGCGCTGCACGGCGAATCCCAGCTCCCGGACCGCTGGCGCAAGGCGGTGCTGGAGGCTCCCGTCGGCCCTCATGAAGCGTACCACCCGCGGAACCTGCTCCCGCTGGTCGACGCGTAGGGGTAGAAGGCCCCAAACACCAAGGGAGCACGGCATGGGACTTCTGGAAGGCAAGGTCGCAATCATCACCGGGGCGGGCGCAGGGATCGGCCGGGCCTACGCGCTGGCATTCGCCAAGGAGGGGGCCAAGGTCGTGGTCAACGACCTGGGCGGGGATCGCCATGGCGGCGGCAAGGGTTCGGACGCCGCGGACAGCGTGGTGGCGGAGATCAAGGCCGCCGGCGGTGACGCGGTGGCCAACTACGACACGGTCGCCACCCGCGAGGGCGCGGACTCCATCCTCTGGAGCGCGCTCTCCAGGTTCGGGAAGGTGGACGTGCTGGTGAACAACGCCGGGGTGCTGCGCGACCGGTCCTTCCTGAACATGAGCGACGCGGACTGGGAACTGGTCTACAGCGTCCACCTCAAGGGCACCTACCTGTGCTCCCAGACCGTGGCCCGGCAGATGAAGATCCAGGGCAAGGGCGGGCGGATCATCAACACCACCTCCCTCTCCGGCCTGCTGGGCAACTTCGGTCAGGCCAACTACTCGGCGGCCAAGGCGGGCATCTACGGCTTCACCCGCACCTGCGCGATCGAGTTCGCCAAGATGGGGGTGACGGTCAACGCCATCGCCCCGGTGGCGCTGACCCGGATGACCGAGGATCTGGCGATGCTCAAGGGCGCGTCCGCGGACCAGCTGGGCCCCCAGCACATCGCCCCGGTGGCGGTGTTCCTGGCCAGCGAGCTGGCCTCCGACCTCACCGGTCAGATCGTCGGCGTCCAGGGGTCGCGGATCTTCGCCTACAAGATGGAGCAGTCCGACGGGGTGGAGCGGGAGGCGGACAAGGGCGTGTGGTCCGCCCAGGAGATCAAGGAAGCCTGGGGCAAGATCAACGGCTGAGCCGCCCGGTCCCACGCCTGGAAAAGCAAGGAGCCCGCCGAGGACCAATCCTCAGGCGGGCTCTCTTGTGCTCGGTGCGAAGGGAACTTCAGAGGTCGATGACCACCACGCCGCGCGACGGCTTGTGGTCGTCGTCGGTGTTGGTCCGACGCGGCCGGTCTTCGGGGGACGGCAGCGGGAGCTCGATCGACGGACGCTCCTGGTGCTCCTGGCGCACCCGCTCCCGTCTCTTGATCTCCTCGATGATGAACGCGTCGAGCATGTGTCCTGGCTCCCTCCGTCCGGATTGTACGCCGAGCGCCCCGTCCGAATTCTCAATTAGTTTAATGCAAAGCCGACGCCCTGCACGGCTGAGTGCAAAGCCTTTGGAATCGCACCGACCTGGACGGCAAGAAGACCAGGCTTCCTGACGGCCACTGAATCCTTTCCCCGCTCTGAGGGAAATATGAACGGGCGTGGCATGAGGCAACGGGTCGCCCCAAATGCCTACACCGGCCTACGCTTCAAGGCAGCCACGCCCGCCCAGCAGCCAGGCAGCCTCAGGTGGACTCGACGCGCTTTTTGGTCGCTTCCAGCATCTTGGGCAGCGAGGTCTCCGCCAGGGCGTTGACCACCGACTTGGGGACCAGGGCGCCCAGGGACATCTCCACGTTGTAGGTGACCTTGGTCTTGCCCTCGCCGTCGGGCTCCAGCAGCCAGCTGCCCTTGTTGTCCTTCATGAACTCGCCCTTGATGAAGGTCCAGGAGAGCTTCCTGGGGCGCTCCTCGGTCATCTTCAGCGAGTACTTGATCAGCTTCATCACCTCCACCTCGTAGTGGACCTCCACCACGTTGCCCTGGCGGTTGGAGGTGCTGACCGCCTTCACCTCCTGCAGGTACTCCGGGTACTCCTCGTACCGGGTCAGCGCGTCGAAGACCTTCTCTGCGGGGGCGTTGATCACAATCGTCTTGGTGGCACCGGCCATGGGGGTTGCTCCTCGGTGGGGAAGGCGAAACGGGGGAAATTAGAAGGCGAGGCCCGGCTTCTTGTCGAACTTGTGGAGGGACTGGATGTACCGGATGGTGCCGGTCTTGGAGCGCATGATCACCGAGTGCGTCTCCGCGCCCCCGCCGAAGAAGCGCACCCCGCGCAGGAAGTCCCCGGTGGTGACGCCGCTGGCGGCGAACATCACCTCACCGCGGGCCAGCTCCTCGTCGGAGTAGATGCGGTTCATGTCGGTGATCCCCATCTTCTTGGCCCGCTCGATCTCCTCGTCGTTGCGGGGGACCAGCCGGCCCTGCATGTCGCCGCCCACGCAGCGGATGGCGGCGGCGGTGATCACCCCCTCCGGGGCTCCGCCGGTGCCCATCAGCACGTCCACGCCGGTCTGATCGAAGCAGGTGGCAATGCCGCCGGCCACGTCGCCGTCGTCGATCAGCCGGATGCGGGCCCCCGCGGTGCGGACCTCCTTGATCAGCCCGGCGTGACGCTCCCGGTCCAGGATCATCACCGTCAGATCCTCCACGTAGCGGCCCATCTTGTCGGCGATCCGCCGCAGGTTCTCGGTGGGGCTCTTGGTGATGTCGATCGCCCCGCGCGCCTTGGGCCCCACCACCAGCTTCTCCATGTACGTGTCCGGGGCGTTGAGCAGCGCGCCCCGGGCGCCGAAGGCCACCACCGAGATCGCCCCCGGCTTGCCGTAGGCGGCCAGGTTGGTCCCCTCCAGCGGGTCCAGGGCAATGTCCACCGCCGGGTTGCCGGGCTGCTGCTTGCCGACCCGCTCACCGATGAAGAGCATCGGCGCCTCGTCGCGCTCGCCCTCGCCGATCACCACCGTCCCGTCGATGTCCAGCGCGTCGAAGGCGCGGCGCATGGCGTCCACCGCCGCCTGGTCCGCCTCGTCCTTCTGACCGCGGCCCATCAGACGGGCAGACGCGATCGCCGCCAGCTCCACCACGCGGACTGCCTCCAGTGCCAGGTTGCGATCCATCGTTCAGGTCTCCCTCTCATCGCGGCCGCCAGGGCCGGGTTGGAATAAGCGTGTGATCGCGTCGGGCAGCCGGGTGGGCCTTCCTTCGCGCGTGATGCAGGCGTGCACGGTGTGGCCGGTGCACAGGATCTGGGCCTCGCCCTCGCGACTCAGCTGATAGCTGAACTTGAGCGAGGCCCGGCGCAGTTCGCTGATCGTGGTGCTGATCACCAACAGATCGTCGTACTTCGCCGAGGCCTTGTAGGTGCAGTGGGCCTCCACCACCGGAAGCAGCAGCCCGCCCTGCTCCAGCTCGCGGTAGCTGCCCCCGTGGGCGCGGAAATACTCACTGCGGGCGAACTCGAAGTAGCGGAAATAGTTGGCGTAGTAGACCACGCCCATCTGGTCCGTATCGCCGTAGATCACCCGCAGCCGCGCTTCCACCATGCGCCTGGGGCCTTAGCACAGCCTCTCGCAGAACCATTGCAATGCGCACCCGGTAGCGTTGAATGCCCGGCCCATGCGCAAAGCCCTGGTCCTGGCCCTCCTGATCGCTTCCACCGGCGCGTCCGCCAAGGCGCCCAAGCTGGTGTTGTTCATCTCGGTGGACGGGATGGGCACCGACGTGTTCCTGCGGATGCGCCCCCGGCTCAAGACCGGGCTGGCCCAGCTGACCCTCAACGGGGCCTACTTCCCGCAGGCCCGCTACAGCTTCCCCAAGACCTCCACCGCGCCGGGACACGCCACCTTGGCCACCGGGACCAACCCCTGGCGGCACGGGGTGGTGGCCAACCGCAGCCTCAACCCGGCCAACGGAAAGCTGGAGCCCACCCTGGTGGACGCCGCCCATCCGGCGCTGGAGGCCCCCCCGGCGGTGGAGGACGTCTCTCCCCAGCGGCTGAAGGTGGAGACCCTGGCGGACCGGCTGCGGCTGAGCACCTCGGGCAAGGGCAAGGCGATCGCCCTGGCGGGCAAGGCGCGGGCGTCGATCCCGCTGGCCGGCCGGCTGGGTCAGGCCTGGTGGTACCACGAGGGGATCGGCAAGTTCGTCACCGGGACCTCGTACCTCAAGGAGTTCCCCGCCTGGGCCCGGGCCTTCAACGACAAGAAGCTGCCCGACGGCTACTTCGGCAAGGAGTGGGCGCTGTCCCGTCCGGCGGCGGAGTACTCCGGCGAGGATGACTTCGCCTCCGAGGCGGACATCCTGGGAATGGGGCGGACCTTCCCCCACGCGGTGACCGGCGGGCTGCCCGCGGCGGGGAAGGAGTTCTACAGCGCGCTGCTGGGAACCCCCTTCCACAACGAGCTGCTGGTGGCGCTGGCCAAGGACGCGCTGGACGGCGAACAGTTGGGCAAGGACGACGCGACCGATCTGCTGGCGATCTCCTTCAGCGCCCTGGACCGGATCAGCCACCTGTACGGCCCCTACTCCTGGGAGGTGCAGGACGCCCTGCTGCGGCTGGATCGCTCGGTGGCGGACCTGATCGCCCTGGCGGAGCGCGCCGCGGGCGGGAAGGCGAATCTGCTGGTGGTGCTCACCGCCGATCACGGCTGCGCGGCGCTGCCCGAATACTGGGCCGGGATGGGGATGCCGGCGGGCCGGATCAACCCGGAGACGCTGGGCCGTTCGCTCAACGCGGCGCTCAAGCCGAAGTTTGGCTTCGATCCGGTGATGGCGGTGGAGGGAGACGGGGTGGACGTGTACCTGGACCGCAAGCTGATCGCGGACAAGAAGGCGGATGCCCCCGCGATCCGCCGGGCGGCGGCGCAGTGGTTGAGGGAACAGCCGCAGATCGACTTCGCGGTGGCCGCCGACGACCTCTACGGCAACGCCACCGGGACCGGACAGCTGGCGCTGCTGCAGCGGGGCTTCCATCCGGAGGGGAGCGGAGATGTGCTCTTCCTGGCCAAGCCGTTCGTGGTGGTGGATTCGATGAAGGACGGCACCAACCACGGCAGTCCCCACGCCTACGACTCGCTGGTGCCGGTGATCTTCTCCGGCCGGGGGATCAAGCCGGGGACCTATGGGCAGCCGATCGATCCGGTGGACGTGGCGCCCACCGCGGCCTTCCTGATGGAGATCGGCCCCCCCGCCCAGGCGGAGGGCCAGGTGCGCTGGGAGATCCTCGCCAACGGAAAGACCAACGGCAAGTGAGCGAGTCGCTGTCCACCCGGGCCTACCGGTTGGCCTTCAACCTGTTCCCCGCCTACTCGGGCAGTGGGGGGAAGATCCGCTACATCGCCGGGGACTGGCGGGAGGTGCGGGTGGAGATCCCGCTGTCGCTGCGGACCCGGAACTACGTGGGGACGATCTACGGCGGATCGATGTACGGCGCGGTGGATCCCCTCTACATGCTGATGCTGATCAAGTGCCTGGGGCCCGGCTACGTGGTCTGGGACAAGGCGGCCGCGATCCGCTTCCGCAAGCCCGGGCGCATCACCCTCCAGGTCCGCTGCGTGATCACCGACGAGGAGCTGGGGGCGATCCGGGAGCTGCTGTTGACCCAGCGATCGGTGGACCGGGTGTACCGGCTGGAGCTGACCGATGCTCGCGGCGAGGTTCACGCGGAGATCGAGAAGACGGTCTACGTGCGGAAGAAGCAGCCGGCGGACGGCTGAGGCTTCCGGCACACCGCCACGACACCACTGTCGTGGAATTCCGGCGCGCCCTCCTCCGCCGCCCCCGACGGGCGCCCTTGCACGTGCCTTGCATTCGCCGCGCAGCCACGACCTCCGATATAGGAACTCCATGAACAAGCTGCTCCAGGCGCGCCCGCTGGCGATCGCCCTCCTCTTCTCCCTGACCGCCTCCGGCCAGCAGCTGCCGGTAGAGAGCCGGACCGAGCTGGACGTGCAGTCCTCCGACGGGGGAGCGCTGTTCGTGGGCGCCGAGGGCGTGGACGCGGGCGTCCCGCTGGAACAGCAGGTCAGCCCTCCGACGCTGGTGCGGGAGAGCCCCGCCCCCTACCCCGAGTCGCTGGTCGAAAAGCGCGTCGGCGGCGAGGTGGTGCTGCAGCTGCTGATCGACGAGGGCGGGGCGATCGCGGAGGTGACCGTGGAGTCCTCTGCGCACGAGTTGCTCACCGGGTCCGCCACCCGCGCCGCCCAGGGGCTGGTCTTCACCCCCGGCCGGCTGGGAGAGACCCCGGTGGCGGTGCGCCTGCGCTACACCTACCGGTTCGAGGCCCCGCCTCCCCCGCCACCGCCGGAGGCCACCCTGGTGGGTGTGGTGCGGGCCAAGGGAACCCGGGCGGTGGTGTCCAACGCCTCGGTGCTGGTCTCCGGCGAGGCGGACCGGGTGGTGCAGGCGGATGAGAACGGGGGCTTTACCCTCCAGGTTCCGGTGGGGATGGCGGCGATCGTGGTCCGCGCGCCGGGGTACGCCGAGGCCTCCTTCCAGGAGAACTTCACCGCCGGAGAAAAGGTGGAGGTGGTGTACCGGATCGACGCGCTGGTGATCGATCCCTACGTCACCGTGGTCCGCGACGACCGGGTGCGCACCGAGGTCACCCGGGTCACCCTCAGCGAACAGGAGCTGCGGGAGGTCCCGGGCACGCAGGGGGATCCGTTCCGGGTGGTGATGCTGCTGCCCGGAGTGGCCAGCGTGGCCTCCGGCATCTCCTACCCGGTGGTGCGCGGCTCCCAGCCGGCGGCCACCGGCTACTTCATTGACGGGGTGCAGGTGCCGCAGCTGTTCCACCTCTTCCTGGGCCCGGCGGTGGTGCACCCGGACTTCATCGACAAGATCGACTTCTATCCGGGCAGCGCGCCGGTCCGGTACGGGCGCCTGCTGGGCGGGGTGGTGGATGGGGCCGCCAGCCGACCGCGCGAGGATCGTCTGCACGCGTCGGGCTACGCGGATCTGATCAACGCCGGGCTGTTCCTGGAGACCCCGGTGGAGCAGACCGGGACCCACGTCACCCTCTCCGGCCGCTACAGCTACACCGGCTGGCTGCTGGCGCAGCTGGCCAGCGCCACCATGCCCAGCGGCGCGGATCCGGAGCAGACCCCCCGGGCGATCGCCGACTTCTGGGACTACCAGGGCCGGATCGAACAGAAGATCGGCCCCGGCCGGCTGCGGTTCCTGGCGCTGGGAAGTTCGGACGTGGTGGGCACCGACACCCCTTCCGACCAGGCGCTGGACGTGAAGTCCTTCGTGCTCTTCCACCGGCTGGATCTGCGCTACCGGCACCCGTTCGCCTTCGGGGAGACCGAGGTGGGCGTCACCTGGGGCTACGAACAGGTGGGGATCGAGGGGACCCGCGGTGACGACCCGCTGGGGCAGTACGTGCTGCGCAGCCGCAAGCTGGCGGCCCGCGCCTCCTGGGAGAAGCAGTTCCCCGCGCTGCACCTCTCCGCCGGGTTTGACGTGGATCACCGCCGGGCCCAGACCGGGATCTCCGGGGCAGTGGCCGGCGACTCAGGAGACGGGTCGGCCTTCCAGCACCCGCTGACCCTGGGGACCTTCACCGGCGGCTGGGTGCAGGCGGTGTGGCAGCCCCACCCGGAGTGGACGGTCACCCCCGGACTGCGGGTGGATAACTTCCACCTGGTGCCGGGGATCGACCGGCTGGGAGTGGATCCCCGGCTGACGGTGCGGCACACCCTGCGGGAGTGGATGACCCTCAAGGCGGGGGCGGCGATCGTGCACCAGCCCCCGACGGTGCTGCTCAACCTCCCGGTGATGGACATCTCCGGGCTGCGCTACGGACTGCAGGAGGCCTGGGTGGCCGACGGCGGCGTGGAGCTGCGGCCCTACCCCGGCTTCGAGCTGAACGTGGACGTCTATTACAACCACCTGGCCCGGGCCTATGAGTTCGACCTGGACCGGGTGCTGCAGGATCGCCGCCGCCAGGGGCTGCTCTCTCCCTCGCTGGGGACCACCGGGAGATCGTTTGGCCTGGAGGTGCTGGCCCGCCACCCGCTGGGCGGGAACTGGTTCGGCTGGCTCTCCTATTCGTTCCAGCGCAGCACCCGGCAGCAGCGGTTCGTGCGCACCGACGAGGCCTACGAGGTGGTGGATCTGCGGGAGGGCGAGCTGCCGTTCGCGTTTGACCAGACCCACATCGTCAACGCGGCGGTCAGCTACAAGTTCCCCGGGAACCTCACCGCCGGAGTGGTGGCGCACTTCAACACCGGTCGGCCGGAGGGCGGGCAGATCACCTCCCGCACCTCCTACCGCTGGACGGATCCGGAGTCCGGCCAGGAGACCTGGCGCAGCGCCGACCGCGATCAGGTGGACCGACTGCCGCCCTTCTTCCGGATCGACGCCCGGATCGCCAAGGCCTTCTCCTTCGACGACTTCCACGCCGAGCTCTACCTGGACGTGCTCAACGTGTTCATCCAGCGGGAGACGCTGGGTTACGACTACACCTACGACTTCGACATGAACGATCCCTTCGCGGAGCAGCAGCCGCTGAGGCGCCCGATCGAGATCCCCCTCTTCATCCCGATGCTGGGTTTCAAGGCGAGCTACTGATGAACGCTCTTCTGCGACTGCTGCTCTCCTCCTCCGTGGCGCTGTTGCTGACCGCCTGCCGCCCGGATCCGGAGGATCTGTTCTTCATCATCGGCGAGGTGACCGATCCGGCGGCCGGAGCGCCGGTGCCCGGCCAGCGGGTGCTGCTGGAGCGAAGCAAGGATCCGAACTGCTTCTATGCCGCCCAGCGCCAGACGCCCTACGCCCTGGCGGGGGAGGACGAGCAGACCGCGTTGTTCAGCACCCTGGCGGAGGTGAACACCGACGCCGAGGGACGGTACCTGCTGGAGTTGATGCGCTTTCAGGCCGCCGCCGCCGATGGTCGTCCGTACTGTCTGCGCACCCGGCTGCCGGACGTCCCCAGCGGCGGGCTGGGCCAGGTCCAGTTCTATGCCGGGTTCAACGACCTGGAGCCCCCGGCGCTGTACCGCTGGACCCCGGGGTTGGCTCCCTCCCTGGAAGGCGGCGAGCTGACGATTGTGCGCCCTGCCCTCCCGCTGCCCCCCACCGAACCGGTGGACCCCTCGACGCAGGTCGATCCCGATTACACGATGCGGTCCTACGAGTGGGAGATCCGCGCCGCCGATCGGCAGCCGGTGTGGCGCGAGGAGGCGAAGGGAGATCTGGTGCTGCCCACCGGGGCGCTGGAGGACTTCAACGAACCCCAGGTGTCGTTCCAGCTGCTGGCGCTGACCACGATCTACTCGGGCAGCTTCCCCCTGACGTTCGCCGATTCCTTCTTCGGACGTCAGCGCAGCGCCAGCTTTCCGCTGGGCGCCGGACCGGGCGCCCCCCCCAGCCGGGGCGCTGGCTGCGCCACCAACCTGGGTCCGCTGTCCCCCTGCCCGCTCACGGACGGATCGCTGGACCTGCATCCGATGATTCCCCAGCAGGGGTCGCCCGATTCCCCCGCCCTGGTGGTGACCGAGCTGCAGCTGACGCTGGATGCGCCCCGGACGCTGCGCACCGCGCTGATCCGGGATCTCTTCTACGGCGGCTCCAACGCCCCGGCGGCGATCATCGAAGGGTCGGTGGATGGCAGCGCCTGGGTGGAGTTGGGACGGGCCACTCAGTGGACGGGAGGCGAAGGCCTGTACCCGGCCTATCCGCAGCTGGCCGGCTCGGGGTGGTACCAGTCCATCCCCTTGAACCCCGACGCGGGCGCCTTTGCGCAGGTCCGGCTGCGGGTGGACTCGGACGCGGTGATCACCGGGATCCGCGAGCTGTCGCTGCTGGAGTAGACGCCTACTTCCGGGCCCGGGTCCGCTGCTTGGGGTTGTCGCCCACGATCTCCAAGGAGAGATCCATGGCCCGGGCGGAGTGGGTCAAGGCGCCCATCGACACGTAGTCCACGCCGATCTTCGCCAGCCGGGGGAGGCGCTCCAGGGTGATTCCCCCCGAGGCCTCCAGCTCCACCTTGCCGCCGGCCAGCTTCACCGCCTCCCGCAACGTCGCGTCGTCCATGTTGTCCAGCAGGACCACGTCCGCTCCCTCCGCCACCGCCTCCTTCAGCATCGCCAGGTCGGTGACCTCGATCTCGATCTTCACCAGCCGGGGCGCGTTCTCCCGCGCCAGTGCCAGGGCCTTCTTCACCGATCCCCCTACCGCGGCGATGTGGTTGTCCTTGATCAGCACCCCGTCGAAGAGACCGAAGCGGTGGTTGGTGGCGCCGCCGTGGCGGACCGCCTGCTTGGCCATCCCGCGCATCCCCGGAGGGGTCTTGCGGGTGTCCAGGATCCGCAGCCCGGTGCCCTTCACCGCGTCCGCCGCCTCCCGCGCCAGGGTGGCGATCCCGCAGGTGCGCTGGAGGATGTTCAGCGCGGTGCGCTCGGCGATCAGCAGCGACTGCAGCCGGCCCTGGATGAAGGCGATCTTCTGCTTGGGCTTGATCGCCTCGCCGTCCGCGGCGGTGAAGCGCAGGGTGCAGTCCGGGTCCACCCGGGTGAACACCCGGGCAAAGGCCTCGATCCCGGACAGCACCATCGGCTCCTTGGCCCACAGCTCGGCGCGGCCCTTGGCCTCCCGCGGCACCAGCGCCAGGGTGGTCACATCACCGGCGGCGCCAAGATCCTCGTCCAGCGCCAGGTCGATCAGTCGGTCCAGGAAGTTCATACGCGGCGCGCATCTTCTCAGCGGACCCGACGGGCGTCACCCGCGCAGTGGCGCGTCCTCACGAAACGACTGCCTGCAGGACGGAACGCTCCAACGCGCGCCGCACCCGCTGCTCAGGCCTTGAACCGCCAGAGGTGATCCAGCACGTCCACGTTGGAGGTTCCCGGGCGGTACGCATGGACCAGCGCGCCGTGGACATAGTCGGTGCCGGCCCGGCAGGCGTCGGTCAGCGACAGCCCCAGGCAGAGGTTGGCGGCGATCGCCGAGGACAGCGTGCAGCCGGTCCCGTGCCCGTTGACCTCCAGACGGGGATGGACGAACCGCTCCTGATGATCACGGGTCGCCAGCCGATCCACCACCTGACCCGGTTCGGAGAGATGGCCTCCCTTGAGCAGCACGCCGTGGGCGCCCATTTCCAGCAGCCTCTCCAGCGCGCGCTCGGCCGCCGCGCCATCCGGGATGGCGGACTCCAACAGCAGCTCCGCCTCCGGGAGATTGGGGGTGATCAAGGTCGCCAGTGGGATCAGCCGCTCGCGCAGCGCGCCCAGCGCCTCTGGCTGCAGCAGCCGGGCCCCGGAGGTGGCCACCATCACCGGGTCCAGCACCAAATGCGCGGGGCGATGGTGTTCCAGCGCATCGGCCACCGCGTGGATCACCCGGGCGTCGGCCAGCATTCCCAGCTTCACCGCCCCGATCCGGAAGTCGGAGAAGCAGGCGTCGAGCTGAAGACGGAGGAACTCCACCGGCGGCACGTGGACCCCGATCACCCCCCGGGTGTGCTGGGCGGTGAGCGCGGCGATCGCCGAGAGGCCATGCACCCCGTGCGCGGCGAAGGTCTTCAGATCCGCCTGGATGCCCGCGCCGCCTCCGGAGTCGGAGCCGGCGATGGTGAGGACGGAAGCGATCTCGGGGGCGGCCGGGGGACTCAAGGTGGGGGGAAGATAGCGTTCCCCTCACCGCTTCCGCAGGGCTTCGTGCCCGCCCGGGGCGCCGTCACGAACCGGACCTCCACCTCGGAGCCAAGCGAGGCTCCGAAGCGGACCGCTGCTGCCACGGACCGGACCTCCACCTCGGAGCCAAACCGGGCTCCGAAGCGGGCGCTGCGTCCGATCCGGATCGGCTACCGACGACCCGGCTTGCGCTGGGGGACGGCCTTCCGCGCGGCGGGCTTCTTCACCGCCGGCTTCCTCGCCGCCGCCTTCTTGGCCAGTGGCTTCTTCGGCGCGAGCTTCTTCGGCGCGGCCTTCTTGGAGGCCGCCTTGGCCTTGGCGCCCTTCTTCAGCGCCGGCTTGAGCCCCTTCTTGGCGCTGGAGGCCGCCTTGGCCTTCACCGCCGGCTTGGCCTTGCCCTTCGCGGGGGCGGCCTTCTTCACCGCCGCCTTGGCCTTGCCCTTGGCGGGGGCGGCCTTCTTCACCACCGCCTTCGCCTTGGCGGCCACGGCCTTCACCCCGGCCTTGGCCTTGGCGATCACCTTCTTGGCGCCGGATTTGGCCTTGCCGGCCGGCTTCTTGGCCTCGTTGAACTCGCGGACCGCGTCGTCCACCAGCCCCATCCCCATGTAGGCCACGCCCAGATCGTAGTGGTCCTGGGGCGCCAGCCCCTCCTTGGTGCCCTCGCGCAGCTTCTCCAGGGCCTGCTTCACCTGGGGGTCGACGCCGGCGGGGAGGTTCATCCCCTCCAGCTCGCCGCGCAGCTCGGAGGTCAGGTCCACCCCTCCCGCGGAGTCCTCGGCGCGGGAGATCTTCACCTTGGCGGTCTCCGGGTTGGTGACCACGCTGGCCACCTCGGGGACTCCACCTTCCTGGGGCTGATGGGGCGACATGTCGTCCTCCGGTTCGATCCGCTTGAGGTTCTGCGAGAGCTTCTCGTGCCGCCCGGCCAGCTCGGCCATCCGGGCCCGGTCCTTCTCCACCACGTCCGGCGGAGCGCGCTGCACGAAGCTGGGATTGTCCAGCTTCTTGCGGATCTGAGCCAGATCCCCGTCGATCTTCGCCAGCTCCTTGGTCAGCCGGATGCGCTCGGCGTCCAGATCCACCAGCCCGGCCAGGGGCACGTAGATCTCCAGGTCCTTCTCCACGTGGGCCGCCGCCTGCCGCGGCTTGGGCCCCGGGGCCACCACCGTCACCTCCGCCAGCCCGGCCAGCGGCATCAGGTAGCTCTTCCACTTCAGCAGGCTGCGACGGGTGGTCTCGTTGGCGGTCTGGATCTGGGCGGTGATCTTCACCGCCGGAGACAGGTCGGTCTCGCCGCGGATGGTGCGCAGCCCCTCGATGGCCATGATCAACGGGCCCATCTCCGACTCCGCCGCCTCGTCGTTCAGCGCCGACTCCGGCGCCGGGTAGGGGGCGATCATGATCGACTCCACCGACCGGGCCATTGGCAGCTTCTGCCAGATCTCCTCGGTGATGAAGGGCATGAACGGGTGCAGCAACCGCAGGATCCGATCCAGGCAGTACACCAGCACCGCGCGGGTGGTGTCCTTGGCCTGCTCGTCGGTGCCGTACAGCGATCCCTTGGCCAGCTCGATGTACCAGTCGCAGAACTCGCGCCACAGGAACTGGTACAGGGTGCTGGCGGCCTCGGCGAACTGGTAGCTCTCCAGCCCGCGGTGGGTGTCTTCGATCGCCCGGTTCAGCCGGGAGAGGATCCACCGGTCGGCCAGGGTCAGCGGCCGCGAGCGGATGTCCGAATCATCCAGGCGGAAGTCGCCCAGGTTCATCATCGCGAAGCGGGACGCGTTCCACAGCTTGTTGGTGAAGGCCTTGTACCCGGCCACCCGGTCCAGCGAGAGCTTGATGTCCCGGCCCTGCTGGGTGAGCGAGGCCAGGGTGAAGCGCAGCGCGTCCGCCCCGAAGGCCGGCATCCCTTGCGGGAACTTGTTGCGGATGTTGGGGAGCAGATCCTCCGGCTTGGCGCCGCGGATCACGTCCAGGGGATCGATCACGTTCCCCTTCACCTTGGACATCTTCTCGCCCTTCTCGTCCCGCACCATCGCGTGCAGGTAGACGACCTTGAAGGGCACGTCCTTCATGAAGTGCAGGCCCATCATCATCATCCGGGCCACCCAGAAGAAGATGATGTCGTGGCCGGTCTCCATCACCGACGTGGGGTAGAAGGTCTTCAGCTCCGGGGTCTGCTCCGGCCACCCCAGGGTGGAGAACGGCCACAGCCCGGACGAGAACCAGGTGTCCAGCACGTCCGGGTCCTGCTCGAAGGTGGTGCCGCCGCACTTGGGGCACTTCTCCGGCATGGTGCGCGCCACGATCGGGGTGGCCCGCTCCAGGTCGATCCCGCCCACCCGCACCGTGGCCGCGTCCAGCGGGAGGTTGGTGTCGTCGCCCTGCCGGGGGCTGCAGCTCTTGCAATAGAAGGCCGGGACCTGGTGTCCCCACCACAGCTGGCGGCTGATGCACCAGTCGTGGATGTTCCGCATCCACTGGAAGTAGGTGTTGGTCCAGCCCTCGGGGATGAACTTCGTCCTCCCCTGCTCCACCGCCTCGATCGCCGGGGTGGCCAGCGGTTCGATCTTCACGAACCACTGCGGAGAGAGCCGCGGCTCCACCACGGTCTGCGACCGCTGGCACAGCCCGATCGACAGCTTGTGGGGTTCGATCTTCTCCAGCAGCTCCAGCAGCTGGAGATCCTCCACGACCTTCACCCGGGCCTCGGTGCGATCCAGCCCGGCGTAGGGCCCGGCCTCCTTGTTCAGGCGCCCGGCCTCGTCCAGGATCGAGATCATCGGCAGCTTGTGCCGCAGCCCGGTCTGGTAGTCGTTGAAGTCGTGGGCCGGGGTGACCTTCACCGCGCCGGTACCGAACTCCATGTTCACCAATTCGGCGTCACCGATGATCGGGATCAGCCGGCCGGTCAGCGGCAGCTTCACCTGCTTGCCGATCAGATCCTTGTAGCGGGGATCCTCCGGGTGCACCGCCACCGCGGTGTCGCCCAGCATCGTCTCCGGGCGGGTGGTGGCCACGGTGAGGTGACGGTCGGTGCCCTGCACCGGGTACTTGAGGTACCACAGCGACCCGTCCTTCTCCTCGTGCTCCACCTCCAGGTCGGAGAGCGCGGTCCGGCAGGAGGGACACCAGTTGATCAGCTTCTGGGCCCGGTAGATCAGCCCCTCTTCGTGGAGGCGCACGAACACCTCGCGCACCGCCACCGAGAGCCCGGGATCCATGGTGAAGCGCTCGCGGCTCCAGTCCAGGGACGCGCCCAGCACCTTGTGCTGTTCGCCGATCCGGGCCCCGTACTTCTCCTTCCACTCCCAGACCCGCTCCAGGAACTTCTCCCGGCCCAGGTCATGACGGCTCAGCTTCTCCGTCTTCTTCAGCTCGCGCTCCACCACCATCTGGGTGGCGATGCCGGCGTGATCGGTGCCCGGCAGCCACAGACAGTTGAACCCGCTCATGCGCTTGTAGCGCGTGAGGATGTCCTGGATGGTGGCCGTCAGCGCGTGCCCCAGGTGCAGGGACCCGGTCACGTTCGGCGGAGGAAGGGCGATGGAGAAAGGCGGCTTGGACGACGTCGCCTCGGCGCGGAAATAGCCGCGCTCCATCCACAGGGGATACCAACGCGCCTCGACCTCGGTCGGGTCGTACGCCTTCGACAGTTCTGTATCGCTCATCGCACGCGGTAGCCGCAGCGAAGGGACCAAGGCGATTCGAAAAGGAATCGCGGTCGGCTAGCCCTTCGCCTCGCGGTCCTTGATCAGCCGCTCCAGCTCTTCACGGATGATGGTCTCCGCCAACTGCGGGACCACCTCCCAGGCGATCTTCTCGATCACCTCGCGCGACGCCTGGGAGAGCGCGTTGCGCAGGAGAGCCTCGCCACCATCGGACGTGCGCGTTGCGGCAGGACCACCCACGTCCAGAGAAATCTCTTCCGCTCCCGGACGATCCGGAAGCTGATCTTCCACCACCACCGACGCCTCGGGGGCGCGCGGCCGGGGCGCGGGCTGTCCACCCGGCGCTCCCAATCCAAACGGATCCCGCGAGCGGGCGCTGGGCGCTCCACCCGGCACCGGAGCCCCCGGAGGCGGCATCCCCGGCCCCGGCGGGCGCGGCATCATCCCCGGCCCCGGCGGACGCATCCCCGGTCCCGGCGGCATTCCCGGCCCGGGCGGGCGCGGCATCATTCCCGGCTGGCCCGGCATCCCTGGCCCCGGCGGACGCGGCATCATCCCCGGCTGGCCCGGCATCCCCGGCCCCGGCGGACGCGGCATCATTCCCGGCCCCGGCGGCATCCCCGGTCCCGGCGGACGCGGCGCCATTCCCGGCTGGCCCGGCATCCCCGGCCCCGGCGGACGCGGCGCCATTCCCGGCTGGCCCGGCATCCCCGGTCCCGGAGGACGCGGCATCATTCCCGGCTGGCCCGGCATCGGACGCGGCGCGCCCGGCTGGGTGCCCGGCGGAGGCGGACGGGGCACGCCCCCGGCCACCGGCGGACGCGGCGCGGCGGGAACGGAGGCCACCGGCGCGGTGGCGGCGATGGGCTTGGGAGCCATTCCCCCCACCAGGGCGCGGACCTTGTCCAACAGCGCCTGGCTCTCGAAGGGCTTGGTGATGTGATCGTCGGCGCGGGCCGCGCGGGCCCGGTTCTCGTCGAAGGCCTCGAAGGTGCCGGCCAGCAGCACCACCGGGATCCCCTGGGTGGCCGGATCCGACTTGAGGGCCTCACAGACCTCGTAGCCGCTCTTGCCGGGCATCATCACGTCCGCCAGCACGATGTCCGGACGCAGCTCACGGGCCTTGTTGATGGCGTCGATCCCGTTATCGACCGCCGTGATCTGGAAGTCCTCGGTAGAGAAGATCATCCCGACCACCTTGCGGATGGTGACCGAGTCGTCGGCGACGAGGAGGTTCTTCGGCATCGGTGGCAGTCCCAGGTCAGCTGACCCGTGAAAATCGGAAGAGAAAATCGAGGCAGTTCCGCCCTAGGGGGCAGAACACGCTTCGTAGACCACGACTTTAAGGTGCCCGCACCTGGCCAATCAAGAAAACATGCGCTGCAGGTCCAGGAAGAGCGCGGCGGTAGAAAGTCCAGGAGCGGTGTACTCCCCTCTTTCGGTGGCCGGAACCAGCCCCGCGTGGACCCCCAACACCCTGGACGCGGTCAGCCCCACGTTCTGACCCGCCAGCTCGGTCATCACCAGCAGCTCCTCCCGGACCGCTCCCCCGCCCAGCAACCCGGCGGGCGTGTACACCGGCCACAGTGCCTGGGCATGGGGGAAGAACCCGGCCACCGGACCGCTGGCCATCGGCATGGGGGTGAAGGCCTCGGTGGCGGGCACCACCTGGGAGACCAGCGCCAGGGGGATGCCGTACAGCTTTCCCCTGGACTCGAACACCAGGGCCCGATCCGGGGGCTGATCCAGCAGATAGATCGGCCGGTTCAGCGCCGCCCCGTGCGTCGGCTTGGGGTGCGGCAGGGCCTCGGCGATCAGCTCCAGGTACAGCCGGCCTCCGTGGAGGATCGCGCCCCGCACCAGCAGGGCCAGGGTCTCCCCCATCCCGGGGGGAATCAGGAACAACGGATCGCGGGCCACGTCCGCCACCTCCACGATCCGTTTGACCCGCACCGCCAGGGTGGGGCTGACGTCCAGCACCACCCCCACCCCGGGAGGCGGTTCGGGGGCACCGCCCAGCCGCTCGGAGAGATCGACCAGATCCAGGTGGCCCCGGATGGAGACCCCGTCGGTGTCCGGGTTGGCCACCTCCATCACCGAGGTCGCCTCCACGGCAAACCGTCCCTGCCCCGACTCAAACAGGAGGCACAACCGCCGACCGCTCTCGAATCCCGCCACGGGTCGCAAGCTAGCAGCGTGGGGAGAGTCCTGCTAAGCCGATCCCATGCCCCGCATCCTGCTGGTGGATGACGAGAAGGTCGCCCGAGCCGTCTACGGCGATTGTCTGATCGCCGCCGGTCACCAGGTGACCGCGGTGGGGTCCATTGCCGAGGCCAAGCAGGCCCTCTCCGAGCAGACCTTCGACGCGGTGGTCACCGATCTGCTCCTCCCCGGTGGGGACGGGATGGAGGTGCTGCAGTTCGCCAAGGAGCGCGCCGCGGGGCTGGAGGTGATCGTGATCACCGCCCTGGACAAGGTGGCCCCGGCGGTGCGGGCGATCAAGAGCGGCGCCGCCGAGTACCTGGTCAAGCCGGTGGCCCCCGAGACCTTGCAGCACGCCATCCACCGGGCGCTGACCACCAAGCAGCTGCTGCGCGAGAACGAGAGCCTGCGCGCGCACGTGGCGCTGCTGGAGGCGGGCCAGCGGATCTCCACCACCCTGGACCGGGAGCGGATGATCGCCAGCGCCACCACCGCGTTCGGACAGCAGGCCCGCGCCTCGGGGATGGTGCTGCTGGCCCGCGGCAGCGACGCCGAGCCCCGGTTGATCGGCAGCGGCGGAATCGCTCCGGAGATCCAGACCCAGGTGCTGGCCCAGCTGGAGGGGCTGCCCCCCGAGGCCCCCTGGCCCACCACCCTCCCCGCTCCGCAGGGACACGCCGCGGCCCGGCTGCTGGCGGCCACCGAGGGAGAGGTCACCTTCGGGTGGGTGCTGCTCTTGTTCGCCCATGCCCCCACCGAGGCGGATCTCTCCGCCGCCGGCTACCTCAGCTCCCATCTGGCGCTGGCCTGGCGGAACCTGGATCGCTTCGCCGAGGTGGAGGATCTGGCCTACCTGGACGACCTGACCCGGCTGTTCAACATGCGCTACCTGCACCATGTGCTGGAGCAGGACATCGACAGCGCGCGGGCCAGTGGGACGGCGTTCAGCCTGTTGTTCCTGGACCTGGACTACTTCAAGACCATCAACGACACCCACGGACACCTGGTGGGATCGCGGCTGCTGGTGGAGGTGGGCCGGGTGCTCAAGGGCTGCGTGCGCGACAACGACGTGGTCTGCCGCTACGGCGGCGACGAGTACGTGGTGCTGCTGCGCAACACCGACTCCGGCGGGGCGCTGAAGGTCTCCGAACGGATCCGCCGCACCATGGAGAGCCACAAGTTCCTGGCCCGCGAGGGCTACGCGCTCTCGGTCAGCACCTGCATCGGGGTGGCCAGCTTCCCGGAGCACGCGCAGGACAAGGCGGCGCTGCTGGACCTGGCGGATCGCGCCATGTACCGGGGAAAGAAGAGCACCCGGAACGTGGTGTACATGGCGGCGCGGGATCTGGAGGCCACCCCGGCCTCGCGGCACTCCGAGGCCTGAGCCTCACCGGGGCCGTCCCAGCTTCGTGCCGCGAACGGGCCCCGTGGCCCCAGGCGGGACCCACCGGCGAGGCGCGGCTACTCCGCGGGCGCTCCGGCGCAGATCCACCGGCGCAGCAGCGCCTTCTTCTCCTCGGAGAGGGCGGGGCCACCGCGGGGCATCAGCGGTCCGGTGTCCTCACCCGAAGGACCGGTGTAGCCGGCGTCGGTGCCGCCCATCACCTTGAGGTACATCACGCTGCGGCGCAGATCGCCGGGGGCGATGATCTTCAGTGGCGGATAGCTGGGGGAGCCGGCGTCGATCAGCGCGGCCAGCGCCTCCGGGGAGGACTGATCCGGCGCCTGCGAACCGGGGAAGTGGCAGTTGCCGCAGATCGGCGACTGCAGCTGGGCGTAGACCTCCAGCAGGGTGGGCGCGGGGGCCTCGCCCTCCACCGGGCAATCCAGCACCAAGGCAGGGGGCTCCGGCTCGCAGCCCAGCAGTCCCAGCGAGATCAGCAGCAGGACCGGGCGCATCTTCAACCGCGGCGCATGTTGCCGACGGTGAGCGTCTTGGCCAGCGGCAGCTCCGGCTGGCCGGCCTGGGGCGCCTCGCCCGCGGCCTCCACTGCCTCGTGGGAGGCGCCGGAGACGATCAGCCGGAACTTGGTGCTGGCCTCGGCGGCGTGCTTGGCCTGCTCGGGGTCCAGCCGGCGGATCAGCTCCCAGAAGAGGGCGGCGTGCTCCTTCTCCTCGTCCATCACGTGCCGCAAGATCGCCTTGGCCTCCTCGTTGTCGGTCGCGTCCAGGTGCGCCGCGTAGAGGTTGATGGCGTCCAGCTCCGCTTCAATGTTCAAGCGGATCGACCGCGCCAGCTCGGTGTCGGTGAGCTTGCGGGGCACGAGCGAGTGGAAGGGATTGGTCTGGGGCATGTGGGCGGCTCTGCTCCAGAGCATCGGGGCCGGCGGACCGGGGCGTCAACAGGCGAATACGTTGTTGTCCTCCGCTGCATCCGCCATGCTCCGCGGCCAATGCCCCTGGAGACTCCCCTCGAAGCGCTGCGCCGGGCGCTGTCCGCCGGAGACCTGGCGGCGGCCCGCACCGCCGAGCAGGCGCTTCGCAAGGCCGGCTCCACCCAGCTGGCGGCGGAGGTGTTGCACGAGCTTCGCCAGCCGCTTTTGGGGATCAAGGCCTACGGCCAGATGATGGCCGACGAGGGCAGCGCCAAGGGCCCCATCCACCAACTGCTGGCCCAGGTGGAGCGGATGGAGCAGATCATCTCCGACTTCACCCGGCTGGCCTCGGAGAAGCCGCCCCCCAAGGAGAAGACCCGGCTGGGGACGGCGGTGGAGAAGGCCGCCTCGCTGTTCCGGCTCAACCCGGAGTCGGCGCTGATCAGCCTGGAGGTGGACGCCGCGCCGGAGCTGGAGCTGGTGGCCAACCCGCGCCTTCTGGAACAGCTGACCTTGAATCTGATGAACAACGCCCGGGACGCGATGGGCGGGCGCGGCAAGCTGAAGGTGATCGCCACCCGGGGGGAGAAGAATGCCCCGGTGCTGATGGTGGCGGACTGGGGCCCGGGGATCCCGCCCGAGCTGCGGGAGCGGATCTTCGAGCCCTACCTGACCACCAAGAGCAAGGGCAGCGGCCTGGGCCTGGCGGTGTGCAAGCGGATCGCCCAGGAGCACGACGCTTCGATCGCGCTGGTGCACCCCGAACAGGTCCACGACGTCCCGCCCCCGGCCACGGTGTTCAAGGTCACCTTCACCGGCGCCCAGGCTCCCGCCGTCCAGCGGCGGAGGCTGCTGGTGGTGGACGACGAGGAGATCATCCGGATGGTGTTCCGGGATCTGATGGGCAAGGAGTGCGAGATCACCGAGGCGGCCACCGCGGAAGAGGCGCTGGAGCACCTGCGGCATTCGTCCTTCGATCTGGTGGTCACCGACAAGAACCTCCCCGGGCTCTCCGGCCTGGAGCTGGCGCAGGAGGCGCGGCGGATGAACCCCGCCTCCAAGGTGATCCTGATGACCGGCTACCCCTCGGTGGTCACCGCGCAGCAGGCCACCGAGCTGGGGGTGATGGACTACCTGCTCAAGCCCTTCGACGAGATCCGGGAGGTGCGGGAGAAGCTGCGCCACGCCCTGGCCGCCTCCGCCCACCAGGACTTCCAGCCCCAGAACCGGAGGGTGGACGTCTACGAGGACAACCCCACCACCTCCCACCAGGTCTCCGAGGCGCTGGCCCTGCTGGGCTACGAGGCCAACATCCTCACCGAACCCCGCTCGGGAGGAGACACCCCGCCCGCGGGGGTGGTGGTCTCCTGGGACTTCGGACCGGCGCACGGACGCGCGGCGCTGGAGCTGGCCCGCCAGGTCACCCGCGGCGCGCCCTTCGTGGTGCTGGCCGAACATCTGACGATGGAGTCGGCGATCGATTCCTTGCGCGGCGGGGCGGTGGCCTGTCTGCCCAAGCTGATCTCCGACACCAAGGCGCTGAGCCGGGAGCTGGCCCGGGCGCTGAAGCTCAAGCCGATCGCCCCATGAGCTCCCCTTCGCTCCCGCCGCGCCTGCTGCTGATCGCCGCCTGCGCGGCGCTGGCGGGCTGTGACTGCGGAGGCGGCTTGAATCCCCAGCGGGATGCCCGCAAGCAGGATGGGGGCACGGTCCCCTCCTGCAGCCCGCCGCTGGTGGGGGCCGGGGAGACGCTGGCCGTCGGCCTGGATGGCCCGCGCAAGCTGGCCATCGATGGCACCCACCTCTACTTCACCGAGGCCGGCGCCTCCGGCTCCGGGAGGGTCTCCCGGATCCCGCTGGACTCCGACGGCGGTGCGGCGGTGGAGCTGATGGAGACCGGGTTCAACAGCCCGGACGCGCTGGCGGTGGACGCGGACCACGTCTACTTCCTGGATGAGGACGGGCTGTGGCGGATCCGGAAGGACAACAAGCAGGAGACCTTCCTCCACGGCCTGGCCAGCAACGCATTGGTGGGCGAGAGCGCGATCCGGATCCACGACCCCTGGCTGATCATCGCCACCGGGCTGGAGCAGCTGGTGCGGATCGAGAAGGACGGGACGCTGCCGATCGTGCTCCACGCGGCTCCGGCCGGTGCCACCGTGACCGGCGCGGTGCTGGAGGGGACCGACGTCTTCTTCCTGGTGGCGGGCAGCGGGGCCGCCGAGTCCGCCGCCGGGCTGTACCGGGTGCCGGTGGACGGCTCGTCCGCCGCCACGCGGGTGGCCCCCTCTCCTACCCGGGGCCGCGATCTAGCGGTGA
This sequence comes from Myxococcaceae bacterium, assembly GCA_036675345.1. Lineage (GTDB taxonomy): Bacteria > Myxococcota > Myxococcia > Myxococcales > Myxococcaceae > JALYOC01. Next base: position 31,895 of record JAKFFE010000045.1, read on the forward strand.
GCGCCGAGGCCTTCCTGTGGACCGAGGGAACGGCGGCGCGGGACGGTGCGGTGCGCGCGCTGTCCCGGGTGGATGGCGGGGTGATCACCTTCGCGGACCAGCTGTGGTCCCCGACGGCCCCGGTGGCGGTGGGAGGGTTCGTCTACTTCCAGGCGCGCACCGATCCCTCGCCCAGCAACCCTGCTTCCGAGCTCTTCCTGCGGATGGCGGCGGGCTGCGATCCGCTGGGCGCCCCGGTGGTGGGTCCCTCCGGGTTCGGCCCAGGCGATCTGCTGCTGCACCAGGGGGCCTTGTACTTCACCTCCCTGGGCGTGGCCGGTCAGGGGTCGGTGGGGCGGCTGCGGTAGCGCACTGTCCGAAGCCCACCTCCCGGACTTCTATCCAGACGGCGGGGGTTCCCCGGTCGAGCTATGACCGACCGGCCCATGAGCAACTCGAAGCCCACCGAACGCCACCAGACCGACCAGAGCCTCCGCAGCGAACGGAACAAGGCGGATCAGGAGTACGACGCCAGTCGGGCGGCGATCGAGGAGCAGTCCGATCAGGTGCGCGAGGTGGCGCAGGCGCGTGCGGACGGGGTGCTCAAGAAGGCCCGCGACAAGGCGGACGCCAAGCTGGATGGCAGCACCGGCGCGATCCGGACCTTGCGAGAGGAGGAGGATCGGGCGCTGAAGGAGGAGCGTCGGGCAGAGAGTGACCTGCTGGAGGAGGAGCGCGAAGCCCGGAGCCGGGCCCTGGCCGAGCTGCTGCGGCTGGAGCGGGGGATCACCGATCAGGATCTGCTCCGCGAGCGGAGCGGGGCGGACGCGGCGCTGGTCACCCGGGACGGCTTTCTGGGGATGGTCAGCCATGATCTGCGGGCGCTGTTGGGAGCGATCGCGCTCAACGCCCAGATGCTGCAGCGAGAGGTGGCGGACGACACCGACCTGGGTGCGCGGGTGAACAAGCGGGCCGAGTCCATCCTGCGCTGTTCGGCGGGGATGAAGCGGCTGCTGGGAGACCTGCTGGACCTGGTGAGCATCGAAGCCGGGCAGCTGGGGGTCCAGCCGGGGCCCGGCGAGCTCGGCACGGTGGTCCGCGACGTGCTGGAGGCCTTCGAGCTGAGCGCGTCGGCGGCCGGGGTCTCGCTCTCGGCCAGCAAGCCCACCGAAGAGCTGTGGGCGAACTTCGACCACGAGCGGCTGGTCCAGGTCGGCGCCAACCTGGTGGGCAACGCGCTGAAGTTCACCCCACCGGGCGGCACTGTCCGCCTCAGCGCCGGGGTGGACGGAGACCAGGTGCGGCTCTCCGTCTCCGACACCGGGCCCGGGATTCCCGCGGATCAGCTGGAGACGATCTTCTCCCCGTTCCAGCAGGTGAACCGGCTGGATCGCCGCGGGCTGGGGCTGGGGCTGCACATCGCCCGCACCCTGGTCACCGCCCATGGAGGCAGGATCTGGGCGGAGAGCACGCTGGGTCAGGGCAGCACCTTCCACCTCACCCTCCCCCGCATCCCGCGCCCGTAGGCGTCGTCCCCAGACGGACGAAGGCCCCGGCGCGAGTGGATCGCGACCGGGGCCTCCTTCACTTCAGGCTGGGACTGGACCTAGTAGTCCATGTCCTCGCCGCCGTACTCCGGTCCGCCACCGCCGCCGTTGCCGCCCTTGGACTTCTTCTTGGGCTTGTCGGCGATCATCGCCTCGGTGGTCAGCAGCAGGGAGGCCACGGAGGCCGCGTTCTGCAGCGCGGTGCGCTCCACCTTGGTGGGGTCGATCACGCCGGCCTTGATCAGGTCCTCGTACTCGCCGGAGCGCGCGTTGTAGCCGTACGCGTCCTTGCCCTCCTTGACCTTGTTGATCACCACCGCGCCCTCCACCCCGGCGTTGGAGGCGATCTTGCGCAGAGGCTCGGTCAGCGCCCGCTTGATGATGTCCACGCCGAAGTCCAGCTCACCGCCCAGCTTGAGCTTCTCCAGCGCGGGCAGCGTGCGCAGGTAGGCGACGCCGCCACCGGCGACGATCCCCTCCTCCACCGCGGCGCGGGTGGCGTGCAGCGCATCCTCCACCCGGGCCTTCTTCTCCTTCATCTCGGTCTCGGTGGCCGCGCCCACGTTGACCACCGCCACGCCACCGACCAGCTTGGCCAGCCGCTCCTGCAGCTTCTCCTTGTCGTAGTCGGAGGTGGTCTCGTCGATCTGGCGACGGATCAGCTTGATCCGGCCTTCGATGTCCGCCTTGGCGCCCACCCCGTCGATGATCGTGGTCTCGTCCTTGTTGATCACGATCCGCTTGGCGCGGCCCAGCTCGTTGAGGGTCAGGGTCTCGAACTTGATCCCCAGCTCCTCGGTGACCACCTGGCCGCCGGTGAGGGTGGCCAGATCCTTGAGCATCTCCTTGCGGCGATCCCCGAAGCCGGGCGACTTGACCGCGCAGACGTTGAGCACGCCGCGGATCTTGTTCACCACCAGGGTGGCCAAAGCCTCGCCCTCCAGGTCCTCGGCGATCAGCAGCAGGGGCTTACCGGCCCGCGCCACCTGCTCCAGGATCGGCACCATGTCCGCCATGGAGGAGATCTTCTTCTCGCTGATCAGGATGAACGCATCCTCCAGCACCGCCTCCATCCGCTCGCGGTTGGTGACGAAGTACGGGGAGAGGTAGCCGCGGTCGAACTGCATGCCCTCCACGACCTTCAGGTCGGTCTCCAGGCCCTTGGCCTCCTCGACCGTGATCACGCCCTCCTTGCCGACCTTCTCCATCGCCTCGGCGAGGATGGTGCCGATCGACTCGTCGCCGTTGGCGGAGATGGTGCCCACCTGGGCAATCTCGCCACGGGTGTTGCAGGGCTTGGACTGCTTCTTCAGCTCCGCCACCACCACTTCCACGGCCTTGTCGATGCCGCGCTTCAGATCCATCGGGTTGTGCCCGGCGGCCACCAGCTTCAGGCCCTCCTCGTAGATGGCGCGGGCCAACACGGTGGCGGTGGTGGTGCCGTCGCCGGCCTTGTCAGAGGTCTGGCTGGCGACCTCCTTCACCATCTGGGCGCCCATGTTCTCGAACTTGTTCTCGAGATCGATCTCCTTGGCGACGGTGACGCCGTCCTTGGTGACGGTGGGAGAGCCGAACGACTTCTCGATCACCACGTTGCGGCCCTTGGGGCCAAGCGTCACCGCGACCGCGTCGGCGAGAATGCGAACACCGCGGAGAATCTGCTCGCGGGCTGCCGCATGAAAATGGATCTCTTTCGCTGCCATGGGTACGAACCTCCTGAAAATCTAGTGATATTGGGGCTTTGGCCGTTAGCACTCGACCAAGTCGAGCGCTAAACTAACGGTCGCTCCCGGCTTGTCAACAGCGCCGGGGCCACAATGACGCCCGGGGCCCGGATTGGGCCGAGGGGTCGCCTACTGGGCGAAGCGGACGAGGGTGAGCAGGCGGTCGAAGTCGATGGGCTTGGAGAGGGTCATCGCCACGCCCTTGCGCAGGCCGCGGTCCACCAGCTCGTCGGTGGCGTGGGCGGTGATCATGATCACCGGGACGTTCTGGTAGGCGGGGTCGGCCTTGAGCTGGGTGACGAAGCCGATCCCGTCCAGGTGCGGCATCATGTAGTCGGTGATCACCAGCTGGATCTGCTCGCGGGCCAGCACGTCCAGCGCCTGGAGCGCGTCCCCGGCGGAGTACACCCGGAACCCCTGCTTCTCCAGATAGCGGGAGAGCATCCGGCACAGGTCGGGATCGTCGTCGACCACCAGGATGTTCACGCCGTCACCTTCACCAGGGGGCTTGTAACCACGCAGGGCGCGGTTGACAACGCTGGGAGGGACGCTTACCTCGCGCTCCATGCCGCGGTCCCGCCCCCGCCCCCCTGCGCCGCAGCTGGACGCGATCCTGGATCGGGCGGCGGACGCGTTTGATCAAGAGCAGTTCGCAGCCGCGCTGGCCCGGGCGGAGGAGGCGCTGGCGCTGGCGCCCCGCTCGGCGGAGGCGCTGCACTTCAAGGCGGCCGCGCTGGTGGAGCTGGATCGCACCGAAGAGGCCAGGGAGTTCTACGCCCAGGCGCTGAAGGAGTCGCCGGAAACCCCGGAGCTGTTGCTGGGGTTGGCGGAGTTGCTGATCTCCACCGCGGGCGAGGAGCGGGAGGCGCTGGCGGAGGGAGTGGCCCTGGCCACCCGGGGCCGGAAGCTGTGCAAGAAGCGGGGGCTGGCCGAGCTGCAGTTCGAGTTCGCCCTGCTGGAGGGCACCGCGCTGAATCAGGTGGGCGAGTGCACCCTGGCCCTGGAGAGGCTGGATGAAGCGCTGTCCCTGATCCCCGCTTCGCTGGACGCGCTGCTGGAGCGGGGGATCGCCCACTTCGAGCTGTGCCGGTTCGACCTGGCCCGCGCGGATCTGGCCGCGGTGCTGGAGGCGGAGGAGGCAGATCCCTTCGCCCACCACTATCTGGGGTTGATCGCCGAACGGGCCGGAGATCACAAGGAGGCCAAGCGGCGCTTTGCCCGCGCCACCGAGCTGTCCGCAGAGGACTTCCCTCCCCCCACCCGGCTCTCCGAGGCGCAGTTCGATCAGGTGGTGACCGACGCGGTGGAGCGGCTGCCGGCGCACGTGAAGAAGTACCTGGAGAACACCACCCTGGCAGTGGAGCCGATCCCCGCGGACGAGGATCTGGTCGGGGAGCAGCCGCCGCTCTCCCCCTCCATCCTGGGCGTGTTCCGGGGGACCCCGGTGGGAGAGCGCAGCTTCGCCAATGCCGCGGACCACCTCACTGCCTCGATCGTGCTCTACCAGCGAAATCTGGAGCGGTTCGCGCGATCGAGAGAGGAGCTGATCGAGCAGATCGGGATCACCTTGATGCACGAGGTGGGGCACCTGATCGGGCTGGACGAGGAGGACCTGTGGGAGCGGGGACTGGATTGAGCACGCCGGGGAACGCGCGCTGATGGCGCGGCAGGGACACCGGGGACTGCTGGTGGATCTGGACGGGACGGTGCGGACCACCCGCAGCGGCCGGCCGCATCCGGTGAAGGCCTGGGACCAGGAGATCCGCCCCGGGGTGGAGGCCCGGCTGCGGGAGTTCAAGGAGCGGCGCTTCAAGATCGTGGGGGTCACCAATCAAGGCGGGGTGGCCTTCGGGTACCTCACCGAGCTGGACGTGGAGGCGGTGAACCGGCACCTGGAGGAGGAGCTGCTCCCCGGGGTGTTCTCGCTGATCCTCTACTGCCCGTTTCATCCCAAGGGGCAGGTGCCGCAGTACCGTCGAGATTCACAGGACCGGAAGCCCAACCCGGGGATGGCGATCAAGGCCCAGGCCGCCCTGGGGTTGGACCTGGCCCGGTCGGTGATGATCGGAGACAGGGAGTCGGACCGGCAGTTCGCTCGCAACGCCGGGATCCCGGACTTCTTCTCCCCGGAGGAGGCCTTCGGGCCCAACCCGCACCCGGGGCTGGCCCAGCTTCTGGAGGATCCGAAGAGCCCGGAGGCCCTGGCCAGGCGCGCCCGGGAGAAGGAGGCTCGAAGGGCGGAGGCAGCCGCGGTCCGCCAGCGGGAGCGGGAGCTTCGACAGGCGGAGGCCCAGGCCAGGAGGGCCCGGCAGGCAGAGCTGCGGCGGACGGAACGCGAGGCGATCCGGTTCAAGAAGGCAGCCGCCAAGCGCGCCCTCGCCGAGGCGACCCGCGCCCGGAAGGACCGAATCCGGAGCGCCCATGAGGAGGCGAAGCGGGCTCAGAAGGCGATCGCTTCCGCGAAGAAGAAGGCCGCCGCGGAGGCGAGGCGTGCGGAGAGCAGGGCCCGGTCCAATGAGGCCAGACGGGCCAAGGAATCGAGGGCGAAGCTGCGGAGGGAGGCTGCGGCGAGGCGGACCGAGGTCGCTGCGGCCAAGCGCGCCAGGGTCGCCGCGGCCAAGCGCACCAGGGTCGCTGCGGCCAAGCGCGCCAGGGTCGCTGCGGCCAAGCGCGCCAGGGTCGCTGCGGCCAAGCGCGCCAGGGTCGCTGCGGCCAAGCGCGCCAGGGTCGCTGCGGCGAAGCGCGCTGCGGCCAAGCGCGCTGCGGCCAAGCGCGC